>LUJR01000040.1 GCA_001689515.1 Bacteroidales bacterium M7
CGGCGTGGAGGAGCTTCTGAAGCTCGACGCCATCGAAGACAGCCGCAAAGACCGTGAACTTGCGGAGAAAGACCGCATCATCGCCACTCTCACCGCCCGCTCGGAACGTCAGGCTGAACTCGCTCCTATTTACAAGCAGCTTTCCGACATAGCCTGCAAACAACCCCCGACTGTGAACATCCCCTACATCCCTGCGATGAGCAACCTTGTGCCTGTGTCGTACTCACAACCCGTCAGCTTCGGTGTCGCCCCCTATGCTAACGGATGCGGATGCTGATTCTTAACCCTAAACAAGATTAGCTATGTATCCTAACGCAATGAATCCGTATTGGTGGATGCCTCCTATGGGGGTGATTCCGCAGCAGCCACACAGCCGCCTCAAACGCATAGACGTAGGAGGCATATATAAAATCAGCACCAACTCCGTTGTGCTCGACACCACCGCTTCGCAGGTGGTCTACGGCTTCAATCCGTGCGAGTACCGCGAATTGCCGTGCGAGAGTCTTATCCTGCTGACTATCCATGCGGACGTGCCTACAGGCGGCGAGGGCTTCCCTATCCATATCGCGATACCGGGTGGAAGCACCACGACCTCGACGACGGGAGCTACTACAGGCTCGACCTCTACAAGGGTGCCCGTAGTGGACTCGCAGGGCAATAACGTGACCGGGGCGAACGTGCAGGGAACAACAGAGAGGCTTCTGTACCTAGACAAGAGGCGCGGAGTGGCACGCTTCGTGGAGTTCACCAACACGGCAGGGGCGGCAGCGACAACGCCGACAGAGTAAACAATCCGTGAGGGGTGAAACTCCCCTCACACTTCTATCAATTCACAAACCAAGATATGTTTCAGTCAGCAAGAGTAAACCAACCAATCTATATCCTCTATAAAGAGAGTGTGCCGCGTATTGAAATCGGCAGCATCACGCAGGTAACGCAGCCTGTCTACAAGTTCCCGACAGCACCGCAGTTCGGGCAGATGCAGGAGCAGGTAGTTGACGTGTTCGCCAATGTCGGCGGCGCACAGCGTCAGTTCCAGCAGCTTCCGGCAAACAAGGAGAGCGCGAACTACGTAAGCAACGGCAACGTGTTCGTGACCGTGAGCCGCGATGCGATGAACGCCGAAATCGCCACTCTGAAAAACGAAGCTGTGGGCATCATCAACCGCGTGGACGAGGAGCGGCAGAAGATTGTCAAATATGACGAGATACTTATGCAGCTCAATCCTGAGTACGCCGAGAACCAGCGTCGCGAGCAGGAAATCGCCACGATGAAGAATCAGATGGCTACAATGGCTTCGGACAATGCCGAGCTTAAGAACATGATGGCACAGGTGTTGGCAAAACTCGATGCTGACGGAAACAAATCTTCTAAAACAAAATAAATATGGGCTATATAATTGAAATCAGCTCCGAGGAAAAAGACGAGCTGAGAGACAAGGCGAAGAAGCTCCTCAAATACGGCAAGGAACTTTATGAGTGCATCGAAGACCTTGCCGAGGAGTCGCAGATGGGCGAGCGCGGAGGCTACGGAAACCGCTATGGAAACCGTGGCGGCGGCTATTCCGGCGGCAATGGTGGCGGTAACTACGGCAACCGTTACGGCAACCGCGAGGATGACGGCTGGGACGATGACGACGACTTCGGCGAACGCCGTGGTGTCAGAGGAACCGGTCGATACTCACGCTATCGCCGATAAATAACCGTGGGGCGAATGTCGCAGTTTGTCGCAACTTATCGCAGATTGCGATATTCGCTCCATTAACTTATTAGCTATCAACTTTAGAAGATATGGCAACACCATTGGATAACTACGAATTGAAACTTCCTGAGTCAATGAGGGCGTACTTGCGCTCGTATGGCTATCACTTTGCGAAAAAATCTCTTGAATCCGCAGTCAAAGGGATGCGCCGTCTAAATCCTGCTACGGGCAAGCTGGAGCGTATAGAATATGTTCCGAAGGAGCAGATTGAGGAACTTTTGCAGAAGTATGGCATTAAGATTGAGGATAATGTAGGCTACGACTTCTGCTATTACTTCCACCAAGCCAAGGCAGACCTCTACAAGTCAAGCATCATTGACGAAAAGGGATTGTGTCAGTATGTCGCCGATATGATAGGGGACCCTGACCTCAAAGGGGGCAATGCTTTCCGCCACTTTCTTGTTGACCTTGATGCAAAAGGCATAGGCGCAGATTGGGATGATTGGCTCTAAAAAAACTTGCAAATAATTTGGTTATTTGGCGCAAAGATTATATCTTTGTATATAATAATAAACAGATTATGGAGCAAGAAATTTGGAAACCAGTAGTAGGTTATGAGGGGCTGTATGAAGTGAGCAATCTCGGTCGAGTTAAATCAGTTGAGCGTTATGTTCCGCAAGGTAAGTCTATGCGCCACGTAAGAGGGCGCATAAAAGAAGTCCACAGCGGGTCCGGTGGTTATCCTTGTGTCACTTTGTGTAAGAACAGGAAGAGTCGAGTCACTCCGCTACATCGTATAATTGCATTGGCCTTTATTCCCAACCCCGACAATAAACCGTTTATAGACCATATTGACACCGATGTAACCAACTATTCATTGTCAAATCTACGATGGGTTACGCCTAAGGAGAACGCCAACAATGTATTAACAATGCAACATTGCAGAGATAATACATATATTTCGGAGGTCGCCAATAGAAGCAATGCGACTAAAATAATCAAAAACACTCCAAATGCTCCCAAAAAAGTTTACCAATATGCTATGAACGGAGAGTTTATTGCTGAATACGAAAGTGCCGCAGAAGCAGCTCGTCATACTGGTATAAAGAATACTGCCATAGGGCGAGTATGTTTGGGTCACACATATTCGGCTGGAGGGTATATTTGGAGTTTTTTGAAATTAGATAATGCCCAATACAATAAGCCCACACATACGAATGCTAAGGCAGTTCTTCAATATGACAAAGAGGGAAATTTCATAAAAGAATGGCCGTCATTAAAAGCGGTGTGCGAAGTCTACGGCTCTGCTCCATCCAATCGCTCTCGTTCAATTCGCTTGCAAAAATTTAGAGGAAAGTATATATGGAAATTCAAAGAATAAAGCTATGATACGCCAAACCATATATCTTGAACGTGCCGACGGATGGAAAATCACCTGCTATTACGCCGTGACCCACTATGAGGTTGAGGAGATATTGCAGACAATGGAGCGAGCCGGAGCGGATGACGAGAGCCTTGAACGTGCCTATGACAATCTTTCCTCCGGCAATCCTAACTGCGGTATCTGCTACACCGGGGACGGCGAGAGTGTGCTGGTCGTGACGGTTACAACCAACGTGGAGGAGTTTGCTGACTCCATCGACCACGAGAAGCATCATCTCGCGACTCAGATAGCGGATGTCTTAGGGTTGGATTTAAAAGGCGAGGAGGTATGCTATCTTGCCGGAGAGATAGGGCGCAAGATGCACCCGGTCGTGAGCCACTATCTGTGTGAGCATTGCAGAGGGCATTAAACGCAAAATCCCCGACCGCTCCGTTTGATTGGAACAGCCGGGGATGATTCATTCGTCAATAAGCGTCAGCTCGATTCTTACTTTCTTAGGCTCGCTCTGCCACGTCACGGAGGGGAAAGAGTCTGTTGGCAATTTCAAAAAGCGAGCCGGTGCTTTCCATTCTTCCAGCCATTCATCCCTCGTCGGTTCACCCTCAAATAGGAATACACCGAAATTGTCACGAGCTACCCACCCCTCCATCACCGCCGTCTCTTTTTCGGGGAGGAAGTCGAGGTCGGAAAGTGGGTACATCTTGCCGTCCTTTGAGCAGTATCGGCTTTTTACGTTGGTTCTTATGTTGGTATATTCGACCGATGACACATCTATTATTTCGCCATCAGCCTTTCTTTTTGCTTTAACCATATCACTTCACTAATTCAAATTCGTAAACGAATACATAGGGATTGCTCTCGAAGGTTCCTTTGCCCGAAATCTTGTCTATCAGAGCGGCGTAGGCTTCACGGGGAGTGGAATAATAGAAGTCAACTCCGTTAGGTGCTTTTCTGTCGGGGATGCCATAGGGCATTGCGTATTTGTCTGAATGTAATACACCTTCAGCGAGGCAGTCGGATTCCGATATGTCGTTGAGTCGTTCCACCCTCACATCGGTTATGCGGATGAAATGCTGCATTTGGTCTGCCAATGTGAACATTTTATTAGTCCATCCGGCTGTTTCGCTAAACGGGACCCATCCACCCTCAACACCAAGATAAGTATTGCCGTCATATCCGCAATCATTGTAGCTTTGCGCCACGGCTACCACTTCGCCGACCTTGTATCTTCGACATTGAGGGTAATTTGTCCCAGAAAGAAAGTTGTGATATACGTCTTTTAGGAAACATGGCGAGCCGTATGGGCTTGTGATGCCATAAGCATAACCTTTCCAAACCATACCCATTCTTTCTGAAACTTCGGGCTGCGGATTGATTATCCTCCTTGTCTGTGTCTTTCGACCGTCAAGCACGGCTTGGGTGAGTTGGAATTTATCGTTGAAAAGAATCTTCTTCATAGACCTCTCATTGTTTCTTGGTAAAACTTTTCTTCTTCGATGCAGTCTATGCACTTTTCTCCGTCTTCGGTGCTGACTATCTCATCGGATTCTTCACCGCACCACTCGCATACGCCGTGGTGAAGCTCTGAAAGGTCGTAGATTGTTTCCGTTATCATTCTTCCACCTCCTTTGCTATTTCGGGAAAGAGAGATTCGAGCAACGCCTTTCTCGCCTCTGCTACTGCGAGCATGGAGTACAACTTTTCTCTATGTGCCATTTTGTTGTCCTGTTTTGCAGACTTGTATTCCTCAATCAGTTTGGCTTTCTCAACGAGGCAGTAGCGATACATGATATATTGGAGGAAGTTCTCACTTACCACACTGATAATCTTTTGGTCCGCCGGGGAAAGGTCGGTAAACTCCGCATACTCGCGGGCTATGTCTGTGATTTGTCCGGGTGTCATTGTTCATTCGTTTCTTCGGGGTGAAACTCGGAGTAAAACATCAAGCCGAAAGCTTCCTCTCCGCCAAATAGCGAGATATATTCACTTTCAAGCTCGCACAGCTCTGAGAAATGCTCACTCATACGCAGCTTTTCTACCACGCCCAGCAGATGCTCATAGAATTTAAGCACTTCTGCTTTATCGCATGTCAAGACATTGCTCTCTTGGTCGTTTTTATCCATTTTCTTACGATTTAGTGATATTCAGACGTTGTTTTATAAATGACATTAGTTTCTTCTTGACGGCATCTATGAGAGTATCGTCGACATCGAGGAGCTTCGGCATCCCGGCCTCCGAGGCGGCGAGGGTGTCAACCATCTTCAAGGCCGTTTTCTGCAATGCGGCGGTGTAGTCCGCAAAGACCGTCTCGGTGCATCCGCGCCTACGGAGCATGCCGTTGACTCCTGCAACGACATCGTTCATCACGTCGGCCAGCAGCGGAATCATTACCACTTGCAGCACATCGTCGACAGGCGCGTCTGCGAGTGCGAGACGGTCGGCTTCCTCGCGGTCAAGCTCGCGCAGGGCTGTTTCGTCCTCGGCTATCTTTGCAAGCAGTGTCTTTGCTCTCGGGGTGACGGCCACACGTCCGCGCATGTGGTCGCGGAGTTCCAGGCGGTGAACGGACAGGCGGTGCTGTATCTTCTCTCTTTCGGTCATGGCTGCTGGTTGTTTGTGCCTTGTTCGTAACGTGATTTGTCTATCATGCGATGAGCGCGCCCTTTGCCGTAGCCTCGCATGAACTCTGAGGCTGCTTTCATGGCTTTTGCTGCGAGCCATTCGTCTCTGGGGGAGAATCCCCATCCGAGGGGACCGCGCTTCGGGGTGGTCCACCAGCGCAGCGTCTCGGGGTCTAATACGGTCTTTTCTGTCTGTGTCATATCTGTAGGATTGTGTTTGTTGAGTGTGTCAATAGCGGTGCAGGTGGCGCGGCTCATAGCCCATGTTGAACAGCCACCGAAGTTCTTCATACTCCTCGTAGGTCATAACTTCGCGCTTCCGCAGAGCTGTTTCGCGCTCATGTTCCGTCTGCTGCTCGGCTTGGATGATGCGGTCAAGTTCCGCATCACGTATTTTCAGGAACTCCCTTAGCGCAGAAGTGATGGCCATGGCATCCACCGCGCCGTAGAACCTGCCGAAACGCCCGGATTTGAGAAGAACGAAGAAATACATCATCTCGGTAACTTTGAGATGCCCGAACTCGGCGATTATCACCTTGGCCGTGTCCTCCTTCTGCCTGTCGGTCTGCTTGTCGCGCACTCCTGTGTATTCTCCAAGCTCGTGGAGCTGTCCCATGAGCCACGACTCGGCCACGCCTGCTCCATAGGTGCGGCTTACAAGCCCAAGCTCGGGGGCTTTGCCACGGAAGCACCTGTCCTTGTCCGTGCTGTAGCGCAGCTGCATGTCGGGATTGAAAACCGACAGGAAGTGCATCGCGTCGCCGTAGCGTTCAGCCACCATCGCCGTTTGAGAGCTTGTTGATGACATAGCTGCGGAAGGCTGCGTCACGTTCATCGCGTCCAGCACTGCGGTTATCTTTTCGGTCTGTTTCATGTCGGTCTGTTTTTTCTGACCGCGCTTTCGCACGCAGCCAGTTTGTGAAATGCCGCTTGGCGTCTTTGACGGTCTTGCGCTCCTCCCCTATCGTCATGCAGTGGAGACGGTACTCGTCAAGGAGGTCGGTAAGACTGTCGGGGGAAAGTCGGAACTTCATGCACACCGATTCGCCCCACGCGCCCTCGTCTTTGAGCTGCGCGACCACATCCGAGATTTCTTCCTCGGGAGCGAAAGCGGAAATGCCGTGCGGAATTTTTTCTTTTGAGTAGTTTTCTTTTTCTTCTACTATATAGTCTTTATGTCTATATGATGACAAATCTATATCTATAGGTGTAAAGGGTTTCACCATGCTACCCTTTTCGCTACCCTTTTGCTCGGAAAGGGTAGCATAAACTGTATCATTTTTGATACCCTTTTCGATACCCTTTTCGGCTGTAAAGGGTTTCACCATGCTACCCTTTTTCGGTGCGTCGGCTATGGTGTAGACTGTCCTTTTTTTGCGTCCTCCGCAGTTCTCGGCATAAGTAATAAGCCCTGCTTCGGAGAGCCGTCTCCTCGCCCTTAGAAACGTAGTGGCGGCTACGTCGAGACGTTCCGCAAGCTCCTCTTTGGTGTACGGAAGCTCCGCGTTCCAGCCTTTGCGGTTGGCGGCATCGAGAAGAAGCATGTAGAGCCTCGTCTCGCAGGGCGAGAAAGGGGACGCGCGGTCTGCGTCCCAGAAGCGGTTGATGAGCTGTAGGTAGGTCATTCTCCAGCTGCTGTTTTGCGTTTGAACTGGTACGGCTCGCCTTTCTGTAGGTTGGGCGAGTAGTAGCCTTTCTGAGGCAGCTTGCCGCTACGCCTGAGTGTTTCCACGGCTCTTTTGCTGCCGTAGAGCGAGCATTCGTGACGAAACTGTGCCGTCTTTTCAAGTCCCAGCCTCCGCGCCTTGCGCACGACCGTGCGGAGGCTCATGCCGAGTATCGAGGCGCACACATCATTGGAGACGTGCGGGAAATTGCGTACCAGCCATGATTTCTGCTGCTCGGTCAGGACGATGGCGTTAGGCTGCTTCTTGTGCAATCCGAGCTTGTTCGCCTCTTTGTATATCGCCCTCTCGGTCGTGCCGAGTTCTGCGGCGATTTCCTTGGTCGTGGATTTGGCATACAGAGCCTTCATCCTGTTTCTGTTTTGTTCATTCCATTGTATCATGTCGACAGTATTGTTATGTGGCAGTCGAATAATGTAAGCTGTCTTGATTTCGGTTCGGGCGGCTCGGCGATGAACATCTTAGTCCGCATATCGCCAAATGTAGCCGCCCGCTTGTCTTGCTTTGCCATTACAGACGTTTATTATGCCGGGGGTGCATATTCCTGTTTGTCGGGATGCTTCTGCGGTTGAGATATATTCACCTAAGACATTCCCTTGCATATCGCATTGAAATACTCTTTTGGAATTTTTGAGAGCCGTTCTCTTGCGCCCCTCCCAATATCCTTTTTCACGCTCGTTCAGTCTTGTTTGCGTATGTTGATTAAGAATCTCATCAACATATCGCCATTTGTAACCATTTGCGAATGAACGATTGCCCTTGCAACAATCACAAATGTGGCCAGCACAAATATCCGTTGTTTTTGCTGCGCTTTGAATCGTCGGATATTCGGCAACAATCTCTCCGCTCATAGAGAGTTGATAAATTGCCTTATTATGCGGCATATTCGATTTGATGCGTGCTATCCTTGTACCGTGATTGCAGTTTTCCTTCGCTGTAACCCATTCAAGATTCCAAACGCAATTATTGTTGGGATTCTCGTCAATGTGATTGACCTGCGGTTTGTTCTCCGGGTTAGGAATAAAAGCTTCGGCAACCAGACGATGGATGCTGAATCTTTTGTGTTTGCCGTTCTTGCAAAACATAACACTAAGATATTCTTTGTCTTTGTAGAGCAACTGCGGTGTTAAAATGCCCCCCAAAACGTCTGCCTCGATTCATCCGTTCTTTGGAGCGGACTCTTCCGAAACTACTGACTTCATAATCAGGCCAACCCTCCACCGTTTTCCACGTCTCAGTCAAAGAGCGAAAGTTGGATTGCTTTTCTTGTTTCATTTTCAAGCTGATTAGGTATGAACATACATCTAAAAATGTGATACAAAACATCTGTGCAAATTGAATTCCCTGCCAACTTGTACTTTGCCGATTTCGGTATGGGCTTCTCCTTGACCTTGCCGCTTTTCAGCACGGTCTTTATGCGGTATGCGTCTATCTTTTCGATGTCGGCATCGTCCATGCCCATGAGGCGGAAGCACTCGGTAGGGGTGAGCTTGCGGATGCGGTATTTCGGCAGTACCTTTGGCTCATGCGAAGTGGTGATTGTAGGATGTACATTGTCGGCGTTAGTTATCTGCCATTCGGGAGCGGTGGACTTCTTCGGGTCGCTTGCCCGAAATGCATGGATATTGCCATCGGGCATTTCCTTGAACACCACATCATCCTTACGACTAATTGCTTCTTTGACAAACTGGTCTGTATTGCCTCCACTGCCTGATGAAGTGTGGATTGTCCCCGCCACCTCGCGTTCGTGGTAGTTCTGTATGGCGTCTTTGTCATCGCGTGTGTAGCCGAGGATTGATACGCCCTCATAGACGCAGTGCTCGTCGCCACTCGCGGTAATCGCGCCAACCACATCGCCGTTCTGCTGCACCCTTCCTCGCCGCAGCTTGGAGTTGGGATAGGCTGCGTCAAATCCGCCGCCCACAGGACATTCGATATAGCCTTGCGCCGTGGCTTGGCGTATCTTTATCGGCTCTTGCAAAAGATTGTCTTTCTGCACGGTCGTGATAGTTCCCGAACATCCGTCAGTCCTTGGCACAAGTTCTCGATTTGCGAAAGTTTCTACGCCTTGTCGCCGCAATTCTTTAGCTTTCTCGGTGCGTATCGGCGTGAGAATACTCGGTTCAATTACCATCGAATCCTTTTGTACGGTAGTGACGCAGTTTGCCACGTCGGAGCCGATTTCAAGGCGTTGCTCGGTATTTATTCCCGCTGTGCGGTCTGACGGATTATTGGGGTTGCGCCCACGCATCGCGCAAGAGAGCGGTTCGACGATTGCCGGTTCAGCTCCTTTGTGGTCTAACAACGTGGGGCAGATGCCGTCCGTGTCAAGCACCTTGGCATTGCAAGCCGATGAGGGTGAGTAGCTGCCTATCTGCATTATTTTCGGTTCTGACAAACCGCCCGTAGGGGTTCGCAAGGTTGGCGCAATGCCGTTCTCAGAATACACCCTACCATTTATAGGATTTTGCTCCTGGTCGTATATCTGAGCCACTTGTATTGGTCTTGCTTCTTCCATTTCCATTTCAAGTATTGCTGTGTGGGGTATAGGACTTGTCGGGTCGAAGTCATGCCAACCGGCTTGCGCATAGTGCGAATATATAGTCCGTGATACCCCCCCAAGTGCGTTAATCGGGATTGTCTGTTTCATTTACTTTGAGATATGTGTCCGTCTCACGTTGTCCGTAGTTTCCGGTGATTGTTCCACAGATTTTATCGGGGGGGGTGAACTGTGTTTTGAATCCGCAACCCTCGGCTTGCTTTCGGTCACAATGTGCGAGAATGCGCTCCACTTGTTCGGGGCGTAAATAGTATTCCTCCGGCACGTTTTCCTCCAGCACGTCGCGCAGACGCTTAGTCAGGGGGAACGGCTCGGGGTAGTCGTACTGCCACTCTGGGTCGCGGTAGAATATCGGGAACACGCGCTCTCTGTTCTGCGGCACGCCGAAGTCCTTTGCGTTTAGCACCTTGTACATGTGGCGGTAGCCGTACTTCTCGATCGTGGCGCAGAACTCCATGAAGTCGGGCATGTTGCGCTTGCTGATGAGTCCCTTGACGTTCTCGTAGATGATGAAGTCGGGAAGCAACGTGGCTATGCACTGCTCGGTCGCCCATATGAGGGCTGAGGCAGCATCCGTGCCTTTCTTCATGCCCTCCTGTTTCCCGGCGGTCGAAACGCTTTGGCACGGCGTACTGGCGAAAAGCAGGTCAACGTGCGGTCTGCCAACGGAATCGTACCATTGTTTCCAGTCAATCTTTGTAATGTCATGCAGATTCTTGTCGGCATCGTTGTGCAGGGCATCGTGCGCGGCGCAGGCGTAAGGCTCAATCTCGGCCCAAGCGAGCAGTTCAAAGTCAAATTGTCTGGGGAAGTCGCGTTTAAGTCGCTTCATAGCAAGGCACTCAGCTCCGTAGCCACTGCAAAGGGATATGTAGTTGATCCGCCTCATGGCTTCTCGTTGAGTTTGTCGGCGACCTCCTCGGCGTGGATGCGCTTGTATTCGCGGTCGTCGGGGTCGCAGGGGTTGTAGCTGTAGCAGAACGGCGACACGCTTCCGTCTCCGGTGTCAAAAGTCACCATGAAGCAGTGGTTGCCGCAGTCTTCCATGACGTAGGCTTCGGTCGCTAGAGCGTCCATGATAGCCACCGTGGTGTCTTTCCATTGCTCGGCATCGCTCCTGATTTCGTCAAGTTTGCGTTTGCCCTCCGCCATAGCGTCCGAGAGCTGCTGTAGTTTTGAGAAGTTGCGGCAGGAAGTGTATATGCCGCCTATGGCTGCGGCTGTCATCACAATCAGTGATAATTCAATCGGTGTCATCATCATCGTGTTTTATGTGGTTTACTGTGTGAGTTTCTTCTCGAGTTTGCGGACGAGGTTTCTGATGAGCTGTCCGCGCCACCTGTGCTTGGCCTTGGGTTGCGCCCTGTAGATTTCCGAGGCGTCACGGAGATAGGATATGACCTTTTGCAGGTCCGTCTTGGATATTTCCATAGCTGTCATTGTAGTCCGCAGGTGCATTCTTCGGCATGGTGCAGGGCTTTCTGTATCGTCATCAAAGCCTCTTTTGCTTCGTCTGTGTCGGCCTGTTCTATCAGGCTGTCAATGTCTCCCCAGTATGAGGGAGGCAGCCTCCGCGCCCTTGCTATGAGGCTCCTGTCTTTTTCAGTCATGTCGTATGTGATGTTGCGTGTGTTTTTTTTAAAGCCGCCCGTATCCTCGCGGACGGAGGCGGCGTACCTTGTCTTCTTGTCAATAATCCGTCTTGAAAAATTAAATGAAACATTAACTATTTCTACAGAAAACATCCCTGTGTGGGGGCGGAGGGATTCGGACCCTCACGGCCATTGCGGCCACCGCATTTTGAGTGCGGCGCGTCTGCCGGTTCCGCCACGCCCCCCTATCCACTGCGCGTGGGTTTGGGTGATGTCTAAAGTATGATGGTGGAAAGATTTGCGCAGGGGTGTTTCGCGCTCTCTTGCGCCGGGAGTCTCAACCCGATGTCGTTAACGCTCGTCACCTGAGCCGTGCAGAGTGCCGCGCTCGATGCGTCCCTGTATCTTCTCGATGTTGAGCTTGGCGATGTCCGACAGACCGTAGCCGAGAAACTTGGCTATGTTGGCGATATACCACATCGCGTCGCCGAGTTCCAGGGCTATCGCCGCCATGTCAGGGGCATAGAACTGTCCGCCCTTGTCACGCATCACTTTCTTCACCTTTTCGGCCACCTCTCCCACCTCTCCGCACAAGGCGAGTGTGAGGTAGGAGAGATTCTTGTCGGTGGGGAACAAGGCTGTCTCGAGGGCGAGGCGTTGGTATTGGTCAAGCGACATACCGCCGTTGCCTGGCGGTTCGCACATTACTGCGATTTTGTGTTCTGCTGTTTCTTCGCTCATAGCTATTGCTCTTATTCAGGATTGTGTAATGTCATAAACAGACCCACGCTGCTCACCTCTGAATCCATACTGTCGAAGATAACGGGGTTGCCGACGCCTTTGAACGTAGCCGTGCAACTGTCGCTCCGATAGAGAGCCTTGTTAAGACGCTGTAAGAGCTTCATGTCAAAACAGAACTGCGGAAGCGGCACGGTCTGTCTGTTCAGAGCGTCTTGCAGAACTTTTTCGGCATCGGGATATTTCTCAAACTTAGAGAAGTAGAAGAAAGCCTTGTCGTTGCCTTTGGCACACTCTATGCCGTCCTCCGCAATCATGATGCTGTCGTATTTCAGCATGTCCTTGTAGAAGTCGGCGTGCAGGAATTTGCCGTTAAGTGCCTCTATCTCGCTCTCATTCAGTCCCGATATTTCCGCTATGCGGTTTCTTACGAGGATATGGGCGTCTGTCGCGTAGGCGTATCCTTTATTGAAGAAGATGCACTGCGTTTCAGGACGGAAGTCATCTTCCGAGCAAGCCAAGTGCATCTGCACTTTCTTGTTGAAATTGTTTTTGGTTTCGTTTGGCATTAGTTTATTCTTTTACTTGTCAAATATTCAGTTAACCCTCTCGCCTCAGCCCAATCCATGAACTGATTGAGCAATATGAGGTTGTCGTTCTCCATTTCGGGGTAGCGATAGCAAGTGATAGGTGGTGTGTGGCGCGTCAATTCAAGAGGGCGAACATCGTAGCCGTGTTTCTCCTTGTCGTAGCCGTGAAACACGAACAAATCAAAGTGAAACACGTCCGCGCCGAAAATGTCGAGGTAATACCGCCATTGGCAGGAATTGATGTACTCGCTGTCGGAGGGCGCGGAATACTTGGTCTTTATGTCGCGTATCTCCACGCCGTCTATCATGTCGGCACAACCCGTTACGATTGCTCTGCCATAGTCCTTATAGCCGCGAAATTCGTGGTAGGCATGGGGGTGTTCGTCACGGTAGTCGAGGGCAATCTTGCGTTGCTCATGACTCAACCCGACTGAGTGACCATCAATAGAGAACTCGTAGCCGTTCTCTATTGGCAAACCGAACTGTTCTCCGTGTTGAACTATGCCATGAAAAGCGGTGCCTATCCTCGTCTGCTCGTTTCCCTTGAACTTGCCGGTCACGGAGTCAATGACTGACTGCTCGGTTATTTCGTAGTAGTCGTTGTCTCCGTTGGCGAGGTAGCGGCGGAACGCCTCAATCGCCGTTGTTCTGACCAGCGGTTTCTGTTGGCTCATTGGATTGCTCTTTTACGAACCTCTTTTTCTCTGCGTCAAATACAAAGCCTTTGGCAGCAAGTACCTCTTTCGCTTCGGCAAAGAATGGTGCTTTCAGAATCGGGGGGAGGTCGCGGGCTTGCTTCATTATGACTTCTACGCCTTTCTCCGTATCTGCTTCCGCAAGGCTTTCGCGAAGCTGTGCAAGCATTTCCTGCGCCTTGCGCTGTGCTTCTGATTTTGATTGAATCGACTGCTTTACCGTCTTGATAATGCCGGCCATGCAGGTGTCGAACTCTTTGCTCGGTGCATCGGGTATCGGTGTCATGCCGAGTTGAGCAACATTCTTGCCGACAAAATTGTCAAGTGGCTCAAAGTTGATTACTCGCTGCTTGTTCTGAATGAACACATAACCTACCTGGTCGGCAATGCGGATAAGCAGGTCTTTGCTCTGCCCCGTGCAGTCGGGAGCGTGTTTGATTGTGTCGCTGTCTTGCGTTTCCTTATCATGACAAATAAAGATAATATCCTGACCGTTTGCCCGAAGCGAGTTGACAAACTGCTTGAACTCGTCTGCCATCTGACCGAAACGTTTCAGACCGTTGTTTTTGAGCTTGTAGTTCTTTTCGCAGACGTAAGCCGAAAGGTAATCGTCGAGGGCGGCTTTTGCCGTATCGACAATTACGGTCTTGTACGATTTGAGAGTTTCGGTTTCGGCAAGCACATCTTCCCATTTTGAGGCGGTAAGCGTGTCTACTCTCTGCACTGCGCGGTCGTAACCCCTATCGGTGTCTATCACAATGGGGGTTTCGGCTGTTGTTGCTACAGAGGTTTTACCTGAGCCTGGTGTGCCGTAAAGCACGATGATAACGGGACGTTCCGGCGTAATGTCATTCTTTTTGATTATTGGCATATCTTGTTGTTAATTTGGTTGTTCATTCGACAAGCCGTAGATTGTTGGCTCAATCATTTTCTAATATTTTCAAGCATCATCTTCATGGCGGCATATTTGGCTCGCAGGTCGTTGTCTTTTGCTTGCTGTTCACCACTGACCGCACGGACGTTGTTCATTATGAGGTTTGTTTCCTTCATCAGCTTTTTCAGACCGTCAACAAAGCGGTCGTAGCCGAATGAAACTTGGTCTTTCGGGTCAAGAATCACATATCCTGCGCCACGGTCATTTTTGAAGTAACAGTTGTATTCTTTCAGCATGAGGGTGCGGATGTTGTCAACAATCGTCATATACTGAAACGACTGCATCTGATAGGCTTCGATGAACTCTGACACATTGCCGTAGTCCTCGTATTTCAACGGCTCTATGCCGCATCGCTTTTTCAGCCAATCGTGTGTGATTAGCTGACCGTCCGAGTAATGGCTGATTATATTCTCAACCACCTCGCGCATTACGTCATCTTCTTTCATATTTGTTTGAATTAAAAATGTTTGCCACTCCGTTGTAAACTCTTGTATTCTTGAATAGTCTTTACTTCACTTAGCTATTTGCTCCGCCTTGGGAGTCGAACCCAAGCATAGACCGCCGCGGAAAGGTTTACCATGCTGGACTAAACAGCTCCTTACTATACTATACTCTCCTTTCATAGAGTGTACCGCGCTGTTTTGATGTAATCAAGACTTAACTCTGCTTAACTAAACACTACCACGCCATTGGCGATTTGCTCCCTCAATCGGAATCGAACCGATTTGCAACCATTGAGGGAGGTGGTTTGCTTGACTTTGCTTCACTTTTCAACTCTAAACTTAACAAACCTTGACTTTATCTTTGCTCCCACCGTCAGAGTCGAACTGACGTGCGACCATCGTGGGGGGGGTGCTTCTCAATGCTTGACTCCGCCTCTCTTATGCGTTCTTCACTTGTCATAACTCGGCAAAACCATTCAAGACCTCTCTGCTCTATACTTCACTTCATGTTATTCTTGGGAGCCGCCCGAAGAATCGAACTTCGGCGAGAACCGTTGCGGCTCGGTTTGCAACACCAGACTTCTCAATACTACACTTCACTCGTCAGGTATTCTGCTTACTCCACTTCACTAAACTTCACTGGGCTTCTCTGATTCACATAATTTCGGCTTTGAACTTGCCGTATATCTTGCGGAATGTGCCGACACCGTAGCGGAGTCCTGCAATTTCCATGCAGTCTTTGATGTCCTTGGCATCTAATTGACTTTCGTCATACCAACACTCGCAAGTAAGCGACCATTCGGGAATGATTGCACGGGCTGTCGGAACTTTGCTGTTCTTGATACCCACGGCGCGGATGTCTACATACACGCCGAGTTCGTAGAGCTGTTCGGGCGTTTTGTCCGCATCCTTGAAGTCAATGATACTGTCGCTCAATACTTGCATTGAGCGAGTGAACTTCGCACCTAACTTGCGCTCCTTTGCGGCGGCGATAAGTGCGTTGGCGATATGCTCGGCAGGGAGGATATACCTACCCTGCGAATTGGTGTAAAGCGAAGCGAGGAATTTCAGCTTGTAAATTTCAAGCACATCATCGTCCGTCTTGGTGCGCTTGCTTGTGAGTGGTTTGAGCTTCTTTGTGAACTCGTTGAAGGGGTTGACCGTCTGAGGGTTGTTGAGCATCAGCGGCATCGTTCCCGTGATGCGGAATTTAATACTTTTCATTTCTTTGCTTTTGGGGTGAATTATTCAAATTTGAGTTTCTTTGTTTTTGTTTCTATAAAGTCGCCGTAGAGCGTTATTTTACACCCTCGGCTTTCAAGCCACTTCTTAGCACGACCCATTAAGCGCACAACTTCGCCAATACTGAGATTGTCGAAGCTCGGGTCTGAAAAGGGAGCGGATTTACCCCCCCACACACATTGGGCTTTCTCGTAGCGCGTCTGTGCCCGTTTCTCGTTGACGCATTCATTACAGGTGTGCAGTCTCGCGCCACCCTTGCCGAGACGGAAGTCCGTAAGCGGCAGCTCACGTCCGCATACCTTGCATGTCTTTGTTTCCATGGTCATGCGTCTAAGAATTTGTCGATTTTACCTTCACGCTCCCATTTCCTCGCGAGCCTGTATAGTGAAAGACCGCAGACGAGCATGAGCGCGACAGCCTTTATCCGTATTGCGACAAACTCCTCGAGAGTATTGTCTGTCTCGTCGCACATCATCAGGAATGCGAAGAAGCATCCGGCAAAGAGCGCGTAGAGCACACATTGGCGCCAGTTAAGTAATTGTTTCATACTGTTACATTTTGATTGATTAGTTGCCCTGAGAGGAGTCGAACCTCCATTCGTGACTGAACCGCTCTACCGATTGAGCTACAAGGCATCCCATTGCAGAATTTAGTATGTCCTCCCCGAGGCAATGATAGGGGTGATTTATCTTTGTCGAGACTTCCGCTTTCGCGGCTCGCCGGTTAATCGTTGTTCACTCTGCTTTGATTCTGAGGCCCAAAGCATAATGCCCGAGTGCGTTTTTTCGCTGCGGTGCACTCGTCTCTCCGCTTTGTTTCCATCATGTCAATGTGCTATCTTGGAGTGTCGCCCGTTTGCCGGAGGGCGTTGCCGTTAAAGTTTTATGTATCGTATCACGTCACCGCCGTTGCAGTACCATTTGCCGTTCTGCTTGGCCGTAGGCTTCTCCATGCGGATTTTGCCCTCGCTGACGAGTTTTTCAAGTCTGTATTCCCCTCCGACAAGTTTGGCAGCTATCGCCTTACTGAACGTGATACCGCGCTTGTTGAACACGAAGCGTATCAGGTCAAACTGGTAGCAGTCTGATATGTCGGGGTCTTGTCTCATTATTTGTCTTTATGCTTCCTTTCGACGTATCGGCTGATGGCGAGCGTGTAAGTCGCTCCAAAGCAGAATCCGATACAAAAGGTTGCTATGAATAGTCCTATCATTTCTTTTCTCGGCGGAGGGTTACTTTTCGGTGTGGGTTCCAATCTTCGTAGTAGGCGGTCTCGACCACCTCCCACCCCTCGGCTTGCAGTTTCTCCACCTGCTTACTCCGAGGGCCGACTACTATTGTCTTAGTGAGGTAGGTCATATCCCCGTCCTCACCACCACGGTTAGGGTGACGTTTGATTTTGAAATCCTTACCGATGCGCCTCTGTCGCCCATTTCGGAGCGAGCTTGCTTCGCGGTCTCGAAAGCGGAGTCCACTTCGGGGGCGTTGTCGCAGGGTACGACAATCATGTCCTTTGCGAGCATCGCCTTAACTTTGTCTTTGCTTAGTTTAGCCATTCTTCCCTAAAGTTGCTTGTTAATTTTCCTTTCTAAAAGTTTGGCAATGCAAAAGAGAATAACTAACTTTGCGATTGAAGTTTATATGTAAGATAGCTCCGAAAGCTATCCCCCTTTGCTGTTGCCTTTCTGTTCCTGTCTTTCAGAAACAATGCAAAGGTAATGTAAATTGAGTTGTCAACCAACTCAAATGAGTTTATTTAACACTCTTTAACCTTTGTGCTATCATGGCAGAAATAAACGATAGACTACAACATATTGTAGATGAAAGATTTGGGGGCAGTCAGACCTCTTTTGCCGATGCTCTTGGCAAAAGGCAGTCAAGTATTGCCAACTATCTTGGACAGCGTAAATCCCTCCCATCCTTTGAAATACTAAAGCTGATGGTAGAAAGGCTCGGCGTGGATGCTCGATGGCTTTTGACGGGCAAAGAATATCAACTCAATGGAGTTAATGCCACTAATAGCACGCTTACGGGTTCAACGGTTGTGGATAGTCCGATATTCATTGGAGTGCCAGCAGAGATTAAAGACCTTGTTATGCGCTACGAAGCTATAATTGCAGAAAAGGAAGAACGTATTAAAGAAAAGGAGCGGTTAATCTCTGAAAAAGATGAGAGAATAACTGACCTCAAAGAACGGATTGACGAATTGAAAGGAAGTAGAAAATGACGACAAAACAAAAGTGCTGGTTAGGCTTCAGTCTATTCCTTTCCATTTTATCGGCAATATTCTCAACAATTTCGTTGTGTAATTCAAATTCACGCAATTTAGATGTAGATTACATCGGTATTGTGGGCAGTGTTTTGGGCGCATCCGTAACCATACTTATTGGTTGGCAAATCTACTCATTGATTGAATTGAATGGCATTAGAAAAAATTACAAACGAATAAAAATAAAGTTTTTAGAACTCAAACAAAATTTAGATTCAAATTCCCGAATATTGAACGCAGAGTCCACAATGTTGCATGGAGCACATTACATAACTTGGTATAACATAGGCAGAGATGAAAGCGCGCTTGGAACAGCATATTTTATGCTTACTCATGCGCTGAGGAATTATGCTCTTGAACGAAAGCGAGACTTTGTAGGGAAATGTTTGGAATTGATGCAGGATTGCGTCTGTATAACCCACAAGAATAATGTGTGGGATAAGGCTTTTAGTGATGAAGTCGATAGACTTGCGGAACAAGATTTTAAGGTGATATTCAAATTGATTGGATATTTCACTCCAGAACAAGCAGTACTGTTTCATCAAATCAGACAAAGCCGACTTAACAAAAAACTTTGTGAAGAATTGCTTGCGAAATGCACGAACAGTCAAACGCAAACTCACTCCGAGGTGATTAAAACCACAAAGGCCAATCACAATAAGAAAAGGAAAAAGAAATGAACAAAGATAACCCCAACTAACCTCCCCGTGAGCGAAGCGAAAGAGAAAGACCGCATACTGGCGCAGATTAAGGCGCTCAACCCCCACAACGAGATTGAGGGACTATCCAAGTACCTCTATGGGTTGGAGCGTGACGGGTATATTTCTGTATGGTATGACACGGAGAAGAAGCCCATAACCATTCGCCTTACCAACAAAGGCAAGGCGTTCCTTGACAGCGGAGGCTACACAGCTCGACATAAGACCGAGCGTAAATCAAAGTTGTCAACAAAGGCGTGGGCTGCTATAACCTTTGTTTTAGGTATAGTTCTAACAGAGTTAGTACATATATTAGCCGAATGGTTAAAGCCGTAGCCACTCCGTACAAGAACCACCTTACCCCTATTTTGTTTTTATCTTTCATCATTCAAATATACTAATAATAAACCAAATAACAACTAAAAACTACAACAAATGAAAAAGTTAATCGCAATAATGCTGATGCTGCTCCCGATGTTGGTTGGGTGCAGCAGCGCAAACGATGTTTGGCTGTTCTCTCTTGGCCAAACGAAGTCAGAAGTAATTAAAATACTTGATGAGAACCGTTATCGTTACAAAGATGCAGAGAATGGTGAAGGAGTAGAGGGAACTCAGGTTGTAGAACTCTATGGCATAAAATGGGATGGATTTTCGTTGGATTTTAAGGACGAAAAACTAACCTCAATCGCATTTCGCAAAGCTGATGGCGAAGAAGTGTCAGAAGAATTGGCGAAAAACGTTGTCGAACATCTTGACAAGAAATATGGAGAACACAGAGAGGATAGGACTGCCGCAAGGGAGTATAAAACCGTTGCTTGGACTTGGGAGAAAGACAATATTAATGTTCAGTTCGCAAGAATGTTTGGCGGGTTTATGACCTCGCTTATATTCTTTGACGAAGCGGAGAAAACCAATACTAAGCCCGAAGCAGAAGCCCCCGTTGAAGAAGTTGTTGAAATTTGTGTTGACGAGTAATGCCCACCCCCAAGAAATCCTACTACCGCATCCGCGAGGTGTCAATAATGAAATAGATTTATATGCCCACCAAATCCTACTACAAAGTCGGCGAGGTAGCCGAAATGCTCGGTGTGCCTATCTATACCCTGCGCTACTGGGAGAAGGAGTTCGACGAGCTTGAACCCGCCCGCGTCGGCAACCAACGCCGATATACTCTTGCTGACATTGAAACCGTCAAGCGCATCATGGAGCTGCTGTATGTCCGCAAACTGCGCACAGAGGCGGCAAAAGAGGCGATGAAAGGGCACACCGTGAAACCGCAGCTCCACGCCCCGGACAAATGCAAGTCGGCGAAAGGAGCAATAAGGCTTCTTTCCGAAGCCGTCAGGCGCATCGACGACCCGAGCACGAAGGTACGTGTCGAGAGCGTCCTGGAATGGCTGCTTGATGCAGACAACAAAGATGAGGACAGCCAGAGCTAATCAGACGGACTCAAAATGCGGCCTTTGATTCCGCTCCTCTCCAACATGCCTGCATTTCGCCCATCAAACGCTATAAGGCAGCTGGGAGCACCGGCGGCTTCCGCCTCTTTGATTCTTCTCCCTCTATCCCCGTCCGCAGTTCGGTCGCTTGGGGCGATAAAAAGAGACGAATCGCACCAAAGGGTCAACTGTGCGATTCGTCAATTCAGAAAGGGGGTAAATCTTTCCGTATGTATTTTATCGTATTGTTGACCTTGATACGGAGACAAAGATAAGTTGTTAATTTCAATTGGCAAAACAGCAAAACCGGCAAAACGCCACTTTTTTTTGACTGAATTTTGACTTAACACATTTTAGCACGATATAATTTACAGTTAATTAGAAATTTACACGTATTAAATTTTTCATTCGTAACGAAAAGGTCGTGGGTTCGAGTCCCACTCGCGGCTCAAACAAGAGAGCGTCCCATCAAGCATATGCTTGATGGGACGCTCTCTTTTATAAGTCTTATAAGTGGATATTGTTGTCAGTCGATGAAACGGCGGGTGAGAGGGGTGAAGCAGTCGATGCGGCGGTCACGGAGGAAGGGCCACCAGCGGCGTACCTGTTCGCTGCGCTTCATATCCACATCCACTATCACTGACTCCTCGCAGTCAGCAGGCGCGCGATAGAGAAGTTCGCCTTGCGGTCCGGCAACAAAACTGCTGCCCCAGAACTGTATGCCTCCGGTCTGACCTGACGGGTCTGTCTCATGCCCGACACGGTTGACGGTCACAACCGGGATACCGTTGGCAACGGCGTGTCCGCGCTGTACCGTGGTCCACGCTTCGCGCTGACGCTCCTGTTCATCTGGCGTATCGGCGCTCTCCAGCCCTATGGCTGTGGGATATATAAGCATCTCTGCCCCACGTAGAGCCATCAGACGCGCAGCCTCGGGATACCATTGATCCCAGCATACAAGCACGCCGAGACGTCCTACAGACGTATCAATCGGCACGAAATCAAGATCACCGGGGGTGAAGTAGAATTTTTCGTAGTATGCAGGGTCATCAGGAATGTGCATCTTGCGGTATTTCCCGGCTATAGAGCCGTCCTTTTCAAACACCACAGCCGTATTATGATATAACCCCGGGGCACGCTTTTCAAAGAGCGAGGTCACGAGCACTACCCCAGCCTCACGCGCCAGACAGCTATAGAAGTCTGTGGCTTCTCCCGGTATGGCTACGGCGAGGTCGAAATTGTCAGTGTTTTCCTCCTGGCAGAAATATAGCGAGTCATGCAGCTCGCGGTTGACTATCAGCTCCGCGCCCTCTGATGCCAGACGACGCACCTCATCGGCTATGCGACGGCGGTTTTCAGCGACATCGGAGCTATTGGACTGCTGTATGATACCTACTTTCATATGACTTCAAGATTAGCATTAAGACGCTGACGCACTACTTCATACATCATAACTCCGGCTGCCACTGACACATTAAGTGACTCTATCTTGCCCATGATGGGTATGGCGACCTGAGTGTCGCAGAGGCGAAGCACATTCTGGCTCACTCCTGTATCCTCCGCGCCCATTACTATCGCCACAGGAGTGTCATAAGAGCCTTGGGTGTAATTGACAGTGGCTTTCTCGGAGGCAGCAACTACCTGTACACCATTGTCCTTGAGAAAACGGACAGCCCATGCGATGTCACGCTCACGGCATACGGGGATGTGGTTGAGCGCACCAGCCGAAGTCTTGACGGCATCGCCGCCCACGCCCACACTGTCACGTTCGCCGATGACTATCGCATCGACTCCTGCACACTCGCATGTACGGGCAATGGCGCCAAAATTACGCACATCAGTGATGCCGTCAAGCACCACGATAAACGGCAGTATACCAGCCTCATAAAGCTCAGGCACGAGATGCTCGAGCTTGTGGTAGGTCACAGCCGAGAGCATAGCTACGACCCCCTGATGATTCTTACGCGTGATACGGTTGATTTTCTCTACGGGGACACGGCGCATCACCACATGGTCACGCTTTATGACCTCAAGCAGTTCGCCTATGAGCGGACCGTTCAAATCCTTGCTGATTAGCACCTTGTCAATGTCGCGCCCAGCCTCGATAGCCTCGATGACAGCGCGTATGCCGAATATATAGTCAGTTGATTCCATTTTCAGTTTGTTATTTCTTGAGGAGGGAGATGGCAGCCTGACGCGATTTCTCGTCAGTGGATGAACCGCTGAGCATCAGCGACAGTTCACTCACACGAGCCTCGTCATCAAGGCGCGAGATGTGTGTATGCGTGGCTTTATCGTCATCCTCTTTGTAGACCTTGAAGTGGCTGGTGCCTTTGGCAGCTACCTGAGGCAGATGGGTGATGGTGATAACCTGGATGGTGGAGGCTATACCGCTCATCATCTCGCCCATACGGCATGCCACGTCACCGCTCACACCTGTGTCAATCTCATCAAAGATAATAGACGGGAGCTGCATGTGGCTCGCGATGATGGATTTGAGAGATAGCATCAATCGCGATATTTCGCCGCCCGAAGCAGTCTTTGCCACAGGCATGAGAGGCTGATTTTTGTTGAACGCAAACAAGAACTCCACATTGTCAGCCCCGGTATGGGATATGTCAGCCGGAGAGACACGTATCTCGCACTGGAGATTCTTCATGCCCAATGGCGCGGCAGCCTCGCGCAAGTCAGCAGCCAGACGCCCGGCAGCCTCCTTGCGACTACGTGTGAGAGCCACTGCCGCCTCCTTGACGAGAGCCATGGCGCGGCGCGCTTCCTTCTCGGCTTCTGCCACCTCCTCGTCACCGTTCTGTATGCTGTCAAGACGCTGCCCGAGGGTTTCGTGCAACGCTATAAGCTCCTCCACCGTATCGACATGGTGGCGTGACTGCATGGAGTATATCGAGCTGAGACGGTCCTCGATGTCTCCCAATTCTTGGGGGTCAGCGTCAAGCGATGCCGCTACATCGCCGAGGGTCTCCACTATATCCTCCACCTCAATCTTCACCGATTCCAAACGGCTTACAAGCTCATCACCGTCAGGCAGACGGTCAGCGATACCGCCGAGGTAGCGTATGGCAGCCGAGACTCTTGCGGTCACGCTGTCATCATCGGTATCAAGGTCAGAGAGAGCACTGTCAAGCGCACTGCTTATCTCCTGAGCATGTGAAAGGACATCACGCCGCTGCTCCAGCTCTTCCTGCTCGCCCTTGACGAGCTTGAGGGCATCAAGCTGCTCGTATTGATAGCGCGTGAACTCCTCATCATCGCGACCCTTGCGCAACTCCTCGCGGAGATTGCGGAGCTTGCGCATGGCATCGCGTAGCACCTTGTAGCGGCGCGTGTATTCCTCCAGACGGGCTGCATTACCAGCCATATTGTCAATCACACTGAGCTGGAAAGAGGGGTCAGCCAGGAGGAGATTCTGATGCTGCGAATGGATATCCACGAGCATCATTGCCAGTTCACGGAGCTGGCTGACAGTAACGGGGGTATCGTTGATAAACGTACGCGAACGCCCTGTGGGGGTAAGTTCGCGACGGAGTATGCACTCCGCATCGTCCCAGTCAATGTCGTTAGTCTCGCAAAAGCGGCGCGCCGAAGCCACGTCAGCAGCATGGAATGTCGCTTCGATGACACTCTTTGCATCCTTGTGGCTGACAGCACGGCTGTCAGCCCTCGCGCCGAGGATGAGCGACAAAGCCCCGAGCATGATGCTCTTGCCGGCTCCGGTCTCGCCTGTGATGACGTTCATGCCAGGACCAAATGTGACATCCACGTCATCGATAAGTGCATAATTGGTTATATGTAATCGGGATAACATTTCGGCTTACAGGGTTAGAGGAGATTAATTATTGACTTTGTTCGTGCCGTTTTTGAGCATCTCGAGCTTCTGAGTCTCCGTGGGGTAGAGTTTGCGCATGAGGTCATATACCGTCTTTCGCTCTGTGTCTGACGACTTGGTGTAGATATTGACTATCTCGTCAAACTTGGCATCCTCAAACAGCGTCAGCCCGACGCTCATCGGCGACACTTTGTGCACCTTGTCAAGTATGTCAAGCGACTGCGTAATCGCTGCCCTCCCCTTGTCAGGGCTGACAGTCATCTCGTCAAGCCCCTTGCGATGATAGGCATAATTGAGGTCGCGCAGTTCTGCCGTGGAGGGCTGGGTGAAAGCGGCAAGGACAGCAGCGCGGTTTTTGGTGTCGCCAAACGACTTCCATCCCTCAGCATCCTGGCTTTGGGCAAGCTGTACGATATTGTTGACGATATCCCAGAAGGGCTGGCCGCCACGAGGCGCGAACGAATCAAAATCCATAGCCAGCACCAGATAGGCATAATAGTCGAGCAGAGCCGTCAGATCGGAGTCCCAGTCGTTCTCGACATGATTGAGCCGCTGTCCGCTTTCAAAGGGGAAACTGACCTTGGTATCATGATAGTTGAGCACAGTGGTTGGATAAGACGAGTTGTACACCGGACGTGATGACTGTATCTGTATGTCGCATTTGATGGTGCCGTCCTTGACCTCCTGGATGTTGATGTTCAGACGGCAGTTTATGCGCTCATTCGTAGCAATCTGCGCAGATGAAAACTTCGTATCGTTCATGTAGCTCTTGATGGATTCCTGAAGCTCCGTGAAGATGTCGTTTTCGGTGGATATGTTGTTGGTGTTGAGTTGCACATCGCATATCAGTTCCTGCGCCGTAACCGTCCTTGGGACAGCCACAGCAGCGACAATGACCGCGATGAAGAGGAGAAAGCGTGAGAGCATTGCTTAGAGGGTGTTTGTCATTCTTTGTTATTCCCGGCATACGACGATATGGCGTCAAGTATGTCGGCTGCCACCTCATCTTTGGATTTGAGAGGATAAGACTCCTTATGTCCGTCAGCCGAGATGATGGTTACCTTGTTGGTTTCAGTGCCGAAGCCCGCGCCGGCATCCTTGAGAGAGTTGACTACTATCATGTCAAGGTTTTTGCGTCGGAGCTTGCCTGCGCCGTTGGCATCAGCATTGTCAGTTTCCAGAGCAAAGCCCACCAATATCTGATCAGCCCGCTTGCGTGCACCCAAAGAGGCAGCTATATCAGGATTCTTGACCAGCGCTATTGATGGCATGTCGTCAGTCTCGCGTTTGATTTTATGGTCGACATATGTAGCCGGTGCATAATCGGCTACGGCAGCACACATGACTGCAATGTCACAGTCATCAAACACGTTTTCGCATGCCGCAAGCATCTCACGTGCGCTTTCCACACGGACAATATCCACGGCAGGACTATCCAACGACAGGCTGACGGGTCCGCTGACCAACGTCACCTCTGCGCCACGCCGTGCCGCTTCTCGCGCTATGGCATAGCCCATGCGCCCTGTGCTGTAATTACCGATAAACCGCACCGGGTCAATCTTCTCATATGTGGGACCTGCGGTAATCAAAACGCGCTTGCCTTTAAGACTGACATCAGCCGATGACGGAGTATGGCTGTGACGGAAAAAATCAGCCAGATATGCCACAATATTCTCAGGTTCCTCCATGCGTCCTTTGCCTATGAGATGGCTTGCAAGCTCGCCCTCAGCAGGCTCTATGATGTGGTTGCCATAGGAGCGGAGCATGGCGATATTACGCGTGGTCGACGGATGAGCCATCATGTCAAGATCCATGGCAGGAGCCACAAACACAGGAGCTTTGGCAGACAGGTAAGTGGTGACAAGCATGTTGTCGGCTATGCCGTTTGCCATCTTGCCGATGGTCGATGCAGTAGCCGGGGCAATCACCATGGCATCTGCCCACAGACCGAGGTCGACGTGGCTGTGCCATTCACCGGTATTGGCTGTAAAAAATTCCGTAATCACCGGTTTACCCGACAGTGTTGACAACGTTACAGGAGTGATGAACTCCCGACCTGCAGGAGTCATTATCACCTGCACCTCGGCACCCTGCTTGACCAGCAAGCGCACTAATGATGCAGACTTATATGCGGCGATGCCGCCGCATATGCCGAGGATGATATGCTTGCCTTGCAGAGGCACATCAGAAGGATTGCCGACAACAGACATGGCTTTGATATGTGTTTTCAAGATTTGAGAGACAGCTTGATACGAGTAAAGGCATCCTTGGTATTCTCCGAGAAATCGCCTTGAAGAATCCAGCTGTAATAACCTGGGTCCTTGCGGAGCACATCGGCAGCCACACAGCCCTTGTACTTACCGAAGTTGATGACCTCTCGCCCCTGATCGTCATATATGAGACGCCCCATGAGGTCGACACAGTGGTGGAATCCCGAATACTCCGAGAGCTCCGCCATGTCGGTGGGCAGATCCTCATATCGGTCATACTGAGCCATCAGCACCTCGTATGTAGCACGTGTATCGGCATTTGCCGAATGGGCATCGGTCAGATCCTTGCCGCAATAAAACTTGTAGGCTGCTATGAGGTTGCGCGGTTCGCGCTTGTGGAAGATGGTCTGCACATCGATGAAACGAGCCTTGGAGAAGTCGAATTTGATGCCCGCGCGACGCAACTCCTGATCGAGCATAGGCACATCAAAGCGGTTGCTGTTAAATCCAGCGATATCGCATCCGGTGAATATGTTGGCAAGGTCTTTAGCGACCTGCTTGAACGACGGACATGCAGCCACATCCTCGTCATGGATGCCGTGGACTTTCGAAGCCTCCTCAGGGATGGGGATACCGGGATTGATACGCCGGGTCTTCTCTATCTCCTCCCCGTTGGGCATGACTTTTATTAGCGAAATCTCCACGATGCGGTCACTCATAAGGTTGATGCCCGTGGTCTCGAGGTCAAAAAATATGATAGGTTTCTTAAGTTGCAGTTTCATTGTCAGTCTTGAAATTCGTTGACAGTCATCGGCATCAGAAGCATTATCAACTCCGTATCTTCATCATTTTCCACAGGCAGTATCAGTCCCGGACGGCTGGGATCAGTGAGCTTGATGATGCCTTCATCACCGTGGAGGATATTGAACATGTCAATCAGGAACTTGAAGCTAAAACCGATCAGAAGCGAGTCTCCGTCAAACTCACATGCCACTTCCTCATAGGCATTGCCGCAAGTACCGCTGTCGTCGGTGCGCATCTTGATAGACGATTGTGATATCTTGAACTTCACCAGACCCTGACCACCGCTGAATACCGATACACGGCGCAACGCACGGATAAACTCCTCGCGGTCAACAAGCACTGTGTACGATGGATTCTGCGGGATGGCACGATTGTAATCGGGGAATCTGCCTTTGAGCAGGCTGCAAGTGAAGCAGAACTCAGAGCTTTCGAACACGATGCACTTCTCATAGAGGTTGACCTTGACATTGCCATCACGTGTAAACACATTCTTGAGCACGTTGCAAGGCTTGGAGGGGAGGATAAACGATGTCTCGCATCCAGTCTTAAGCGCACGGTCAACGAACTTGACAAGCTGCTTGGTGTCCGATGCCACGAATGTGATATCCTCGGGATGGATGTCCCAGAACACACCGGCAAGCTGTGGACGGAGGTCATCGTGGCTGGCAGCGAATATAGTGTTGTCTATGCCTCGCAGGATATTGGAAGCCGGAAGTTCAAACGAAGCCACTTCTGAGTCGTTTACAGTGGCAGCTTCGGGGTCATAAGGATATTCCGAGCCGTTGATTGCCATGAGATTGAATGTACCCGACGAGTATATAATCTCTACAGCGAGATTCTCGTCATTGATCACGAACTGTATCCCCTGGTCGGGAAGCTCTTTGAGCAACTCGATGATGCGGGCGGCATCAATGCAGAATTTGCCACTGCCTTCGGCATCCATCACATCGATGCGCGCCACAAGGGTGTTCTCCATATCGCATGCCACTACTTGCAACTTGTCTCCTTCGAGATAGAAGAGAAAGTTGTTAAGGATGGTCATGGCATTCTTGGAATTGATCACCTTGTTAACTGCCGATACAAACGAGTAGAGCGACTTGCTTGGTACATTGAATTTCATATGATTAAGTATTTGTATTTCAATATGGTATAAGAATCAGCACGAGGCAACGGAAGCCTATATGTCAGAATATACAAATTTAGTCATTTTCTGCAAAACGGCAAAGACAGTGCCATCGTCACAAATATAAATCTTATAAGACTTATAAACAAAGCCTGATATAAACAAACGAAAGCTGCCCCGCTCTCTGGAGCGGGGCAGCGTAGGTTAGAGATTCCTAATGGGATTAGTCTTCGATTGTGCAGATAGAAACACGGTTCCAAGAGTCCTCGGTGAACATGTGACCGATACCTTCGCCTTCAGCAGTGATGCGGTCGGCAGAGATCTTGTACTTGTTGATGAGGGCCTTCTTTACAGACTCAGCGCGGTTAGCAGCGAGCTTCTGGTTGAATTCGAGGTTTCCTTCGGGAGAAGCATAACCCTTGATGACAACCTTTGAACCCTTGTGGTTCTTGAGGTAAGAAGCGATCATTTCTACGTTAGGCATCTGGTCAGCTGTGATGACGTGAGATGACTTCTTGAAGAATACGTAGCGGACGCTGTTGAGGTTGTTGTTGACTTCCTTAACCACCTGTGCGGGACGGTTCTTGCAAGCCTCGAGCTCAGAAGCGAGGGCAGCAACCTCAGCCTGAGAAGCGGCGAGAGATACGCCACATGCATCGAGAGCTGCGCGGAGGTCATTGATCTGAGCGTTGAGAGCGTCGATCTCAGCCTGATTCTTGGTGTCAACACACTTGAAGCCAGGACCGAAGTTATAGGTAACACCTACAGCAGCGTTGAAAGTAGCCTGGTGAACGTTGTAAGCCACGTTAGTACCCTCTACATTAAGAGGAGTGTTGGGAGTACCAGTCATGTTGAAAGCGATAGAAGGCTTGAACGCTATGGTAACGTGGTTAGAAACGTTGAAGTTGAGGTTGAAACCTACCTTAGTCATGAAGTAGTTGTAGTCACTGTTGGCTTTGGGGTCAGTGAGAGAACCTACAGCATAGTAGGGAGACACACCCTTGTTCCAGTATTCGTGACCCCAACCTGCACCTGCGAGGAGCTCTACTTCGAAGAAGCGGCCACCGCACTTGTAACCGCAGAAGAGGTTAGAAAGGTTCACTGTACCGAAAGCGCCAACATAGCTCTGATCGAAAGCTGTGGTGCTGCGGCCATTGTTGTCAGACACGAAGCTGGGGTTCCAAGAAGAGGTGTTGAAAGCACCGTTAGCCTCAAAACCGAAGCCGAATGTGGGAGATACCTGCTTGCTGAGGTGGATACCTACAGTTCCGCGCATAGATCCCCAGAATGCATGGCCTACCATGGGAGTTGTGACACCACCATCGATACCAAGAGACCAGTTCTGGCCGAAATTCGAGTACTCAAGCGCTTGCTGAGCCTGTGCTGAGAGCATGCCGAGAGCAGCTGCAGCGACGAGAAGAATCTTTTTCATCTTTAGTGTAATTAACGTTGATTATCGGCACAAAGATACGAATATTGTGCACAACAGCAAACTAATTGTTTAATTTTTTAAATTTATTTTAATAACAGTCGTTTAACATTCTTTTGCTTTGTGATAGCTACAATACTAACGCAGACAGTTTGCAAAAGGTTTAAAAAGGTGAAAAAATTTTTATCTGACATGACACTTACGCCCTCAGACCGCATTGGGAAGTGATCTCTCATATATATATAATTAGTGATTTCTCATATATAATTAAGGTGAAAATGAGTCTCACACCCTTGTTGTGAGTAGAAAAATGACTACTTTTGCATCATAAATACAATCAACAAAAAACTTCAACAGATTTGGCTACAGAAAAACGCAGAGCCCTCGGGCGAGGCCTCGACTCACTTATATCCATGGACGACGTGCCCGCAGCCGGCACATCTGCCATCAACGACATAGACCTCTCCCTCATCACCCCCAACCCCGACCAGCCACGCAGGGACTTCGATGAAGAATCAATTGCCGAGCTGGCAGCTTCAATCCGCGAACTGGGCATCATACAGCCGCTCTCCCTGCGCAAGACGGGACCGAATGCCTACCAGATCATAGCCGGCGAACGCCGCTACCGGGCGGCACGGCTTGCCGGGCTTCAGAAAGTGCCAGCCTACATCCGCACCGTGTCAGATACCGAACTGACCGAGATGGCTCTAATCGAGAACATACAGCGCGAGGACCTCAACCCTATAGAAATCGCCCTGACGCTGAGGAAGCTGATAGACCAGTATAAGCTCACCCAGGAGCGGCTGAGCGAACGCATAGGCATGAAGCGCACTACCATAGCCAACTTCATGCGCCTTATCAACCTCCCCGCCGAAGTCCAGCTCGGTCTTCGCGACAAGAAAATCGATGTAGGGCATGCCCGCGCCCTGCTCTCTGTGCCGACTCCTGCCGATCTGCTGGCTCTCTACAAACGCATCCTCAAGGAAGACCTGTCGGTAAGAAAAGTCGAAGCCATAGCCAAAGAACTGCAAAACGGCTCCCCAATGAAGAAGGACAAAGAAGCAACCCCTGCCAACCACGACTTCGACATACTGCGCGACCATCTGTCAGCCCGTTTCAAGACACCTGTGCAGTTCACCATGGACCGACGCGGCCGCGGACGCATCACCATCCCGTTTAACAACGAAGAAGAGCTTGAGAGGCTGATGGCAAACATAGACCGCATCGGCGAAGATGCTTAGAGACAGTGTGATACAGGCTCACGAAAAGTTATCTACATTTACAGACGAATTTTAAGCCATCAGCGCATACGAACGGACGATATTTGATTACTTTGCATCGCAAATCTCCTTAACATACAATATTAAATGGGTAAAATCATTGCGATAGCCAACCAAAAAGGCGGTGTGGGCAAGACCACCACCACCATCAACCTTGCGGCATCACTTGCCAACGAGGGGAAAAAAGTGCTAATCATCGATGCCGACCCACAGGCAAACGCCACTTCGGGATACGGCATAGACCCGCGCTCGATGACATCGTCCATCTATGAATGCTTAGTGGACCAATACCCTCTCATGGGCAGCCAAGTCGCCACATGCGTGGACGGTCTTGACCTCGTAGGGTCACGCATCGATCTCGCCGGAGCCGAAGTGGAACTGATAGACAAGCCCGACCGCGAGACGGTCATGCGCCGCTTGCTCGCCCCTGCCCATGATGCCTATGATTACATACTGATCGACTGCTCGCCATCGCTGGGGCTCATCACAGTCAACGCACTGACAGCTGCAGACTCAGTGATAATCCCCGTGCAAGCCGAATATTTCGCTCTTGAAGGCATCACCAAGCTCCTCAACACCATCCGCATCATAAAGTCAAAGCTCAACCCTTCGCTTGAAATCGAAGGATTCCTTCTGACGATGTATGATGCGCGACTGCGCTTAGCCAACCAGATCTACGAGGAACTGAAAGGACACTTCGCCGACATGGTGTTTGACACCGTAATCCCCCGCAACATACGCCTGAGCGAAGCCCCTTCGCACGGGCTCCCCGCCCTGCTCTATGACCCTGCCAGCCGCGGAGCCACAAGCCACATCCAGCTCGCCAAGGAAATCATCGCCAAACACGGCGCACAGTAGGGACAGGGCTAATATCGGATCACGTAAGAGAATCCGCAAAATGGCAGTGTTGCAAAACCCCGAATCGTACAATGTTGTAGGGACATGCCATGGCATGTCTAATATGCAAGCACCTGAGCATCAGCTGACATGCCATGGCATGTCCCTACATCATACAGGTAGGATCACCGCAATTGACAGGTTCTGCAACACCCTCGAAACGGATGGATGGGAAATCCGGCGGTGTAACTGCCGGGGCAATCGCATGCATCAGCCCCGGCAGCTGACGCCGCCGGCATATGAGGGGGCATCATGCACCACAAGCTTCGCAAGTCTGACGACTTGCTTGCATGTGGCTACTGCTCCCGCCGCGGCTATGCCGCGCCTTTTCAAGCGAAATAATCTTAAACGGGGTCGCAGTCTCCTATTGAAAAAATATTTTTTCACAGCTGATTAAACCTTTTGACTAAACTTGTGTCAATAATGGTGTTATTTTGATTGAAAAGCTATCAGCGGCAAGTGATAGCCGCCACTATTATTCCTGATCATCCGACACCAAATGACCAAGCCAACTCGACCCAAAAGGAATGCCGCCATGCGCCTGTTGCCTCTGTCGCTTCCTTTCGCGCTGCTGACACTTAGCGCATACGGAGCCGACATAACCGGATCGGTAACCGACAACCAGGGCGAACCTGTCATCAACGCCACCCTGCGCCTGCTGCGCCCCGACAGCACATTCATACGCGGCAAAGTGACCGATTTCGACGGCAAGTTTTCGTTTGCCGACGTCAATCCCGGCAAATATATCATCCAAGCCGACTACACCGGATTTGCACCCTATGACACCGATGTGCAGGTCGACTCGGCTGCACAACGCATTGACCTCGGCACTCTCAGCCTCTCTGAGAAGTCGCTGATGCTCAGTCAGGTGGAAGTCGTGGCTGTCAAAACACAGGTCAAGGTCAAGGGTGACACCGTCGAGTACAATGCCGACAGCTACCAGACCCGTCCTAACGCCGTAGTCGAGGATCTCATAAAGCGTCTGCCGGGCGTGGAAGTCGGTTCTGACGGCAAAATAACCGCCCACGGACGCGAAGTGACCAAGATATTGCTTGACGGCAAAGAGTTTTTTGGAGACGACCCCACGGTGGCATCCAAGAACCTGCCCGTCGACATCGTAGACAAGCTCCAGATCGTAGAACGCAAGAGCGACCAGGCACGGCTTACAGGTGTGGATGACGGAGAGGACGAGACCGTCATCAACCTCAGCATCAAGAAAGGCAAGAACAACGGATGGACTGGCAACGTCGAGGGCGGTTACGGCACCGACAGCCGCTACAAAGGAGCTTTCACGCTCAACCGATTCTGGAACGGCAACCAGTTTACCATCCTCGGCAACGCCAACAACATCAATGACATAGGATTTAACGACGGCGGTGCGCGATGGCGCCGTCGCAGCGATGACAACGGCATCTCGGAGTCGCAGAGCCTCGGTTTCAACTTCAATGTCGGCAACAAGGAGATATTGCGCGTGGGCGGCAACGTATTCTACAGCCATGCCGACCGCAACTCCACAGAATTTACCGACCGCCAGTATCTGACCGACGGAGGCGTCAGCGCGGCACGGATAGGAAGCCGCAACCACGACAACACCCACAATTTCCGCGCAGATTTCCGCATACTCTGGAAGCCTGACAGCCTCAACACACTTGAGGTGAGACCGCGCATAAACTATGGGCGTCAGAATTCTGCCGTCATGGATTCAACACTCAACCTCGGCGATGCTTTAGCGCCCCTGAGCCGCAACTTCAATGACAACATCGAACACAACAACAACTTTGAGGTCGGAGCACGCGTGATATATTCTCACTCATTCGCCTCAAAGCGCGGACGTTCGCTCTCGGTGACGGCAAATGTCAACCACTCCAACCAACAGAGCCATAGCGACGACTACTCGCTGACGCGCCTGTTTATGGAAGAGGCAGCCTCAGCCACAGGCATCGACGAGGACGAGACCTATGACCAGCTCGGTAACGACCACGAGTGGAGCGACCGCCTGTCGGGACGCATCACATGGACCGAACCTATAGGGCGCAAAGGCAACTTCCTGACCGCTGCCTATCAGGCTGAGTACCGATGGAACAACGCCGACCGACTGACTGATGTACTTGATACAGAGACGGGCATTTACTACCCTTCGGACAAACTCAGCAATCGCTTCCGCAACAATTATTTCAATCAGGACATACGTCTCGGCTTCAAACGCATCACTACGAAATACAGCTTGGATGCCGGAATCTCCCTTGTGCCCCAGAGCAGCACGAGCATCAACCTGCTTGACGATGCCCGGAGCATACCTACCCGCCATGTGCTCAACGTAGCGCCTTATCTGCGCTACCGACACAACTGGAGCAAGACACGATCGCTTCGCGTCAATTACTTCGGCAGATCGTCGCAGCCATCACTGACGCAACTTCAACCTGTAGCCGATGAGAGCGACCCCATGAACGTAATCGTGGGTAATCCGACCCTTGACCCGTCGTTCACACATGGCATGCGTATGCGCTTCCAGGACTACAACGCCGAGGCTCAGCGGTCCATTCTTGTGATGCTCATGGGTAATGTAGTGCAGAACAGTGTGGTTTCACGCACCTCCTTTGACGATGTGACAGGCGCACGGCGCACAACCTACGAGAACGTCAATGGAGTGTGGAACCTACGCCTGATGAACATGCTCTCGCAGCCACTCGGAGCCTCAAAGCTGTGGCTGATGACAAGCCATGTCATGCTCAACTACGACCGCCAAATAGGCTTCAACAACGGATTGCGCAACGGAAGCGGGACTTTCCGCCTGAACATATCTCCCTCTATAGCATGGCGTCCCAAGGACATAGACCTTGAGCTGCGTCCCCGCTATTCGCTGCAACACACCACCAACTCCCTCCCTACCGTGGGCAACATGACCGTACACACCTACGGTGCCAACTTCAACGCATCATGGTATACTCCATGGGGCATCGTGCTCAACAGCGAACTGTCATATGAGGGCACCAAGGGCTACACCGCCGGCTTTGACGAAAACACATGGATGTGGAACGCCTCGATAGGCTACCAGTTCCTCCGCAACAAAGCCGCGACACTTACCCTCAAGGGTTACGACATACTCGGTCAGCGCAGCAACGTGCAGCGCAATGTAACCGCCAACTATATCGACGACAGTCGCTTCAACACCCTGACCCGCTACGTGATGGTGACATTTGCCTACACCTTCAACAGTTTTGGCAAAGGCAACGAGCCCAAAGTCGACAATGACTTCCGCCGCGGACCGATGGGGCCTCCTCCGGGTCATGGGCGCCCGTGACAACGATAGTTGCAAGCCGTCAAAAAAGTTTAAAAGGGTCTGTCAATCTTGCACATACTGAGATTATTGGCTACTTTTGCCATAGTGTAGCCTGCCAAAACAGGCAGCCACACCATAATCAGGCTTCCGATTTCGGTTATTTTGGAAATGGACATTTCGGCTCACGGCTTCAAACATATATCGTCACGTTTTATGGCAATGGCTCTGATGCTTCTGCTTGCGGTTACGCAGGCTGTCGCAGCATGGGCTGACGATAACGACAAGCCAGCCGGACGAAAGCCAGCCGGACGCACATCCCATCGCGAATCACCGGTGCGCGCCCTACCCGACTCTTTGCAGGTAGGCATCGTGTTGCCGCAGGACATCGAAAACGACAGTCTGACCGACGGACTGCCGGTGCTCGGTCCGGAGCTTGTGCTTGCAGCCCCCGCCGATGAAGCCGGCTGGGACGCGGATGCCGCCGGAGTCAAGGTGTTCAACCCCGACCCCACACGTGCGGTATGGCTCAGCGTATTGTGTCCCGGACTCGGACAGATCTACAACCGCCGCTTCTGGAAGCTCCCTATCATCGTCGGCGGCTTCATGGGACTCGGCTACGGCACTGCGTGGAACAACAAGATGCTCCGCGACTATACCCGGGCGTACGTGGATCTTGTGGACAACGACCCGTCATCGCAGAGCTACCTTGACTTCCTTGCCAAAGGGACCACCCTCGATGACTACAACACTGCCGACCTGCAACGCATATTTGACAGCCGTCGCAAGATGTACCGCCGCAACCGCGACCTCTGCATCATATCGATGGTAGGCGTATATCTACTCGCAATAGTCGATGCCTATGTCGATGCATCCCTCTCCCACTTCGACATCACCCCCGACCTCTCCATGGATGTAGCCCCCGCGGTCATACCCGACGCACGTGCCACATTCCCAGGCGTAGGCATGCAGTGGGCATTGAATTTTTAATATAACGCACATCTCTCTTTATATTAGTTCATGATGAAAAATCGCATATCAGCTTTTCTAATATCCCTCTCCGCAGCGGCATACGCGATTGCCGCCCCGTCAATCCTTGACATCAAGCACTCCATCACCGATGACAACATCATCCCGCCCGAAAGCTTTGAGACCAAGTGTCGCGAGCTTGAAGAGAGCTTCTACCTCCGCAACTATGCCAAGGGTGCGTCCAGCGACGAGATGCCGCAGAAGCTCGGCACCCCCCAGGAATACGAAGAGAGACTGAGCAAACTCCCCGCCGAGATAGAAATGCCATACAACTCGGTGGTAGGCAAATACATAGACATGTACGTGGGCAAGCGTCGCGGCATGGTGAGCGACATGCTCGCCCTCCACAACTACTATGGCAACATCTTCCTTGAGGAGCTGGAGAAGCAGGGTATGCCCACCGAACTGCAATACCTCCCTGTCATAGAGAGCGCGCTGAAACCTAATGCTGTCAGCCGCGTGGGGGCTACAGGTCTGTGGCAGTTCATGCCAGCCACCGCCAAAGGACTGGGCATGGAAGTCAACTCGCTCGTAGACGAGCGCCGCGACCCGCGCATATCGTCACGCAACGCTGCCAAGTACCTCAAACAGCTCTATAACATCTACGGCGACTGGTCACTCGCAATCGCTGCATACAACTGCGGTCCAGGCAACGTCAACAAGGCTCTGCGTCGTGCTGGCGGAGGCAAAAAGGACTTTTGGGAAATCTACCGTTTCCTTCCTGCCGAGACCCGCGGCTACGTACCTGCTTTCATCGCCGCCAACTATGCGATGAACTACTACAAGGAGCACAACATACAGCCACGCGTGGTGAGCCACCAGCTCGTGACCGACACCATCAAGGTCAACAAACGTGTGCACTTCAACCAGATAGCGCAGGTACTTAACATCCCCATCGATGAAATCAGGATGCTCAACCCGCAGTATCGCAAGGATGTGATCCCCGGTGACATCAAGCCCTACACCCTTGTGCTCCCATCTCAGCAGGTGCTCAGCTACGTCATGAGCGAGCCTCAGATTCTCGCCTATGACGAAGACATCTACCGCCGTCGCACATATGTAGAACCCCGCACAGCCGAAGACGGCAGCGAGGGTCTCGAATACATCGATCCGGGAGCTGAGCAGCCCGACATGGCACAGAGTCTCAACGCCACCCACAATCTCGACCTTGTACAGAGCTTCACAGACCGCCCAGTCCAGAAGACGCATGTGGTGACACGCGGTGAAAATCTGCGCGACATAGCCCGGCAATACGGAGTCAGCGCCACCGACATCAAGCGTTGGAACAACTTGCGCCGCGGCAAAGTGAAAGAGGGCGACAAGCTCGTCATAGAGACATACGAGGCTGACATGACTGCCATCCCGTCACGAAGCCAGCTCGATACCGAAGCATTAATGGCAAGCCGCACCCCTGTCCCGGCACCTCACCGCCGTACGATGGAAACAGTTCCTCAGGTCCCAGCTCCGGCTCCGAAGCAGGAATCAACAGTCACCATAGTCCCGGCAGCCCCTGCGGAACAGACCACCACAGCCAACGAAACCACACCAAGTGTGCCACAACGCAGGGTGTATGGCTCATCAGAGCGCACCACCACAGCGCCTGCAACATCTGCCACATCAGAGAAGCCTAAAGCCTCTGAAAAAGCTGCCAACCAGCAGGTCTCAGCATCAAACAAGAACGCCAAGAATAAAACTGACAAGGCTTCAAATTCAAAGACAAAGAAAAACGCCAAAAAGACAACCAAGCCCAAGACTTATACCGTCAAATCAGGCGACAGCCTCGAACGCATAGCCAAGCGCAACGGCACCACAGTCAAAGCATTGCAGCGCGCCAACGGCATCAAAGGCAGCAGCATCCGCCCCGGACAGAAGCTCACCATCCCCAAGAAATAACATACAATCCGTCCACACCATAAAACGCGAGAGGACGCCCCGCAATGCTGTTCACTTAATGCTTTACCCTTCTTGTAGGGACGCAACGTGCCGCGTCATCAAACGCACTACACATCGCCTGGTATGATGACGCGGCACGCCGCGTCCCTACGTCCCTGTTGATTTCCGCTTTAAGCAGCATGGATGTCCCATCCCTACGTTTATATACTTTCAGACATGAAATCAATGTCGGCGAGGATGTTATCGGCGGCATTAAATGTGGCAGGGTCTTGACGGACGGCTTCACGTTCGGCGATAGACTTTGCCATAGGGAGATTTTCACGAACCACTCGTGCAAGCAACCTCATCATGGCATACCTGCGGTTGAGCGACTCTGCACCATCAAGACGGGCTATCATATCCCAGACATCTGGGCGGTGACGCAGTGCATTAAATGTCAGGGAATCTATGGCTTCAAGCGTCGGAGCTTCATCAATGAGGGCAATCGCCTCATCAACGCTGATGTCGGCATATGGCAGCAGCATCGGAGCGATAATGACACTTTCTCGTGTAGCAGTATCATGCCACAACGCATCAAACAGAGACTTGTCTCGCTCATACCGCTCGGCGATTTCTCGCAATTGCGGCATGTTAAGACCCCAGATTATACGGTGCGGCAGCCCCGCTGCTTTCATGGAGTCGGACACGATGCCGTTTTTCATCAGCATGAATTGTTGCTTTATATCATTGAAATCATTCTGTACGGATTCGTTCATATGCTTTTCTTCTTTTTACGACCTATTAGTTTGGGCAGGATAATGATGGCGGTAATCACTCCAGCCAAGCCCACCGCACAATGAGCGATGAGCGCACCGCCGGACAGCATGACCAATGCGCAACTGCCAACTGCCGCAACTACAGCCCACGCGGACAGCTTTAAAATAGCTCCAGAAAGTTTAAGCCCATAGCGCAGACGGTATAATGTACCTACCACGGCAGTGTAGACCACATACCAGATTATATATGCGATGCCCATGCCCGGGATACCCCACAGATTGAAACAGAGGATGCTTGCCCCGACATAGACTGCCGCGCTTGCCACTTCCACCGCCATATACACCAAGCCGTCGGCTCTGGCAAGCATCACATACGCCATCGTGCATGACAAAGCCCGGAACACGGTTCCTATGATACCCATGTAGACCATCGGCTGGATCATCTGGAAATCGCGTGTATAGAGCACTTCTATTATTATGGGGACAAATGCGATAAACAGTAGCACCAGCGGAATCATCACGCCCATTATGACTCCCAGCTCCTGGCTTACAGTGGCTGACATGGCTCTGCGTGACCGCTGGCACATGCTCAGACGTGGGAAAAAATCGACCATCAAAGCCGCAAATACCAGTCCGACATAGCGGTTGATAAGCGTGAAGCCGCTCTGGAAATACCCTACCGTGGCAGTGTCAGCAGTGCGGTTGAGATAGACCAGAAACAGATACGCGCCGAGATTGATCATCATTATGGAAATGATGATATAGAATCCTAATTTTATGATATGGAATCCATCGGTCATGCTGCTGCGCCATGTTATGCTCTGGCAGCCCACAGATAGGATGTCACGTGTAGCCTTGTGGGCATAATGCCACATGATAGACGTAGTGATAACCCACAATATGACTATCGACGGGACGATAGCGGTGGCGCGCCAGAAGTAAAACAGCGGAACCGTGACCGCCAGACCTATGACATTCCCCCACGTGGTAGCCAAAGCTATCCCCTTGAGTTTATGAAGCCCCATAAGTATGCCCCCCTCGCCGCCTGACACAGCCATGGCGAATATAGCCACCGACAGCAGGCAAAACCACCATGTCATCCCTCCGTCACCGAACGCCCACCGGCTCAGCAATGGCGAGAACCCTATAGTCAGCAGCGCAAACAGCAGTCCGAGCGACAAGCAGATGCGGCGCACCATCAATATGTAGCGTACTCGCTGGGGATGCTCCTCGTGTGCTGCCAGTTCGCGCGCCGCCACTGTGTTCATACCCATCTGAGCGAAATTACCAAGAAGGTCAAGTACAGTGTTGAACACGCCAAACAAGCCGACCCCCACAGCCCCTATCCATATCGCCACGAGCTTGGTACGCACTACCGATACAAGGATGCTGATGACCTGGACGCCTGAGAAAACGCCCATAGTCTTCACTATCAGTGCGGTTGACTTGCTTTTATGTGCCATTGGTATCAGTGATGGCTTATCTCACCCACAGGAGCGGATTGAGTTTCTCACGCTCATGGCGCAGCTCGAAGTGGAGTACATGACGGCCGTCATTGTCAGGGTCAGGCTGTACCTGCCCGATTGTCTGCCCGGTCTTTACTGTATCGCCTGTCTTGATGGCGAGATTGCTGATGCCTGCATAGATAGTGATGTACTCTCCGTGGCGTATCATCACGATATTGTTGTAACCAGGCTGGTTGAATACCGCCGAGACCGTGCCGTCAGCGATGGCTCGCGCACGGCGGCTCGATGAAAGCATCTCTATGTCGATACCCGAATTCTGCACTTCGATGTTAGGGAAGTCGGGATGCGGATGACGGCCGAAAGCACTAATCACACGGTATTTGCCATCGACAGGGAAAGGCAGACGCCCCTTCATGCGCGCAAACTGTGACACCGAAGCCGAGGCTGTGAGCGGAGCTGCCTCACGGACATCTCCGCGGCCACCGCGCTTGGCGGGCTTCTCTTGCGTTTTACCGGCTGACGGTTTCGCGCCACCCTTGTCATTGCGCGATGCTTGCTCTTGACGGCGACGTTCACGCTCCTGACGCTCCCGCTCAGCCTTCTCGCGGCGCAGACGTTCCTGCTCCAGACGTCGCTGCTCAGCAGCGATAAGGCGGTCAAGTTCGCGGTCGAGTTTCTGTAGTTTCTGCTGCTGACGGGCGAGGTGCGCCTGAAGCTGTGATCCTTCCTGCTTGAGACGCTCCACTATCTGCGATGTCTCTTTGGAATCGCGCTCAACGCTCGCCTTGGCAGTGTTGAGCCTGACGATATGTGCGTTTTTCTGCCGAAGCAACTCCGACATGTCAGTCTGACGGGCATGCAGAGCCTCCACAGCTGTCTGTAGCTCCTGTTGCTTGGCTCTGCGCCAATGTCCTATCTGACGCAGATAGCGCATGCGTTGCACTGCTTCCTGAAACGATTCGGCAGCAAAGACAAATGACAGGTGATCCAGCCTCCGCTCCGTACCCTGCGAGCGACGCAGTATCTTGCCGTAGCTCTCGCGCAGTTTCTCCACATGTTGCCGCATCTGCCCGATGGTATCGTCAAGCATCTCTATTCGGCGCGATATGGCTGCGGCATCTGCCTGAGTGGCAGCGATGACCGAAGTCTGCTGAGCTATGCGCGAACGGAGATCGTTGAGACGGTTGAGCTGCGAGGCTGTGGATTTGCGGTTCTCGTCAAGTTTGGCTGATGTTTCCTTAATATCCTTTGCTGTAGCTTGCTGCTCGCGCTTGACATCCTTCGATGTACGCGCCGGAGCCTTAGCCGCTTTTTTCTTCGTGGTCTTTTTCTTCTTGGCAGGCTCTTTCTTCCCCTTTGGAGCCGCCTTCTTAGCCGGAGCCTTCTTTTTGGCAAGAGCCTTTTTCTTGCCCTGAGTCTGCGACACCGCCGCAGGCGCAGCCGACACCTCCACAGCATCGCCCACCGCCAGCACCAGAGCCAGTCCAAGCACCGCAGCCCTCACCAATCGCAAAAAAGAAGCACCACTCATCATATCTGCAAAGGTACACAAAAATCATGATTTTTGTGTACCTTTGCAGATATACAACCAAGCAAACAATCATCAGCCTTATGGAACTTAACGAATCTTTTGCGATAAATAGCATGGAGGATGTCAAACGTTTTGCCCGACATCTCTATGCTCAAGAAAAATGCGTGGTTCACTGCGACGAAGATTTCTTTGATTATATTGACACCAACACCACACAACCGTCATTCTCTGAAGAAAAAGCAGTGCGATACAACCGACTGATGGCTGACTGCTTTACCGTTTGCAAAATCAACGGGTGTAACATCTACGAAACTTTCATGGCTGAAAGCAATGCCATTGGAGCAGTTGCGTATTAAAATGGGCAAGGACAGATTGACATTCACACTGATGGACTTAGGCTATAGGAAAGCAGGTCCAGTGCAGATATATGACGAGCGCACCTGCTATGACAACGTAGCGGAGGGCGAGAATCCACTCATTCCGTTCCCAACCCAACTTGCCGTAGTCACTCATGCCCATATGTTGAGAAATTCACGCCACGGTGAGATATATCAACAGAAAGCCAATCAACTAATCGATGCGTGGCTAAACTCTTCACTGCCGTCAAAGGTGAAACTGGACGGCGAAACGGTTGAAGAATTAAGCCCTCTACAGTACTCACTGTTTCAAGACTTGGACATGGTGCCCTTTCCTGGTCCTGAAAATCCAAGATTTACCTTTATTGATCTATTTGCTGGTATAGGAGGATTCCGCATGGCGTTCCAAAATTTGGGAGGTCAATGCGTATTTTCGTCAGAGTGGGATGCACAGGCTCAAAGGACATATTTGGCGAATTATGGAGAGGTCCCGTTTGGCGACATAACACTGGAACAGACCAAGCGTTTCATACCCGATGACTTCGACATCCTATGTGCCGGATTCCCATGCCAGGCGTTTTCGCTTGCTGGCAAGAGGCTCGGGTTTGAAGAAACTCGAGGAACGCTGTTTTTTGATGTAGCAGAAATCCTACGCCGCAAACAGCCTAAGGCATTTTTTCTTGAAAACGTCAAAGGACTTGCAATCCACGATAAAGGACGTACACTCAGAACCATCCTCAACACATTGGATGAAATCGGATATGATGTCGTGCCTCCTCAGATTGTCAATGCCATGTACTTCGGTGTTCCTCAGCACCGTGAGCGCATCTACATCGTAGGCTTCCGCAGAGACCTTGGCATCAATCTCGCTGACTTCACCTATCCTGAGCAAAATGAAGTCACCAAGCATTTCATAGATATACGAGAAAAAGACCCCGTGCCAGCAAAATACTATCTTTCAACGACATATGTCGACACACTAATACGACACAAAGAGAGACATGAAAGCAAAGGCAACGGTTTTGGCTATGCAATAGTAGGAGATAACGAAGTCGCCAACGCCATTGTCGTAGGGGGTATGGGTCGTGAGCGAAACATCGTCATTGATACACGGCAAACCGACCTGACCCCGACAACGCGCATCAAAGGCGAGTACAACAAAGACGGCTGGCGTCGCATGACCCCCCGCGAATGGGGCGCACTCCAAGGCTACCCTGTCTACGACAACGGCGATGGCTCACCAGTGTTCCAAATCCCGGTAGCCGATGTCTCTGCCTACAAACAGTTCGGCAACTCCGTAGCCGTCCCAGCCATCCAAGCCACCGCCCAACAACTACTCAACGTCCTCGCAAACAACAATATCATCGAACTATGAGCCACGAAAATAACATCATAAAAGGCAACGTCGGAGAGTGGAGCGAAATATACACGCTTTTGAAACTCCTCGGCGAGGGCAAAGTATATGCTGGTGACCAGAATCTTGAAAAAATCAAAGACTTGGTCTATCCTATAATCATGATTATTCGCCAAGAGAAAGATGGCATTTATGATTATAAGGTAGCGAATGCCGACATTGTAATCCAAAAGTCGGACGGTATAGAGCTTTTGCATGTGCCTGCTGCTACTTTTTTAAAAGAAGCCGAAGCTCTACTGTCTGCCATTCATGAAAAACCAGCTGGAGAACGTGCTTTCCCTGTGGCTCGGACTCAAGCGTTCATGGATAAAATCTATTGTTCAACGCTTAAAGCAAGTTCAAGCGATAAAACGGACATCCGCATTATCCTCCATGACCAACGCACCAAGATAAACAACGAGATGGGTTTCAGCATCAAATCCCAACTCGGCAGCGACTCCACTCTGCTAAACGCCAGTGGAGCTACTAACTTCACCTATCGCATTGACGGCTGCGATTTCTCCGATGATGAAATTGAGCAAATCAATGCAATAAGTACTCGCTCTAAAATCATAGACCGTATTAATTGCATTTGGCAAAAAGGCGGCAACCTTGTTTTCACCAGAGTAGACAACTCCACATTCAGAAGCAACCTTGCAATGCTTGATGGCGATTTAGCTGCTACACTCGCTCAACTGCTCGTTGAGCAGTTCAAGACTGGCAAACGTACCTTTGAAGAACTTGCGCCAGCTCTTGCCAAATCAAACCCACTCGGCTATGATGTTGACGATCTCGAAGCACTCTACCGCTATAAATTGAAACATGTGCTCACCTCTGCCGCTCTCGGCATGATGCCATCGAAACCATGGGAAGGACGCTACGATGCAAATGGTGGATATCTCGTTGTGAAGAAAGATGGAGAAATCCTTTGCTATCACTTCTACGACAAGAACCGCTTCGAGGACTTCCTTTTCAAAAATGCCTATCTTGAACGTGGCAAAACTCACCGCCATGGCTACGCCTCGCTCTACCGCGCCGAGGACGGCATAGTGTACTTCAAACTCAACCTCCAAATCCGATTAAGATAACTTTAATAAGTTCCCCACAAGAATATCTTTAACTTCATAATATGAAATTATCTCTTGACATCTTTATCTTCCAGCTGCAAAAGAAAGCTGGCAAACGTTACTTGAATGAGGCTGCGAATTTTGACAAAGTAACAAATGCTTTATCTCTTATTCACCCTAACAAATCTTCCATGGCAGCATTCATGCAAGAACTTGTCAAATCTTTTGAAACGTCTTTTCTATTAAATGAAGAAAACTCAAAAGCCATATGTTTTCAACATGCAGGAACGTTTTCAATCAATGACAACAAGAATACTATTGCCGGACGTTTTTTAGGAGGCAATACTGGTCAAAAATATGATGTTTATGATAATACAGATGCTACTATAACCACCCATACGATTCAACCTACCGAAGTCGCATCCTTACCTTTCTTTTTTAAGATTTGGTTTCCAAAAGATTTCAATACAGGAGTGCTTATTGTCCAGCGATATTCTACGAATACCTGCCTTAGCCTATTCAAAAAACGGTTATACGAATTCTTCCAAAGCTTAGGTTTCAATTTTACCGCATCGAAGATTATACCCGAAGCAAAAAAGAACGAGTTTTTGGAATCCTGTAATATTTTTAAAATCGGGATTACATGGAAGCGGAATATCGATAGCTCTTTAAAACCCCAACTTGATTTAATGCATAAAAGCCGGGTTTCTTCTGAGATTAGAAATATCTCATTATCTGCTAAAAGATTGATATCAGATATTCGTTATCGTCGGAAAGTAACATCAGAAGTTAACGAGCTATTGCCTCAATATGACCCTTCTTTGTATGATATGAAATTTTATTATATAAATTCCAAAGGTCAAGCTGCCCACTCTACACTAGACAACTTAGAATGTCTCTTGCCATCCATATGTTTAGGAGATGAATGTATGAATACGGATGGCACTCCAGATTGGGATATGGTGGAACGTATCGCCGATTCATATCTTAATCTCATAAAAGATGATCTCAGATACAATATTCAGCAACTATAAACAATGTGGCGTCTCACAATAGAACTAATCTGGATAGGTTTCAAATCTTTATTTGCCACACCAAACAGGCAGCGAATAAATATAGTAACCGGCATAATCACCTACATTATAATCCCTGTTACTATTATCATAAGTAGCTGGGCTTCATGCGTCACAATAAATCAAAATTTAATTAGTGACATCCTCACCATTATAAGCATCTTTTTAGCGATTACGCTTGGCGTAATTTTCATTGTACCAGAAAAACTATCAAAGCGCATTGAAGGTGACATCTCACAAAACGAATCAGATGTAAATGCTCGCATTAGATATAAGAACTTTTGCACTATTTTTATAAAAAGACTCACCTTTGTGTTAGTCCTTTCAGTTTTGTTAATCATACTAACTATTATAATGCAAATCTTTCCTACATGGTTAACAATTCCCCTTTCAAGCATCATCTTAGGACTCTTTACATTATCAATTTTAAGCATTCTAAAACTAATAATTGACATCTATATTTTCCTTATAAATGACATCTCTGAAACATAGCAACTACATTATTTGAAAAAAATCTCACCATCCTACACTATGCTGCTGGAGGCTTGTCATATTGTGGCATGGAGTGAAGATGAATCGCTAAGAACCAACCCAACCAATGGTTTATGTATGACTCCAACATTTCATACAGCTTACGACAAGCTTTTAATTTCCATCACGCCTGAATATATACTGCAGATGTCCGATGAGTTTTTAACAGCTGTCAAAGATGCTCCTTTTGCAGACATATTACGCAAAATGAACGGTAGCCGCATATTGTTGCCTGAAAAGTTCACACCGAATCCCGAATATCTTGCTCAGCATTACGAAAAATTCAGAAGCACGAATTAGAAGTTTCATTGATGTTAGCAGATACGAAGTAGGGACATGCCGTGGCATGTCCGCTTGCCGCAAGTTTAATAACAGCATCGCCTGAGGGCGGACATGCCACGGCATGTCCCTACAAGTTTTTGGCATCTGATGGGTTGTTGGAGGGGGAAACGAGGATAGGATTTCGGGGAATTTTTGCTATCTTTGTTGGTGTTACGATTATCCTTAATTTTTATCTCATTTAGCATTACCTTATGGAAGGAAAAATGAAAAACTTACTGATGCTGGCGGCTGTGGGAGTGCCTTTGGCACTCGGGGCGGAGCAGGTCACGAGTCCTGACGGTGCCTTGGTGGTAGACGTTGACATAGCTGCCGGAGGCATCCCCACCTACAAGGTGGATTACAAGGGGGAACCTGTGGTGTTGCCGTCACGGCTCGGATTCACGCTGGCAAGCGAGAGCAGCCGCCGCGACTTCAGCGCAGATGCTGTAAAGACTTCTGCCGATGCGCTCCAGATGACAAGCGGATTTGCCATAACCGACATCGAGCGCGGCGCCGTTGACGAGACATGGGCGCCCGTGTGGGGCGAGGAGGATTCCATCCTCTGCAACTACAACGAAATGGCTCTTAAGCTTACGCAGACCGACCTTGACCGCTACATGATCGTCAGATTCCGTGTGTTTAACGACGGTCTCGGCTTCCGATACGAGTTCCCGGCGCAGCCCCACATGACCTATTTCGTCATCAAGGAGGAAAACACACAGTTTGCCATGACGGGCGACCATTGGGCATACTGGATTCCCGGCGACTACGACACACAGGAATACAACTACACCAAGAGCCGCATGAGCCACATCCGCGACTCATGGGAACAGCACAAAAAGGAAAGCTCTGCCAACGCGTCATCTACCCTTTTCTCACCGACAGGCATTCAGACTGCCCTGCAGCTCAAAACTGATGACGGCATATACCTCAACATCCACGAGGCTGGTGTAAAGGACTATCCAACCATGCACCTCAATCTCGATGAAGCGACCAATACATTTACATCTCACCTGACTCCCGACGCCACAGGCATGAAGGGCTATATGCAGACTCCTGAGGAGACTCCGTGGCGCACCATCATGGTGGTTGACGATGCCCGTGACATACTCGCATCGCGCCTCATCCTCAACCTCAACGAACCTACTGCCTATGAGGACACATCGTGGATCAAGCCTGTCAAATACATGGGCGTATGGTGGGAGATGATTGCCGGCAAGGGAGACTGGTCATATACCAACGACCTCGCATCGATCAAGCTCGGCGAAACCGACTACACCAAGACCAAACCTCACGGACACCACTCCGCCAATACCGAAAACGTGAAGCGTTACATCGACTTCGCTGCCGAACACGGCTTCGACCAGGTACTCGTGGAGGGCTGGAACGAAGGCTGGGAGGACTGGATCGGCAATTCCAAGGACTATGTATTTGACTTCGTGACCCCCTACCCCGACTTTGACCTCGAGGGTCTCAACAAGTATGCCAAGGAGAAAGGTGTCAAGCTGATGATGCATCACGAGACCTCAGGCTCTACACGCAACTACGAGCGTCATCTGCCCGCAGCCTACAAGCTGATGAACGACCTCGGCTACAACTCGGTCAAGAGCGGCTATGTGGGCAACATCATACCCCGCGGCGAGACCCACTACAGCCAGTGGAGCAACAACCACTACCTCTATGCCATCACCGAGGCTGCAAAGCACCATATCATGGTCAACGCCCATGAGGCGAGCCGTCCCACAGGTCTGAGCCGCACATATCCTAACCTCATCGGCAATGAAAGCGCACGTGGTACCGAATACCAGGCGATGGGAGGTAACGCCAAGTGGCACACCTCGATACTGCCATTCACCCGTCTGCAAGGCGGTCCGATGGACTACACTCCCGGCATATTCGAGTTTGACCTCTCGACATTCTCGCGCCACAACAACTCAAAGATAGCGTCGACCATCCCCGGTCAGCTCGCCCTCTATGTGACCATGTACAGTCCGCTCCAGATGGCAGCCGACCTCCCCGAACACTACGCCCGTCACATGGATGCTTTCCAATTTATCAAGGACGTGCCTGTGGAGTGGGAGAAGTCAGTGTACCTCGAAGCAGAGCCGATGGACTACGTGACCGTGGCTCGTAAGGACAAGAACAGCGACGAGTGGTATGTAGGTTCCACAGCCGGCACTGCCGACCGTGACAGCAAGATCACACTGTCGTTCCTTGACCCGGGACGCAAGTACACCGCGACCATCTATGCCGAAGCTCCCGATGCCAATACCGTTGACGGCCAGACTCGTTACAAAATAACGACCAAGACCGTCACTAACAAGAGCACACTCAAACTGCATGCGCTTGCCGGAGGCGGCTATGCCATCAGCATCAAGCCGGTGAAGTAAAGACAGAAGCAACGTAAACATCAATGGAACAGGGAAATGCAATAAAGGCATTTCCCTGTTTTCAGTTTTCGACTATTGTGCAGGGAGGGTGTTGCAGAACTCCGAATCGTACAATGTTGTAGGGACATGCCACGGCATGTCTAATCTGCAAATGCTTGAGTATCAGCTGACATGCCATGGCATGTCCCTACATCATACAGGTAGAATCACCACAATTGACAGGTTCTGCAACACCCTCATCAAATGCAATACCCATCGCCTGATCCGATGACGCGGCACGCCGCGTCCCTACTTTTATGTATTTATTTTGATGCTGTGGGGCGGAGGGGGGAGGCGATGTCGGTGGGATTGAGGACGCCGCTGGCTACGCCTGTGATGGGGGTGTAGAGGCGCAAGCCGAATGTCGGGGCTATGGCGGTTATATGTTCGAGGAGTTCGCTCATTATCGCCTCATAGAGAGTCCAGTTGGTGGTGGCGGTGAACACGTAGATGTTGAGGGTGGTACCCTGTGCCACTGGCGTCTGGAGACGCACCAACATCTGCTGATTTTTGGCTACTCGCGGATGACCCATCAGATATAAGCAGACATAGGCTCTGAACAGACCGAGATTGGTCTCTATTGTGCCATTGACTTCCATTATGCCCTGATTATATGTTGCCTGAGCATTTGATGACTGCAATCCATCTACCCAGCTTTTGAGTATGGGATACTTGCCGACCATCGTCTGTATGAACGCATCATCAGCTGGATGTATGGTGCTGTTCTCCACCGTCAGATTGTAGGATATACGTCGTGCACCGCTCTCACTCATTCCGCGCCAGTTCTGGAAACTGTGCTGGACGAGCATATATGGCGGACAGGTGATGATGGTGTTATCAAAGTTGCGCACCTTGACTGTAGAGAGTGAGATGTCAATGACATTGCCGTTGACAGGTGTATCAGGTACCACAATCCAGTCGCCTATACGCACCATATCATTCTGGCTAAGCTGTATGCCAGCCACAAATCCGAGTATCGAATCCTTGAATATCAGCATCAACGCTGCCGCAAACGCGCCCAAGCCAGTCAGCAATGCTGCCGGGGATTTGTCAATCAGCACCGATACACTTATTATGAAAGCTATGATCCACAGTATACCCTTCATCGTGTTCGCGATGCCCTTGAGAGGAAGATTGCGCGTGTTTTCCTTGCGGTTATATCTTACCCATATGAAGTCCACTACAGCAGCCATGGCATAAGTAAAAGCGAGCACAGCATAGATATAGAGAATCTTCATAACTATCATGCGCAACTGGCTGCCATAGTTGAGTGTGAAGGGCACGAGCGACAGCAACACTATCGGCACGATGATATGGCTGCATTTGGTGAATACACGACTCTGCAACAGGTCATCGTCAAGCATAGTATGACGCATGCCTGCCAGATGGCGCACGACATATAAGATGCATTTGCGGATCAGCCAGCCGATGAATATAGCTACTACAGCCACAATCACTATATAAAGGAAAGCCTCGATACGTGGCTCATGACGCAGACCGATAATATCAAGCAGATGGCGTATGATGCCCATAAGCCACTGCGCCACTTCATGTGATGGTATAAACGAAGTAATCATATCACTTTATTAACACCACCAAAACCTCTAAGGTTTACAGCTCTCAGAAGTAGCGGGGCAAGGAACAGGAGCGGTAGCGCACGCAACCGTCAAGACCATTGTGGTCATCGGGACGGTAATCCACTGCGCGTCGAAACATGTAGGGGAGCATCCGGAAAATGTTGACACTCAACCCCGAACGGACGCGGTAAAATTGCATCGCATCCTCTGTCACCACAATTCTGAACGATTTCGCATCGGTCAACGTGCCGTTGCCGTCAGTGTCAGTATAGATGCGGGCTTCGTAAGTGCCGTTGGCAGCCGTGGGTTGCAGGTAACCCATCACGGTGCCGGGTTTTATCGCCCTGTCAGGTGACCGGAGCACTATCATCCTGTAGCAATCCGTCAGACCTACATCCGCGCCATGAGACTCCATGCGCTCCACTGCTATCAATCCGCCTGTTGCCATCAGTTTCCATACATCTTCAATCGGATTGGAGGCTTCCATGGCTATCCGCTCCTCGACTCCATCAGACATATAGCCGTCAATCACCTCCGATGCGGAGGGCAATGACTCTATCCAGCGACGAGGAGACGCGGCATGAAGTTGCGATGCTGCCAGTGACAGACATAGCAACCATCCGACAGCAACAACACCTCTCATAAGACGTTCAGACCGTTATTTCGCCACACAGACTCGCACCGACAAGGTTGCTGACCTCGGAGGAGGACAGACTGAGGCCGAAGAGGTGCATCAGTTTGGTTATGGCTGCTTCGCCGGTCATATCACCGCCTGATATCACACCAGCCGAAGCGAGAGCATCGCCGGCAGCATAGCGGTGAGGCATCACACCACCGGCATCACACTGCGAGATATTGACCACCACAAGCCCCTCGGCGATGCGGCGGCGCATCAGATTGATAAATGCCTCATCGGTAGGCGCATTACCCGCGCCATAGGTTCTCAACACGATGCCTTTAAGTCCCGGCTGCGCCAATTTGTACTCTATAGCGTCAAGGCTCAACCCCGGAAACAAGTCAACAAAGCATACATTGACATCCATCGTACGGTTGACTTTAAGCGGACGGCGGAAAGGCAATCTCAGCAGCGCATCCTGATTGAAGTCAATGCTCAGACCGATGTGTGCCAGTTCGGGATAGTCGTAGCTCTTGAAAGCATTGAAATTGGTCGACGAATGCTTCTTGGCTCTGTTACCGCGCCAGAGGTAGTTTTCAAACAATATCGCCACCTCCTGCACCTGCGGATCGCCTCCGGGAGTACGGCATGCGGCAATCTCAAGTGCAGTAATCAGATTTTCCTCGCCATCGGTGCGTACTTCACCGATAGGCAGCTGCGACCCTGTGATGATGACAGGTTTGCTGAGGTTTTCGAGCATGAACGACAGAGCCGATGCCGTATATGCCATAGTGTCGGTGCCGTGTAGCACCACGAAGCCGTCATAACGGTTATAATTGTCCGCGACTGCCCCAGCAATGTCTCCCCAATGGAGGGGAGTCATATTGCTGGAGTCAATCGGTTCGGTCAGCTGTATATGCGATATTTCATAGTCAAGCATCTTGACCTTGGGCACACAGTCGATCAGGTGATCAAAGTCAAAAGGTTCAAGGGCACCGGTCTGGGCATTTTCAATCATGCCGATAGTGCCGCCGGTATAGATTATAAGGATTCGCGGTTTCATAGGTATGGGTGTGTATGGGGCATCAGCCTATCTTCACACCAGGCACTACGGGCGCCGAGGGAGAGATAAGCACGAGAGAGCCGTCGGCATTTTCAGCCGACAGGAGCATGCCGCAGCTCTCTATGCCCTTGAGCTTACGCGGAGGCAGATTGGCGATGAAGCAGACCTGCTTGCCCACGAGTTCTTCAGGCTTGTAGTATTTGGCGATGCCACTGACTATGGTGCGCTTTTCCATGCCGTCGTCTATGAGGAAACGGAGGAGCTTGTCAGCCTTGGGCACTTTCTCGCACTCAAGCACCGTGCCTACGCGGAAATCGCACTTGGCAAATGTGTCGAAATCGACAGGCTCTGACTGAGGCTCGGGACGGTAGTTGCGGAGTTCGTTTTCCTTCTTGATGCGGGCAAGACGGTCAAGCTGACCCTGTATCTGGTCATCTTCGATTTTGTCAAAGAGGAGTTCAGGCTGCTTGATTTCGGCACCGACAGGTATAAGGTCGAAGCATCCGAGCATATCCCACGTAATCTTGTCGCCGCCGAGCATTCCGAGCAGTTTTTCGCTCATAAAGGGGAGGAACGGCTCGAATACTATGGCAAGATTGGCGCACAGCTGTAGGGCTGTGTTGAGGATAGTGCCGGTGCGCTCCATGTCGGTCTTGGCGAGCTTCCAAGGCTCTGTCTCCTGCAGGTAGCGGTTGCCAGCGCGTGCCATATCCATGGCGAGCTTCAGAGCTTCACGGAAATGGAATGTGTCAAGAGCCTCCGAAATCTGAGCCTTGAGGTCAAGCACTTCGGCTTCCAATGCTTTCTCCACATCGGTAGGAGCTGCGACAGGGACTACGCCACCGAAATATTTGTGGGTCAGCACGAGAGCGCGGTTGACGAAATTGCCGAGGATAGCCACTAGCTCGCTGTTGTTGCGCTGCTGGAAGTCAGCCCATGTGAAGTCGTTGTCCTTGGTCTCCGGGGCGTTGGAGGTCAGCACATAGCGGAGCACATCCTGCTTGCCAGGAAAATCACGGAGATATTCGTGGAGCCACACAGCCCAGTTGCGCGATGTGGATATTTTGTCGCCTTCGAGATTCAGGAACTCGTTGGCAGGCACATTGTCAGGGAGCTGGAAACCATCACCGTATGCCATCAGCATGGCAGGGAACACGATGCAGTGGAACACGATATTGTCCTTGCCGATGAAGTTGATGACACGTGTCTCGGGGTCTTTCCAGTATTTCTCCCAGCTGTCGGGAAGAATTTCCTTGGTGTTGGAGATATAGCCGATGGGGGCATCAAACCATACGTAGAGCACCTTGCCCTCCGCACCCTCTACAGGCACAGGGACACCCCACGACAGGTCGCGACTGACGGCACGGGGCTGCAAGCCCATGTCAAGCCATGACTTGCACTGGCCGTAGACATTGGTTTTCCACTCTTTGTGACCTTCAAGTATCCACTCGCGCAGTTTCGGCTCCCACTTGTCGAGAGGGAGAAACCAGTGTGTAGTTTCCTTCATCACCACGGGGCTTGAAGTCAGCGCGCTGTGGGGATTGATAAGGTCGGTGGCGTTGAGCGATGTGCCGCAAGCCTCGCACTGGTCGCCGTAGGCGCGGTCGCTGCCGCAGTGGGGGCATGTGCCTACCACATAACGGTCTGCAAGGAATTCGCCAGCCTGCTCGTCATAGGGTTGCATGGAGGTCTTCTGCACGAATTCCCCCTTATCGTAGAGATGACGGAAAAATTCGCTTGCCGTGTCGTGATGTATGTCGGAAGTGGTACGCGAATACACGTCAAACGACACTCCCAGCTCCTTCATCGAGTCACGGATGATGGCATGATAGCGGTCCACGATATCCTGAGGGGTGACACCCTCCTGACGTGCCTTTATGGTGATGGGCACACCGTGCTCGTCACTGCCTCCGACCATGACCACATCCTCGCCTTTGAGGCGCAGATAGCGGACGTAGATATCAGCCGGGACATACACGCCGGCAAGGTGTCCGATGTGCACCGGACCGTTGGCATAAGGGAGTGCTGTAGTGACAAGTGTGCGCTTGAATTTCTTTTCCATATGTTATGTCGGTTTCTTAGATGCAAAGATAAGGAAATTTGCGGAAATATAACGCGGCAAGCCGCGTCCACGAGGACAAAACGCTGATGCGACTATCGCCTGGTCTCCGGATAGGGATAGCCCTGGGCGGAGATGCGAGGCGATGGACAATAGGAGTCAGAGATAATGGACTCGTCGGGGCGCAGATACTTGGACCTGATACCGCCGATGTGGAGGAGCATCTGACCAAGGTTGTCAAGGGAGCCTGAACGGTCGGCGGCTCTGCGGATGCTGTCAGCCATTTCAGGATACTTACCACGGAACGACTCCGACATCCACACCACAAAGGGGATGTCAAACTGGCGGTGCATCCACTCAGCATCGTCAGGCTGCTGCTTGTTGCGGTTACCCGCAGGCGCAGTGTCCCACATCTCTTCTCCGTGGTCGGAGAAATACACCACCACTGCATCGGAGGCGCGATAGAGGTCAATGATTGAGGAGACTATGCTGTCATTGTAGAGTGTCGCATTGGCATAATATGCCACCTGCTGACGCTTGTCATCGTCGAGCCAAGGCTTGTCAGCAGGGACATCCGACATGGTGAAGCGGATATGCGCGGCATCGGCAGGGAAATACTGACGGGCAGGGAAATGCTGCCCTTTGAGATGCCAGATGGTCAAAGCATCAGCCGAAGGAAGAGCCGCAAGATGGTGCTGTGCCACCATTGAATTGACAAAATCACCGTCATAAGACTCCTGACTATCGTTATAGGCATCGTAACATGTCTCAATGATGAACGGGTCAAAAAACAGACGACCCAGATCAGATGAACGATCCTGCGGATCATACTGGTTGGTAAACAGCGACACCCGCCACCCCGCTTTCTTGAACACAAGAGGGAAGTATACGCTCTGCCACCAATCCCGACGCGCCGGGTCTTCGTCAGTCAGATTATTGAGGCTCATCAGATTAGCTATGGACATATTGGTAAAGTTACCCGCCGTAATCATGTCGGAAAACACTACGAGAGCACTGTCTGATACCTTCTTTTCAAGACACGGATTTACAGGCAAATGATAGCCGTAGAGCGACGAATGGCTTTTGATAAACGACTCCCCTATTATTACTACTATCTGCAAGCTGTCAGCCGTCGACGGGGCAGCCATGCCCTTATCGGCAAAAGCCACTGGTTGCAACCGCGCCCAATGGTTATATACATGCCGCTCCAATGAAATGCCTTTAGCTATATACGCGCTTTTGACCACCGGGTCGGCATAGCTCATCTGAAATATGTTGGCAAGCTCAGTGTTTCCAGGGTCTTGCGATGCCCATATCGTGAATGAGTCAATGTCATCAATCCAGAGCATCGGGGCTATACGCGCGATACGCCACACGCCTCCTAAAACCAATGCTATGGTCAACAGAGACCACACGGGCATCAGCTTCGTAACCCGCATCCTTGACCTACTGACTCCTATGGCTATCACCGTCACAACCACGACACCTACTGCAAATGCAGCTATGACCGAGGGCGTGAAAAACTGGCGGAAAAAGCCGCCAATCTCACGCGGATTAGTGTCAAGCGCCAATGATACGGACTGCACATCCAACGGATGCTTCAACAGGAGATAATGGGCTATCTCTACCAAGGCTGCAACCCCCCATGCTCCTGTTATCACACCCTTAAGCCATCGCTTGTCGCACATATACACTATCCATGACAACAAATATGCCCACACGGAGCTTTGCATCAGGTCATAGACAGCAATCCACTTCCTGAAATTACCTATAGCTACAGCTTCAGCTACCACACATGAGAGGCTGAAGATTACTATAGCGATGAAAAACATGGGATTGCTTGCCACCGGGGCAAACAATGCTCGTAGTATTCTGCGTATTTTGTCAAGCATATGTGAAGGTCTTTAAGGACTTTAGGGTCTTCAGCTCCGCTCAGATGGTAAGGCGCGACAGACATGATGGCGCGAGATACGAGGCTGCATGCGCTATGTCGTCAGTGCTAAGTCGATTGACGGCGTCAATGGTACGCTGGGGATCGGGCAGGGAGTCAAAGAGGGTCACGTGACGACCTAAAGAGAGGACGCGGGCTTCGACATTTTCGTTGGCGACTACGAGCTGTCCGAGATACTGACGTTTGGCTCGCGACAGCCTCGTGTCAGTAATATATCCGTCACATACGCGCGCTATGACGGATCGGACATGACGCAGACATCGGGCTGTGTCATCCTCATCGCATCCAAAGTATATCTCCATCAGTCCGCAGTCACTAAACATAGCCATGACACAATCCACCGAATACACCAGACCTCGCTTTTCGCGTAACTCGACATTGAGCAGCGAGTTCATGCCAGGACCGCCCAACATGTTGGCAAGCAGCGACATGGCATGCCGGTCAGAACTTTTTGCTCCAGGGATGACCGCTCCGACCACTGTATGAGACTGATGTAGACCCAAGTCTTTCACTTCATCATGCACCACGGCAAGATTACCAGAATAGACACGCTGCAATGACGGATGCGGATGGTCAAGCACCCCGAATGTTCGCTCCACGAGTTTCATGACCTCATCAACCGATGATGACCCGGCATACACAAGCACCATATTGGATGGCACAAAATACCGCTTAAGATACTCGCGGCATATATCACCCGATAGCCCATCCACGCTGTCTTTTGTACCTAAGATGTTGTGACCAAGACCGTTGTCAGGAAACATCATGTCCTCAAAATCATCTACAACGGCTTCTGACGGACTGTCAAGATAGCTTGCTATCTCGTCAAGCACCACCTCGCGCTCGCGGTCTATCTCCGCCTGCGGAAATGAAGAATGGGCTATCAGTTCATAAATCAGATCCACAGAGCGGCGCAGATTGCCCGACGGAGCGACAGTATAAACCACCGTCTCCTCCTTGGTCGTATAGGCGTTGAGTTCGCCGCCCACAGCTTCCATGCGGTTGATGATATACGACGATCGGTGGATGTCTGTACCCTTGAATATGGTATGCTCCACAAAATGCGCCAGCCCCTCACATCCCGGGGCATCGTCACGGCTACCTACGTTGACGCTAAGAGCTACGTAATCCACTCGCGCACCAGGTCGGTGGGCATGGACCACCCTCAGACCGTTAGGCAGACGCAGTAGTTGTCGAGAGTCTGTATAATCCGATAGCATGGATTACAGGGCGGAGGCTTTGAGGCGCAGACCTGTCTGCTCCTGAAGTCCGAAGAGGAGGTTCATCACGTGGACGGCATTACCGGCTGAGCCTTTGAGGAGGTTGTCGATGACAGCCACAATGACCAGTTCGTCACCGACTTTCTGGAGATGGAGCATGCACTTGTTGGTGTTGACTACATCCTTGAGGTCGGGACGCACGTCCGACAGGAATGTGAAACTGTGGTCATCATAATATTCTTCGTAGATGCGGCGCAATTCCTCTATCTCCACCGCGCAATTAAGATATGTGACAGCTATCAGTCCACGGGTGAAGGGTCCGTTGAGACCCACCACATGTATGTCAGACTGGAAACTCGTCTGTAATTTACCGAGGAGGCAATTTACCTCCTCTATGTCATCATGGGCAAGGAGTGCCGATGGGCTTACATTGTCGGAACGCATGGTGTGCACATCCTCGTTGAGGCTTTCGCCGGCTCCGCTGCTGCCTATGACGGCAGTGGTGTGTATGTCGGAGTTGAGCATCAGATGCTTGGCGAGCGGCAGCAGCGACAGCTCGAGAGCCATGGCGAGTTCGCCGGGGCATACAGCCCTTTTGGCTCCGCGCACAAGCGGCTTGCGGTTATACTCGGGGATGCCGTAGACCATGCCGTTGTCAGTGGCGGCATCATCGTCCACGCGGTAATCAGCCGACAGGTCTATGACACAGACATCATCCGCAGGCTGGTTTTCAGCCAGCCATGAGGCAGTATTGCCATCAGGATGACAGAGGAACACCACATTGACCTTGCTGAGGTCTCCACGGTCAGTGATGCATAGGTCGGTGTCGCCGGTGAGCCCCCTGTGGAGACGGCTCACTGGTACGCCGTCGCGTCCGGCAGCACTGACCCACATCAGTTCCACATCGGGATGGTTGAGGAGAAGGCGTATCAGTTCGCCGGCTTTGTACCCGGTGCCTTCGACGATGCCTGCTTTGATCATATTATTTGATATTATATTTGCGATAGTTGTTGCAAAACTGGGGATATCTCAACTCGTAGGGACATGCCATGGCATGTCCGCGTACCAGCAAACGATTCCAAGAGGAGGGCGGACATGCCATGGCATGTCCCTACAAATTTTGGCATGAATTTTGGTGATGCTATTTCACCATCCCTACGTTTTTTCATTATTTTTGAGGGAATATGCTGGTATAGATGCGGCGAGTGGCGCCGAGATTGTCGGCGATGTATCTGGCAGCGGCTTCGCCGGCTTGCTTCAAGGCTTCGGGGTCGGAAAGGTAGCGGTCCATCACATCGTCAAACTCGTGGACGCTGCTGACCGACACACCTCCGCCACACTGTATGAGACCCGCAGCCTCACGGAATTTCTGGTGGTGCGGACCAAATACGACCGGGATGCCGTAGACGGCAGCCTCATTGATGTTGTGTATCCCGGTGCCGAAACCTCCGCCTATATACGCCACATCGGCGTAGCGGTAGAGGCTTGAGAGATGGCCGAAGCTGTCGACAATCAGCCCCTCGACATTTGCCGGACTGCCAGCCTGCTGCCACTCGGAGAGGAGCATGACATTACGTCCGGGAAACAATTCTTTGAGATGCTGCAAACGGGCATCGTCAAATTCATGAGGTGCAATGATGAAGCGTACATCCTTGCGGGCATTGAGCCAGTCGGCATAAACCGCCTCATCGGCTTGCCATGAGCTACCGGCGATGAAACGCATGGCGGCATGCTCCATCATACGCGGAATCCACTCGATCTTGCACTTGGACGAACGGACATCAGCCACGCGGTCAAAGCGCGTGTCGCCAGCGACAGTGACATTAGTCACCCCTATGCCGGCAAGCAGACTCTGCGATGCCTCATCTTGCACATAAAGATGGGTGAAACAACGCAACATGCGGCGGAACGTACCGCCCCACGGCTTGAAAAAAGCCTGGGAAGGACGGAAAATCGCCGATATTATATAGGTAGGCACTCTGCGCCTCTTCAGTGCGGCGAGATAATTGCCCCAGAATTCGTATTTGACGAAAATGGCTACAGACGGATTGACCGTCTCGACAAAACGGCGGCCATTACCCGGTGTGTCAAACGGCAGATAGACGACCACATCAGCCAGCGGAAAATTCTTCCTGACCTCATAGCCTGACGGGGAGAAGAAGCTCAACACTACTTTCCAGTCGGGATGCTCCTTCTTGATCATCTCAATCATGGGTCGTCCCTGCTCAAATTCGCCCAACGAAGCAGCATGAATCCACATCACAGGCGAGTCATTGCCTTTAAGGGCTTTCTCAAGGGTCGAAAATGTCTCCTTGTGACCCTCAAGCATCCGTCGGGACTTGGCATTAAATCCCTTGGATAGACGTATGCCGCCTCGGAGCAGGGCTATGGAAGTGTCGTAAAGCGGATTCATCACTCCCCTGGTTTGATGCTCTCTATGGCTTTCTCAATACGTCGGATGGTCTCGTCAGGATCCATCAGCTCAGTGATGTCAAACATATGCGGACCCTTGCATTCGCCGACTACCGCGAGGCGGAAGGCATTCATGACATTGCCCATATGATAGCCATGGTCGGTAATCCAACCGAGCACCACAGGTTCGGCTTCGGAACTTTTCCATGAAGGGAGGTTGCGTAGCACTCCGATCAGTTCGGTCATGATGCGCGGGGTGTCCTCGCTCCATCGCTTCTTGATATCCTTGGGCGCATAGCTTTCAGGGGCTTTGAAGAAGAAGCCGGCGTGTGGGAGCAGGTCTTTAACGAAATTGATGCGCCCCTTGACCATCCCGACTGCCTTGGCGATATATTCGTCGGTATATGCGCTGACATCTACACCAGCCTCTGCAAGCACAGGCTTGAACATCTCGGCGAGCTTTTCGTCAGGGAGTTCCTGGAGATATTTGTGATTGAACCACTTGCCTTTCTCGTAGTCAAACTTGGCTCCGCTTCGCGAACAGCGATCAAAACCGAAACGGCTTATCAGTTCGTCCATCGACATTATTTCGGTGTCATCGCCGGGATTCCAGCCGAGCAGGGCAAGGAAATTGACCACTGCCTCGGGGAGGTAGCCTGCTTCGCGGTAGCCGCTTGACAGGTCGCCGGTCTTGGGGTCATGCCAGTCAAGGGGGAATACGGGGAAGCCGAGACGGTCACCGTCACGCTTGGAGAGCTTGCCCTTGCCGTCGGGCTTAAGCAGCAGCGGCAGATGCACAAACTCAGGCCGTGTATCTGCCCAGCCGAAAGCCTCATATAGGAGGACATGGAGGGGTGCCGACGGCAGCCACTCCTCGCCACGGATCACGTGGGTAATCTCCATCAGGTGGTCATCGACGATGTTGGCAAGATGATATGTCGGCAGGTCATCGGCGCTCTTGTAGAGCACCTTGTCGTCAAGAATGCTGGAGTTGATGACCACTTTGCCACGGAGGAGGTCGTTGACCTCCACATCGCGGTCTGGCTCTATCTTGAAGCGCACTACGTATTTCTCTCCTGCATCGATCAGACGTCGGGTCTCCTCGTCACCGAGAGTGAGAGAGTTGCGCATGTTGCCGCGCGTTTTGGCATCATACTGGAAGTTGGGGGTGGCGGCGCGAGCTGCCTCGAGTTCCTCGGGAGTGTCAAAGGCTATGTATGCTTTGCCATCGTCAAGGAGCTGCTTGACATACTTGCGGTAGATGTCGCGACGTTCGCTCTGACGATAGGGTCCGTGAGGACCGCCCTGCTTGACGCCCTCATCAAAGCGGATGCCGAGCCAGTCGAGGGCTTCGCATATATAGTCCTCGGCTCCAGGGACAAAGCGGTTGCTGTCAGTGTCCTCAATACGCAGCACCATCTCGCCTCCATTGCGCTTGGCATAGAGATAGTTAAACAATGCTGTGCGTACGCCGCCGATATGCAGCGGACCTGTTGGAGAGGGTGCAAATCTTACTCTGACCTTGCGTTCCATATGCTATGATGATAGGGTGATTTTTTGTTAGATATATTTATCCGCAAATTTACGACTTTTTTTGATAAGGGCTGACAAGTCATATAAATCTTATAATGTCAATACGTTGGTTAAATGAAATGTAGGCAAGGTGTTGCAGAACTCATAAGATAACTGTATCAGATGTAGGGTCGCGACCTGTCGCGACCGCGAACACGCTGATTACCAATGCTTCATCCTTGCGGTCGCGACAGGTCGCGACCCTACTTTTGTATAAATTGACTGTCATGCAACACCCTCCGCGCCATAAGCGAGGTTTGCGGATGTCGGGGACAGCGGACATGCCACGGCATGTCCCTACAACAGGGTGGCGGTTTTGGTATGGACGAAAAAAACGGCATCCCCGGTGATGGGGATGCCGCCGTTATAAGAGGGTGTTTGTGGGATTATCAGCGTACGCGGACTGCCTTGCCTACACCGTCGATATTGATGATGTAGATGCCGGCGGGGAGTTCGACTGTCACGTCAGATGTGCTGCGTGAGTTGAACATGCTGCGTCCGTCAACTGAGCTCACGCTCACTGCTTCGCCGTTGAGACCGTAGAATTCGATGAAGCCTTCGCCGAGACGGAAGTTGGCTGTCAGGTCACGGTCGCTCTTGATAGTGTTAGTCGACAGGGGTGCGCCTGCGCCAATACGTGCGGGAGCATAGGTGATGATGTCCTCGTCCTCTTTCTCCTTAGAGGTGTTGTCACCGTAAGAATATTCGTCAAATGGATTGTCGAAATAAGAAGGATCGTAGGGTGTGCCACCAACAGGGCTGACACCGTATTTGTCAACATACATCACGCCGATACCGTTGGTGCGGATATAATCATCTGTGATGCCAAGCAAGCTCAAAGGTATCTTGAACTCATAGAATGTATGAGCATCGTCGTCAATCTCGCTACGGAGGTCAACAAATCCAGTGTTGCCCTTGAGAAGTTCAGGATCATAACCGAATTCCGACTGTCCCCAGATATGCTCGATAGAGGGAAGAAGACCATCGGCATATCCATATTTCAAACCTTCGGGCTTGGCTATGCAATATTCAGGATCATAGCTTGCATGACCATCGGGGGTCGGCTTGAAGAATGTGAAGTTGTTTGTCTGTGGCTTAGTACCAGCCATGAGGATATGGTCAACACCATTCTCAAATTTCGCGCCCTTGAACTTATCGCTCCAGATAGGACCAGCTCCAGCAATATAGCCGTCAAACGACTTGTTGGGATCAAGGTCAAATGCCCAAATCATGTGACCGTCCATATTGTGAGGCTTGGATTCACCGGGCTGTTTGCCTTCACCACCAAGATCCCATACCGTATATACCATCTGAACACCGAGATAGAGGTTCTGGCTGTCATAGGCTCCATAGATGGCATATGAGTCAACAATAGGACGCTCGTGAGTGCCACGGAATGCCTGGCAAACATCGCGGGCTACGCCCTGGGCGATGAGTTCGGCTTCGGTCCAGTTGCTGAATGCGCTGGTGGCGGGATGACCGGTTACGTTGATGGTCTTGTTTGTGCCATAGTGTCCGTCGGGGTTAACCTTATAGTAGTCGGTGATAAGGTTATTGCCGGGCTGGGGCTGAGGACCAGGGTTGCTGCTCTTAGTGTAGCGGAAGCTCTTGACATCACCCTTTGTGCCGTCGGCTGCCACTGCGAATGCATTGAGTGTGGTAGTCTCGGTGAACTTGAGAGCTGCAGTATACTTGGTAGATGACTCTGTGGGTGTAGAGTTGTCGGTAGTGTAGTAGATAGTGCTGCCGGCGGGTGTCACGCTGAGGGTCACAGTGATGCTCTCAGAGAAGCTTCCGCTTGCAGGGCTTGCAGATACCACGGGCTTGGTGGGTTGGGGATTGGGGTCATCGCCGTACACACCGCCGTCTTCAACCTTGTTGCACATTGTGCCGCCTCCATTGGCTTGCTGCTCGGCAAGACCTTTGTAGATGTGCTTGTCCTGTACGCCGATCACATCAACGGTCTGCTTGCTGTCGCCATTGAAGACCACAGACGAACCTGCGGGAATAGTAGCCTTGTAAACTTTGCCTTCGACAAGTGTCATAGCGTTTCCAGGCCATGCGCCATTGTTGGCAGTAGTGCCGACAAAGCTGTAGCAGTTGACGCTGCTCCATGATGTCACAGAGTTGTCGTAGTATATGGTTATGCTGCTGGGATCAGGATCAGGGTTGGGATTGGGATTGTCACCGCCCTTGAATGTTACGGCGGTAGTTGATGGACCGTTGTCGGTCATCACGAATGAGCCTGAATATTTAAGGTCACCGGTCTTGTTCTCGTCACCGTTGGTATTGAAGAGACAGCCCGTAGAGGTGGCATCAATTTTAGCGACCTTATAAGTCTTGCCATCGGAACCAGTGGCAGTTGTCATGGTCACGCCAGGCCAAGACGAGGGAGCTGAGCCGCCCCAATAGTGTACATTTGCCTTGTCACCGCTATAAGCGAGGTTGTAATCGCCGGTGATGGTGAGAGTGCCAGGGGTTGGATCGGGATCAGGATCAGGGTTGGGATTAGGATTGTCACCAGTCTTAACCACAGTGAGCTTCATGGATGAGAGGTCAGCAGTGATATCATATGTGCCAGGGGCAACAGTCCATGAAAGGCAGCCTGAGGCATCAACTCCATTAGCGTATTTCACGATAGTCGCAGCTGAGCCAAGGGTGATGGCCTCACCTTCGGTGGCAGCACCATAGCGGTTAGCAGTCATGTTGAGGTCATCCCATGTTGACCCTACATAGTCAGTAAGGTTGAAATAGCATGTGGTTTCACCAGTGGCAGCAACAAAAGTAACGCCTTTGGCTGTGTATGTGCTTCCGCTCTGAGTCATTGCCATGCCTGTGCCAGGTGTAGTGCTCCAACCAGCCGCACCGGAGAGATTGCCGAGAATCCACATAGAAGCTGTGGGATCGGGGTCGGGATCTGGATCGGGGCCAGGATTAGGATCAGGACCTACGCCATCCTTCATGATGACAGCGATACCGCTTGAGCCGACATTGCCGCTGATAGTAGAGGCTGTCACAGTGAATGTGCCGCCGCTAACCATATCTTTGTAGGTACCTGCGGGGCAGTAACCGCCACCGTTGGCGATTGAGATATTGCCGCTACCCTTCATAACGATGACAGCACCGCCACCCTGACGGGTGATGGAGCAGGCATTGCCTGTACCTGTGAAATAATCGGCTTTTCCGACCATTGCATTGCGGAACTTGTTGACAGCAGCGATATGTGCACTCTTATAAGCAGTCTTGCTGCCCTTACCTATCTTAATGCTGTTGAATTCGGTAGCATCAGGACGTGCGAGGTAGAGAGCAGTCGCACCCTTGCGACATGCGTAAGCCGCATAGGCACGGTCGACGATGCTCTGGTCGGTGTGTTTTGACCAGCCGTCGGTATTGGAGTATGTGTCATGGCTCTCACCCCAGTAAACGACTTTGGAACCAAGACCATGATTGACATCCCAGCCACCACCGTGACCACCGGGGATACCGCCGTTGCTTTTCGCAGCATAATCACAATATTCATTGTCGGTTACAGCCATATATTGACCGTATTCCTTGATGATGCCTTCGTTAGGACCTGGTTTGTCAAGGATTTCACCATAGTGGTACATGCCAGGGACAGAAGTAACAGAAGACCAGAAGCCACAACCTTCAGAGGGAAGACCGATGTGCTTGGCGGCATCCCAGCGGATACCTTTGACGCCCATGCTCTTAAGGTCTTCGACATATGCTTTGCCTCGAGCTATGACCTGGGCATCTTCAGAGTTAACATCTCCATAATCACCAAGCTGTCCATGTGTGATGGAGCAGCGGTCACCGTAATTGATGCCGCCTTCCCAACGCACGCGACCATTTGCGTCCCACCATGTATCATGGTAACCGGCTGTCTTATCGACATGGTTGGCAACAACATCGACGATAACCTTGATGCCGTAGGTAGCAGCCTCTTCACAGAGAGCTTTGAGTTCTTCACGAGTTGCAATACCGCCCTTGAAAGCGAGATCATAGGGACGATAGAGGTCATGCCAAGGATAACCTACCTTGGAGTCGCTGCGCTGCATCGGGCTAAGCTGCACCGAGCCGTAACCGGCTGCCGCGATAGCAGGGAGCTCTGCCTTCACCTGGTTTGCAGTCCAGTTGAAGCAGTGGAGGATGTTGCCGTCCTGAATGTTGGCGGGCAGACCGTAGTCGGCAGCACGCAACATGCCCGGAAGGGCGAGGACCATCAACATCAACGCTGAGAGTAAACGTTTAGACATTTTACTTTTGAATTGGTGTTAAATAGGATTAATGGATATATTGAGAGCTAATAAAATAAGCCAAGTGGAATTTTGACTGCCTGATGGCATAGAGTCCAACCCGTGCACAAAACACTGCTTTTTAATCTTTAAGCCGCATGGACGATATTAGTAAGGCAAGAAAGTTGGTTGGCTATGACATTTACAGCGGGAATTGTACCTTGTGAGAATTTGGCATCACGTGCCGCCGCTTGTATGTTCCTCTGTGCCGCTATGGCGTGACAATCTTTGCCAGACTGCACCGCCTATTATAAATAATCAGAGGAGTGTGTATGAAATTCGCAATATTTTCACAAAGATAATACTATTTTTTGAAATTATAAATATACCACAGCATCCACGTTTATGTTTTTACACAAACATTAACATATTTCAGCAAACCATAACTGATGTGTAGGGACATGCCATGGCATGTCCGCATATATGCGAAATGTCGATAATGGGGATTCGGACATGCCACGGCATGTCCCTACACCAAGATTTTATTCACTATATGATGCAAAGCGTTGGGGCTATATCAGGCATACATATATCCTGTCGGGACATCAGATCAGACGGTCGATGACTATGCCGGTCATGAGATCGTCGACTCCAGCGGCACGGAGGTGCTTGAGGTCTTCCTGCATCGACTTGGCAAAGGCTGCTTTGCCACCTCCGGGCATCTCTATGGCTCGCTTGTACATGTCTATTGCTTCGTGATAGTGATGCGTAGCCATCTCAAGGTGTCCGAGATTGATCATATCCGCAGGCATCGGAGCATCTTCAAGAACTCGCTCATAGTAACGGCGCGATGTGTCATAATCACCAGTCAGAAACGATATCCAGGCGATAGGCCGGAGAGTCTTGCGCGACGAGGGATCAAGAAATTCCACCTTGAAATACAATTTCAGTGCATCGCTGTTACGTCCCAACTCTGCAAGGGCATTGGCTTTCTGCAAGGTCAGAGAGAGATTGTCAGTATCATCGGCAAGCAGACGGTCATAATAAGCCAATGCCTTGGCTGGATTGCCCATCACACGGTGGCAAGCGGCTATGCGTCGCCACGTCCACTTGTTTGTGGCATCAAGCATCTCCGCCTGCTCATAGAGACGCAGGGCTGCTTCATGATGACCAAGTTTCTGCTCCGAATATCCCATTTTCTGATATATCTGAGCCTTGCTGTCGGCAAGGGGGAGCAATTTGTTGAATACCGTGACAGCATCAGCCCAATATCCATGACGAAACAGGAACTCGGCTATGAGTGACAGATTGTCAGCATCATCAAACGTATCAGCTATTTGGGGGATGTCGACAGGATTGAATCCTGATGCAAACGGATCCTTAAATTCCCCTTTGCGGCGGAAGAGCTTGAAGAAACGGTACAGGTCGCGGATATAATTTGTCGCATACACCTCGCGGCCGCCATCCTCACGGTGCAGCTCAGCGTTGCGCATCTCTGCCATATTGATGTTTTGCGCTTCAAACTGCTGCATCATCATCTTGCGCTGCGTCTCAGGGAGGCTGTTGATGCTGAAAAGCATCGAGAACCTATCACTACTGCATACAAAGTCAGATGCCGCGATCATATCAGCCACAGCATCGCCTCCGGAAGTGCTTCGCAGCTGCATCATGGCAGAATGGTCATCATGAAACGGCATGAACCAGTTTGTCATATCACTGAAAAAAGGATAGCTCTTGAGATGTGAGAAGGTTGCCATCATCACATCGCTCCCCTCTTCCTGCATCTCGCTGAGTTTCTTGAGTTTGTCATTGAGACCGCTGCGTTCGAGCAGTTCCTCCCACTCGGGATTCTCACCAAGAGATGCAGGGTCATCCACCGCCCCCTCGTCATTGAGTTTGCGGTAGATGTCGGGACGCAGTTTGAGCATCGACGGTATGACCTCCTCTGTCATAGTCTTGGCTATCTTCTCCGTGTCACGTGTGCGAAGCAGCAGCAGAGCCGCCATCTTCACATCCCTGTGCCATGAAGCCATATCAGCCAACGCGGCGAGACGGTCATCCACTGGCTTGCCGAGTGATTCGCCACGATATATCCATAACACCATCAGTATGGCTATAAATGACCTCATGGAAAGCTGTGGATCTGTGGCATCCACGTTGTCGGAATATATATCTGCCAATAAAAGCAGTTTCTGCTCGTCGTAATATTCCATGCACCCGAGCATAAGGGCTGAAATCAGGAACAGCTTGAGATGGCGCGGCGTGCTGTCAGACTGCATCATCTCCCTTACGGATGCAATATCCTCATGTTTCATGGGATAAGAAATCCATATCATACGGAACAGATCGGCAGCCTTGCTCTCCCGAGCCTTGACATCCTCTATATTAATAGAGCCGCCAGTAAAAACGCGCAAAGCGCTCTCCTTGGCATCCTTCATCAACTGAGCCGAAAGAGATGCGATGGTAGTCTCAGGGTGAAGCTGAGAATATCTCAGTGCATCAAAATACATGGTAGAGGCATCCTTTGACTTGGCATGCCGCACCATGCGATCAGCAAGCGTGCGTATGCCCTTGACTATGCCGAGATAGACGTTTTTACGTTCGGGATCATCAATGCCGTCAAGAGCATATCTGCTCATATATTCATAGGACGAACGCATGCGTTCGATCTCGTCAGTCACTCGCCAGTCACTTGCAGTCATCGAAGCAAGCGTCACCAGCAAGTTCAAAGCTTCGGTTATCCTGCGAGCCTGCACACAGCGGTCGATACGACCCTTTACATCCAAAATATCCTTTATATTAATCATATGATAGCGTTCAAATCAATTAACCTCGTAAAGATACAACATTTATGGGAGATTATTAGATTGCTCCACAGCATATAAGATTTATAAGTCTTATGAGATTTATAAGATTTATAAGACTTACAGATCCCGTGGGGCGTGTGCAAAAAAAGAGCGCCCCGG
>LUJR01000041.1 GCA_001689515.1 Bacteroidales bacterium M7
GTTGTCCGGCCCGGACACCCTACACTTTTTCAGGTATGACACCAGTATGTTTTTTAACCAAATATCTTAACCAATTATGAAAAAGCTATTGCTATTGTTCGCGGCGGTGTTCGCGCTGGCGGTGGGTGCGGCGGCTCAGTCGCATACGGTCAGCGGCACGGTCCTCTCTGCTGAGGACGGCGAGCCGCTCGTGGGTGCTACGGTTCTCCCGGTAGGCGGAGGTACGGGTACGGCGACCAACATCGACGGTCAGTTTACCCTTTCAATCCCTGCCAGTGTCAAGGAGCTAAAGGTTTCTTACGTAGGCATGCACACTGCCACAGTTCCCGTTTCTAACGGTATGACTGTCAAGCTCGTAAATTCCACCAATCGTCTTGATGAGGTGATGGTTGTGGCTTACGGCACAGCCAAGCGCAGCGAGTACACTGGTTCTGCCTCTGTAGTGGGAGCTGAGCAGTTACAGGATGCTCTTGTCAGCACAGCTACCGACGCCCTCTCAGGCAAGGTAGCTGGCGTTCAGACCCAGAGTTTCAATGGTCAGCCAGGATCAGCCCCTAAGGTTCTTATCCGTGGTGTGGGTTCTATCAATGCGAGCACGCAACCTCTGTATGTGGTGGATGGTCTGCCTTATGAGGGCGACATCAATCTGCTCAACCCTCAGGATATCGAGTCAATGACTGTGCTGAAAGATGCCGCCTCTACCGCCCTTTACGGTGCCCGCGGTGCCAACGGTGTCATCCTCGTCACCACTAAAAAGGGTGATTCGGACAAGGTCAAAATCACTTTTGATGCCCGTTGGGGTGCCAATCATCGTCTGACATCTGACTATGATGTTATAACTGATACAGACCAGTATATGAAACTTGTCGGCCAGGCTCTTTACAATTATGCTTTCTACAACAGAGGGGCTTCGGAAGAGGTTGCGCTCAGGTATGCAAATAGTAATTTGTGGGGATATAATGGTGATGACCCCGTAGGTATAGGTTATCAGATATATACCGTGCCTGATGGCGAGAGTTTCTTTATAAACAACCGATTTGACATAAACCCTAATGCTCACCTCGGTTACTCGGATGGAGAGTATTATTATACTCCCGATGATTGGAACAAAGGTACCTACCGCAACGGTTTCCGCCAAGAGTATAATGTCTCTATTTCTGCGGCTACGGATAAGATCAATTACTATCTTTCGGGGTCATATCTCTCCGATGATGGTATAATCCAAAATTCGGATTTCAAGCGCCTCTCTACTCGCGCCATCGTTGATTACAAATTTAACAACTGGCTTAAGGTGGGTACAAATCTGGCGTACGTCTACACAAATAGCTCCATCCCCCGTGACCAGACAAGAGAAGATGCGTCTACCTCAGCTGGTAATGCTTTCTTCATTACCAACTCTCTCGGACCGGTCTACCCGATGTATGTGCGTGATGCCGCAGGCAATATAATGTATGATCCTGTCCGCAATCTTCCTATCTATGATTTCGGCTCTCCGGGTTACGGATACACTAATCAAACCCGTAACTACATGAATGGCGCCAACCCTATGAGCGGATTGAATTACGATAAGCGTGAGTATCTCACAGACTTCTTCCAGGGGAAATGGTACGCATCTCTCACTCCTATCGAAGGTCTCAATGTGACAGGTACAATAGGTTACAGCCTTGACAATACGCGCCGTAACATGATACTAAATGGATTATACGGACAGTTCAGAGAAATCAACGGTCAAGTGCAGAACTACTGGATGCGCACACGCGCACTCAATATTCAGGCTCTTGCATCGTACCAGCGCACGTTCAACAATGTCCACAACATGTCTATTCTTGCCGGCTATGAGAGCCTTGACTGGCGTCACGATAATCTCGTGGGGCAGGGCGAAAACATGTACTTCCCCGATGTGCAGTTCGTCAGCAACACGATTGATAATTACTATACTTCAGGCATGCAGTACAGCTATGCCACACGAGGTATCCTTGTCAATGCGAAGTATAACTATGACAGCAAGTATTTCTTCATGGGATCTTACCGTCGCGATGCTTCATCAAGGTTTGCCAAAAAACATCGCTGGGGCAGTTTCTGGTCAGTCAGCGGAGCTTGGGACATATCTAAAGAGAAGTTTGCCCAGGATTGGACTTGGCTCGACATGCTGAAGTTTAAGGCATCGTTCGGTCAGAACGGTAACGACAACCTTGGCAACGACAACCTTGGATATTGGTATGCCTACGCAGATATGTACAATGTCACAGGTGGTAACGGTGTCTGGAACGATGCTGCGTTGTATTATAAAGGCAACCCCGATATTTCATGGGAGACTTCGAACAACTTCAATATCGGTTTTGATTTCAGTTTCTTCAACGGAAGGATTGACGGAAGCATTGAGTACTTCAATCGACAAACCTCCGACATGCTCTATTTCATGCCGACGTCACCTTCGCTTGGTTATGCAGAAATACCTATGAATGTAGGCTCCATGCGTAACAATGGTCTGGAAATAGACCTTAACGGCACATTGTTCAAGAACAAGGATGTACAATGGGATATCAATGCCAATATCACCTTTGCGGGTAACAAGATTCTCAAACTGCATCCTGATCTCAACGGCGAATGGATCAACGGCAGCCGCCTGTATCGCGAGGGCGAGTCGATGTACCAGCTTTACATGGTGAAGTATGCAGGTGTCAATCCTGACAACGGTGAGGCTCAGTACTGGGCTCTTGATGAAAACGGAGTGGAGTACAAGACCGCAAGCGCGACGGATGCTTACATAACCAACCGTGTTGGTTCAGGCAACCTCATGCCTAAGGGTTACGGCGGTTTCGGCACATCAGTGAAGGCATATGGCTTTGATTTTTCAATCCAATTTGCATATCAGTTTGGAGGACGTCTGCTCGATTACACCTATTACGATTTCATGCATTGCGGCAAAACCCGCTCGCTCGGTATGGCTATGCACAAAGACCTGCTCAATGCCTGGACACCCGACAATCGAGACACCGATGTGCCGCGTATGGATACAGGAGACCAGTTCGCACAAGGATATGCAGCTACTGACCGCTGGCTGATTTCAAGCAATTTCCTGTCACTCAACAATATCACTCTTGGTTATTCATTCAAGAAAAATTTGATAGAGAAATTGGGATTGGAGGAATTGCGAATATACGGGGCTGCCGAAAATGTGGCTTTGTGGAGCAAGCGTAAGGGTCTTGATCCACGTCAAAGCTATGTGTCATCAGAAAACTCCACATATTCTCCTGCTCGAGTAATATCCGGAGGTCTGCGTATCACGTTCTGAGACTGAAAGTCTTTAATGAATATTTTAAACGATCTTAAGATGAAACCTACTTATAAAATTTTCACACTCGGACTACTGACGTTGTCAGGCATGACCGCATGCAATGATCTCGACACAGAGATTTATGGCGGCTATGCTACCACGGAGCAGAAAAAGGAACTGACCGAGAAGTACCCTGAGAAGTTGGTGGCCTCACTGGCCGGTATTTCTGCAACTGCATCACAATTTGCATCAATCTACACCGAAGGCAATGTGCAGTCAGATTTCGGCATGCCGAGCCTCATGCTGGTGCTTGACAGCCGAGGCATAGATTGCAGCGGCATCAACAGCGGTTACAACTGGTATCAGGATGCCAACGGGCTGTCGGATGCGACTCCCACTTCGCGTAACTCGTCATATGCATGGTATTACCCCTATCAGATCATAAACGCGGCAAATACATTGTTGCAGACTACAGGTGACACCTCTGACAATGAGGAAACCATGTTCTTCATCGCACAAGCCAAAGCCGAACGCGCAGCATCGTATATGCATCTGGCTCAGACATTCCAGTTTACTTATCTCGGACATGAAAATGCGCCATGTGTCCCTATCGTTACGGATCGCAACATGGAGGAGGTAGCAATTGCTGGCGGAAATCCGCGAGCTTCGGTTGCTGAGGTGTATGCCCAGATAATGGACGACCTTAATAATGCAGTTGACTACCTTTCCAGGACTCCTATTACAGCTGACGAGCTACTGTCAAGCAAACCTAAACGCTGCGCAAGCCTTGCGACAGCTTATGGTCTGCGTGCTCGTGCTAATCTGTTGATGGGCAGGTGGCAAGAAGCAGCTGATGATGCCCAGGATGCTATTAACGCTTTTGACGGACAGCCTATGAGCATGCAGGAAGCCGCAGGTCCAGTGCTGTGGTCAATGGATGAACCGTGCGTGATGTGGGCGTTCCCAATCAATGAAAATGATGATTGTGTGCAGACGGGTCTTTGCAATTGGCCTTCATTTATGGGGTCATTCTGTTATGGTTACACTACTCTGACACCTTACAAGCGTTTCGTCAATCGTGCTTTATATGATGCCATTCCAGATACGGATGTACGTAAAGGCTGGTTCTTAGACGCCAATGGAAAGAGTGACAACCTAACCCCATCACAACAGGCATTTACCAATGCCAGACTTGCTCCATATGCTCAAGTGAAGTTTGCACCTTATCAGGATGTACTTGGTGTCTCCACAAATGCTTGTGACATCATGCGTATGCGCATTGAGGAGATGTATCTTATAAAAGCTGAAGCTCAAGCAATGGCTGGTTCACCGTCAGTTGGCGCTCAGACTCTGACTTCATTCGTTCAGACATACCGAGACCCATCCTATACATGCTCAGCCTCAACTGCCGAAGAGGTGAGAGATGCTGTATGGTTCCAGCGTCGTGTGGAGCTTTGGGGTGAAGGCATTAGCTACTTTGACATCATGCGTCTCAAGAAACCTATTGACCGACGAGGTGGTGGATGGCCGTCAGTTTGGGTGTACAATATACCAGCTGAAAGTCCTGTCATGCTTTTCCCAATACCTAATGATGAAATCCAGGCAAACAGCAAGATAACAGCAGCCCAGAACAATCCCAGCTCAACGCAGCCCCAACCTGTCAACGACTGAGTATAGTTGATGAGGTCATTAGTGCTTAAAGTACGACTTTTGTCAGCTATAATTATTCTAAAAGCATCCTAATCAAAGCGACCCTGCCGCATCGTCGGCAAGGTCGCTTCGTTTTATCTGGAATATTAAGAATTAGGTGTTATGAATTGGACTGGATGCAATGGATGGCGGCTTCCCGGTCGGAGTGGAGTTGGGCTATCAGGGAGTCGAGGGAATCGAATTTTTGCTCGGGGCGCAGGCGGCAGATAAATTCGAGGGTGATTTCTTTGCCATAGAGGTTGCCGGTGAAGTCTATCAGATATGCTTCGACTGTGAGAGGGGGTTGCGTGGAGATATCTATTGTGGGGCGATAGCCGATATTGACCATCGCCTTGTAATGCTTTGTAGAGCCAGGCGCAGAAATACTGGCTCGGCATGCGTAGACACCTTCTGCCGGGATGGCGCACGCAGGGTCTATATCCAGATTGGCTGTAGGGAAGCCGATGGTGCGCCCTAAGCGATGACCGCCGACCACTTTGCCTGACAATGACAGCGGATGACCCAAGAGGCGCGATGCGGTAGTGACATCTCCTGAAGCTATAAGATGGCGGATGGCAGTGGAGCTGACCTCTCCAAATCCCGGATATTCATATCGCGGAGCTTGGAGCATATCTACGCCTATGCCATGCGCAACGTTTACGTAATCTTCGAAATCACGGAGGCGGTCACTGCCGAAACTGTTGTTGAATCCGAGCACTATCGCATCCACTCCATATCTGTCATGGAGCATGGCTATGAAGTCATGGGCTGTCATGCGCCTCAATGGCTCATCAAACGGAAGCACAATGACATCACGGACACCTGCATGAAGCAGCCGCTGCTGTCGCTGAGATAAATGACACAGCGATTTAGGCACTCTCTCAGGTCGCACCAATGCTAAAGGGTGCGATGAAAATGTCACGACCGTCGGGACGAGTCCGCGGACTCTCCCCTCCGCCACGAGATAGTCCACTACAGCCCGATGTCCGAGATGCACACCGTCAAACGTGCCGATAGCGGCGATACGGCGTGGAGCTTCAGGTCTTGTCATAGCGGTTATAACTTCTTATAAGATTTATAAAACTTATAAGATTTATATGGCATTGGGTATCAGTGTAATGAATTCAGCGCCTGGGAGCACCTGTGCGGCATGGAAGCCGAGGGCGCGGGCTGCCTCGCAGTTTGCCGCAGAGTCATCCATAAACAGGGTTTCAGCCGGGTTGATGCCTAACTTTTTCTCGGCGAAGCGGAATATACCGGCATCGGGCTTGCATACCTTTGCCTCGAAGCTGGTCACCGTGCCGTCGAAATAATACGCCATGTCGTGACCGTCCTTGCGGAACTCACGCTGGATGAACGAGTTCCACATGATAGCGTTGGTGTTGCTGAGCATATAGATATGGTAGTGGCGGTGCAGACGGTCGATTTCACGCAACCGCTCCACAGGAATACCTATGAGAAAAGCATTAAACGCCTCATCAATCTGCTCGTCGGTCACAGGGTGGTCAAGGAGTGTGCGCACTTCGTCACGGAATTGCGCCGGAGTAATCAGACCAGCCTCTATATTGTGGAAAAAACCGCTCTGCTCGTAGTCGCCGAGATACTTGCCTGGGTCGTGGACACCGAGCTGTTCGAAAGCCTTGATGCAATTGTCACGTTTGATGTCAAGTATGACTCCTCCGAGGTCAAAAAGCAGATTGCGTATCATAGATATATTAAGTAGTGTTTATGCCGGCAAAGGTACGAATATTCTTTGTATATTTGCCTATTAGATAAAACACATACATATCATGAACACATTCACACAACGAATCAACGCTCTTCGTCAGGCGATGAAGTCACAGAGCATCGATGCGATGATCATACCGCGCACCGACGCACATCTCAGCGAATATATATCAGACCACTGGCATGTGGTGCGCTTTCTGAGCGGTTTCACAGGTTCTGCCGCCACCATGGTGGTGACCCTTGACAAGGCTCTGCTGTGGACCGACTCGCGCTACTTCCTGCAAGCAGCCCAGCAGCTTGCAGGCACAGGCATCGAATTGATGAAAGAGGGACTGCCCGACACGCCCGACATACCATCGTGGCTATGCCAGAATCTCCATAAGGGCAACACCGTAGGCATCGACGGCATGACCATGTCGATAGACGGATGCGCCGCCCTCGCCGAGTCTTTGGCTGCCAAAGGCATCAATATCCGCGTGGATTTCAGTCCCATCGACCCCATATGGACCGACCGTCCAAGCCTCCCAGCCGACAAGATTTTCGTCCACGACATCAAATATGCCGGCGAGGACGCGAAATCAAAGATAAGCCGTGTGCTTGCCAATGTGGCTCAGAGCGGGGCTTCGACAGCCTTCCTGTCAGCCCTGGACGAGATAGCATGGACGCTCAACATACGTTCCAATGACGTGCCCGACAATCCTGTGGCAACATCTTTCCTCTATCTCTCGCCCAAAGGCTCGACCATCTTTGTCGATCCCGTGAAGATGACCCCCGAAGTGGAGGCTTATCTTAAAGCCGCAGATGTGCAGGTGATGCCCTATACGGCTGTCAAGAGTTTCCTCGGCACGCTCGCCGATGACGAGAAGATGCTGATGTCAGCCACCCAGAATGCCGTGGAGCTGGCACATATCGCCGGGGACCGCGTCGTCAAGGGCAAATCACCCGTGGCTATGCTCAAAGCGGTCAAAAATGACATCCAGCTCGCTGGCACTCGCGAGGCGATGAAACGTGACGGAGTGGCTCTGGTCTACAGCTTTATGGAGATAGAGAAGCGCCTCGCTTCAGGGGCAAAGCTGACCGAAATGGACGTAGCCGAGATACTGACGCGCCGCCGCTCGGAGCAGCCACTGTATTTCGAGGACAGTTTCGCCACCATAGCCGGTTTCGGTGCTCACGGAGCTATAGTGCACTACACTGCTGACGAGCAGAGCAATGCCGAGATCAAGGGCGACAACCTCTTGCTAATCGACTCTGGCGCCAACTACATCGACGGCACCACCGACATCACGCGCACCATAGCTATAGGCACTCCCACCGCCGAGATGAAGCATGACTTCACCCGCGTGATGCAGGGACATATAGCTATCTCCACAGCCGTATTCCCAGCCGGCACACGCGGGCACCAGCTTGACGCGATGGCGCGCATGCCGCTCTGGAAGGAGGGCAAAAGCTATCTCCACGGCACTGGTCACGGCGTAGGGCACTTCCTCAATGTACATGAAGGTCCCCAGAGCATCCGACTCAACGACACCATGGCACCGATGCTCCCAGGCATGATCACCAGCAACGAACCTGGCATATACCTGAGCGACCGCTACGGCATACGCTGCGAGAATCTTGTGCTGACAGTGCCGAAGATGACCACGGAGTTCGATGACTTCTACGCCTTTGAGGAACTGACACTCTTCCCCTTCGACCTGCGCCTCTTTGACACCTCCATCATGTCAGATGAGGAAATCGCATGGGTCAACGACTACCACGCCACCGTACGCGAGCGGCTCACCCCGATGCTCGATGCCGAGGGTGCGGCATGGTTAGAGGAGAAAACGCGTCCCCTCAAGAGATAACACCCTATGCTAATTACGCCAATCCATCATCACATGAAAATCAAACTATTATCATCAATATTATTGACAACGACACTGATGTCTACAGCTACTAATCCGCTTTTCAGCGAGTTTACCGATACCCCCTACGGCACCATCCCGTTCTCACGGATCACCCCCAAGGACATGGAGGAAGCCATGGAGCGCGGCATGAAGCTCGGTCTTGACGAAGTCAACGCTATCGCCGAGAGCAAGGACGCTCCCACGTTCCAGAACACCATCGTGGCTCTCGAGCACTCAGGCGAAGACCTCAACCGCGTGCTCAATGTGTTTTATCCTCTGCTCGAAGCCGCCAACTCCGATGAGATGAACGACATAGCCATGCGCATGACTCCGCGTCTGAGCGAATACAGCACCTCCATCACCCTCAACGAGAAACTGTGGGAGCGCGTCCGCACCGTCTATGACAGCCGCGCCACACTCCATCTCAACACCGAGGACTCGATGCTGCTCAAAAATGCCTATGAGTCGTTTTCACGCAACGGCGCACTCCTTCAGGGCGAAGACCGCGAGAAATACAAGAAGCTTGATGCCGAATTGAGCGAACTGACCACCAAATTCGGTCAGAATGTGCTTAAAGAACTGAATACTTACGAAATATGGCTCACAGCCGACGACCTCGCCGGGCTGCCCGAGTCATCGGTGGAGGCAGCTGCATTTGCCGCCAAGGAGAAGGGACGCGACGGAGAATATCTGTTCACCCTCGCCCAGCCCACCTACATGGCGTTTATGAAGTATTCATCGCGTCGCGATCTGCGTGAAAAGATGTGGCGTCTCTATAATGGGCGCAACCTCAAAGGCGAATATGACAACACTGCCATCATGCGCCGCATCGCCGAAGTGCGCCGCCAGATAGCAGTGCTTCTCGGCCATAAGAACTATGCCGAATATTCCCTTGAAAACACCATGGCGAAGACTCCCGAAGCGGTATATGACCTTCTCAACAAGCTCGTGGAGGCATACCGTCCGGCTCAACAGAAAGAATTCGCCGAGTTGACTGACTATGCTACCAAACTTGAGGGTAAGCCCATGGAAATCATGCCTTGGGACTACAGCTACTATGCCAACAAGCTCAAGGAAGCCAAATATGACTTCGACGAGGAGTCGCTGCGTCCCTACTTTGAGCTGTCATCGGTCATCGATGGCGTGTTCGGGCTTGCCGGCAAGCTCTACGGTCTCAAGTTCAAGGAGAATCCTTCGATAGAAGTGTATCATCCCGATGTCAAGGCTTATGAGGTCACCGATTCTGACGGTAAATTCATGGGCATATTCTATGCCGACTTCTTCCCCCGCGAAAGCAAGCGTCCGGGCGCATGGATGACGGAGTTCCGCTCGGAGCAGATCAAGGATGACGGCACCGAAGTGCGTCCTCTCATCACCATCGTCACCAACTTCACCAAGCCTACCGACAGCAAGCCATCGTTGCTGACACCTTATGAAGTGGAGACATTCCTCCACGAGTTCGGACATTCGCTCCACGGGCTGTTGGCTGCAACCAAGTACCCCTCTATGTCGGGCACATCGGTCTACCGCGACTTCGTTGAACTACCTTCGCAATTCAACGAGAACTTCCTTACCAAAAAGGAGTTTCTTGACAACTTCGCCCGCCACTACGTCACCAAACAGCCCATACCCTCCGACACTATAGTCAAGATGGTGGCATCGGAACAGTTCGGAGCTGCCTACGCATGCCTGCGTCAGCTCAATTTCGGGCTTATAGACATGGCTTGGCACACAGCGTTGGCTCCCGTGGAAGATTTCACCGCACTGGAGCTGAAAGCCGGCGCACCTGTGCAGATGTTCCCTGCTATTGAAAATTCTCTCGTGTCGCCCCAGTTCAGCCACATCTTCGCCGGAGGCTACGCAGCCGGATATTATAGCTATAAGTGGAGCGAAGTGCTTGATGCTGACGCATTTGCCAAGTTTGAGGAAGATGGCATCTTCAATCCCGAGACTGCAGCGTCATTCCGCCATAACATCCTTGAGCGCGGAGGCACTGAGGATCCCGCCGTGCTCTACCGCCGCTTCCGCGGGCAAGATCCCACCGTCGATGCCCTCCTGCGCCGCGACGGCATCCTCCCTGCCAAGCAATAGCCGATAGGCATACAGATAAATCCGATAAGTCGTATAAGTCATATAAGATTTATACGACTTATTCGTTTTATAAGACTTATCCCTTTCCACCGCACAAGCAAAATGTAACTTTTTACAAAGAAAAACAAGCAAAAGTATTGCATATCGCTGCAAAATGTTTTAACTTTGCAGCGAAACATTACGGATGGCATAAGATTTTCCACGGAAAGCGTGCTCTCGCAAGTAAAAAAGATAGTTTTAAAAACCTCTTTATATAATTTCCAATAGTATATGAAAGCAACGGAAGTAATGGACGACCTGCGTCGTCGTTTTCCCAACGAACCCGAGTACCTCCAGGCAGTGGAGGAAGTAATCTCCACTATCGAGGATACCTACAACGAGCATCCCGAATTTGACGCTTACAACCTCATCGAGCGTCTCTGCATACCTGACCGCATCTTCTCATTCCGCGTCAGCTGGATCGACGACAACGGCAAGGTACAGAACAACATGGGCTACCGTATCCAGCACAACAATGCCATCGGTCCGTACAAGGGCGGTATCCGCTTCCACTCAAGCGTCAACCAGTCAATCCTGAAGTTCCTCGCTTTCGAGCAGACTTTCAAAAACTCTCTCACCACACTCGCCATGGGCGGTGCCAAGGGTGGTTCTGACTTCTCACCCCGCGGCAAGAGCGACAAGGAAGTGATGCGCTTCTGCCAGGCATTCATCGCCGAGCTCTGGCGTCACATCGGTCCTGACACCGACGTCCCCGCAGGTGACATAGGTGTAGGCGGTCGTGAAGTAGGCTACATGTATGGCATGTATAAGAAGATGGCTCGCGAATTTACAGGCACATTCACCGGCAAGGGTCTCGAATTCGGCGGCTCGCTCATCCGTCCCGAGGCTACAGGATACGGCAACGTTTACTTCCTGCTCAACATGCTCGCCACCAAGGGCATCGACATCAAGGATAAGGTTGTAGCCATCTCAGGCTCAGGCAACGTGGCTCAGTACACCGCAGAGAAGCTTCTTCAGCTCGGTGCCAAGGTTGTGTCAATGAGCGACTCTGACGGCACAATCTACGTGCCCGAAGGCATCAGCCAGGAGCAGCTCAACTACATCTTCAAGCTCAAGAACGAATATCGTGGCCGCATCCGTGAATTTGCTGAGGAATACGGCTGCCAGTACTTCGAAGGCGAACGTCCCTGGAAGCACTGCAAGTGTGACATCGCCATGCCTTCTGCAACTCAGAACGAAATCGACGGCGACGATGCTCGCGCCCTCCTCGCCAACGGTGTCATCGCTGTCAGCGAAGGTGCCAACATGCCCTCAACCCCCGAGGCTATCAAGGAATTCCTCACAGCTCGCATCCTCTATGCTCCCGGCAAGGCTGCCAACGCAGGCGGTGTGTCTGTATCTGGTCTTGAGATGGCTCAGAACTCTCAGAAGCTCTCTTGGAGCGCCGAAGAGGTTGACGAGAAGCTCAAGGGCATCATGAAGGAAATCCACCACCAGTGCGAACTCTTCGGCAAGGAGAAGGACGGCTACATCAACTACGTGAAGGGTGCCAACGTGGCAGGCTTCATGAAGGTAGCCCGCGCAATGATGGCTCAGGGTGTGCTCTAATCAAGGCAATCAGAGCAATTTCCAAATATATATCCCATCCAACAATTCCCCAGAGGGGTGCCACGCGTGAAGCGTCGCACCCCTCTATCTATTTTGCCTCCACGGTCATCAAGCCAATGGCTGTACTCCCATTGCCGCAGAAAAAGGATACCTCATATGACTGGTGTAAGGACATGCCTACTGCTGGTCAATCTTTGGTTGGTTATGTAAGAGAATCGTAATAGTGTAGGGACATGCCATGGCATGTCCGCCCATCAAGCGTTGCATTTACGAGTGCTGCTGAAAGCGGACATGCCACGGCATGTCCCTACAAGAGTTATAAAGTGTTGTTAGCAAAACTGTCAGGGACAATCTCATCTCGTCAGCTACACGCAGCAACCCCACAATCTGTCTCATTACCGTTCTCCATATCATAATACCCAGTCCTCCCTGTGCCATATGTTTGCCCACGCTCTTTTGAATCGAAGCCTGAAAATGTCATTGGCTGACAGGTTTAAATTATTTTAGCTTTTATGAAGTGAGAAAATGACATTTTTGCCAAAATATATGTGAACTTATTTTGAAAATATGAAAATGAGTATTACTTTTGCAGTAGCCTTAAGGGGAAAACTTACGTGATGACACAAATGATTTACTTTAATCTCTATTTATTACGGATTTTGACTCCTTACAGTCTGCTGAACTGTTTCCCATCCATGGGAAAACGATGACGCGGTTTGTAGGCTTCTTATTGTCTCATATTCTTGATAAAGGATTTTTGGGGTCAGTAGCAAAAGCCGGTTGAA
>LUJR01000042.1:0-26052 GCA_001689515.1 Bacteroidales bacterium M7
TTTCATCACCCCAAATGTCCACATCGCCCAAAATAAGATACATAATCGCTGCAATAAGTGAGTTTGCATCAAAATTTGGACTGACATTTAAGCAAGCCACGAATTATCTCATAAGATTCAAAGGTCTCGACTTTCTTGAAAAGCACTATGAAATCGAGCATCAGTTGTCTTTTAATGACTGCGTGGATGACATGGCAGCTGTCTGCAAACAAAACGGAGGTGCAATATGATCAGGCTTTACCACGGCTCAAACACCGAGATAGACTCTATTGATCTGACAAAAGGACGCCCTTTCAAAGATTTCGGTCAAGGCTTCTACCTGACTGAACTTAAAGAACAGGCTATAAAAATGTCGTCCCGTACCGCAGACCGATACGGTGGCATCCCAATGCTGTTGAATCTGACAAAGACGATGATTCCAATATAAGAGGTACGTCGGAGACGTGCCAGCCGTGATTAACCCCATGCACGGAGCGTCAGCGAACGTACATGGGGTCAGATGATATGCTATTATGATCAACCTCGGAGAGGTTGGGGCATACCTGCGTTCGTGCACCGCCATTCTTGTTTTCCATTTTAAATCAATGACTTACACACATAATCATGCGTGCCACAACCTCTCCGAGGTTGATTCTACAGGAGCATCCAGTACCCCATGTACGTTCGCTGACGCTCCGTGCATGGGGTTACGCACAACTGGCACGTCTCCGACGTGCCTCCTCTATTGGATTCATTGTTCATGCCCAGTTTCAACAGCATTGGGAGGCATCCCTACAGTGACGGAATTTGACTTTGATATTGAACATGCATCGGATTCACTGAATATAAAGTTATTCGATTCACCAAACGAGGAATGGGCAAAATTCGTCATGAGAAACAGACGGATAGGAGCCAAGCTTCATGAACATGACTTTGACATTGTCATAGGACCTGTAGCCGATGACGATATAGCTTACCTGATCCGCAACTTTGAAAATGGCTTTATAGATATGAAGAGACTCCTGGAAGAGTTGCAATTCAAGCGTTTCACATCTCAATATTTTTTTCATTCGCCAGAATCTATCAAATTTTTGCATAAATGCTGACCCATAAACAAATAGACTACATGAAAGAAGGTATCATTTCTGACATCATCGAATACATATCTTCAAAAACCAGTCAGTCTGTGCAAAACAGTCTGATGGACTTCGTCAATTCGGAGACCTACGCAAAGCTCGAAGACAATAATACGGGGCTCTACGCTGAGGGTTCTGGATATGTCTACTATTTATACGAACAAGAACGAGTTAACGGGAAATTTGCTTGATGAAGTCAAAGTCCAAATAAACAGCCAGGACATCACATCGTGAGGATACGCAAGGCTAATATAAAAGACATAGAGGTAATACTGGCACTCCTTGACGAAGCCAGGGCGTTTCAGCGACAATCGGGCTTCCGTCAGTGGGAGGACGGCTATCCGGGACGCAGCGATGTGGAGAGGGACATCGACTGCGGGACGGCATACGTATTCATCGACACAGACATGACAGCGGTGGGATATGTAGCTCTTTCATCATCTGACGAAGCCTACGAGCGCATAGGCGACATATGGGAGCATAGCGGAAGCTACGGGGTGGTACACCGCCTCGCATTGGGCGACTGCCTGAGAGGACAACACACCACCTCCACCCTGTTTTCACTCATCGAGCAGACATTCCGCAGCCTGGGGATCACAAGCATCCGCCTTGACACAGGCTCCGACAACAAGATCATGCAACACCTCATGGACAAATACGGCTACACCAGCCGCGGCATCCACCAATTCCCCTGGGGACCACGCCTCGCCTACGAGAAACAGCTGTAGAGTCATATCGCCACCAGTCATTCTCAGTTGGAGCAAGTGCAGCCTGCAATGCAGAACGCCCCGATTGGAGGGCTGCACCTACTACTGGTCAATCTTTTGCTGTTATGTAAGATGAATCGTAGAAGTGTAGGGACATGCCGTGGCATGTCCGCCCATCAGGCGTTGCATTTGCGAGTGCTGCTGAAAGCGGACATGCCACGGCATGTCCCTACAAGAGTTATAAGTGCTTTAGAATAGCAGATCGAGATAATCTCATCTCGTCAGACACACGCAGCAAAAGATTGACCAGCAGTAGGCTGTACCCTGGGCAGCCGATATTCAGAGATTGATTATCGTGTTGCCGGATGCCCAGTAGTGTATCCCAATGCTGTTACTTAACGATGTATTGTATCAAAGGAATAAGCATGTCGTAAGTCCCGAAGGGCACTAGTGGTCGGAGGGACTTCCACGGCATAATCTATAGAATAAACCAGCAGACCAGAATCATCACTGGTGATCTATGCGGCATTTGAGAACCTTCGAATCACTCGACTACCGAGAAGTCAAACACGCTGGAGTACGCCCCTACTCCATGGTCTGTAAACACAAAGCAATATTCGCCAGGAATAGCTTTTGTAATAGTGGCGTGATATATACCGTCAGCCGACAGCGTCACATCAAATTCCAATTCAGAACTTTCTTTGATACCGACATCAGCCCCACCCCAAAGATTTACCGATGCAGTAGTTAATTCTCGGCGGTCTTTCTTTACCTCGAACTTACACACCGCAAAATTGCGGATGGTATATTGGGGCTGAAACATATATAGAGTTGAAATGTATTGTACCGGAATCGGACCGAAAGCGAAAGTGATGGTGTCACCTACTTTAACGGTATTTGGCGAGGTCTTACCTTTGTAGAAATTTTTGTTTTTAACTTTTGCCGCGCCATAGGTCAAACCAGACAGGAACGCTCCTGAGCCGAGTTTCTGTTTATAATATTTTATAGGCTCGATGTTAGTAGTATCTCCAGCAGAAATGATACAGATTCCGACATTAAGATCGGGAGGCAGGATAGGTGCATCATGAAATTGAGCGCTAACGCCTATGCACCAAAGGACTACAATGATAGCTGAAATCAGTCTTTTCATAATCAAAATGTTTTCACTGCGTCCATCATGCGATAAATCACCGCGATGGATATGATTAGTATTTACTTAGAACATAATCATTATCAGCAGTCCTATTATTTGGCATTGCCAGCAAGGTCGCTCAATTCAAAATAAAAGGTATAGCTGTATTCTATATCGTTTATGACCATGGGGAACTCTAAGCGCATCGTTTTTCCTATAAGATTAGGTGCGTGACTGTTCAAATCCTTGGCATTCTTATACACACATGGGAAAAGATAATTCTCTTGCCATCTGCCTACTGTGAAATAACCGCCCCTGTTAAATACGCAATTCTTTGATGGTACTAAAAAGTCATTCAGCTTTGCCATTTTCGGTATTATCGTTTTCAATTGCCCGCTGTTGCGTTCGTTGTATTTTGTGCCATTATGTATGACATTGCCGATTTCGCCCTCGGTATCAACGCATATAATTTTGTCCCAATCAATAGTCAATGGATAGTTGGTTTTATTTAATAGGATAAAACGGAATCTTATTCCGTCACATTTCCAGATAACCTGTATTCTGCTATCTTCATACTGCGAGCGCATAAGACCGTCAGCATCAGACGCTAATATTTTTATCGGATCTGCACCTACGCTGTCTGCCTGCAACATCTCGACACGTGTGATAGGAATAGAGTAGGTGGCAATTTTTGATGCATAAACAAAATTGGCACCAGCCATTATCAATACGAAAAACAACAAAAGCTTCTTCATGGAGTTGCAAAAATAATGATTATGTTGGATATTGTATGATATTACTTGATGTGTGGTGCAGAAGCACCTAATCTTTTCGAACGAGTAAACAGATATAAGTAAGACTGTCAGAGATTCGCCAAACTCATATACATCCAAAAGCAAATATACAACAGTTTTTCTTCTCAGACAAACAAGTGATGAAATAAAAAACAGCAAAGAGACAGCATAGGGGTAGATAACCCATTCCCATTTGAGGAGACCATCCTGTGACCACATTGTAAGATAGATACAGCTTGAAGACCACGCGTCACACTTTGTGCGCAGAACAAGCGCTTTGTGAAAATCAAAAATCCCTTGTAACTCAGGCAGTTACAAGGGACTTATTGTGCGCATGAAGGGACTCGAACCCCCACGTCCTGAGACATTAGATCCTAAGTCTAACGCGGCTACCAATTACGCCACATGCGCATAGGGTGGATTGTCATGTGGTGCAAAGGTACGCATTTTTTCCCTATGGGCAAAACATTTTTTAGAGTCGTCATGCTGATATTTTCGCATGCCTGTGGATTTGGAGGGTTGTAGTTTTGTGACAAATTACAAAACCGAAACACCGATGACAACACACTCCGCACCTAAGCAACGCAAAACCAAGTGGAACCGCGCTGTATCCCAGAAGTTCTACCTCCACATCTGCCAACAGCTACATAGCGTATGCCAGCTGAGCGATGATATCAACGAGGACAAAGTGATCAAATGCATCGATGACTACATAGACACCGGCAGAGCCGGTGTAGACTTCACCGACACTGAGACTGTAGTGTTCACCTTGCTCCAACCGCTTATCGACAAGGCGATAGAGCGTTCTCGCCGTGCACGTGCCGCCGCTGCACGCCGCCGCCAATCACGAGAGGCTGCCGCATCAACCGATGCCGTCTCGCCCACCGCCAATCCGTCGGCAGCAGCTCCAGTGGCAGACCCCGTCATAATACGCGATGACAGACATGCCATGCGCCGCGCAGCCGCACGTGACCGTCGCCTCGCCAAGCATCAGAAACGCCTGGCACGCCGACAAGCCGTCCTCTCCAACGGGACGTCATGAGCGTTTTAATATTGTTTCACACCCTGCGCAAGGGCTGGATTTGGGAGTTTGGTTGTTAATACTTATATTTGCTATTCCCTAAAATTCGGAAGTAACAATATTAATCATAAAAGATACAGACATGGACAACCAGGAACTTATCAAGCAGGTGACAGCCAAAGCCGAAGCTTGGCTGACCGATGCATATGACGAAACCACACGCGCTGAGGTGCGCCGCATGCTCGATGCGACCGACAAGACCGAGCTGATCGAATCGTTCTACAAAGACCTTGAATTCGGCACAGGCGGTCTGCGCGGCATCATGGGAGCCGGTACCAACCGCATGAACATCTACACCGTGGGCGCAGCCACACAGGGTCTCGCCAACTACCTCAAGGAGGCATTCGTTGACGAACCTGAAATCAAGGTGGTAGTGGGACACGACGTGCGCAACAACAGCCGCAAATTTGCCGAAATCGTAGCCGATATCTTCTCTGCCAACGGCATCAAGGTGTATCTGTTTGACAGTTTCCGCCCCACACCCGAGCTCTCATTTGCCATCCGCCATCTCGGATGCCAGAGCGGCGTGAACATCACCGCCAGCCACAACCCCAAGGAATACAACGGTTACAAAGCCTACTGGGCTGACGGAGCTCAGATCATCGCTCCCCACGACGTCAACATCATCAACAACGTTGAGAAAATCAAGAGCGTCAACGACATCAAATTCAAGGGCAACCCCGCCAACATCCAGATTATCGGTGACGATATCGACCAGGCATTCCTCACAGCCATCAAGGGTCTCTCGCTCAGCCCCGAAGCCATCAAGAACAATGCCGATCTCAAAATCGTCTACACCCCTATACATGGCACCGGCGTAAAACTCATCCCCGACTCCCTCCGCAACTACGGCTTCAAGAACATCATCCACGTGCCCGAGCAGGATGTGCCCAGCGGAGACTTCCCCACCGTAGAGTCACCCAACCCCGAGGTGCCTTCAGCCATGGCAATGGCTATAGCCAAAGCCAAGGAAGTAGGCGCCGACCTGGTCATGGCATCTGACCCCGACGCTGACCGCATCGGAGCCGTGATCCGCGACAACAAGGGCGAATACGTGCTCATCAACGGCAACCAGATCGTGATGATACTCCTTAACTATATCATCACACGCAACATAGAGCTTGGCCGCATCAAGGGCAACGAGTATATCGTCAAGACCATTGTCACCACCGAAGCCATCAAAGCCATCGCCGATGCCAACAACATACCCATGTATGACTGCTACACCGGTTTCAAGTGGATCGCATCGGTAATCCGTGACCATGAAGGCACAGGCCGCTACCTCGGCGGCGGCGAAGAGAGCTACGGCTTCCTCGCCGAAGACTTCGCCCGTGACAAGGATGCCGTTTCTGCCATCTCCCTCATGGCTGAGGCATGCGCATGGGCTAAGGACAAGGGCATGGACTTCCTCCAGATGCTCCAGGACATCTACATCAAATACGGTTTCTCACGCGAAGCCGGCATCTCGGTAGTGCGCAAAGGCAAGACCGGTGCCGAGGAAATCGTGGCGATGATGAAGAATTTCCGCGAAAACCCACCCAAACAGCTCGGTGGCAGCCCCGTCATCGAGGTCAAGGACTACGACAGTCTCAACCTCACCGACATGCGCACCGGCAATGTCAGCAAACTCGATATGCCCACCACCTCCAACGTGCTCCAGTACTTCACCGAGGACGGCTCCAAGGTATCAGTGCGTCCCTCAGGCACAGAGCCTAAGATCAAGTTCTACATCGAAGTCCGCGGCAAGATGGCATCGGCAGCCGACTACGACCGCGCCATCAGCGAAGCCGACAACAAGATCGAAGCCGTAAAGCGCGACCTCGGCATCGCCTAAGCCAATGAGTAGGGACGCGCCGCGTCCCTATGCTACCAAACTAAGCAAAACAACTCCGAAGACCCAGTATGGGTCTCACATATTAGACATGGGTCATACAAACCTAAGGTTTGTATGACCCATGTTGATTCCTCCCCCATATCCGCCTCTGTAGGAGGCGCACAGCCTATATGGTATATGGGTGCCTCTTACAGAGGCAATTATAATGATAAGAGCAGCCATGGTCAATCTTAATCAGATAATGTAGGAAAAATCGCAATAGTGTAGGGACATGCCATGGCATGTCAACCCAACAAGCGTGATAATTGCAAAAACTACGGATTGCTGACATGCCATGGCATGTCCCTACACCCGGGCACCACTAATATAATATGATGGGAGCCGCCATGCGATTATGTTGTTGCATCGCGGTTCTCGTCGTATTCCATCATCTCACTCCAAATGTACACATCGCCAAATATTTAACATATTGGCTGAGAGGGGCTACAGCTATCCCATTGCGCACTTTTGCGCCATTTGAGCATAAAAACTCAATTCTTGGATGTAAATGTTTTCCATTTCGGAAATTTTTCTCTAAATTTGCATCGCGAAATGATTTTACTAACCAAATAACTAAACAACTATGTCAGAAATCGCATCACGCGTGAAAGCTATCATCGTTGACAAGCTCGGCGTTGACGAAAACGAAGTAACCGAAACAGCAGAGTTCACAAAGGACCTCGGTGCTGACAGCCTCGACACTGTTGAGCTCATCATGGAATTTGAAAAAGAATTCGGCATCACCATCCCCGATGACAAGGCTGAAGGCATCACCACTGTCGGCGACGCTATCGCTTACATCGAAGCCAACAAATAATCACCCTTTGTCCGCAACACGCCGGGACATGGCAGCATGACTGTCTGCTCCCAGAGCAACGTGAAAAAGACTTCATCAAGCGTGATGGCCGTCAGAACGCTCTTGACGGCCCTCGCTTTTTTACCCCTCTCCTATCTCACTGTCTCTCCCTCTGCCCTTATCTCCTTACATTCAAGCGACACTTAATCTAAAAATTCACCATATATGGAATTAAAGAGAGTAGTTGTTACGGGTCTCGGAGCCATCACGCCCCTCGGCAATGACGTAACATCAACATGGGAAGCCGCAGTAGCCGGCAAGTCAGGCGCGGGTCCTATCACCCACTTCGATGCTTCTAAATTCAAGACACAGTTTGCCTGCGAAGTCAAGGACTTCAAGGCTTCTGACCACTTCGACCGCCGCAAGGAGCGTCAGCTCGACCTCTACGCCCAGTATGCGCTCGTTGCTGCCCGTCAGGCTGTCAAGGATGCTGCTCTCGATGCCACCGACGGCTCCATCAACCCTGACCGCGTAGGCGTAATCGTAGCTGCCGGTATCGGCGGTCTTCACACGTTCGAAGAAGAAGCCGGCTACTATGCCTGCCATCAGGAACAAGGTCCAAAATACAACCCCTTCTTCATCCCCAAGATGATCGCTGACATCGCCAGCGGCCACATCTCTATGGAATACGGTTTCCATGGACCCAACTACGGTGTGGTTTCGGCTTGCGCTTCGTCAAACAACGCCATCGTTGACGCGTTCAACCTGCTTCGCCTCGGCAAAGCTGACGCTATCATCACCGGCGGTGCCGAAGCAGCCATCTACCCCGCAGGTGTGGGCGGCTTCAACTCCATGCACGCCCTTTCTACCCGCAACGACAGCCCCGAGACAGCATCACGCCCCTTCAGCAAGAGCCGTGACGGATTCGTCATGGGCGAAGGTTCGGTGGTGCTCGTGCTTGAGACCCTCGAGCATGCGCTCGCCCGCGGAGCCAAAATCTATGCCGAAATGGCTGGCGGCGGTCTCAGCGCAGATGCCCACCACCTGACAGCTACGCACCCCGAAGGCCTCGGCGCGATGCTCGCCATGCGCAACGCCCTCGAAGATGCCAACATGAAGCCCGAAGACATCGACTACATCAACGTACACGGCACATCTACTCCCGTAGGCGACATCTCCGAAATCAAAGCCATCCGTGGCGTATTCGGCGATGCAGTGAAGAAGCTCAACATCAGCTCTACCAAGTCAATGACAGGCCACCTTCTCGGTGCCACAGGCGCATTGGAGGCAATGTTCAGCATCCAAGCCATCATCAACGGCATCATTCCTCCCACCATCAACCATGACGAAGATGACAAGGACGAGGAAATCGACTACGAATCGCTCAACCTCACCTTCAACAAGGCTGAGCACCGCGAAGTCCGCGCCGCGCTGAGCAACTCGTTCGGTTTCGGCGGCCACAACGCCACCGTAATCTTCAAGAAGTACGAGAAGTAACCATTCCCCACATCCCATAAGCAAAGGGCTGCCGAAATCGGCAGCCCTTCGTATATCCCCACCCCTATTTCACCCCTGTCTGTAGGGACATGCCGTGGCATGTCCGCATCCCAGGCAATTACATTTTGCACACAAGCGGACATGCCACGGCATGTCCCTACAAGTCTGAGAAATGGCAGACAGACACACAACAAGATTGATCGAGAGCAATCGACATTTTTGCGAAAATCACACGAGCATAGCAACAGTTAAATTAGCCTTAATGCAACCCCAATAGGTTAATAATTATTAACACGGCTTATCCGTGACGTATTATCGTATGTAATCGTCGCTGCATCATTTGGTTTTCACGATAAAAATGGTTAATTTTGTGGTATTCCTAACACCGCGAGCGGAGGGGGCAATCAGCCTTCTCTTTTTTGTTTAGGTATCCGTTCCTAACGAAACGCCGCTGTATGAACTTTTGACCGAAATGATTGACAAACAGCTTATAGTGGATGCCGTAGAAAAGGCTATCAAAGACACCGACATATTCCTTGTGGATGTCAAAGTCACCCCCGACAACAATGTCACCGTAGAGATAGACAACCCTGCGGGAGTGGACATCGACACCTGCATGCGCATAACCCGAGCCATAGAGGCAGATGTAGACCGCGATGTCGAGGACTATGAGCTTGAAGTGGGCAGTGCGGGTCTGACCGCACCGTTCAAGGTCAAAGGTCAGTACCTTAAAAACATCGGCAACGACATAGTAGTGCTGACCCGCGACGGCCGCAAACTCAAAGGTGTGCTCAAAGATGTCACTGACGACACTTTCACCTTCACGGTGTCAAAGAAAGTCAAACTTGAAGGCAAGAAGCGACCTGAAATGGTGGAAGAAGACGTAGTCATGCCCATCGCCGAGACCAAGAGCGTCACCTACGATATCAAATTCTGAGACAGACCATAGACCCAACGATATAACAAACAAACACACATACTTTTAGATATACAACGAGATGGCTAAGAAAGTAGAAGCTCCTAACATGGTGGAGCGTTTTGCCGAATTTAAGGAACTCAAGAACATCGACAAAGCCACTATGATCAGTGTGCTGGAAGAATCTTTCCGCAACGTCCTCGCCAAGATGTTTGGCACAGATGAAAACCTCGATGTCATCATGAACCCCGACAAGGGAGACGTGCAGATATTCCAGAACCTCGAAGTCGTTCCCGACGGCACTGTGACCGACCCCAACACCCAGATCGGTCTGACAGACGCCCGTGCCGACCATGACCCCGATGTGGAAATCGGTGAGGAACACACCAAGGAAATCTTCTTTGCCGACTTCGGCCGCCGCGCCATCCTCAATCTCCGCCAGACCCTCCAGAGCAAAATCCTTGACCTCCAGAAGGAAAACATCTACGCCAAGTTCAAGGAACTCGAAGGCGAAATCGTCACAGGCGAGGTATATCAGACATGGTCAAAGGAGACTCTGCTGCTCGATGACGACAAGAACGAGCTGCTTCTGCCCAAGAGCGAATCAATCCCCGGCGACTACTTCCGCAAAGGCGAGACTGTACGCGCTGTCATCTCAAGCGTAGACAACAAGAACAACAACCCCAAGATCACCGTATCACGCACAAGCGACAACTTCCTGCGCCGCCTCTTCGAGCTTGAAGTGCCCGAAATCCACGACGGCCTCATCAATATCCGCGCCGTAGCGCGCATCCCGGGCGAACGCGCCAAGATAGCCGTAGAGAGCTACGATGACCGCATCGACCCTGTAGGCGCATGCGTCGGCGTCAAGGGATCACGCATCCATGGTATCGTGCGCGAACTCCGTAATGAGAACATCGATGTCATCAACTATACTGCCAACCCCACACTGTTTATCCAGCGCGCCCTCAGCCCTGCCCGCATCTCGTCAATTCGTCTTGACGAAGAGGAGAAGAAGGCAGAGGTATTCCTGCGCCCCGAGGAGGTTTCGCTCGCTATCGGCAAGGGCGGCCTCAACATCAAGCTCGCGTCAATGCTCACCGGCTATGTGATAGATGTGTACCGCGACACTGAGGAGGCATACGAGGAGGACATCTACCTCGATGAATTCAAGGATGAAATCGAGCCTTGGGTCATCGATGCGCTCAAAAACATCGGTTGCGTGACTGCGAAGAGCGTGCTCAACACACCGCGCCAGACTCTCATCGACAAAGCCGACCTCGAAGAGGAGACAGTCGACAATGTGCTGTCTGTGCTCAAAGCCGAGTTTGAAGATGAAGACGGTTCGGATGCCGAGGCTGCCGTAGAAGCTGAAGTTTCAGAGGCAGAAAAAGAAGCTGCTGCCAGCGATGCCGACGATACAAAGGCTACTGAGGAGAAAGCAGCCGCCGAAGCCGAAGCCGAGAAGATTGATGATGATATAGCCGACGAGGCAGAAAAGCTCGTAGAATAAGCCCGTTAGCGCCCAGTACCTCTCACTCCTCTCCTCTCTATCATCATCAGAAACCACAATAAAGACAACCCCTAAACGATATATGGCGAGAACGAAAATCAGTAAAGTAGCTAAGGATTTCAACATATCAGTACAGACTGCTGTGGAATTCTTGCGCAAAAAAAACATCACAATCGACGACAACCCCAACTCTCGCATTGACGATGACGCATATGACATGCTTGCCAGAGAGTTTCAGCCCGACCAGGCTCTGAAAACACGCTCTGACCGCCAGGCAGCCGACCGTCAGAAAGAGAAGGTGGTCACTCCTCCTGCGCCCAAGGAGGCTCCAGCAAATGAAGAGGTGGAGATCAAAGTCACACACCCCTCCGCTCCCCGCGTTCTCGGCCGTATCGACCTGACTACGGGGAAACCTATCGAGCAGCCCAAAGAAGAAACCAAGCCTGCTGAAACACCCAAAGCCGAAAGCAAGCCCGCGGAAACCCCTGCTGCTCAACCTCAGCCCGCGCCCAAACCTGAGCAGCCCAAAGAGCAGCCTGAAGAAGCACCAAAGGCTGTGGAAACACCTAAAGCTCCTGAGCATAAGGATGCACCTGTAAATCAGGAAAAGGCACCAGCGAAAGTCCAGGAAACTCCAGCCAAAGCCAAAGCTCCCGCTACAGTTTCCGCTCCTGCACCTGCTCCAAAAGCTGAAACCCAGCCCAAAGAGCAGCCAGCAGCCGAGAACAAGCCCAAAGAAGAAGCTGTGTTCACTACAGGCACGACCATCCAGGGTCCCACACTCAATATCGTCGGCAAAATAGACCTTGATGCCATCAACCAGACCACGCGTCCGAAAAAGAAAAGCAAGGACCAGCGCAAGGCTGGCGATGCATCTGCTTCAGGCGAACGCCACAAGCGCAAGCGCATCGGCGGCCGTGAAAAGGTAGACATCGAGCGTCACGGACAGAACAACCAGCAGCAAGGCGGCAACGGCAATAACGGTGGAGGCGAACGCCGTAACGGCAACCAGCAGGGCGGCAACCGTCGCGGCAACGACCGCAAAAACGAGAACAAGCGTCCCCAACACACCGAAATCAAGGAGGAGGACGTACAGAAGCAGGTTAAAGACACCCTCGCCCGCCTGACCAACAAGGACAAGGGTCAGAAGAAGGGTGCAAAATGGCGTAAAGAGAAGCGTGAGGCATTTGCCAACCGCGAACGCGAAGCCGCCCAGCTCGAAGCTGCCGAAAACAAGGTGCTCAAGCTTACCGAATTCGTGACAGCCAACGACCTCGCTTCGATGATGGATGTGCCCATCAACAACATCATTGCCACCTGTATGAATCTCGGCGTGATGGTGTCAATCAACCAGCGACTTGATGCCGAGACCATCAACATCGTGGCTGAGGAGTTCGGCTTCAAGACCGAATACGTCTCTGCCGAGGTGGTAGAAGCCATACATCAGGAAGAGGACAAGGAGGAGGATCTGGAGACACGTCCGCCTATCGTCACCGTCATGGGACATGTGGATCACGGCAAGACTTCGCTCCTCGACTACATCCGCAACGCCAATGTCATCGCCGGCGAGGCTGGCGGTATCACCCAGCATATCGGCGCATATAACGTCAAGCTTTCTGACGGACGTCACATCACCTTCCTTGACACCCCCGGTCACGAGGCGTTTACCGCCATGCGTGCACGCGGTGCCAAAGTGACCGACATCGTAATCGTCATCGTAGCCGCTGACGATGATGTGATGCCCCAGACAGTCGAAGCACTCAACCACGCATCGGCAGCCGGTGTGCCCATCGTATTCGCCATCAACAAGATAGACAAGCCTGCCGCTAACCCTGACAAAATCAAGGAGCAGCTCGCCGGCATGAACTACTTGGTGGAAGAATGGGGCGGCAAGTACCAAAGCCAGGACATCTCAGCCAAGAAAGGCATCGGCGTAGAGGAACTTATGGAAAAGGTACTTCTCGAAGCTGAAATGCTCGAGCTGAAAGCCAACCCCAATCGCAACGCCACCGGCTCAATCATCGAGTCATCGCTTGACAAGGGACGCGGCTATGTCGCCACAGTGCTTGTCAGCAACGGTACGCTCCATGTGGGCGACACCATCCTTGCCGGTACACACTACGGCAAAGTCAAGGCGATGTTCAACGAGCGTAACCAGCGCATCAAGGAGGCGGGTCCTGCGACCCCCGTGCTAATCCTCGGTCTCAACGGCGCACCTACCGCCGGTGACACATTTAATGTCATGGACACCGAGCAGGAAGCCCGCGAAATCGCAAGCAAGCGCGAACAGCTCCAGCGCGAGCAGGGCATGCGCACCGCCAAACGACTCACCCTTGAGGATATCGGCCGCCGCCGCATCATCGGCAACTTCCAGGAACTCAACATCATCGTCAAGGGCGACGTGGACGGTTCTATCGAAGCTCTGTCAGATTCGCTCATCAAGCTGTCGACCGATGAAATCCAGGTCAATGTGCTCCACAAGGCTGTCGGCGAAATCTCCGAAAGCGATGTCACCCTCGCTGCCGCATCAGATGCCATCATCATCGGTTTCCAGGTGCGTCCGTCACTTGCCGCACGTCGTGCTGCCGAGCGTGACGGAGTGGAAATCCGCCTCTACTCGGTCATCTATCAAGCCATCGAGGAGGTCAAGGATGCCATGGAAGGCATGCTCGCACCGGAACTCAAGGAGGAAATTACCGGTACAGCCGAAGTACTCCAGGTATACCACATATCCAAGGTGGGTACCATCGCCGGCGCAATCGTCCGCGAGGGCAAGATCAAGCGTGGCAGCAAGGTGCGCCTCATCCGCGACGGCATCGTGCGCTATACAGGTGATCTCGGCTCACTCAAACGCTTCAAGGACGATGTCAAGGAAGTGCTTTCGGGATATGACTGCGGTCTGTCAATAGCCGGATACAACGACATCCAGGAGGGCGACATGATCGAGGCATTTGAGGAAGTAGAAGTTAAGAAGACTTTGTAAACGCAATGACAGTATATGCGTAACGCATATATCAACATAGGTACCAACAAGGGCGACCGTCACCGCAACATAGAGGTGGCGGTCGTCCTTATCATTGATATGACTGCCAGAGTGATGGGCATCAACCCGGCAGATGTCGACTTCGCTCTGTCTGAAATATACGAAAGCGAGCCATGGGGTTATGACTCGCCTAACAGATTTCTTAACCAGGGGATGAGAATTGCGTTGCCCTCAGATATGTCGCCTTATGAAATTTTAGACATGCTCCAGAGCGCGCAGGACTCAATCAGCAAAGACTCACACCGCAAGGCTGATGGCAGCTATGCCGACCGCCTGATTGACATAGACTTCATAGCCTTGGATGATGTCTCTATCGTCTCCGAAAGGCTCATACTACCGCATCCACGCGCGCATCAGCGCGCATTTGTCATGCAGCCGCTCATTGAGACACTGCCACGGATGTAGAACATCACCATCCGCCGCTAGCACCGCCGCCCATAGTAGAGCCGCCGCCGAACGATCCGCCGGAGAAGCCGCCTCCTCCGCCGAAACCGCCACGACCTCCGCCAGGCAGAACCACCACAGGCGGGAGCTTGGCTATCGGATATGTGTGGTTGAAGTTATTACGGCAATGGTTACAGTGGAAGATCTTTGCTCCGATCCCTTCAGTGGTCACGGAAGGCTTGCGCAACACCTGATTGCCCACCAGACGAGCCGAACGTGTATGACACAGGTCACACTCCACATACTGTGACGAACGGTTGACATAAGGCTCCACTATCGTATCCTGACACACGGGACAAAGCCACACGTCATAGTCAACAGAATTAAGCTCCTCCTCGGTGTTTTGCGGGGCTGTCAGATACTGGTTATCAGTCACCTCATCAAGCCGCTGCATCTTGCCATGGCCGTTAGGACACAGGCGCAGACGCAGACGGATACGACGGAGCTTTACGGTTATAATCCACCACAGAATCAGTGGCAAACCGCAGCCGAAGATAGCAAGCATCAGGGCAGGCATGCGCAGACGCATGATTTTGTCATAGCGCATGTGGGCACTGTCGCGACGCGTTGATACCAGCATGTATATATAGACGATGAGCAGTATCACCGTTATCACCATCCCGAAGATGAAGTAGCCTTTGAAAAACTGACCTAAGGTCAGATCATCGTCATGGCGCGCATCGGCATTATTGGGATACTTTGACATCAGTTCATCCCGTGCCGCAGGATCGGTGAGTATCTCACTTACTGCATCCACAGCAGCCATAGTGCCGCCGTCATAGTCTTCCTGCGCCATGCGCGGTGCCATGACATTGCGGATGATGCGGCTTGCTATAGCATCGGGGATGAGACCCTCAACTCCCTGGCCTGTACGTATCACCGCCCTGCGTTGGTCACGGCTTATCAATATGAGCAGACCGTTGTCCTTATCTTTCTTGCCTATGCCCCATGACTCAAACAGCTCCGTGGCATATGTGTCAAGGTCGTCGGTATCAGCGCGGTCAATGACTACTACCACAGGCTCTGCCGAAGTCGTGCGCCAGATGCTGCCGAGTTTGCCGTCAAGTGCACCCACAGCTTCAACCGACAATATGCCTTCGGGGTCAGAGACGTAGCGGGTGCTGTCTGACAGATGTACATTGGGGATATCGGAGATTGAGTATTCTGCCCTGGCTTGAAATGACAGGCAGAGCAGCATCACAAGGAGTGTCACAAAGCGGGAGCCATGGTGTGATGACGCGGCACGCCGCGTCCCTACAAGTTCATACATATATATTATAATGTTATATGTCAGTTATTGATTTTGAGGCTCATGCCATTGAGTTTACGGTAGAGGTCGAGCGCATATACATCAGTCATGCCGCTGACATGGTCAAGGGCTGCCTGGATTTTGCCGTAGAGAGTCGGGGCTGCGACATCATATTGCTGCGGCACCTGTGAAAGCAACAGCCGGGAGTAATTGAGATGGGGGTGGCGCACAGCCTCTATCAACGCATCCACGAGAAAGCTGATGATACGGTTACCAGCCAACTCGATGTCCACGACATCGCTTGAGCGGTATATCTTATCCCACGAGAGATTGCAACACGCCTGGTATGCTCTGCGCGGACGGTCACCGATATGCTGCACGAGCGGACCTGAAAACGTGCCTGCCATGATGGACTCCTCATTGGCGATGAAGGCTTGAGCACACGCATTGACCAGTGTACCGATAACGCTTGAACGGAGGTATGCGACCTTCTCATTGGGGTCATCGAGCCGGGTCATCATTTCAATCCGACGGTTGCGTACAGGAGTGTCGAAGAAATTCAGGAAATGGTCAATCACTTCATCATGCGAAAGGATGCGGAGCTTGTGGGCATCCTCTATATCCATGATTTCATAGCATATGTCATCCGCTGCCTCCAGGATATAGACGAGAGGATGACGGGCATATTTGACCGCTCCATCAGGTGTATCCAAACGAAGCATGCCGAGAGCGTCAGCCACCTTCACAAACGAATCGCGTTCGGAAGTAAAGAATCCGAACTTGCTGCGGTCGCCAGCCAACGATGACTGATAGGGATACTTGACTATGGAAGCAAGCGTGGAATACGTCATGGCAAAGCCTCCGTCCCTACGTCCCTTGAACTGGTGGGTCAGCAACCTGAACGCATTGGCATTGCCCTCGAAATTGATGAAATCAGCCCATTGGTCAGCATCAAGCTGACCCTGCAGCTCCATGCCTGGTCCTTCGCTGAAATAGGTGGCAATGGCTTTCTCTCCGGAGTGTCCGAACGGCGGATTGCCAAGGTCGTGAGCCAGACACGCCGCAGCCACTATCTCCCCTATCGCATCTAATTTGCCGAGCCACTCAGCCGATGCATACTTCGGGCGCAGCCCAGCCGCAATGTCATTTGCCATAGAGCGTCCGACGCAAGCCACCTCCATGCTATGAGTGAGGCGGTTATGCACAAAGATACTCCCCGGAAGAGGGAACACCTGAGTCTTGTTTTGCAATCGGCGGAAAGGCGACGAGAATACCAGTCTGTCAAAATCACGCTGGAAGTCACTCCGCTCTCCGGCACGGCTGCTGTGTATGTCTTCAAGTCCGAGCCGTCGGTCACTGATCAGAGTGTCCCAATGCATGATGTCAGCCATAATGGATTGCAGTTATAGTATTTTCATATCGGTGGTTGCATCACTCCTTCTCGCCGTATGCCAGATCTCCGGCATCGCCGAGTCCGGGCACTATGTAGGAATGGGCATTGATTTCAGGGTCAATCGCTCCGACCCATATCGATGTCTTGTCAGCAGGGAAAGTCTTTGCCACGTAGTCCACTGCCTGTTGCGATGCTATCACAGAGACCACATGCACTTTGGCTGGTTCGCCCTTAGTCAACAGAGCCTTGTAGCTCAGCTCCATAGAGCCGCCAGTGGCGAGCATAGGGTCAACCAGTATCAAGGTCTTGCCGTCAAGACGGGGCGAGGCTATGTACTCTATGAATATGTCAAAGTTGTCCTTCTCGCGATATTTACGGTAAGCGCTGACAAAAGCGTTTTCAGCCCGGTCAAAGAAGTTGAGGAAACCCTGATGAAATGGCACCCCGGCACGGAATATAGTGCCGAGTACCACCTGCTCATCCAGCACCTGGCATTGTGCAGTAGCCAGAGGTGTCTCCACTCCTATGGTCGTATAATGGAGCGTCTTGCTTATCTCATAAGCCATTATCTCGCCCACCCTCTCAAGGTTACGGCGAAATCTCATCATGCTGCCCTGGATATTGACATCCCTCATCTCAGCCATATACTGGCTGACAAGCGAAGGCGTTTCGGCGAAATTGACAACTTTCATAAAGCAGATTTAAGGAGATACTGTTATGTTTGTTACGTGGGTCATTCTGTTTATGTTGGGAATCAAGCAGACAGATACGTCGGAGACGTATCCGCTGTGCGTAACCTCATGCACGGAGCGTCAGCGAACGTACATGGGGTACTGTGATATACCCTTAGGTTCTGCGGCATATTGACATACCTGAGTGGATGCTCTCATATATTACGATTTTTCAGCATGAACTGGTGCGCCACAACCTCTCCGAGGTTGATCTGGCAGGAGCTTCGTATACCCCATGAACGTTCGCTGACGCTCCGTGCATGGGGTTACGCACAGCTGCAACGTCTCCGACGTGCCACGCCTTCCATGTAAGCGTTGCCAAGCGTCACGCCGCGTCCACACACGTTCGTGCGTTTAACCGCAGATCAAAATATATCAGATGGAGAGGCGGCGCAGAGTGTCAAGGAGGTCGCGGTTGATGGGCTTGTCGTTCTTGATTGCCTTGGAGAAGGGCACATAGACAATCTCATCGTTGGCAAGACCGATCATGACATTGCGCTGGTCCTCAAGGAGGGCATCGATGGCAGCGGCACCCATGCGCGAAGCGAGGATGCGGTCACGCGCTGTGGGCGAACCGCCACGCTGCAGGTGTCCGAGTATCGATACACGCACATCGTAGCCTGGATACTCGTTCTTTACACGTTCGGCGAGTGCCATGGCGCCGCCTGTGACGGGACTTTCAGCCACGAGCACAATCGAAGAGTTCTTTGATTTGCGGAAACCGTTCTGTATGAGTTCGGCAAGCTGGTCGACCTCCGTGGAAATCTCAGGGATTATGGCAGCTTCGGCACCGCTGGCTATCGCACCGTTGAGGGCAAGGAAGCCGGCATCACGTCCCATGACTTCAATGAAGAACAGACGCTCGTGGCTGGTGGCAGTATCGCGTATCTTATCGACGCACTCCATGATGGTATTGAGAGCGGTGTCGTAACCGATGGTGAAATCGGTGCCATAGAGGTCATTGTCGATGGTACCGGGGAGACCTATGATGGGGAAATTGAACTCGTTGGCGAAAATACGGGCACCTGTGAGCGAACCGTCACCACCGATGACAACAAGGGCATCGATGCCATGACGGCGCAGATTGTCATACGCGAGCTGACGTCCTTCAGGTGTCTGGAATTCCTTGCAGCGGGCTGTCTTGAGGATGGTGCCGCCAGCCTGTATGATATTGGATACATTCTGGGTCTTGAACTCCACGATTTCGTCGGTGATGAGACCGCGGTAGCCGCGATAGATGCCTTTGACCGCAAAACCGCTGAAAATAGCTGAACGAGTGACCGCACGGATAGCCGCGTTCATGCCAGGGGCGTCACCTCCCGAGGTGAGGATGCCTATGCACTTGATTTCTGCCATGATATTCTATGGGTTATTTATTGGAGTGGGTGTTGAATCGTGATATGAATATACTTGTCTTTTAATAACTACAAATATAGCGATATTTGGTTTAAGATACGATTATTTCGCACAAAAGCATTGGCAAATTTATCGTCGGAGCTAATTCAATCTTCCACCGGAAGGGAAAGGTCGGAGAGTTTGACCAGTTTGTTGATGATGGCGAAGATGGTCAGACCTGCGGGGGAGTGGATGGAGAGTTTGGATGAGATGTTGCGGCGGTGGGTGGTGACGGTATGGATGGAGATGTTGAGTGATGCAGCTATCTCCTTGTTGCTCATGCCTTGGGCTATACATGCCACTATCTCCTTTTCGCGGGCAGAGAGCTGCTCCATGCGTCCGTCTGCAGCCGCCTGATCTTCGTCATCCACGAGTTCGCTGGCGGCATCCTGGGTGGCAATCTTGTGTTCAAGAGCCTTGACCGCTGGAACAAACAGCCTGTCCTCCACCGAACAGTGCGAATCCAGATCGTCCTCACACGAGATTATATCATAGAGCACTGAATTGAGCAGGTCGCTGTCCTCACCCGGATAGTAACGGATGATTATATCCTTGAGTTCCTTAAGACGAGCCTCTATGTGGTCATGGTGCGAAGCAAAGCGAGTGATGTTGTATTGGTCAGACATTCTGCCCTCCAACAAGCCATCCACATAGACGAATACGTTCTTGTTTTCAAACTCCATGTGGTTACGCACCTCGGCATAATACTCGTCAAAGAACTTTATGATGAGCATGCTTACCTCACCCGAATCCGTATAGTTGATTGCTTCAATGAGCTTACGACGGATATTAGGCAATATGAAATCAAGGAAATATGAATGCGCGCGCCGTAGATAACCCATCATGGCTGCGGGGTCGACATCTGCGACCTCCACGCTGTGGTGGCTGATGAAATTGGCAACGGCTAAGAATGTGGGGCAGTCTACTCCGTTCTTTTGGCAAACCTCCTCTACCCTTGCATCGCCAAAACCCAGCGGAATGCCGAAGCGGCTGATGACCATGAGGAGCTTGGGGTTATCGGCTATGAGGTCACGCAATCTGTCGGAGTGACAATAGTTGGATGAATCTAAATGCGGCATATTTTATAAGATTGATATCGGAAAGATATGTGCAATCACCATCTCAGCGTCACGGAGGCGGACTCCATGCGTGATGAAGGTATGGGAGGTGTCAGCTTGCAAAGAGTCACCACTCCCCCCGTGACCTTGGGGAATCTTGCCCTGATGGCTTGACAGATACGGGCTGCAACGGTTTCAAGCAGGTCACACGGAGTCAGCATGACCTCGCGAATGATATCGGCAAGGTCTGCATAGCTGACCGAAACATCCATCGAATCATACATGAGAGCCTCAGCATCGGCATCTATGTCGACACTTACCGATACTTCAAAGTCATTTCCGACTATACGCTCCTGTGGGAGCAGCCCATGACGGGCGGTAATACGCATACGGTTTATGGAGACTGTCAATAACATAATGCTTTGAGATATTAAATCTGTAGGGACATGCTGTGGCATGTCCGCTCACCGAGGGGTGTTGCAACCCGCCCACCGCAAACAAGGGTATTACAAAACTCCTAAATCATAAAACATACGTGTTCTGATTTGAGGGTGTTGCAAAACCTGTCAATTGTGGTGATCCTGCCTGTATTATGTAGGGACATGCCATGGCATGTCTGCTGATGCTCAAGTACTTGCAGATTAGACATGCCATGGCATGTCCCTACAATATTGTACGATTCGGAGTTTTGCAACACCTTCAACCGCTTTTAGGGATGGTTCTGCAATGGCTTCCTACAAATTCGGGGATATAAGACAATAAGGAGGCGCGTCGGTAGGATGTGTAATCCACGCCGGACGCGCCCCTATTATGAAGATTTTAAAAGATGTTTCTTACTTCACCTCGTCGATGGTGACAGCACGGTCAAGTGACACGCACTTCTCACCGAGGTCGCACAGGTTGCCGGCGTTGATAGTAACATCAAGCTGAGAAGCATCTACGCCATAGCCGAGAAGGGCTGCCTTGACACCGTTGGCACGAGCGTGACGCAGACGGGTGTTGATGGCATCATTACCAGTGTAGTTGTCAGCCCAACCAGTGACAACGTAACGCTGACGGGGGTTGCTGCGCATAACCTCAGCAACAGCCGAGAGGACAGCCTTGTCCTGAGCGGTGAGCTTGCTGACATTGATAGGATAGTAGATGGTAGCGAGGTGTTCGTCAGCCTCAGCAACGACAGGAGCAGGAGCGGGACGGTCAAGGCAAGCACGGAGCTGAGTCTCAAGCTCGGCAATCTTCGCATTTGCATCGTCAAGAGCTGCAACATACTGTGAGCAGTCTTCGGCGGGAGGGCATACGGGAACCATCGGACCGTTCCAGTCGCGCTTCTTGAACTTGTAGGTCACGCCGAGATAAGCCTGGAGGTCACCGGTAGTACGGTTGACGGGGCGTGAACCTGCATTATATTTGTAATAGCCGTCATGTGCGTCAAAGAAGCTATAACGGACATCAAGAGAAAGATCTACCTGCTTGCTGAGACGGAAAGTGTTGATGATACCACCATGGATGGTAAGCACGTTGTCATGAGCGTTAGCCCATCCGTCCTTGTCCCATTTGTTGCCGTTTTCTTTGAACTTGTGGTAGAGAGTCCAGTAACCACCACCACCTGCGTAAGCGATGACGTTCCAGAAACGGTCAGGCTTGTAACCACCGATCCAGTTGGTCATGTTGAACATCACATCGGCAACCGGGCCAATCTGATTGAACTGTGTAGAATAGTAACCATTGTGCATGGTGCCGGTAGGATCATAGTATTCCACCTGGTCAGCATTAAGACCGAGTGACTTGGTCATCAGGAAGTTGACACCAAAGCGGACACCGATTACGGGAGTGAACCATTTGCCGCCCCAAAGGCTGAATGCCGGCGCACAGCCGTTCCAGAAATTACGATGATTGTTAAAACCGCCGAATGTCTTGTTGATACCACCTTCAGCAGTGATAAACCAGTTGTCTTTCATGCGATTAAGCATGATGCCCTGAGAAGCGTCCTCTACATAGGTCACTTCCTGTGCGGTTTCCTGGGCCATTACAGACTGACCGAGGCAGAGGGCTGCGACCGCGCTTAAGAAGGCTAATTTTTTCATAAAATATTAATGGAAACGTTGAATTATTCGCTCATCTATGCGGAATATATCAAATATATCCGCTCGCAAAGTTAAGGATTTTTTCAATTGTAACAAAACAATGTAAAAAAATGTTGTACAGACTCTTGGTTTTTCACGCCTTTGTCAAAAATTCCTTAACCTTCACCACTATATTGTCAGCAGTGAATCCAAATTTCTCATCAAGCACCTTATATGGAGCAGAAGCACCGAAACGCTCAAGACCATATACCATGCCGTCAGCTCCTACAAGAGGACGCAATGTCGATGGCAAACCGGCAGTCAGACCGAACACCGGCACGTCAGCAGGTATGACCTGACGGCGATATGCTTCATCCTGCTGCATGAACAGACCAATCGAAGGCACTGAAACAACACGGGCGGGAACCTCGGCAGCTTCAAGAAGCACAGCCACGTCACACAGCAGCGACACCTCCGAGCCATTGCCCACCAGCGTAACAGCCGGAGCTTCTGATCCCATGACCACATAACCTCCACGAAGCATGCCCTGAGCATCCTTGAAGCGGTCTCCGTCAGCAGACGGGAGATCCGGGACATCCTGACGAGACAGTATCAACGCGGTGGGAGTCTGCGCGTTTTCCATCGCCATCTCCCATGCCACTGTAGTCTCGGCACTGTCAGCCGGACGGAGCACAAGCAGCGAAGGCTTGCCTGATAGATTCTTCAGTTCCTCGAGCAGACGGAGCTGATGCTCATGTTCCACAGGCTCATGGGTGGGACCATCCTCTCCCACACGGAAGGCATCATGTGTGAACACATATTTCACAGGAAGCTCCATGAGAGCAGCCATGCGGATAGCAGGCTTCATGTAGTCAGAGAACACGAAGAATGTGCCACAGGCAGCAAACATGCCGCCATGAAGCAACACACCATTCATGACAGCAGCCATGGTAAGCTCGGCGACTCCGGCATGAAGGAACCGTCCGGAGAAATCATCGGGGGTGATGGCGCCTGCCACTTTGAGGAATGCCTCGGTCTTGTCGCTGTTGGCTAGGTCAGCCGACGACACTATCATATTGCCGACCTTCTCACCCAGCACCTTGAGCACATCAGCCGATGCGGTGCGGGTAGCCACATTGGCTTTATGGGCAATGGCGGCATAATCTATGTCTGGCAGACGCAGGTCTATATAGTCTTGCAACGTGGCAGCCTGTTCTGGATTGTTTTTTTTCCACGCCTCGATGGCTTCGCGACGAGCCTTGACGATGGCACGCTGACGCTCCGCGCTATCCTTATATAATGCTACGGATTCCGGACGTATCGCCCAGGCATCCTCGGGATTTCCACCCAGATTGCGGACTGTAGCTTCATAGTCGGCACCACTCTTGCTGATAGGCTGACCGTGGGTAGAAGTGCGCCCCTCCCAGCTCTCGCCGGCAGCGTTCACACAGCCTTTACCCATCACCGTATGTCCGATGATCAAAGTAGGCTTCTCAGTCTCGGCGATAGCGGCAGTCAAAGCGCCAGCAATAGCCTCGGGGTCATTGCCGTCAATGGTTATGACATTCCATCCCCAGGCACGGTATTTCGCCTCATAGTCTTCACGGGTAATCTCATCGACCATGGTAGAGAGCTGCACCTCGTTGCAGTCATAGAACATGATCAGATTGTGCAGTTTCAGGAAGCCAGCCAGACGGCCTGCGCCCTGGGCTATCTCCTCCTGTATGCCTCCGTCAGATATGAAAGCGTATGTCTTATGGGCAAACTGCTCGCCGAAACGCTGCACAAACATGCGCTCCGCGATGGCAGCACCGACAGCCATGGCGTGTCCCTGCCCAAGCGGACCTGAAGTGTTTTCCACACCACGAGCCTGGTCAACCTCGGGGTGTCCGGGGGTCACACTGCCCCACTGGCGAAATTCTTTAAGCTCCTCAACCGTGTACTTGCCGGTCAGAGCGAGCACGCTGTAGAGCATCGGCGACATGTGACCGGGATCAAGGAAAAATCTGTCGCGCCAGAACCAGGTGGGATCATCAGGATCTGTCACGATAAATTTCGAATAGAGCACATTGACAAAATCGGCTCCACCCATAGCACCGCCCGGATGCCCTGATTTGGCTTTCTCCACCATTGTGGCAGCGAGAACACGGATGTTGTCAGCAGCACTGTTGAGTTGCTTGATATCCATTGAGCAGGAATTGTTTATATATGAATATTGAGTAAATTCGTTAGCAATTAACAACGCAAATTTAATAAATTTTGAGCCATCTGCAAAAATATAGGCTTCCATGTAGGCTATTTGCCTTCTCAGCAATACCTACTCACCTGTACAGTCAACAAGCAAGTGCAAAATTATCTAATAGCTTTGAAGAACTCAACTTTAGGCGAGGAGAAATTCAGTTTTTCTCTGGGTCTGCGGTTGATTTTCGCCTGGACGCGGTCGAGTTCGGCCTGTTCAACCGTTCTGAAGTCAGTCCCCTTGGGAAAATACTGGCGCAAAAGTTTGTTGGCATTTTCCACAGCCCCCTTTTGTCCGGAACAGAACGGGTCGGCAAAATACACGGCCGTACCAAGCCTGCGGGCAAGCCATTTGTGATTCATGAACTCGCTGCCGTTATCGGTGGTTATGGTAAGCACATGCCGTTTGTACGGCAGCAGAAGCCTCCATGCCGCCTCGGCGACTGTCTGCGGCTTTTTGGAGGGTATCTTTGTCTGCAGCAGCATGTTTGTGGAGCGTTCGGTCATTGTAAGGACTGCGCTTTTCTGCCCTTTCCCTATGATGAGGTCCATCTCCCAGTCGCCGAAGCGTCTGCCGTCCGCCTCCGCAGGGCGCTGATGTATGGAGACTCGGTCGGGGATGAGCGTCCGGCCCGCCTCCCTGCGTCTGCGGCTTCCGTGACGGCGGTATTTCATCCTGTGGCGGCAATGTTTCCTCAACTCGCCCGTGTCATCATCCCTTATGGCCTGGTATATGCGCTCATGGCTGATATGAAGCCCCTGAAGTCTCAGATATCCCGAGATCTGCTTCGGTGACCACTGTTCTTCGACAAGGTATTTCAGGGCCTTGTTGACAAGCCATGCGGGGGTGCGGCTGTTGGAGCATGTGCGCTCGCGACGTTCCATAGCTTTCGTGTGGGCGAGCTGCCACGTGTATCTGCCGTGCTTGCCGCTGTTGCGCTTAAGCTCACGGCTCAATGTGGACTGTGATATGCCCAGACGCTCGCAGATGATTTTTCTTGCGATTCCGTCTTG
>LUJR01000042.1:26070-130158 GCA_001689515.1 Bacteroidales bacterium M7
ACTTCGGTCTCCTTTTTTTGTATTGCTTGCTGACTGACGGTTGCGGAGGGGGCGACGAGCTTTGGAGGGCTCGCCCCTCCGAATGCAGACCAAACTTCACCGAAGTTTTTGCACTTCGGTTTTGAATCTACAAATACCTACTCACCATAGTTTTGTTAAATTAAGCTAATTTGATGGTTAAAAGCGGGCTTCACATGCGCCCTGATTCCACAAATTCAAGCATAAAATGGTACTTTTGTAAGATGAAATATATTGGAGCCCACGTATCTGCCTCAGACGGTGTCAGCCGTGCACCCATCAATGCCCACGCCATAGGCGCGCAGGCGTTTGCGCTGTTCACTCGCAATCCGTCGCGATGGAAATCAGCGGCAATACCAGAAGCCGAAGCTGAGAAATTCAAGGAAAACTGCCATGAACTCGGATATACCCCTGACAGGATACTGCCTCATGACAGCTATCTCATCAACCTCGGCGCGCCCGACAAGCAGAAGCTCCATATGTCGAGAGACGCATTCCTTGACGAGATGCAGCGGTGTGAACAGTTAGGCTTGACGATGCTCAACTTCCATCCTGGAAGCCACCTGAAGCAGATTGCACCCGATGAATGCTTAGACCTTATAGCCGACTCGCTCAACCAGGTCCTGGACAAGACATCGGGAGTGAAAGCGGTCATAGAAAACACCGCCGGACAGGGCAGCAACCTCGGATACACCTTCGAACAGCTCGCCCACATCATTGACAAAGTGGAGGACAAATCACGCGTAGGCATATGCATCGACACATGCCATGCCTATTCAGCCGGATATGACCTTGCCACCGACGAGGGCTATGCCAAGACATGGGACGACTTTGACCGCATCATCGGGCTGAAATATCTCTCAGGCATGCACATCAACGACTCCAAACGTCCGCTCGACTCGCGAATCGACCGCCACGAATCACTCACCAAAGGCACTTTGGGCACCCGTTTCTTCGAGATGCTGATGGCTGACCAGCGGCTTGACGGCATACCTATGATTCTCGAGACTCCTGACGAGATGCTGTGGGCACAGGAGATACAGTGGCTTTACTCATTGACAATCAAATAAATATCACATTAAATTTTTACCTTATCATCTCACATTAACCCTATGAAAACGAAACCTGACTTAGGATTCTGGAAACTTTGGAATCTCAGCTTCGGATTCTTCGGCGTACAGATTGCCTATGCGCTCCAGAGCGCCAATGTGTCGCGTATTTTCGCCACATTGGGTGCCGACCCCCATGATCTGAGCTATTTCTGGATACTACCACCTCTGATGGGTCTGATAGTGCAGCCTATCGTGGGCACCGCATCCGACAAGACATGGTGCCGCTTCGGACGCCGTCTGCCCTATCTTATCTTCGGTGCCCTCGTCGCCATCATCGTGATGTGCCTGCTCCCCAATGCCGGCAGCTTCGGGCTGGCAGTGTCAAGCGCCATCATCGTAGGCCTTATCGCCCTGATGCTCCTTGACACATCAATCAACATGGCGATGCAGCCCTTCAAGATGCTCGTGGGCGACATGGTCAACGAGAAGCAGAAAGGTCTCGCCTACTCCATACAGAGCTTCCTGTGCAACGCCGGCTCTATCGTCGGATACGTATTCCCCTTCCTGCTGACATGGATCGGCTTCCAGAACACCGCCGCCGAGGGTGTCATCCCGCAGACGGTCATATTCTCATTCTATATCGGTGCTGCCATCCTGCTCATCTGCGTGGTATATTCGCTTGCCAAAATCAAGGAATGGCCGCCGCAAACCTATGCCGAATACAACGGCGGTCCCGCCACCATCGAAGAAGAGAAAAAATCGAAGGACAATCTTTTCACCCTGCTTGTCAAAGCACCCAGCACATTCTGGACAGTAGGCATCGTGCAGTTCTTCTGCTGGTTTGCGTTCCTGTTCATGTGGACTTACACCAACGGTACCATTGCTACAACATGCTTCGACACCCCGTCGATAGAAAAAATCCACGGCATCAACGAATATGGAGCCAACCGCGAACTCATAGGCTCTCATAACGCCAAATACATCCTCGACTCCGACTCCACCCTCATCATCAAGCAGGGCAAGGCTGTAGCCGCAGGATTCATGGCTGACAGCGCGTTCTACAATGCCGACATGATAGAGCTTGTGCGCCCCAACATGCCCACCGACACCCTCCTCATCAACGGCATGATAGCCACAGTCAACGGCAGTCCCAAATACGACTTTGACCAGAGCATCGACCTCAATGGAGGCTTCCTCGTCATCAACCACAACCAGCATCTTGAAGGTGTGAAGGACATCAAGATTGTCAGCCACCTCAGCCGCATGGTCGGTCCGCAGGAGATACTCCTCTGCGACATCTACACCCACGACCCGCGTACCGGCGAACTTTACCTCGAAGGTGTCAATAAGGTCAAGCTGCAAGATGCCCAGCAGGCAGAATACAACAGCTCGCTTGAACTCAACACCGAGTCAAGCCAGTACAATGCCGCCGGCAACTGGGTAGGTATCCTCTTTGCCGTACAGGCTGTGGGTTCTGTGCTTTGGGCTGTATGTCTGCCCATGTTCCGCAGCCGCAAGTTCTCCTACGCTCTGAGTCTGCTGCTCGGTGCTGCAGGTTTCATCACAGCCGGATTCTTCACCAACCAGTACATGCTCTTTATCTCGTTCGTGCTTATCGGTTGCGCATGGTCGGCAATGCTTGCATGGCCTTTCACCATCCTGACCAACTCGCTCAAGGGCGGTAATATCGGTGCATACTTAGGTCTGTTCAACTGCTCTATCTGCATCCCGCAGATTGTCGCAGCCCTCCTCGGAGGTGTCATCCTCGCAGCCCTCAGCACTCCCGGACAGATAGCACCACAGTACATGATGATGATAGTGGCTGGCATAGCCCTCGTCATCGGCGCCGTCTGTGTAGTGTTCATCAAAGAGCACAACCCCAAGGACGATAAGTAATCAGCATAAAACATAGAAAAAAATGGCGCGAGCCTCCATCCGAATGATGGGGGCTCGCGTTGTTATTGTGATTGTGTAGGAGGGTGTTGCAGAACCTGTCAATTGTGGTAATCCTACCTGTATGATGTAGGGACATGCCATGGCATGTCAGCTGATACTCAAGCACTTGCAGATTAGACATGCCATGGCATGTCCCTACAACATTGTGCGATACGGAGTTCTGCAACACCCACCCAACGCTATTAACTTAAGCGTTTAATGGATAACGCGCCCCTTGCGGGCGCATCTCTTTGGTGGCCGAGGGGCTTGCCCCTCGGTCGGAATGCACGCAGACACGCGCTGCGCTTTGCCGTAGCGCATCAGTCGCTATAATATTGATACTCATGGCGTTTGATGCGCTGCGGCAAAGCGCAGCGCGTCCTTCGGGACGACTTTTCCGAGGGGCGAGCCCCTCGGCCACCAAAGAGATGCGCCCACAAGGGGCGCGTAAGGCATATGATGACTTACTTAAATCAATAACATTGCGGCATGTCCCTACAATAGACAGACATATGGAGGACAGAGAGATACATCATTTGTCAGAGTTTTCTTCGTGGTCGAAGAGCTTGTCTTCCTCGTCGAGCTTGAAGTTGTGGGCGAGGAGGGCTATGAAGCGCGATATCTGCTTGATGGCATTCTGGGTGTCGGGGCTGATTTCTTTGCCTTGCAGACGGAGCATCAACATGCCATAGAGGGCATTGAAACAGGTCTCTATCTCGCCCGACTTCTCTTCGCCTGCCTTGGCGCGGAGTTCTACTATGTAGGGGAGCGTTTTGTAGAATTCGGATGTATAGTCCTGAAATTTCGGGTCCTTAAGCAACGCCATGTGCAGATCCACGAGCTGTATGATGACGTTTTTGTTGAGCTGGAGATGACCTTTCTTTTCAACCCCCTCACGCCTCATCATGTCAATCAAGCTCTCATACCACTCGGTCATCTCGCGGGTCTGAGCCTCATCAAGCCCGAAACGGTCAATGACATTATGGCGTATCTTGTCGATATCAAGGTCGTTCGCCCTGATTATGTCCTCTATCTGCCACATATACAGCAGATACTCGGCTATGTTCTCTTTGCGCTTCTGTGATGCTATTTTCATAGTCTGTTACTTGATTATCTGATACAAAGATAACAAACCTTGTATGAAAAAAGCCTATATTTGCAGCTATAAATCAATAAACCATCCATACATATGAAAATATCATCAGTACTGCTGGCTGCAATGCTATGCGTATCGGCATATACGACTGCCCAAGAGTCATTCAACCTCATACTGAGCCGCGCCAACAAGGCTGAGAACGCACAGGACTGGGCTGCTGCCGAGAAAGAATACAAGCAACTGATCACATCATATCCCGAAAGCAAGCAGATTTCCCAGATCGTTGCCAACCTTTCGTTGGTCCAGAGCCTCCAGGGACGCGACTCGGTGGCTATAGCCACTCTTGACGACGGTCTTGCCAAAAATGCTTCAGACACCCTGCTGCTTGAGCGTCGCGGACAGCTGCGTATGAACGCCGGCGACATGGCAGGAGCCATTGCCGATTATGGCAAGCTCACGGAGATAAATCCTGACGCATTCTACGCTTTCTACATACATGGAAGCCTCGCCCTCAACTCGGGCGACACAGTGGCTGCCAAGAAAAGCTTCCTGCGTCTGCGCGAACTCGTCCCCGGGTCAGAAGCCGATCATAAAGCGTGGGCAGCTTATAACACCAAAATCAAGGACTATCCTACAGCAATAGCCGAGTACAATGCCCTCATCGCGCAGAAACCCGAGATCGAGGCATATCTCGGACGTGCTGCCGCACATATGATGCTCGAACAGCTCGATGACGCCTCTATGGACATCGCCGATGCCATGCGCTTAGACCCCAATGACGGAGAAGCCTACTATCTCCGCGCCGGACTCAACAAAAAGCGTTACCAGTTTGACGCCGCAAAAGAGGACGGCAAGAAAGCCATCAGCCTCGGCATCGACCCCCGCCGCGTAGAGCTGCTCCTCGGCGCCCTCCCCGACGGAGCGAAATAAAGCATTCATCAACATCTGCTGTACGCGGTAGGTGTTGCATAACTGGAGATTCCTTAACCTGTAGGGACATGGCATGTCAGCGTTCCTATGGCGTGATTCAAGCCCCCACAGACAGCCCAGCCAGACATGCCATGGCATGTCCCTACAAGTTTTAGCATGATTTTGGGAGTTCTGCAACATCCTCCCTACCAAATAAGAATGGTCAGCAAATGAAATGGTCAGCGGAGGCGGTTGCGGAGGTAGCTTCCGCGGACATATAGCCAGAAGAACGCCACGGCAAGCAGATTGACCGCAAAGGCATTCCAGAATGCTGCCTTGTAGCCGTAGTATTGCGCCACTGCACCGCCTACGACTATGCCGAGACCTATGCCGACATCCCATGACACCAGCAGAGTGGAGTTAGCAGTGCCTCGACGGTTGTTATGGGCAAGATTTATAAACATCGTCTGCATCGCCGGGAACATATGACCGTTGCCCATGCCTATGATTACCGCCGAGCCATAGTACCCTATGGGATACGGCAGGGCGACAAAAGCCAGATACCCAAGCATCCCGAGGGTCATGCCCCACTGGGCGTTTTCCACCACGAGTCCGCGCCGCAGAGTGCGGCTGCCCACCAGGCGTGAGCCGATCAGACCTGCTGCCAGCAGGGCGAAATAGACAGCCGTGCCACCTTTGATTTCAAGCACTTTCTCGGAGTAAATCGCCAAGTAGGTGGAGATGATGCCGAAGCCAAACGACAGTCCGGCGATGACTATCGCCTCGCTCCAGCCCTGCACGAGGAAGAAGCGGTCAAGCGACATGCGTTTGCGCTCCTCGGCAGGTGTCACAGGCTGGCGGTCACGCGCCTTGATGCCGCCATCGATGACCAGACCGAGCAGCGCGATGACAAACGAGATGCCAAACAGCACATCGAAATCATGCACTTCCCTATAGACAAACATGCCTATCGAGGGTCCTATAGCCATGGCTATATTGTTGCTCAAGCCGTAGAAACCTATCCCCTCGGCACGGCGGCGAGGATGGAGCACATCTATCGCCATAGTGCTGTTTGCCACCGTCAACGCTCCGAACGGGGCACCGTGGAGAGTGCGGATTATGGCAAAAAGCATCAGTGACCATGTGAGAAAATAACCTGCGAAAAATATCGCAAACAGGAAGAAACACCACATCAGCACCTTCTTGCGCGGGAACGAGTCAACGATATAACCGCTGAACGGACGTGCTATAAGTGCGGTGACGGTGTAGCCGCTCAGCACTATGCCTGTGACCGCGCTGTCAGCCCTGAAGGTATCCCACAGGAATATCGGCAACAGCGGTGTCAGCAGATAGAATGCGAAAAAGAGCATGAAATTAGCCACCCAGACGCGGACGTAGTTGCCGTTCCACAACCGCGGGTGCTCTGCCTCAGTCAAAATATCAGTTTCAGTCATATTCTTTCATATATTACACCTGATTGATTCCTATATCCAGAGGTAGGGACACGTCTACTGCTGGTCAATCTTTGGTTGGTTATGTAAGATGAATCGTAAAAGTGTAGGACATGCCATGGCATGTGCGCCTATCAGGCGTTGCATTTGCAAGTGCTGCTGAAAGCGGACATGCCACGGCATGTCCCTACAAGAGTTATACTGTGTTTTAGCATCGCAGATTGAGAGAATTTCATCTCGTCAGCTACACGCAGCGTCTCTACTTTCAAGTAAAACAATAGCTATGACGTATAAATGCAAGGGCTGGATAGCTCCAGCCCTGCATAGTTTGTATGTCGGTCGGCTGTATTTTATAGAACAGCCGCATTGTCATCCGGTTTACTTGCCAGAATTGATTTTGTCGAGCACGCTTGCATCGACCACAGCCACAGTGGCGAGGTTGACGATGTCACGTGGCGACGAATCCACGTTGATGAAATGGATAGGCTTCTTCAGACCGATCTGGATAGGACCTACAGCCTCGCCTACACCCATCTCGAGCATCATGCGGTAAGCCGCATTGGCAGCTGTGAGATTGGGGAAGATGAGTGTATTGACATCCTTGCCTGCGATGGTGTTGAAGGGATATTTGCTGTCACGCAGATCCTTGTCGAGGGCGTAGTGTACCTGCATTTCGCCGTCAATAGCCATATCAGGGAACTCTTCGTGGAGCTCGTTGATAGCCTGGTGTACGCTGCAGCACTCGGGTTCGTCGTTGGAGCCGAAGTTGCTGTAGCTGACCATTGCCATGACTGGGTCGTGAGCGAAGTAGTCCACAGCATAGCCTGTCAGGCGGGCAATCTCCTTGAGGGTATCCTTGTCGGCATCATGGTTGACCATGGTGTCGGCGAGGAAGTACACGCCGCGCTTGGTGTTGACGATGTGCATGGTGGCAAAGTGCTTGAAGCCGTCGCGGATGCCCACCACCTTCTTGGCGATGTCGCCAGCCTGATGAGATCCTGAGTATGTGCCGGAGATGAAAGCATCGGCATCGCCCATCTCCACCATCATCATGCCGAAATAATTGCGGTCAAACATCTTCTCAAGTGACTCGTCCATGGTGTAGCCCGAACGCTTGCACTTGCTTGAGAGATGCTCTGCATAGCGCATGCGGCGGTCAGCCTCGCGGTCATGACGCAGATTGACGATTTCCACATCGGAGATATTGATGCCGAGACGGTCGGCACGCTTCTGGATCATCTCCTCGTTGCCGAGCACGATAGCCTTGCAGATGCCCTCACGCGCAGCGAGCACGGCAGCACGGAGCATATTGTCGGTATTGCCTTCGCCAAACACCACACGCTTGGGGTTCTGACGAGCCTGGGCAGCGAGGTTGCGCACGATCTTGTTGTCATAGCCCATGAGGCTGCGGAGCTTGACACCGTAAGCCTCCCAGTCGGTGATAGGACGCTGAGCCACGCCGCTCTCCATTGCACCACGTGCCACGGCAGGAGCGACTACACCGAGCAGACGCGGATCAAGAGCCTTGGGAAGGATATAGTCGGGGCCAAACTTCATGTCGTTCATGTTATAGGCAGCGTTGACCACCTGAGGCACAGGCTGCTTGGCGAGGGCGGCGATAGCTTTTACAGCTGCCAGCTTCATCTCCTCGTTGATGGCGGTGGCACCGCAGTCGAGCGCGCCACGGAATATGTAGGGGAAACCGAGCACATTGTTGATCTGGTTGGGATAGTCGCTGCGGCCTGTTGCGAAAATCAGGTCGGGGCGCGATGCCTTAGCCTTGTCAAACGAAATCTCGGGATCAGGATTAGCCAGAGCGAACACGATGGGTTTCTCAGCCATTGACTGCACCATCTCTGTGGTGACAACATCCTTGACAGAGAGACCGAGGAACACGTCGGCGCCCTTCATCGCCTCGGCGAGGGTGGTGATGTCACGGTCGGTGGCAAACTCCTTCTTCTGGGGATTGAGGTCGGTACGGCGGGTGGTAAGGACACCACGGCTGTCACACATGACCACATTTTCCTTCTTCACACCAAGAGCTATATAGAGACGTGTGCATGACACGGCAGCAGCACCGGCTCCGTTGACCACGAGCTTCACCTCATCGATTTTCTTGCCTTGCAGCTCGAGGGCGTTGAGCAGACCTGCTGCCGAGATGATGGCAGTGCCGTGCTGGTCATCGTGCATGACGGGGATGTCGCACTCCTCTTTGAGTCGACGTTCGATTTCGAAGCACTCGGGAGCCTTGATGTCCTCGAGGTTGATGCCGCCGAAAGTGGGAGATATAGCCTTTACTATCTGGATGAACTTCTCGGGATCCTTTTCGTTGACTTCGATGTCATAGCAGTCAAGACCGGAGAATATCTTGAAAAGCAGAGCCTTGCCCTCCATGACGGGCTTGCCTGCGAGAGCACCTATATCTCCGAGACCGAGCACAGCCGTACCGTTGGAAATCACAGCGACCAGATTGCACTTGTCAGTGTAAAGGTAGGCATCTGACGGGTTCTTCTCGATATCAAGACAGGGATAAGCCACACCGGGAGAGTACGCCAGAGCGAGATCCTGTTGTGATGAATAGGGTTTGGTAGGCACGATTTCAATCTTGCCGGGGCGCGGATACTGGTGGTATTCCAACGCAGCTTCTTTTGTTACCGAAGACATAGTTGTAGTTAATGTTGATTTATAATCTTTTTTATCCTTATTATCTATATTGTAGACTTATGAGCCTTTTTCCGTCATTAGGTTGTCACCTTTGAGAGTCACATGTCAAGCAGTCCGTCGGGGAGATCAAGCTCTATGCGTCCCGCGCCGATGTCGATGTCGCTGAAAAATTCCGGGGCTACCGGGATGAGAAGCGGTTTCGACCTGTCGGGACTCTCCACCTCCATGAGCAGATTGGCGGTGGAATCGTCTATCCCGGTCACTTTGCCGAGCGGCTTACCGTCAGCCACGACATCCAATCCTATCAGGTCATTGGCGTAGAAGCCCTCGTCATCATCATCGCCATCATCGGCGTAAGCCTCCATCATCGGCTCTACCTCGCTGCGGAGGGCATAGATAGGTTCATTGGAAAACCGACGGGCATCGGCATCCGATTCCACCCCGTCAAGGCTAACAAGAGCCGTGTGATGGTTGCGCGGACGCATAGCTGTCACGAAAAACGGCACAGGCAGACCGTCACGATAGACTATGAGACAGCGAAGCTGACCCAGCTCCACGGCATCGTCATCCACGGAGCATGACAGCTCCCCATGGATACCGTGGGGCTTGTTGAATTTGCCTATCTCTATCAGGTCTTCCTCTTTTATCATGTGATGAACAGCGGCGGCGGTTTATTTCTTCTTTTTCTTCTTACCTGAAGGAGGGGCTATGATCTGGAAATCAAGCAGGCGGTGGTTTTCAGGAGTCAGGATGATTTCACCGTGGCTCATCGCCGCCATATCTTTGAATATACGCGCATCTTCCACATTGTCCTGGTTGAATGCCATCATGAGCTTCTTCATATGGTTGGCAAGCAGCATTATCAGCGCATCCTTCTCTTCGCCAGGCTCCATGAGCACTGCCCGGCTTATCATGCGCTGTATGCTCTTACCATAATGGCGGTAAGGCATGTCTGACGATGTATATACCACTTTATCAGGCTGCGACTGGCGTTCCTCTGCCGAGATGACCTCCACAGGCCAGTCGATGTCAAGCTGGAAATCGCTCATTATAGCCAGATGGTCCCAGAGTTTCTGGCGGTAGCCCTCCTGTTCGCGTATCTTCGGGAACAGGACAGCCATAGTCTTGACTATGGTACCGGCACACTTGGTGCGCTCGTCCCTGTCGGGGATGGTCAGGCAGTAATCCACCATCTGCTGGATGTTACGGCCGTATTCGGGGAGTATGAGGTTTTTGAGTTTAGTGTTATATGTTATCATCAGAGATATAATCGGACTTGGATTAGGGGGTGTTTAGCGCAGACGGTCATACGAACGGAGCTTGTTCATATCCTTGACTATCATGTGGCGCGCTATCAGACCGCACACCAATGCACCGAGAGGCAACACGAGCGACCATGCAAGGGTGGCGCTGATGGTAGCCCACACGAGCAGGAAGCCTGTGATTATGGCACAGCCGTTGGCAGCGAACAGAGTCCACAGCTGAGCCTTGAAGTTCTTAAACAGGAATATGTCAATGAAATAGAGTGCCGCGGCTACGACAGCCGGGAGCCACAGACCCACATTGTCTTTAGGATCAACGATAAGCTGCCCCTGGGGCATATTGATCTGCGTGATTTCTGACGGCATGAAGATGTAGACTACCATGCAAGCGACTGCAAGCACGAGCAAAACTGACTGCCAACGTTGGATGACCATATCTTTTACATTTTAAAGGTTAATAGGCGAAGATTGCGACAGTTGGAAGCATTTACATATATGCAGCTTCCGAATCATAACCAAGCATATCATCTGCCTATGTCTATGGAGAGATATGCAAAGTTACACACATTTCTTCAGATTAAACGAATTTTTTCTTAATTTTGTTTTTATAATCCATACAGTATCTTTTCAATCAGGAGAAAGCGTTACATTTGTAGGGTAAGCTCCATTACTGGTCAATCTTTGGTCAGTTATGTAAGATGACTCGCAAAAGTGTAGGGACATGCCGTGGCATGTCCGCTTTCAGCAGCACCCGCAAATGTAACGCCTGATGGGCGGACATGCCACGGCATGTCCCTACAAACCCATATTGACATATCAGGATAGTTTAGTCGGGCAGATAGATACGTCGGAGACGTATCCACCGTGCATGGGGTTACGCACAACAGCCACGTCTCCGACGTGCCTCTCTTATTAGATTTATTGGTCATGCTTAATTCGCCAGCATTGGGACACGACACAACGTCAAAATCATTCGCGACAATCTTTTAAAGCACAAATACTTCCTCCAAATGACAACACAACGACCTCTTATACTTATAACAAACGATGACGGGGTACAGGCTCCGGGGCTCCACAAACTTATCGAGGCAGCACGCAGTCTCGGCGATGTGGTGGCTGTCGCCCCTGACCAGCCGCAGTCAGGGATGTCAAGTGCCATCACGGTCAACTCGGCACTGTTTATCAAGGAACACCCTGGATATGACGGCGCACGCGTGTACTCGGTCAATGGCACACCGGTCGACTGCGTTAAACTCGCACTCAAAGCCCTTACCGACCGTAAGCCCGACTTGCTGCTTTCAGGCATAAACCACGGAAGCAATGCCGGTAACTCAGTGGTCTACAGTGGCACTATGGGCGCGGCTTCTGAAGGCTGCCTGGCAAGAATCCCATCCATAGGATTCTCCCTGACGCATCACTCAATCAAAGCCGATTTCGGTCCGGGCATGCCGTTTGTAGACAAAATCATGCGCGATGTCCTCGCCAACGGTCTTCCTGACTGGATATGCCTCAACGTCAACATTCCTGCCAGATGCGAACCGAGCGGCATAAAGGTGACGAAAGCAGCCCGCGGGTACTGGACCGAAGAATACCAGGAATATATGTCGCCCCACGGTGTGCCATTTTACTGGCTTCAGGGCAATTTCATCAACCTTGACAAAGACGACACCGACACCGACGAATATTGGCTCGGCGAGCAATATGTCACGGTAGTCCCATACCGTCCCGAACACAACGAGCCCCAATCCATGCGACGCACCATCACGACGATGCTCGGATTGTAGCAATAAAAACAACATACTTGTAGGGACATGCCATGGCATGTCAGCGTTCCATGATATTTGCAATCATCTCATATGCTGGGCTGACATGCCATGGCATGTCCCTACACTATTACGATTTTCTTGCCTGATTCAATTAAGATTGACCAGCAGTAGCCGCGTCCCTACATATTGGTGTTCATAGCCGCCCCTCGTCATGGTATGAGTAGTAGCCTCGCGCGGTGACTATCAGATGGTCACGCACCGGGATGCCGAACAATTTCCCTGCTTTGGCTATGCGGTCGGTCAGGTCATCGTCCTGGGGGCTGGGGCGCAGAGTTCCGCTCGGATGGTTGTGGACCAGTATCATCGAATCGGCAAGATGTTCCACGGCGTGACGCATCACAATCTTCACATCCACCACGGTGGCGGCAGTGCCTCCGCGGCTGACGCATATGCGCGACTTGAGAGTGGCTGCTCTGGACAGCAGCAACACGTGAAACTCCTCGTGGTCGATGCGCGAGAGCTTATCCCACATGTAGTCATAGACGAGTTTGGGCGAGGAGAACACTGTGGTGCGCACATCGCTCATCTCGGCAGACTTAGCCCGCGACCCTAAGGTCAGCGCAGCCTTTATGGTCACAGCCTTGGCGCGCCCCACGCCATGAAATTCCCTCATCATCTCCGCCACGCTCATATGCGCAAACCGCTCCAGACGGTTGTCGCAGTGTCCGAGCATCTTTTGCGCCAGCTCCACCACGTTGGTTCCAGGCTGCCCTGTGCCCATCAAGATGGCAAGCAGTTCGGCATCGGTCAGTGACTCTATGCCGTTGGCGAGAGCCTTTTCACGCGGCTTGTCAGCCTCATTGAGTTCGGATATCTTCATATGACGGGGGAGGGTGTTACAGTTTCTCGTTCGCGCCCTTACGGACTTCAATCTCCTGCGCCAGGTCACGTCCATGACCGAGGAGTATCTTGTCAATATAAGCCCGCAGGAATCCGGTACCGTAGCCGCATATCTGTATCACAGAAGCCGGGAGCGCGAGCAGTGACACTTTCAAGCTGCGAGTCCTAACGCAGGCATCGGCAAAAATTGCTGCGAGATACAGCCCGAGAGGGAGCAGCCACCATGGCGACACGAATATGCCCATGGCGACAAGCACACAGCCTGTTATCACCGCCAATGCCGGAAGCGTATGCACTGCCTTGAGCGAACCTAGATAGAGGAGCTTGAGCGTGATGCGTGACATGCCGAACACATGCACCTGCCGCCAGAACTTGCGGAAGTCCACCCTGCGTTTGTGCCACACCGGACACTGACGGTAGAGGGCTGAGGCAAATCCGGCACGGGAAATACGCGTGCTCATGTCTATATCCTCCGAAAACATCTCTCGGAAACCTCCCACCTTGTCATAGACCTCGCGCGAGAAGCCCATGTTGAATGTGCGTGGCACGAATTTCTCCATCTGCACCTTGCCGCCGCGTATGCCGCCAGTGGTCAGAAACGAAGTCATGGCATAGTTGATGGCTTTCTGCGTGTCGGTAAACGAGTCATGGGCTGCATCGGGTCCGCCGAAACTGTCGGATGGTGTCTCTGAGATAGCCTTGGCAAGATTCTCGAAATAATGCGGAGGGATGACACAGTCGCTGTCGAAAAACACCATATAGTCCCCTTCGCTGCGCTCCATGCCATAGTTGCGGGCGATGGAACGCCCTTCGTTGTCCTTACGGAAATATTTCAGGTCAAGCGCATCGCGGTATTGCTCCACCGCCTCTTCACAAGGCATCGTGGAACCGTCCTCAACGATTATCACTTCAAAATCGCCCGATGTCTGGGCGGCAAGACTTTCAAGGAGGTCTCTGACCTCATCGATGCGGTTATATACCGGGACAATGACCGAAAACTTCTTTTTCATGACACAAACAAAGATACATCATACTGCCGATATTACCAAAAATGTTAATTATCCTTGCTTGCTGCGACATCAGTAGGGTCAAAATTGTTCTGTATAATAAAAGCTATTCTATCACTACTCATCAATCATACTTATCCCAATGAATATCAGATTACCGCTTACCGCTGCCGTCATCTCCCTGCTATCTATACAGTCAGTCTATCCGTGTACGGGCATCACCCTCCGAAGCGCCAACGGCGATGTCGTGACATCGCGCACCGTGGACTGGAGCAAATCAAAATATGAGAGCCAATATGTGGTAGTGCCCCGCGGGCATCTGCTGCAAGCCTATGCCACATCTGCCGAAAAGGGCATGTCAGAGACCTCACGTTATGGATTCGTAGGCTTGACCGCCGGTGCACCAGAAATCATAGTGGACGGCATCAACGAGGCGCACCTCTGTGCCGAGCTGTTTTTCTTCCCGGGCTACGGACGTTACCCGGAGTTCATTCCGTCACAGGCATCCATAACCGTGGGTGACCTGCAGCTCGTAAGCATGATATTGGGCACCTGCTCCAATCTTGATGATGTGGTGAAATTCATCAATGCCTCACGCATATCCCACTCCGTCCCCGGGGGCGAGACCGCACACTGGCGTTTCACCCAGGCTGACGGACGTCAGGTCATACTGGAAATAATAGACGGCAATGCCCGGTTCTACGACAGCATCGGTGTGCTTGCCAATTCGCCGTCATATGACTGGCACCTGACCAACCTCAACAACTACATCAACCTCCATCCCGGCATCTCCGCTCCGCACAGACTCGACGGAGTGGAATTACAGTCATTCAGCAACGGCACAGGGATGCTGGGTCTGCCGGGCGATTTCTCCTCGCCGTCACGATTTGTCCGCGCCGCCATGCTGCAAGGCACCGCAAGACTGCAAGCCACTCCGTATGCCACTGTGATGCAGTCATTCCAGATACTCAACAACCTTGATGTACCCCAAGGCACCACCGAACCTCTTGATGCGCCTATCACCGACATGCTATCAGCTACACAATGGACATGCTCCACCGATGTGACCAATCTGGTCATTTACTACCACACACAGAGCGACCGCAATATCCGCGCCATTGACCTCAAGACCATGGACTTCGGCAAGGTCAAATACCAGTACCACTCGCTCGATTCCTCCACCACCCCCATCTCCTACATAAAAGTGAAGTAAAGAGACAGTCGAAGATCAGCAAATATGCGGTTTTGTGCATGTGGGCAAAAAAGATTAATTTTGCCTATCATACATAAAACCGCGTCGTCATATCCATGCCAGGTATCCATCACTCGCTACACCAATCGCTGCGCCTCGCAATCATCACCGCTGTCATATGCCTGTTTATGACATCGATATCCCAGCCCATCGGGGCTGCTGTGACCTCAGATGTGCTGCCTCAGGCAAAAACCGAGCTGCCGTCATCGCTTGACGATGCGCTAAAATCGCTCCATAGAGCCCTCAATGACAACAAAAAGGCGATACCGGCACTGATGGACAGCATACAACGGCTGAAAGACCGCGCCAACTCGCAGCCTCCGCTGGCTAAAGCCCTGGTCTATGACACCATAGCGACCATGTACGAAACGCTTGACATGGACAGCTGCATCACCTACTACCGCATCGGAGAGGAAGCCGCCCGTATCGGAGGAGACAGCATACTGGCTCAGCGGATGCGGCTGCATATATTTGCCGACATGCCAGTGACAGGAGTAGTGCTCGAAGGCTATAACGGCTTCATGGACGAAAGCAGCCGCATCTATCCACAGAACCGCATGGCATACTTTGAGGCTGGCAACAAGATGATGCTGTATATCGCCGACCTCTATGCCCGTATACCCCTACGCCACGACTACGAAATGCGTTCGATAGCCTACAGCGACTCGCTCATATCAATGCTTCCGCCCCGCAGCCCACTCCTTATCCTCCTCACAGCCCAGAAATCTGAACTGCTGGGCGACAACACTGCCGCAATGGCTGGATATGTGGAGTTAGTGGCTCATCTGCCTATAGAATCCCATATTTTCGCTCGCGCAGCTACCCGTGCCGGCGATTTCTACTACCGCACCGGGCAAAACAATACTGCGGCATACTTCTACGCTCTCGGCGCGCTCAGCGATGCCCGTAACCAGGTGTTGGAGGGGGTCGCGCTTATCCGCCTGAGCCGTGCGCTCTATGACCTCGACAAGATATCACAAAGCTACGACCTGATGACCGCCGGGCTTGGACAATCACTTGAATCAGGCTCCGCAGTACGCTCCATCGAGGCGTTTCAGGCTTTGCCGCATATCATCGAAGCCTACACGCGGTCTGATAACCGCAAGCTCTCGTGGATGACGGTGCTCGCGGCTTGTCTAGTCATCGCCCTTACATCCCTACTGCTTATACTTGCCAAGCGTCGACACGACCTAAAGAAACTCGAATTGCTGAAATCGCGTCTTGCCACGGCTAACGAAACCAAAGAGAACGGACTGGCTCGGTTCATGGAACTCACGAGCCTGTTTGCCGACAAATTCGATGAACTCATACGTCTGGCAGGACGCAAAATCACAGCCGGACAGATCGAAGACTTGCAGACGCTGATCAAGGGCGGCTCACTGAGATCGGAACAGGACAAAATGTTCGCCACCCTGTTTGACAACGCTTTTCTGACAGTCTACCCCGATTTCATCACCCAGGCAAACAGCCTCATGAAACCTGACTCCCATCTGCCTATACCTGAAGGGGGCAAACTCAATCCCGAGCTGCGCATACTCGCATTTCTGCGTATGGGCATCACCGACAGCCATCGCATGGCGCGCTTCCTCGGAGTGTCAATAAACACCATCTACACCTACCGCAACCGCCTGAAGACACGCGCCATCAACCGCGACACCTTCGAGTCAGACCTGATGACCATCGGAGCCATCAATTAACGGGTGTTGCAGACCTGACAAAAGGCAAAGGCGCACGGCTCTATAGTCCGCCGCTCGCTTGACGTGGAAATCACATAGACGTAGGGACGCGGCGCAATGCTGTTGAAATAGGGCTGGAAGCTGGAAGGATTTCGCGGCAGAGCCGCGAAGGGAGCAGTAGCCACATGCAAGCAGACCGTCAGGTCTGCGCAGCTTGTGGTCTAATGCCATCCCGCCATATTCCGGCGGCGTCAGCTGCCGGGGCTGATGCGTGGGGTAGCCCCGGCAGCTACGCCGCCGGTTTTCCCCGCAATCCGTTTCCCACAAGCTGCACAAGCCTAAAGGCTTGCTTGCATGTGGCTATTGCTCCCTTCGCGGTTAACACCGCGAGCCCAGTTTCAACAGCATTGGGACGCGGCGTGCCGCGTCATCGTACTATGCGATGTGCCGTACGTTTTATGACGCGGCACGCGGCGTCCCTACAAATTGGGGGATTATGCGGTAACTTACTTAATTGTAGCGCGAGACGAGGAGGTCGATGAGTCCCTTGCGGTTGATGAATCGGATGCCGTTCTGGTCGTACTCCACCAGTCCCATATCCTTCATGGTGTCAAGAGCCGTCATGAATGTGGTGCGCTGCACCCCGAATATGCTGTACAGGTCACGCAGCTTGCTCGTTATCGCTACATCAAGGCTTGACGGCTGCGTCAGATTGATCACCCAGAACGCCAGACGGTCCTCCATGGCACCGTGGGTGAGTTTGAGCATGCCGCCCATCGCCTTTTGCGCCGACATGCACAGTATATTCATGTAATTATACAGAAACACCTCGTCAGATTGCAGCAGTTTGATATAGTCCTGCTTTGCCAATTGCAGTATTCCGGTCGCTTCCCGTGCCGTCACAAGAGCGGGATAGTAGGTGTGGTGACCAAACAGATATTGCGGTGACAGCACATCCGGAGCTTTGAGCGTCTGCTGCAGCTTAAATCGTCCGTCATCGTTGGTAGTGGTCATCCTGACACTGCCTGAGATGACGAACTTTATGTGGGTGCAGGGTTCTTCTGGCTGCACGATTACCTCTCCCTGAGGGTATTTCAGGAAGTGGAAAGGTGTGGAGGTGATTATACTTGAGATACAGTCATAGCTCACTCCTTTGAAGAGCGGCAGCTGCATCAATACTTCATACATAGAATCCATGGCGGTCGTACTTACGAATATTTAACACGGCGGACACTCCTTTTGTTTTATGCGAGCTATCGTCAGCAGAGATTTCGCCTACGCCGATACCATCAAGGCGGTAGAACTCACCGGATCCTATTGCACCCCAGCCTGATTATAGGGACATGTTTATCTTACCCTCTTTCATGAGGCGAGTCCGGCTACGAGGAACGTCAGGGCGTAAATCACCATGGCGCGGGCGGTTGCTCCCAGCAGACGGTTGAGCGAACGTCCGCTTTCGCGTGACATGCGACGGCACAGCGGCACGAGCAATCCTGCATACACTGCTACAGGTATCACTGCCAGCCAGGCATTCAAGGTTATCCAGACAGGCAGCGTCAATCCTACTCCAGCCAGCGCATTGACGGCATAAAGCCACACCATCGCACGGCTACCCCAACGCACAGCAAGCGTGTGCTTGCCTACCGCCTCGTCATCGGCGCGGTCACGGTAGTTGTTGACCACAAGCACGTTGGCACCAAGCAGCCCCATGCCAAGAGCCGCGCACCACTGCGTCACATCAGGCTGCGAACCTGTGATGAGCCACGATGTCAGCAGCACCGGCACGAGTCCAAAAAACAGCACCACTGCCACCTCTCCCAATCCGTGACGGCTCAGCGGATATGGTCCGGCACTGTAGGCAAGTGCAGCCACTGCTATTACAACCCCGGCAGCTATCAGCCACCAGCCGCCCCAATAAATCAGTCCGCATCCGCAGGCACAAGCCACGCCGAGCGTGGCAAAGGTGGCGTGCTTCATGGCTTGCGGTGTCAGGTCACCCTCGGTCACACCACGGCGCGGACCTTCGCGCCCAGGGCGGTCAAGACCGTCTTTATAGTCAAAGTATTCGTTGCCGAAATTGGACGCTATCTGCGCCAGCACGGCAAACAGCATACACAGCACCCATGGCATCCATCGGATGTCGCTGCCCTGCATCATGCACAGCCCCAGGGCTGTCACCACGCCAGCCACCGACACCGGGATGGTGCGCAGGCGCATCGCCTCTATCCATGCCTTACTTTTCTTTGTCATCAATCTGTAGCTTTGTCGGGACGATGGAAACCTCGGAAGCCCCATCGGGGACATCAAATCCAAAACAGCGGATTATGGCAGCGCGTATCCGCGCAGCTGGCGCGCCATCGGCACGTAGCAGGTCAAGGATGCGGCGCAGGTAGGCATTGCGGTCTTTGAGTCCGCACACTCCGGCGACATTGCTGCCAGGAACCATCGATTTCTGATTATACACCCTGAGCACCGATGCGTAGTCGTCGGTGCGCAGATAGTCATTAAACTCGCGGCAGAACTTTTCATACAGCGCCCTCGGATTGATTTCGTGCACGAGGTCGTCGATGTGGTCCTCAAGCTCGTTGATATTGCTGAAACGACCGTCTACCCTGTACTCCATGGTGCGCTTGACCCTCTGGCGGGTATGCAGCAGAGCCTGGCGGCGCAGGTCGGTGCGAAACTGCCCCATTATGCTCTTTTTCACTTTGGCAAACGCCACATCCTCATTCTTGCCGCATGATGCAGCCACCGTGCGGATGACCTCCTCAAGCATCAGTATATTCTCTATCTCAGCCACGTCAGGCACGAAAATCCCTTTGCGTCTGAGATATGCCACCTCTGTAGCGTCTCGGCGATCGCGGTCCACTATGCCGTGGCTGTCAAGATGATGAAAACCTTTGAGGTCATTAAACGAACGTGTAGCCTCTATGACCTTGTTGCATGAGCCGAGGGACTTCACAGTGAAGTCCTTGAATATCAGCGGATACAGCTTTGCATCGATGCTGTTGACACCGTCACCTTCTATAAAAAGCACCGGGCGGCGCGACCCGAGTATGGCGAGATATATCTCGTCAGTCAGACCCTTGTCGGCTGGCAGTATGTCATAGTCCCATCTGACTTCGCGGGCATCATAGTCTCTGACCCATATTATGGCTCCGGCATTACGGCTTGATGCGAAGTCAAGATCATGCGTAGTGTAGATCAGGTGGCAGTCAGGGCGGAGCGATTCGAGATGGTTCCATAGGTTCTCTGCTACCGAGGGGTGCATGAACATGGCTGGATCATCGACAAACACCACAGACTTCTTCGGCGCAAACAGCATCGCGCTGATATAGTACAGCACAGCCTTCTCACCAGTAGAGAGCTTATGGGGGGTATATGACGATGGATTGGAAACTCCGCGAGTCAACAGCAGTTTGCCGTTGACCGGAAGTATCCCGTTGTCAGGAAATATCTCGCTCCACACCTTCATCATCTTGTCAAGGCGCGTCTGTGCATGTGGTGACTGCTCAGTGCCGGCTATCTTGCTCTGCATCAGAAGTCCCACCTCCTCGTTGAGAAGCATCCGCAGCAACATCTCAAGCTGATTGCGTGGAGCCACATACACATCGGCAAGCGGCATGGACGCATACATTGTCTCTACCGATACCGGAGATTCATCATGATAGTCTGGATCATAAAGTCCATGGAGAGCGGAGATTGTAAACGCCCTGTCGCCGAGGTCACTGCGCATGCGGCGCGTAAACCGCGATTTGCCGCTGCCGTTGGCACCTATCACGATGGTCGGACCCGTAAGTTCAAGCTGCCTGTCATGGCGGTTGACTGAGGGAGGAAGGTCGATAACCATAAAGTCAGAAATAAAATCAGGTTAATATATAGAAGATGTGGGGAAGTGGCGGAATGCTGTTAAATTAAGCACAACGCCATTTGCATTAACGCGCCCCTTGTGGGCGCATCTCTATAGTAGCCGAGGGGCTTGCCCCTCGGAAATGTCAGTCCGAAGAACGCGCTGCGCTTTGCCGCAGCGCATCAAACGCCATTAGGCGCAAACTGATAACAACTGATGCGCTGCGGCAAAGCGCAGCGCGTATCTGCTTGCATTCTGACCGAGGGGCAAGCCCCTCGGCTAACAGAGAGATGCGCCCGCAAGGGGCGCGGCATTCTACGTCACCGTATCAAGCGATGTGTATTGCGTTTGATGACGCGGCACGCCGCGTCCCTACATTTATATTCCGTGTCAGCCGAAGAGCGGCGTGGGGTATTCGCCGCGGCGGTGCATGTCAGCGAGGCGGTCCACCACGCCCTGACGGTCAGCCGTATATGTCACCCCGAACCATCGGCTGTCGGTATCAAGCACCTTGACGGTGGCTTCGCCGGATGCCAGCAAAGCATCCACGACAGTGGGTATGCCGAACTCCGACTTCTCCTCATCGCCATGCGCAGCGAGGAATTTCGCAAATTCGCGCCCTGTATAGTCGAAATAATCGGGAGTGAAGCCCCAGAGATTCATCGACACGGGTGTCGTGCCGTCAAGCTCCACGGTTGTATCGCCTTCATCATAGACTATCGATGTGCCAGGACCGTCGACATAGTGTATGGAGGTACGCTCGTGTATCTCCGAGAGATTGCCTTCGGCATTTTTGCCGCAGACGCCTCGTGACACTGAGCCGTTCTCGGTCAGTGTGTTGCCTACCTTGAAGCCCACCATGCAATAGTCGCCCTTCTTGCCGCTATGTGATGACAGCGCCTTTCCTATCACCGCGAAGGCATCTCTGCCATAGAAGTCATCGGCATTGATCACGGCAAACGGCTCCTTGACGGCATCGCGACCCATCCACACGGCTTGCCCGGTGCCCCAGGGCTTTGTGCGTCCAGCCGGGGCTGCATAGCCCTTGGGCAGTTCGTCAAGCGACTGGAACACAACCTCAACAGGTACATGCCCTTCGTACTTTGACAGTATCTTGGCTCGGAAATCATCCTCAAAGTCATGGCGGATGACAAACACCACCTTGCCGAATCCGGCACGGATGGCATCAAATATGGAGTAGTCCATGATTGTCTCGCCCGAAGGACCCAGAGGGTCAAGCTGTTTGAGCCCTCCGTAGCGGCTGCCCATACCGGCAGCCATCACATATAATGTCGGTTTCATAATCTCAATATGGTTTACTTGTCTATTACGTCTAATTCGTACACGATTACGTGGTGATAATGCTCACCCGGACGCAGTATCGCCGATGGGAATTCCGGATGGTTTGGTGCATCGGGAAACATCTGGCATTCGAGAGCCACAGCTTCGTAGTCCTTGTAATCCGCTCCATGGCGACCTTCGGGAGTGCCACCGGTCAACCAGTTGGCAGTATAGAGCTGCATGCCGGGATAGGTGGTCCTGACTGTCAGCCGCCTACCCGACGCATGGCTATACAGTTCCGCACCCTTGATAAGAGAGCCTTTGCCGTCATAACCGTCAAAGGCATAGCAGTGGTCATATCCTTTTCCATGCAGAAGCGCATCATATTGCTCGGCGATATCCCGTCCGACCTCCTTGGGGATAGTAAAATCCATAGGACTGCCTTTGACTTTCCTGAGATTACCTGTCGGTTGGAGAGTCTCGTCGGTCTCAACATAGGAGGATGCGTTTATGGTGAGCCTATGCTTCATGGCACTCCCCGAGCCTTCGCCGTCAAGATTCCAGTAGGCATGGTTGGTCATGTTTAAAGGAGTCGGGGCATCGGTCTCAGCATCATACTCTATGGTCAGCACGTTGTCATCGCTCCACTTGTATGTGACACCAGCTGCCACGTTGCCGGGATAACCGCTGTCACCGTCGGGACTTTGGAGGGTGAAAGTCACGCTGTCAGTGCCGATGTCATACTTCCAGAGCTGGTTCTGGAAACCCTCGGGACCACCATGCAGATGATGGGGACCGCAGTTGACAGGCAGCTCATATTCTTTGCCGTCAAGAGCGAAATGTCCGCGGCATATACGGTTGGCATAACGACCCGGGGTCTTGCCCATAGTAGGTCCGTCATACAGATAATCCGCGATATTTTTGTAACCGAGCACTACATCGGCTATCTTGCCGTCGCGGTCAGGCACATTTATCTCAACGATGCCTGCACCGATGGAACTGAGCACCACCGACGCTCCCTTGGAGTTTGTCAATGTTATGATTGCAGCATCGCCCTTGGCGGTTGATGCCCTGTCAATAGTAATTTTCATGGGTCTTAGAGTGTCCTAAAATTTAGGACAAAAATAACAAATTCTGTCCTAAAATTATGGACTCCCTGTGCTAAAAATCAAAAGAGCGATGGAAATTGCGGAATACGCGGCAATATTGTTTATTTAAAGCTGGAGACCAATGCTGTTGGAATTATTTTATGAACAATGTGACAAACCCAACAGAAGAGGCACGTCGGAGACGTGGCAGTTGTGCGAAACCCCATGCACGGAGCGTCAGCGAACGTTCATGGGGTCGGCGAGGCTCCCATCTGATCAACCTCGGAGAGGTTGTGACCCACAAGCTAATGCTATATATAGATATGACAACGTGCCCCAACCTCTCCGAGGTTGATTATATATCGCAGTTATACCCCATGAACGCTCGCTGACGCTCCGTACATGGGGTTACGCACAGCGGATACGTCTCCGACGTATCTATCTGCTTGATTATTATGTCAGGCGAGACAAAGTATCAGAGCCTGGGCGGCAACCACTCGCATGAACATGGTCAACGGGTAGACTGTGGAGTATGCTACCGACGGGGCATCGTGACCTGTGGAACCGTTGGCATAGGCGAGTGCCGGGGGATCGGTATAGCCACCGCTGAACAGACCCATTATGGTGAGATAGTTGATCTTGAATACGCCGCGTGCTATTATGCCGACTATCAGCAACGGCACTACCGTGATGATGAAGCCCCAGATAACCCACCACATGCCTGTGGGGTTGAACACCGTTTCGGCAAATCCAGAGCCTGCTGATATGCCCACTGATGCGAGGAAGAGGCAGATGCCGAGCTCGCGGAGCATCAGTGATGCCGATGTGGATGTATAGGTCACGAGATGTACCTTGTAGCCGAAACGGCTGAGAAGGATCGCCACAACCAACGGACCGCCAGCCAGACCGAGTTTCATGCCGAAGCCGAGATTGATCGAGCCGAGGATGATACCGAACATGATGCCCACAAAGATGGTGATGATGTTAGGCTGGTTGAGACGCTTGAGCGAATTGCCGAGGCGGGTGGCAAGACGGTCTATGTCATTGAGATCGCCCACTACGGTCAGACGGTCACCGATTTGCAGACGCAGGTCGGGAGTGGCAAGCAGGTCGATGCCGGCACGGTTGACGCGCGTGGCGTTGAGCTTGTAGCCTTTGGTCAGACGCAGCGAGCGCAGGGTAGCTCCGTCATATTCATTCTTCGTGATAAGGATACGGCGGCTGACAACACGTTCGGGTGTCACCTCATCCCAGTCAAACGACTCGATAGGACCCACAAGGCTCACCAAACGCTTCTCGTCTGATGGCGACAGGCACACGAGAATCAGGTCACCTTTATGTATGGTCGATGACGCATTAGGCACATATGCCTCCTCGCCATCGGGCTTCACACGTGAAACCACCATGTCACAGTTGGCTATGTGATGAAGCTCAAGCACGTTTTTGCCGTCAAGGAGCGGATTGGTGACGCGGTAAGTTGTGATGTGGGGAGCGTTGGCAGATGCCTCATCGGCAGCCTCAAGCTCCTTTATCTCATCGTCAATCTTGACTTTGAACACCTTTTTAAGGACAAGCATCGTCATGATGATGCCGACCACTCCGAGCGGATAGGCAGCGGCATATCCCATTGACATGATATTGATTGCCTCAGGGGTATCGGCAGTCTGCTGGGCGGCTGCAAGACCGGGGGTATTGGTCACAGCACCCGACATGATGCCGACAAGCGACTCGATAGATGTGCTGCCACCCTCAACGAAATATATCACAAGCACCGTAGCCACATTGAGGGCTATGCCGAGCAATGCAAGCATGTTGAGCCTGATGCCGCCCTGTTTGAACGAGGAGAAGAACGACCGTCCGACCTGCAGACCTATCGAGAATATAAACAATATCAAGCCGAATTCCCTGATGAATTTCAGCACATCGCCGTTGACTACATAACCGAAATGCCCCATCAGGATACCCACAAACAGCACGAAAGTGACTCCGAGAGAAATGCCGGCTATCTTGATTTTACCTAATGCCACACCAGCCACTATTACAAAGCAATAGAGCACCAACGTACTGGCAAGTCCAGTATTGCCTGGCAGAAACAGGTCCGTTATCCAAGATGTATCCATCTGACTTGTTTAAAATTAGGTATGTATAAGTTCTTTTAAAACAGTGGTAATAATCGGCGATGCAAGCGGCATCAAAGCCCCCTTGCGCTAAACAAGGTGCAAAGTTACTCAGTTTTTTGCAAAAAGTCGTAACTTTGCGTCCAAAAGTTTTCACACGACCCGGATGCCGACACGCCGTATCTGCATAAAAATTTTATCATGGCATGTATTGCTGCTGGCAATATGTGCCATGACGGCATGCAGCACGACAAAACATGTGCCTGAGGGCAAGTATCTGCTTGACAAGGTGCAGATTGTCATCGAGCCTGACAGTCTCGGCAACCGTCCTGCCGACATATCTTCTGCCGACTTGTACAACTACCTCCGTCAGGTACCCAACCACAAGGTGCTCGGATTTCTAAAGCTCCAGCTCAACACCTACAATCTTTCGGGATCCGACACCACAAGCCGCTGGAACCGCTGGCTGCGCCGCATAGGGCAGGCACCTGTCATCTATGACAGTGTGCAGACCCGCAATTCTGCCAACCAGCTACGTCTCGCCCTCGCCAACAAGGGCTATCTTGAAACCACTGTGACCGTAGACTCGGTGATGCGGCCTGACAAGAAGAAAGCATCGCTGACCTATCACGTCACTCCAGGCACACCGCACCGCATATCATCGTTTTCATACGAGATACCCGACTCGGCGATAGCCCGCATACTGCTGCGTGACACCGCCCGTGCCGAGATACAGCCGGGGGCGATATTCGACCGCGACAAATTAGAGCAGCTTCGCACCGACATGGCAGCACGGCTGCAACGCCGCGGCTACTACGGATTCAGCAAGGAATACATCACATTTTACGCCGACACTGCCGCCCACTCCACCGATGTCGACCTCACCCTCGTACTTCATGCTCCCCCCGTCAGAGGCTCCGTGCGCGAAGACTCCACGGCAGTCCACAACGTCTACCGTATCCGCAATGTCATTTTCGTCACCGACTACCAGCAGGGGCAGCCGGTAAGCGATGCCATAGCCCAGGCGCATGAGATACAGCGCGACGCCGAGGGCTACATCACCGTCTATGGCGACGACCACTACATCAAACCGTCGGTGCTTATAGAGAAATGCTTCATCACCCCGGGCGCACGATATAATTCGGCGATGGTGGACCGCACGTATGAATACATGGCGCAGCTCGGTATCATCCGCTCCATCAACATAGAGCTGGTACCCGTCACGGCTGCCGATGGTCAACCGGAACTTGATGCCTACGTTCTGCTGATCCGTAACCGCAAGCAATCGGTGGCATTTGAGGTCGAAGGCACCAATAGCGAGGGCGACCTGGGCTTCGGCGTGGGCGTCACATACCAGCACCGCAATCTCTTCCACGGCTCACAGCTCTTCACTGCCAAATTCCGTTCAAGCTACGAAAGCCTCTCTGGCAATCTTGAAAACTTCATCAACAACCGCTACACCGAGCAGGCTGCCGAAGTGGGCATCACGTTCCCAAGATTCATCTTCCCCTTCCTGAGCCGCAGATTCAAGCACAATATCAAAGCCAGCTCCGAACTGGCACTGTCATTCAACTACCAGGAACGTCCCGAATTCACGCGCATCATAGCCGGAGCCGGATGGAAATACAAGTGGAACAACCGCCGCGGCACACGCCGCAGCACATGGGACTTCGTGGACATCAGCTATGTGCACATCCCCAACTCCATCGACGATTTCATAGACCAGCTCAATCCGCGCATCCGCTACAGCTACGAGGATCACTTCATCATGCGCACCGGCTTCACCTACCAGTGGACCAACCGGCGCATCCCCTCAGCCAACGCCGGGATACTCACCCGTAACCGCATCCAGCCGCGCGTCTACAACGTGCGCGCCGCCATTGAAACCGCCGGCAACCTACTGTATGCCTACTCGTCAATATTCAAGCAGAAGAAATCCGACGGTGTCTACAAGATATTCGGCACACAGTATGCGCAGTATGCCAAAGCGGAACTTGACTACACCGTGCTACGCAATTTCAACACCCGCCACGGACTGGCATTCCATGCAGGGTTGGGAGTGGCATTCCCCTACGGCAACTCGCGTGTCATACCGTTTGAGAAACGCTTCTATGCAGGTGGAGCCAACGGTGTCAGGGGATGGGCTGTGCGCACTCTCGGTCCTGGCGGTTTCCCTGGTGGCGATGGAGACAACACAGCAGATTTCCTTAACCAGTGCGGCGACATCAACCTGCTCCTCAGTCTCGAGTACCGCGCCAAACTGTTCTGGCTCCTTGAAGGCGCATTGTTTGTCGACGCAGGCAACATCTGGACCATCCGCAGCTATGATAACCAGCCCTATGGCGTGTTTAAATTCGACAAATTCTGGCAACAGATGGCGATGGCTTACGGTGCCGGACTGCGCATGGACTTCACATATTTCATATTCCGAATAGATCTCGGGCTCAAACTCCACAATCCCGCCGAAGGTCAGCTCAAATGGCCTATCACCAAGATGAGCTGGAAGCGCGATGCAACTTTTTTGTTCGCGGTGGGTTATCCTTTCTGAAACAACATCTTAATTACACGGATATGTCAAAAAGCCTCGTAATATTCGACCTTGACGGCACTCTGCTCAACACAATTACCGACCTCGGCATAGCCACCAACCATGCCCTGCAACAAGAGGGTTTCCCCACGCATTCGATGCAGGCATACCCTTCATTCGTAGGTAACGGCGTGTCAAGGCTCCTCGAACGCGCACTGCCCGAAGACCATCGCACCCCTGAAGACATAACACGCCTGCGCAAACACTTTACCGAATATTACGACCAGCACGGAGCCGACCACAGCGAACCATATAAAGGTATACCCGAACTGCTTGCATCCCTTCAGGAGGCAGGAGTCAACCTCGCCGTGGCATCCAACAAATACCAACGTGCTGTCGAAGCACTCATCCACCGCTTCTTCCCCGAAATACGCTGGGCAGCCGTGGAGGGACAGAAAGAGGGAGTGCCCGTGAAGCCCGACCCATCCATCGTATTTGAGATACTCGGCAAATGCCCCACCCCCAAGGAGCAGGTGCTGTATGTAGGCGACTCAGGCGTAGACATGGAGACCGCCCGCCGCGCCTGCATCGATTCCGTAGGTGTGACATGGGGATTCCGCTCCGTCAAAGAACTCCGCGAATACCAGGCAACCAACATCGTCACCCTCCCCGCCGCCATCCTCCCCCTCGTCACCAACCCCACCTCCCCCTCCACCCTCCAACCCTTCATCTGATTCCACAAGTCCCATACAACAGGGACATACCTACTTACAGATCAATCTTTTACTGCGGATAACTGACGAGATGAGATTGCCTTGACTTGCTATCCTAAAACACCGTATAACTCTTGTAGGGACATGCCGTGGCATGTCCGACCATCAGGTGTTGCATTTGCGAGGGCTGCTGAAAGCGGACATGCCACGGCATGTCCCTACACCTTTACGATTCATCTTACATAACCAAAGATTGACCTGTAATAGGACAGACCTATGCAAAAGTCCCGGAGGGTACTAGCGGTCGGAGGGACGGAGCTGTGGTGGTGCTGCGACCATAGCACTGCGCGAATTTTTTCAGAAAAATCGGGTGAGAAATTTGGCTGACTAAAAAATTAGTTGTAAGTTTGCGGTGTCAACTAATTTTTACGTTATATGAAAGCCGGACGAAAACGACAGATGCTCACCGAGAAGGAGGCGCAGATCATGCAGATGCTCTGGAGCCGCGGACCGATGTTTGTCAGGGAGATGGTGGAAATATACCCTGAGCCGAAGCCCCACGTCAACACGGTATCGACCACCGTGCGCATACTTGAGGACAAGGGCTATGTCAGCCACGAGTCGGTGGGCGGATCGCACCGCTACTACGCAGTGGCACGCATGGAGGATTTCCGCGAACGCTCGCTGACTGACTTGGTGCGCAACTATTTCAACAATTCTTACAAGTCGGCGGTGTCGGCTCTGGTAGAGGACGAGAAAATCTCTGTCGACGAGCTCCGCGAGATAATAGACCTCATCGAACGCAAACAAAATACCTGAAGCCATGGGCTCACTTTTCTCCTACTCCATCTACTCTGCCATCATCATGGCTATGCTCTATCTGACCTACAAGTGGGTACTTGCGGGTGAGAACCAGCATCGCGCCAACCGTGCCATCCTGCTCAGCATCTACGGTGTGTCAATGAGCGCATACCCGATGATGGTGTGGATCCGCTCGCTGATGGCTCATACGTCCGATACTGCCGTAGCCGCCACCGTAGACATAGAGCTGCCCATAATGACAATGGCTGATGTAACCGACAACCCTATCGCAAATATCTTGCTTTGGATATATCTCATAGGGATGCTGGCTGTGGCAATCCACACGGTCATCATATGGCTGCGTCTCGCCAATATCGTGGCGCATGGGCGGCATGAGGCCATCGGGCGTTACACGCTCGTGCTGATCGACCGCAAGGACATCGCTCCGTTCAGCTGGCGACGATACATCGTAATGAACGAGACCGACTATGCCGAGAGTGGCGATCTGATCCTCTGCCACGAGACACGCCACCTCGACCTCCATCATCCCATAGACCTTATGGTGGCGCAGATAGCCGCCGTCATAGAGTGGTGGAACCCCGCCGCATGGCTCATGCGCGAGGAACTGAAGACCGTGCACGAATACCAGGCTGACAGCTGTGTGCTCGCCGCTGGTGTCAATGCGCGTGACTACCAGATGTTATTGATAAAAAAAGCTGTTGGCGCGAGATTCCCGTCACTTGCCAACAGCCTCAATCATAGTAAACTTAAAAAACGTATCACCATGATGTACAATCAAAAAAGGTCGGCGAAGCGTCGCATGCGCGCCCTCGCCCTGCTGCCCGCTCTCGGCGCAGCCGTGTTAACAGCCAATCTGCCCGCAGTGGCATCGGTCATGTCCGAAGCATCCGCTGCCGAGCTGTTCAGCCAGTCAGCCGAACCGACGGCTCCTGCCAGCAAAGTTACAAAATCTTCGGCAAACCCGGCAGATGACAGCAAGGTTTATGATGTCGTAGAACAGATGCCTGAATTTCCAGGTGGCATGAAAGCAATGCTTGACTACCTCGGTGCCAATCTCAAATACCCTGCCGGACAAGAATGCGCACAGGGTCGTGTGGTGGTGAAGTTCGTAATCAACAAGGACGGCTCCGTAGGCGACACTGAAATTATTAAGTCGCTCGGCGAGGCGTTTGATGCCGAGGCTGTGCGCGTCGTCAAATCAATGCCACGTTTCACTCCCGGGATGCTCAACGGCAAACCTGTAGCGGTCTACTACGTCCTCCCTGTCAATTTCAAGCTCGACAAACCGGCAAAGGAATCGCCCAAGCAGACCAACAGCACCACCATCACCATAAACAAAGCGGCAGCCGATAATCAATCAGCCGTAAACATCAACCCGATGCCCGACAATCCGATCGTCAAGGTCAACGGCGAGGAGATACCATACGATCAGCTCGCCTCTATCCCATCATCATCCATAACATCGATGCAGATAGACAAAAAAAGCGGCGACCGCCCCGTCATCCTCATCACCACCAAGTAACATACTGACCTTATAGCAATAGCCCATGCCGCGGCACACCAGCGTATACTGTGCAAAATGCACGTAGGGACGCGGCGTGCCGCGTCAACGTATCAGAAAGTGTGTATTACGTTTGATGACGCGGCACGCCGCGTCCCTACAAGTTGACTCCACATTACGGCATGTCCCTGCAACGTGCGTGATTCAGGGATTATAGAGGTCGTGGTTGTAGAAATTGAGGATTTCCACGGTGTGCGCTGCCAGCTCCGCTCCTGGACATTCGGGGTCAAGCTCGGCAGCCGCATTATAGTCGCCGAGCGCACCGCGCATGTCGCCGCGCTTCCACCGCAGACGTCCGCGCTCCACCAACGCCGCAGCCCGCGCCGAAGCAGCCACGCCGTGATCGTCAATCACCAAAGTCAGTTCGTTTTCATCCATAGTAGTATCCATTTTAGCATAGGAACGCGGAGGTGATGCATCAGCTGGTGTGCCACAACCTCTCCGAGGTTGATCGGAGGGAGGAGTACCTCTGACCCCATGAACGTTCGCTGACGCTCCCGTGCATGGGGTTTCGCACAGCTGGCACGTCTCCGACGTGCCTATACAGCCGCTCCGCTTATCAATGCTATTCACTGCATGGACGTAGGGACGCGGCGTGCAGCGTCCCTACACGAAAGGCAAAGCGTTAAGTAGACGGCATTGCTTCGCGTCCTATGCCACAAAGATACGAACTTTTACGTGTTCACATTGCTGTTTGCAACAGTAATGTGAGGTATCCGTTATGCCTCGCGGGACTGGGCTGCGTGGATGCGGACATGCCACGGCATGTCCCTACACCCCCTATTGCTGGGCGTAGGATAGGACGGTGGGGCTTTCGATGTCGACGCCGAACTCGCGGGCGCGGGCTACGATGGCTCGGGCGAGTTTGGGTTTGAGGTCTTCGGGGCAATAGCGGAAATAGGCTTCGGCGGCGCGTACGTGTGCTGCATCGGGCATCGGGTATTCGCGACGTTCGGGGAGTCCGAACACTGAGTCGGGCAGCTCTTTCTTCTCTTCGTATGACAATCTGTCGTCCATGATAAGATAAATTAAGATTAAACTATATACTTGACATGCAGGTTATAAATCTACAACAACACTACGCGCCTCATAGTTTTTCCGTATATTTGTAACACCTATAATCTATCCGATGCCACTGATATGAAACACATCCGTCCGTTCATCCTCATCATACGTCCACAGCAGTGGGTCAAGAACCTGTTTGTGTTCCTGCCGATGTTTTTCGGCGGGATGATGCTTGACGGCAGCACATGGCTGAGCGCACTGTGGACGTTCCTGGCGTTCTCGCTTATGGCAAGCACGGTCTACTGCTTCAATGACGTGCGCGATGCCGAGGCTGACCGCAACCATCCGCGCAAACGGATGCGTCAGGTTGCAGCCGGCAACATGTCTCCTATGCAGGCACTTGCGCTGATGGCGATTCTCGGTCTGATATCATTGGCGATAGCCACCCAATTGCTGCCACGCCACTGGATGATGGTCGGAGGGGTGCTTATATTATATTTCGTGCTCAATATCGCTTACTCGCTCGGACTGAAAAGTATAGCCATCGTGGATGTGATGATCATAGCCTTCGGGTTCGTGCTCCGCGTGGTGGCTGGCGGCATTGCATGCGGCATACCACTGTCGCCATGGATCGTGGTGATGACGTTTCTGCTGACGCTGTTCCTGGCGTTTGCCAAGCGCAGGGACGATGTGGTCATACGCATAGACACCGGGGTTGTAACGCGCCAGAGCACCATTGCATATACCCTGCCGTTTCTCAACCAGGTGCTCGGGCTGCTGGCGGCGGTGACCATGGTAGGATATATCCTCTACGCCCTCTCGCCGGAAGTAGAAGCCCGCATAGGGAGCACGTATGTGTACACGACATCGATATGGGTCCTCGCCGGGATACTCCGCTACATGCAGACGGTCATCGCCGGCAACCATGGAGGCAACCCCGAGCGTGACATGCTGCATGACCCCTTTCTGATGACATGTGTCATCGGATGGCTGGTCAATTTCGGGGTGTTGCTCTACGCGTGACGTGTCAAACATCGCCTGATACGATGAAGCGGCACGCCGCGTCCCTACACAGTAAGGAAACAATATGTAATAAACTACCGACACCCACAGCTATCGGTGCTGTGGGTGTCGGTCTTGTTTGTGTGGTGGCTCGGGGTTTCCGAGGCAGACGGATGCCGCTTCTATGGGCGGCATCACCTCCGTTGATGGGGGTTATTCCTGTTCGATTCGATTCTTGGTTTTGGCTTTGGTCTTGGAGGCTGAGGAGCCCATGTCTTTTTCTTCCTGAAGGTCTATCTCGTTGCGCTTGGAGTCAAGCACACGGTACTGGAGATATGCGAGGCTCTGGTCAGGGAGAACCTTGAATTTTGCCCCGAGTTCCATGCGCCAGCGTCGGTACATGGATATGAGGCCTTTCTTGATATATGCATCCACATAGGGATGGACGTACATGACTAAATCCTTGACTTTCAGCGTCTCTACGAGATATTGCAGACGCTCGTGGAGGGTATCGGTGAAGAGCAGCGACGGCTGGACTTCGCCCTTGCCGTAACATGAGGGACACGCCTCGGTGGTGACGATGTCAAGCGCGGGGCGAACACGCTGGCGCGTGATCTGCATCAGTCCGAACTTGCTCAGAGGCAAGATGTTGTGGCGGGCACGGTCATTCTGCATGATCTCGCGCATGTGGTCATAGAGCTTCTGGCGGTGTTCAGCCTTAGCCATGTCGATGAAGTCGATGACTATGATGCCTCCCATATCGCGCAGACGGAGCTGACGGGCTATTTCGTCAGCGGCACGCATGTTGACTTCGAGCGCATTGGTCTCCTGGTCGTTAGCCGCCTTGGAGCGGTTGCCGGAGTTTACGTCGATGACATGCAGAGCCTCGGTGTGCTCGATGATGAGATACGCGCCGCTCTTGAACGAGACGGTCTTGCCAAATGACGACTTGATCTGGCGGGTGATGCTGTACTTGTCAAATATAGGCTCCTGCCCCTCGTAGAGGCTGACAATCTCGCGACGGTCGGGTGCTATCAGATTGACATACTTGGCTATCTGCGCGAATACATCAGGGTCGTTGACACGGATGGCTTCGAACTCGGGGCTGAAGATGTCACGGAGCACACTGACTATGCGCCCCTCCTCTTCAAACACCATGGCGGGGGCAGTGACTTTCTGGGCACGTGCCACAGTCTCTTCCCAGTATCCGAGCAGGGTCTTGAGTTCGTGGTTAAGCTCAGCCACGCGCTTGCCCTCGGCAGATGTGCGTATGATTACGCCGAAATTCTTGGGCTTGATGCTCTCTACGAGCTGGCGCAGGCGCAGTTTTTCGCCCGTGGTCTTAATCTTCTGCGACACCGAAATCTTGTCGCCGAAAGGTATGAGGACGAGATAACGTCCTGTGAATGTTATTTCTGTGGTCAGTCGCGGACCTTTGGACGAGATCGGCTCTTTGACGATCTGCACCAGAAGCTGCTGTCCGGGCTGCACTTGGTCTGAAATGGTCCCGTGTTTGTCGATATCCGGGAGCATTTTCATCTTTGATACCTGAGGCACTTTCTTGGTGTCCTCAAGCATGTTCTTTACAAATTCCGCGTAGGTGGAGTAACGCGGACCAAGATCGAGATAGTGGAGAAATGCGTCCTTCTCGTAACCCACATTGACGAAGGCGGCATTGAGTCCTGGCATGATCTTCTTGACCTTAGCCAGATAAATGTCGCCCACCGCATAAGCCAGCCCACGGGCTTCCTTCTGCAAGGAAACCAGCCGCCCTTCCTCGGTCTGCGCTATGGAGACCTCCTTGGGCTGAACGTCGACTATGAGTTCGCTTCGCATCGGTTCTGTGGTCTATGGGTTGGGGTTAAAATGTAGTGGTTACAAGGGGGGGATTAAATGCAACGGAGAACAAACCGTCGGTCACCACCATTGACCTCGCTGTCGGTGGATACCCTCCTGTCTGTTCTCTGTTTCTCTCATACAGCCTGCACGGTGGCTGACTGAATCCGAGAAATTAATGCTGTTGCTGGTGTTTAGGCTCTCTATGCTTCGTGTGTGTCACAAGAGAGGGTATTGCCTAAACCTTACTTTTTCTTGTGACGATTCTTACGCAGGCGTTTTTTACGCTTGTGTGTGGCCATCTTGTGGCCTTTTCTTTTCTTTCCGCTTGGCATGATTAGCAGTGATTTATAAAAAGGGTTATATAAAAGTGTTTCTTGTCTCGTATATGATTATTTCACCTCTTCCATGAACACCTTGGCGGGCTTGAATGCCGGAATCTTGTGCTCGGGGATGATGATGGTGGTATTCTTGGATATGTTGCGCGCGGTCTTTTCAGAGCGCGTCTTGACGATGAAGCTGCCGAATCCGCGAAGGTAAACGTTTTCGCCGTTTGCAAGCGATTCCTTTACCACGTCCATGAATTTCTCGACGGTGTCGAGGACGCTGGCACGATCAATGCCTGTAGACCTTGCGATTTCGTTGACGATTTCTGCTTTAGTCATTGTGTGTGATGTAACTTGTTGTTTATGTTGAATTGAATGCAGGTGCAAATATCGCATTTTTTTTTCAATCTCCCGATAACGGCAAGCAAAAAAATTCATAAAATGCTATTATTGGTCATTTTGCGCCTCCGCCATAGGCTGCGACAAGGCTCTCTGTCGCTGCCCGCGCCTCGGTGTTGGTAGCCACCAGCTGGCTGTAGTCAGGAGAGGCGATGAACCCGATGCGGGCTATGGTCTCCTCTATCAGCGGATGTATGTCGACAAACCGCAGCCGCCCTGACAGAAATGCCGCTACTGCCACCTCGTTGGCTGCATTGACCACACAAGCCATATTGCCGCCGCGCTCCAAGCAGCGATGCGCCAGCGTCAGGCAGGGGAAACGCTCCGTGTCGGGACGCTCGAATGTCATCGAGGCGTATTGCTCCAAGGTGAGCCGTCCGGGCAGATACATGCGCTCGGTCTCGCCCAAGGCATAGCTGATGGGAAGCCGCATGTCTGGCACTCCGAGCTGGGCTTTGACACCACCGTCCACAAACTCCACCATCGAGTGCACTATGCTCTGCGGGTGCACGAGTGCAACTATCCGCTCTGGGGCGATGCCGAAAAGCCAGTGAGCCTCGATTATCTCAAACGCCTTGTTGAGCATAGTGGCTGAGTCAATGGTAATCTTCGCGCCCATGCTCCAATTAGGATGACGCAGGGCATCCTCAACGGTCACTTCCGACAGCTTATCAGCCGGAAAAGAGCGGAACGGACCACCCGAAGCCGTGATGATGAGCCGCTCGACTGCACTGACATCTTCGCCTCTGAGACATTGGTATATGGCGGAGTGCTCGCTGTCTACAGGATACACCTTGGAAGTCGACTGGCTGAGCAGCCCCGTGATAAGCTCCCCTGCCACAACGAGCGTCTCCTTGTTTGCCAAGGCTATGTCTTTGCCTGACTTTATGGCACGGATGGTGGGCGCCAGACCGCTATAGCCTACGGTAGCCGTAACCACCATGGAGAAATCCTCGCGATCCATGGCATCGGCAAGAGCCACCGCACCTGCTGCGGTCTCTATGCCGAGCGGTTGCAACGCGTCACGCAGACGCGGGTAGAGACTTTCGTCAGCGATTATGGCAATTGACGGACGGAACTCGCGTGCCTGGGCTATGAGGTCGTCGACGCGCCGCCCTGCCGAGAGCAGCTTCACAGCGAAACGGTCGGGATGCCGTCGCACGATGTCAAGAGTCTGGGTACCGATAGACCCCGTACTGCCCAATACAGCTATATTTTTCATGATGAAGCAAGATTATGACACAAATTTAGCGGTTTTATAGGAAATATCAACCATCCGCAGCCTCACCATGAGCAAAAGGAGTAAGAAATACCCACACCGATGGCTGGTTGCACCCCTCGCTGAGTGACGGCGCATCCTGCAAACAAGCCGAGATGCCAACGTTTGACATCTTTCACCGGAAGCTGTTCTGACAGCGTGGAGCCATAAGCATCCGTCTGCACCGCGGCTGCCGACAGGCGGTAGACGGCGATGGAATCCAGCATCGGGTCTACGCCGCTGACCCAAGCCTTGTAATCCTCTCCCTCATACACTCGCTGCACGTAGCCGCCAGCCGTATCCACCAAGGTTGCACGACATTCAGCTGTAGGGCTGCACCCTGGTGCAGCCGATACCTGCGAGCTGACTGTCAGTATATTGGCTGATGCACCAGGTTGCATCCCTACATTTTTGGACAACGCATTATTTCTCTTTGCAATCTTTCGTTGCTTGGTCATCTGGGGCACAGCTACCACTACGGTGTCACGCCTGACTGTCAGGACAGTACGCACCTGACCCGTTTGCGGTCGCGCCCTATGACGTGACAGTGTGCCAGACAGAGCAATTCCCACCAGCACACCTAATCCAAAACAGAGTATCTTCTTTTTCATTTTTTCGGAAAACTACATCTAATCACAAATCGGCATACTCCTTCATGGCATCAAAACTCGGGCACGCTTTACGAGCAAGATTGCGGTGGCCGACGATGCGAGCTGACGGATACAGCCGCTTTAGACGCGTCAGCAGTTCGCGCAGACTGCGCTTCTGCGCCTCGGTGCGGTTGTCGAGCGGAGTCAGGTCGCGTCGGGTGGCATCCACACCTCCTATATATGCCACATGTATGGAAGTGGCGTTGTGGCCTTTGACACCGTTGGCTATGTCCCAGTCAGGCACCACCTGCGCGATGAAACCTGACGGTTCCACTATATAATGGTAGCCGGGAGTGCTCCATCCCAAGCCTCCCCGCCGACGCGGCAATGTATGGTAACGGACTATGTCGGATGCACTCTGGGTCTGCGCTCCTGCGGTGCAATGCACCACAATAAGTGTGATATTTCTCATATTTACAGATGTTTTATGGAGTTACATCCGCAAAGTAACCGCCCGCAAGCCTCGCCAACATGCGAGAATATCACTACACACATCAATACGCCCCAATCCATTAACAAAATTTAAGTCTCAAAAACCGATTTTCATAAATATTTCCCTTACATTTGATGTCAGCAAACGCACGTTTGCCATACCTGAAAAACCTTACACACAACACATTCATATTTAATACCTTAAAGAATATGGATATAAATAATATCATGAGCGCCCTTGAGGCGAAACACCCTGGCGAAAAAGAATATCTCCAGGCAGTCAAAGAAGTGCTGATGTGCGTGCAGGATGTCTACAACGAGCATCCCGAATTTGAGAAAGCACGCATCATCGAACGCATGGTAGAGCCCGACCGCATCATCACCTTCCGCGTGACATGGGTCGACGACAAAGGCGAGGTGCAGACCAACCTCGGCTACCGCGTACAGTTCAACAAGGCGATAGGTCCGTACAAAGGCGGCATCCGTTTCCATGCTTCGGTCAACCTCTCCATACTCAAATTCCTCGGATTCGAACAGACATTTAAAAACGCCCTCACCACACTCCCCATGGGCGGCGGCAAAGGCGGCTCGGACTTCTCGCCCCGCGGCAAGAGCGAGGCTGAAATCATGCGCTTCTGCCAGGCATTCATACTCCAGCTCTGGAAAAACCTCGGACCTGACCGCGATGTGCCTGCCGGCGACATCGGTGTGGGCGGACGCGAAGTGGGCTACATGTTCGGCATGTACAAGCAGCTCGTCGACCGCCACGACGGCGCATTTACCGGCAAGGGTCTCGACTTCGGAGGCTCGCTGATACGCCCTGAAGCCACCGGCTACGGCGCTCTCTACTTCGTCCAGAGCATGCTCGCCAAGAAGGGCGATGACATCAAGGGCAAGGTGATAGCCATATCGGGCTTCGGCAACGTGGCTTGGGGCGCAGCCAAGAAAGCCACTGAGTTAGGCGCGAAAGTGGTCACCATCTCCGGTCCTGACGGATACATCTACGACCCCGACGGACTTGATGCAGAGAAAATCGATTATATGCTCTATCTCCGCGCCACAGGTGACGATATCGTAGAGCCGTATGCCGAGAAATTCCCCGGCGCGAAATTCTTCCCGGGCAAGAAACCTTGGGAGCAGAAAGTCGACATCGCCCTCCCCTGCGCCACCCAGAACGAGCTTGACGGCAACGACGCCCGCCAGCTCGTGGACAACGGGGTGCTGATGGTGGCAGAGGTCTCCAACATGGGTTGCACACCCGAGGCTATCGACACGTTCATCGCCAGCCACACCACCTATGCGCCCGGCAAGGCTGTCAACGCCGGCGGCGTAGCCACATCAGGCCTCGAGATGAGCCAGAACGCCATGCACCTCCAGTGGTCGGCAGAAGAAGTGGATCAGAAGCTCCACTTCATCATGAAGTCAATCCATGAGCAGTGTGTCAAGTACGGCACCGAGCCCGACGGCTACATCAACTACATGAAAGGGGCAAATATCGCTGGCTTCATGAAAGTAGCCAACGCCATGATGGGACAAGGAATCATCTAAAAGATTATTGCAGGACTCCCAAAATCACACTTAAACTTGTAGGGACATGCCATGGCATGTCTGAATAGACTGCCATAACGGCTTTAACCACGCAAGATAACGCTGACATGCCATGGCATGTCCCTACAAGTTTAGGAATTTCCAGTTCTGAGACAACTCCTAAAACCTCGACGTTTCTCTAACCTAAAAATATCACTATACGACAAGCAGCCTTGGGCACCGCGCCTCTCCCCGCCGAGAGACACGGTGCCCATCGCATAATATATCATTATTGCACCGTAACGAGAAATAGCTTAATTTTGCAGGGTCATGGAAGCAAGCATTTCGGTCATAATCCCTGTCTATAACAACCAGCGGTATCTGTCACAATGCCTCGACAGCGTACTGACAGGACAAGAGGATGCCATCAAGGAGATAATCGTGGTCGACGACGGAAGCACGGACGACACCCCTGTCATAGCCCGTGCTTACGCCAAATCTGATCCGCGCATAAAAGTCATCTCCCAGCAAAACCGCTGCTGCGGCGGCGCACGCAACACAGGCATCGATGCAAGCACCGGCGAATATATCGCGTTTGTCGATGCCGACGACACCCTGATGCCCGGGGCACTCCCCCACCTGCTGAGCCTGATGGGTCCGTCGGTCGACATAGCCATCGGCAGATATTTCCGCGATGCCGCCATGGCTCCCCACTATGCAGCCGACCGTTCGGAGCGCCACACAATCATCGGCGCTGAACTCGCCAACAAAATCATGCTCTACCGCACGGGGTTCATCTCCTCGCCGTGGGGGCGGCTCTACCGACGTAGTGCCATCGGTGACATCCGATTCAAGGAAAACCTCTACTACGAGGATCTGGACTTCAACTACCGCCTGTTCCATCGCGTCAACTCGGTAGCACTCACCCACCGCACTCTCTACCTCTACCGTCGCAACCCTGACAGCGCGATGAGCCTCTGGGACGAAAAACGTCTTGACGTGCTACGCGTCACAGAGTGGATAGAGGCTGACGCTGCCTCACGCAGCAATCCCTCCCTACTCGCCGCCGCCCGTGACCGCCGCCTGAGCGCATGCTTCAACATGTACGCCCTCTGCTGCGTCCACCAACGTCACACCATGGCAAACCTCTGCTGGAGCGAAATCAAGCGTCTGCGCCGTGCCACTCTCGCCAACGGCTCTGTGCGCTGGCGTAACCGCGCCGCCGCCGCCGTCAGCTACCTCGGTCCCACCCTCCTCCGCCTCCTCGGCAAAGCCTTCTACCGCCACGGCTGAAACCGCGGAACTGATATTTCCCAACGTGTAGGGACATGCCACGGCATGTCCGCTTGCAGCAAAGAAGATAGATGCGCACCATAGGATGCGGACATGCCACGGCATGTCCCTACAAATCCAATCAACATTTTTAGCCTCTGCCCGATGATTGAACATAGTTTCTAAGAATCTTTTCTGGTGATTTTTTTGTTCGAAAGTTGTATAATTCAACCAAAACGCATATCTTTGTGTTATCAAGATAAACGCCACATCAAAGTAGATTGGGAAACTCATCAAATTTTTCTGAAATACCGAGACACAGCGTAACCGCCCAATGGCGGGCCTCACCCGCAAGGGTTGGCTTCCGGGCCACGGAGGATTACAAAGGACGGCGAGCACTCAAATCCTGTCATTCGGAGTTTCATCGCATCCTTTGGTGTGGTAGCTACACAGAGGGCACCAGGCTGACATCAGCCCCGGTGCCCTCTCGCTGCATCTACGCATCAGAGGATTTGTATTGAAATCTCAGATGCAGGATCACGACCACGAACACCCTGATTACCCACACCTCATCCTGCTGTCGCGACCCAATGCTATCAACCTATATGCTCGCGGTATTAACCGCGAGGGGAGCAGTAGCCACATGCAAGCAAGCCATCAGGCTTGCGCAGCTTGTGGCTACTGCTCCCGCCGCGGCTATGCCGCGCCACACACAAATCGCCGGCACGACCTCGTAATTTCTTCAGAAGAAACCCATAGTTATTGTACAATAACCCCCTATTCTTGCGCAATAACCACTCATTATTGCACAATAATCCTACATTTCCTCCGCAGAAAGTACACAAAGAAAAGGAAATAAAAAGAAAGAAAACAAAACATCATCTGACGATGATGGCAGACAGCCGCCACCGACACCGCAGGGATTTTGCAAAAAACGCATGAATGCAATGCGGACATGCCACGGCATGTCCCTACAGCTACGTTGTCACGAGACATCGATGCGCGCCTGGGACATCTCGGCGTATTCATCCCAATCGGGGTCGTTTTCGGTGTAGACGGTCAGAGGGAGCAGCGGTAGGTCGGCAAGGGCTTCGTTGAGTTTGCGGCCGAAGATATGGACGCTAAGGGTGTAGAATATCCAGTCGCGGCGGTCATCGCCGGTGTAGATGCCGGTCATCACCGCCACAGGGTCTTTGCGCAACGTTTCGGCAAGGCGGTCGGTGACAGCCTCCATCATAGCCGCATCATCGGCTCCGGGCATGCCTGAAGCATCGCCGTCATACTTCCAGCTCACCTCCACGCGGATGTTGAAGCGCGGGTTGTCACGGAACTTGTCTACATCATCGCGACCGGTCACCATGATCAGGCGGCCGGACTCGCTCTCGGTGGGGGCAGTCCACCATTCGCCGGGCATATCGTTCATATCGTAAGTCAGATTTATCTTTATCAGGATGCTAAGGTAGCGAATTTTTTGTGATTTAGTGATGTTTTCGCTGAGCGTAATTGACAAAAAATCACTACCTTTGCACCGCATCGTGCGGCAGTGTACACACCGCCCCGCTGCACTTCAATTTAATTAACCCTGTTTTATTAACTTTTAAATGACTGAAGAAGTAAAAAATTCTCCAATCGAAGACTTCGACTGGGATGCCTTTGAAAAGGGCGAAACCCAGGGAGAAAAATCACGCGAAGAGCTCACCCGCACCTATGACGAGAGCCTTAACACCGTCAAGGACAAGGATGTAATCGAAGGTACCATCATCGCCCTCAACAAGCGCGAGGCTGTGGTTAACATCGGCTACAAGAGCGACGGCATCATTCCCATCAGCGAATTCCGCTACAATCCCGACCTCAAGATCGGCGACACTGTAGAAGTGTTCATCGAGAACCAGGAAGACAAGAAGGGTCAGCTCATCCTTTCTCACCGCAAAGCCCGCGCAGCCCGTGCATGGGAGCGCATCAACGAGGCTCTCGAGAAGGACGAAATCATCAAGGGCTTCATCAAGTGCCGTACCAAAGGCGGCATGATCGTTGACGTGCTCGGCATCGAGGCATTCCTCCCCGGCAGCCAGATCGACGTCAAGCCCATCCGTGACTATGACATGTTTGTAGGCAAGACCATGGAGTTCAAGGTTGTCAAGATCAACTCTGAGTTCCGCAACGTGGTCGTAAGCCACAAGGCTCTCATCGAGGCAGAGCTCGAGCAGCAGAAGCGCGAGATCATCTCCAAGCTCGAGAAGGGCCAGGTACTCGAGGGTACCGTCAAGAACATCACCACCTACGGTGTATTCATCGACCTCGGCGGTGTTGACGGTCTCATCCATATCACTGACCTCAGCTGGGGCCGCGTAAGCCATCCCGAAGAGGTCGTTCAGCTCGACCAGAAGCTCAACGTCGTAATCCTCGACTTCGACGACGAGAAGAAGCGTATCGCTCTCGGTCTCAAGCAGCTCCAGCCCCATCCCTGGAACGCCCTTGACGAAAACCTCAAGGTCGGCGACAAGGTTAAGGGTCGCGTAGTGGTTATGGCTGACTACGGTGCATTCGTAGAAATCGCACCCGGTGTCGAAGGCCTTATCCACGTGAGCGAAATGTCATGGAGCCAGCACCTCCGCTCTGCCAACGACTTCATGAAGGTCGGCGACGAGGTTGAAGCTGTCATCCTGACACTCGACCGCGAAGACCGCAAGATGAGCCTCGGCATCAAGCAGCTCAAGAAAGATCCTTGGGAAGACATCGAAGTTCGCTACCCCGTAGGCAGCAAGCACACTGCCCGCGTGCGCAACTTCACCAACTTCGGCGTGTTCGTTGAAATCGAAGAGGGCGTTGACGGCCTCATCCACATCAGCGACCTCAGCTGGACCAAGAAGATCAAGCACCCCAGCGAATTCACCCAGATCGGTGCCGACATCGACGTTCAGGTACTCGAAATCGACAAGGACAACCGTCGTCTCTCACTCGGTCACAAGCAGCTTGAGGAGAACCCCTGGGATGTATTCGAGACCATCTTCACCGTCGGCTCTGTACATGAGGGCACCATCGTAGAGATGGTAGAGAAGGGCGCAGTCATCGCACTCCCCTACGGCGTTGAAGGCTTCGCTACTCCCAAGCACCTCCAGAAGGAGGACGGCTCACAGGCCAAGCTCGACGAGAAACTCGACTTCAAGGTTATCGAATTCAACAAGGACAGCAAGCGCATCATCCTCAGCCACAGCCGCATCTTCGAAGACGAGCAGCGTGCTGAGCGTGGCGAACAGCGCCGTCAGAAGCGTGCTGCAGCTCCCCGTGCAAAGCGTGAGGAAGAGGCTCCCGCTCTCAACGCTCCCCTTGAAAAGACTACCCTCGGTGACCTCGAGGCTCTCGCAGCCCTCAAGGAGAAACTCGAAGGCAAGTAATCTCCACTTACGATACTCCCTGTCAGGGGCGGCGCAACGATGCGCCGCCCCTGACTTCGTTTATAAGCTCCTGACTTCATTATATTAAAATTGTAGGGACATGCCGTGGCATGTCCGCACATCAGGCGTTGCATTGTTAAAGCATGTCCCAACGCTATTTACTTAACGCTCGCTGTGTTAACCGCGAGGGGAGAAGTAGCCACATGCAAGCAAGCTGTCAGCTTGCGCAGCTTGTGGGAAACGGATGTAATGGGAGTCCGGCGGTGTAACTGCCGGGGCAATCGCATGCATCAGCCCCGGCAGCTGACGCCGCCGGCATATGATAGGGCATTTTGGATCACAAGCTTCGCAAGTCTGACGACTTGCTTGCATGTGGCTACTACTCCCGCCGCGGCTATGCCGCGCCTTAAAAGCAATCTAATCTTAAGTGAAGCATTGCGACATGTCCCTACAATTTCTATGGATTTTTCCGTATATTTGCATAAGTGATTGACCAGAATACATTCGGCACCCACAGGGTCATGTACAAGACTTTCGGGTGCAAACTCAATTTCGCCGAGACCAGTTCCGTGGGGCGTATGCTTGCGGACAGGGGCTTCGTGCGTGCCATCGACGGCGACACTCCTGACATCATCGTAGTCAACACTTGCAGCGTCACCGAACTGGCTGACCGCAAGTGCCGCCAAGCCATCCGCAGCCTCGTGCGCCGATATCCCGATGCCACCATACTCGTGACGGGATGCTACGCCCAGCTAAAGCCCGAGGAGGTAGCCGACATCCCCGGTGTCGACATCGTAATCGGCACCAATGCCAAGGCGCGTCTCGCCGAATATATAGACCGGTGGGATGCGGAGCATGCCGCCATCCGCGATGTAGTGCCGTCAAAGGAGCTGCGCGAATTTGTCCCGGCATGTTCCGCCGACGACCGCACACGCCACTTCCTCAAAGTACAGGACGGCTGCGACTACTATTGCAGCTACTGCACCATCCCCATGGCTCGCGGTCGCAGCCGATCAGGCTCCATCGACTCTCTCGTGGCTCAGGCTGCGAAAGTGGCAGAGGAGGGAGGCAAGGAGATAGTGCTCACCGGGGTCAACATCGGAGATTTCGGCAAAGGGCGCACCGACCGCCTGATTGACCTCATACGCGAGCTTGACAGAGTGGACGGCATAGAGCGTTACCGCATCTCATCCATTGAGCCTGATCTGCTCACCGACGAAATCATCCGCTTCGTGGCAGACTCCCGTCGATTCATGCCCCACTTCCACACCCCGCTCCAATGCGGCTCTGACGCTGTGCTCAAGCTGATGCGCCGCCACTATGACAGCAGCCTGTTTGCCGACAAGGTGCGGGCTATACGCGAGGCGATGCCCGATGCGTTCATCGGGGTAGACCTGATTGTCGGTGCACGTGGGGAGACTGCCGAGGAGTTTGAGGTGTCACGGAGATTCATAGAAGGTCTTGACATATCAAGGCTTCATGTGTTCCCTTACAGCGAACGTCCAGGCACACGCGCTCTCCAGCTCGGCGGTGCGGTAAGCCAAGCTGACAAGCAGCGCAGAGCCGCGGTGATGCTCCGCATGAGCGAGGACAAGCTCAATGCTTTTGCTTCCCGTTTTATCGGCGCAGTGCGTCCTGTGCTTGTAGAACATGCCCGCTCCGACGGCAAGATGCTCGGACTGACCGACAACTACCTGCGCGTGGAAATCACGCGTGACGACTCGCTCGCCAACACCGTAGTTCCGGTGCGGCTTGCATCCATCGAAGGGATGGACGAGGGCGAGTGCATCATCAGAGGGGAGGTGGCGCGATGACACTCATGCCGCCGCTCGGTGTCCTCTACCGCATCAGCGACCTGCTCGCCCCTGTCGTCTACCACGTGGTCAGATACCGCCGAAAACTCGTGCGCCGAAATCTCACGGAGTCATTTCCCGACAAGTCATCCAAGGAAATCAGGCGGATAGAGCGACAGTTTTACCGCAACTTCACCGACAACTTCATCGAGTCCATCAAGCTCCTCGGCATCAGCGACCGCGAAATGCGCCGCCGCGTGATATTCGAGGGGATGGATCGTGTCAACGAATACTTCGACCAAGGGAAAACCATCATAGCATATTTCGCCCACACTGCCAATTGGGAGTGGGGAACGTCTATAACCCTCTGGACCGACAAGAAATTAGACAAGGAGGTGGTGTTTGCGCAGGTCTACCGTCCTCTGCGCAATAAGCGTTTCGACCGCCTGTTTCTGCGTCTGCGCAGCCGCTTCGGCAGTCACAGTTTCAAGAAAGCAACTGTCATGCGCGACATCATCAGGCTGCGGCGTGACGGCATGCCCTCCATCACCGGGTTTATGAGCGACCAGAAGCCGAGCCATGGCGATCCGGGGCACATAACCACATTTCTCAATCATCCCACGGCGATGATTTCCGGCACCGAACAGCTTGCACGCCGTCTCGGAGCGGCTGTGGTCTACATGGACATGGTGCGCACAAGCCGAGGGCACTACCGCGTACGCATCATCGACATGACTTCCGATGCCTCACAGACCCAGTCCGGCGAACTGACCGAAAAATACACATCACTGCTCCAGCAAACCATTGAGGCAGACCCATCGGGATGGCTCTGGAGCCACAACCGCTGGAAATTTCCAGTGACACTTCCATCGCAATGAAACCTGTAGCAGTCATAATACTCAACTGGAACGGCGCGGATCTGATGCGCCGCTATCTGCCGAGCGTGGTGCGGCATACGCCCGCGGAGACAGCCGACATCGTGGTGGCTGACAACGGCAGCACCGATGATTCGCTGCAACTGCTCGCTGAGGAGTTCCCATCGGTCAAGGTGCTCCGATTTGACAAGAACCTCGGATATGCCGAAGGCTACAACGAAGCGATACGCCGAGCCGGAAGCCGCTATACTGTGCTGCTCAACAGCGATGTGGAGGTCAAGGACGACTGGCTCACCCCTCTCTACCGCTACATGGAAACTCACCCCAATGTCGCAGCCGTGCAGCCCAAGATACTCAGCCTGACCGACCCTACGAAATTTGAATACGCCGGTGCTGCGGGCGGTTTCCTTGACCGCAACGGCTACCCCTACTGCCGCGGCAGACTGTTTGACACCGTGGAGACCGACCATGGACAGTATGACTCCGTAATGGAGATTTTCTGGGCTACGGGAGCTGCGCTGATGGTCAAGACGCAGCTATATCTCGATGGCCGGGGGCTTGATAGCCGCTTCTTCGCCCACATGGAGGAGATAGACCTCTGCTGGAGGCTTAAATCATTGGGCTATACCGTCGCCGCCGTGCCACAGGGCACTGTCTACCACCTCGGCGGAGGCAGTCTGCCCGCTTCGTCACCACGCAAGACATATCTCAATTTCCGCAACTCGCTGCTGATGCTCTACAAGAATCTGCCACGCAGCGAGCGTCGCGGATTCCTCATACGCCGCCGTCTGCTCGACACCATCGCCTGGGCGAAATTCATGCTCACCTTGGATTTCAGCAACGCCTCTGCCATCATAGGGGCGCACCGTGATTTCCGCCGTATGGCGCGCGAGCACTACCGCGATGTCAAGTCGCCCAACGCAAACTTGCTACCCACCCTACCATGGGGGCGGCGCAACATCCTCGTGGACTACTATCTGCGCGGCATCAGGAAATTCAGCGACCTAAAATGACTCTTTACGGACATGCCACGGCATGTCCCTACACACTAACCATTTTTCTCTCTTACTATTATGAATGACGGATATTTCCGCGTGGCTGCGGTGGTGCCCCCTGTAGAGGTGGGGGACGTAGAAGCCAATGTCGACGCGATACTCAGTTTCATACCGCGCCTCATTGACGAAGGCGTGGAGGTGGCAGTGTTTCCTGAGATGTGCATCACGGGCTACACTTGCGCCGACCTTTTTCACGATGGCGTGCTCATTGAAGCGGCTTTCAATGGAGTGAAACGCATCATGGAGGAATCAGAGAAGTGGCGCAAGCTCGCCATCATCGTCGGTTACCCACGCTTCATTGACGGAAAGATGTATAACTGCGCCGGACTCATCGCAGGTCAAAGCATAACGGAAGTACGCAAGACCTACATACCCAACTATAACGAGTTCTACGAACGCCGCTGGTGGCGTCCGGCTCCGCAGACCGACACCCTCACCCTCTACAAAATCAACGGTGTCAACATAGGCATAGAAATATGCGAGGACCTGTGGGCACCCATCCCCCCCTCTACGCGCCTCGCCATGGCTGGAGCCGATGTGGTGTTCAACCTCTCGGCAAGCAACGATGTCATAGGCAAATACGACTACTTGCGCTCGCTCATCAAGCAGCAGTCATCACGCTGCCTCTGCGGCTACGTCTACACCAGCGCGGGCTTCGGCGAGTCGTCGACCGACCTGGTATTTGACGGCAAGGGCATCATCGCCGAAAACGGCCATATAATCGCTGAAAAACAGCGGTGGGCCACCGACGAGCGGATGGTGATAGCCGACCTTGACATCTGGGCACTGCGCCACGACCGTCTCCACTACACCACCTTCGGCGACTGCGCCGAGCGTGAACTCCAGGGATGGCAGGTCAAAACCATCGACATGCGTTCAATCTACAACTTCTTTGTGAAGGATGATGAGAACTTCATCCCCAGATTCCGCCCGGTCAACCCCTACCCCTTCCTGCCGCCTGAAGATGAGAGCGGAGCGGAGCGGTGTGAGGAGATACTTAACATCCAGACCGCAGGACTGGCTCGCCGCCTGAGCTTCATCCACGGCAAGAAGCTCGTGGTGGGTATCAGCGGCGGACTTGACAGCACACTGGCTCTGCTCGTGGCTGTCAGGACGTTTGACCGCCTCGGACTCGACCGCAAGGGCATCATCGGTGTGACGATGCCCGGATTCGGCACCACGGGGCGCACACACTCCAACGCACTGGCTCTGATGAAGCATCTTGGGGTTACATCACGCGAGGTGTCGATAGTCCCGGCTGTGATGCAGCATTTCGCGGACATAGGCCACGACCCCGAAGTGCACGATGTGACATACGAAAACTCGCAGGCGCGTGAACGCACCCAGCTGCTGATGGATATAGCCAACCGCGAAGGGGCTATAGTGCTCGGCACGGGCGACCTCTCGGAGCTGGCTCTCGGATGGGCTACCTACAATGGTGACCACATGTCGATGTACGGTGTCAACGCCGGTGTGCCCAAGACGCTCGTGAGCCGTCTGGTGCGCCAGGTGGCTGATACTACCGACTCCAAGGCTGTGCGCGATGCTCTGCTTGACATCATCGACACCCCCATCAGCCCCGAACTCATCCCGGCTGACCCGAACGGCGACATTGCCCAGAAGACCGAAGACCTCGTAGGACCCTACGAACTCCACGACTTCTTCCTCTACAACATGCTCCGCTACGGTCTTGACCCGCACCGCATCTTCGCCATGGCAGTCCAGGCTTTTGACGGCAAGTATGACAAGGAGACGATACTCAAGTGGATACGCACATTCTACCGCCGCTTCTTCGCCCAGCAGTTCAAGCGGTCATGTCTGCCCGACGGACCAAAGGTGGGCAGCGTATGCCTCTCGCCGCGCGGCGACTGGCGCATGCCCTCCGATGCCAGCGCGCGCCTGTGGCTCGCCGACCTCGACAATCTCGGCTGATATATCAATCCAAAGAAGTAGGGACGCGGCGTGCCGCGTCATCAAAGGCAATACACTTCGCCTTATACGATGACGCGGCACGCCGCGTCCCTACTTTAATGTTACCGGTCAGTATTCTTCTTCATCGCCTTCGGAGCCTTCGGGGATGTCAGGGACGGCTATGGGAGCTTTGACTCCGGGGCGCGTGGGGAGGAAGCCCGGGGCTACAGGCTCGGAATAGTCATCGTCACCGCCATCAAATATGGTGGGGAGGGATTGTGGCGTATGGGTATCGGGGAGGGTCGGCTCGGGGATCTGCGCCTCGGAGTCGGTCGCGACAGGTCGCGACCCTACAGGTTGGGGGGCGGACGTACCACGGTACGTCCCTACAACGTCTGGTGCCTCCTCTGTAGGGACATGCCGTGGCATGTCCGCGTCGCCATCGGGGGTGGGCGCATCGGAGGTCGGGGGTGTCAGGGGGATGGCGTCGAAGATGCGTTCGAAGGCTTCCTGCTCGGTTTCGGGGGATTTTGCCTCAGGGGCGGTCGCGACAGGTCGCGACCCTACAGGCTGGTCGGCGGACGTACCACGGTACGTCCCTACACCGTCGGGCATGTCCGCATCGCCATTGGGGGCATTTCCGGGGGTGTATGCGTCATACATCTCGGCTGCCGGGGGGTAGTCGGACTTGGCAGGGAGGACGGCTTCATGGGTGAAGTCTATGGCTTGCTCGCCTACTGCCGAGAAGTATTCTTCGAATGAGCGTCCCTCTTTGAGGAGGGTGTTGAAGTTGGCTTCGCTGATGACCACGGGGCGCACGTTGGGGGGCAGACGGAACTTTGACCGCTCCATGGCGGCGCGGTAACGTTCGAGGTCACGTGCATTGGCAAAACCCTTTACTATGGTCACTCCGAGCGGTCCGAAGGTCATCTGTTCGAGGTCGTAGTCACGCACGGCAAAGGTGGAGAAGTTGAATCGCGCCACCTCGTAGAGCAAGGCTGCAGGATTGACGCGGTCAAGAGGATACAGATATACCATCAGCTGAGGCGCGGAGGGGTCAAGGGTGACTTTGAGCGGCGCGTCAAGGTCTACAGTGGTGGTGTCACCTGTGGAAATCAGTCGGGTGTTCCATAGCATGCCACGCACATTGGTGGCTGACTGGTGGAGCTTGCGCCCCGAAGCCATACCCTTGAGATATGCGCTCGCCATGGAGGTCAGGTCGGTATCTGGATACTTCTCAAGCAGTTCGCGCAGACGCGCAGTGAATTCCTCGGGCTTGTTTTCGGTGACATAGGTAAGCGCATCGAGGAACATGAATTTGGGCATGATCTTGCTCAGGGGGAAGTCGCGCTGCATGGTGCGGTAGGCTTCCTGTACCTCGCCGTTGCGGTTGTCAAGGTAGGCTTGCCATGTCTGCTCATAAAGCTGCTCCTGGCGCGCGTCCATCGCCTTGAGATTCTCGAGGTAGTCGGGATTCTTCATCGCCTGACCCAGCTGGCTTTCGGGAAACTCTGCGAGTATCAGCTGGCGGTAACGCTCCGCGGCAGCCATGTCGCCGTCATGCACCATCATCAGATAGATGTTATAGTACACATCGAGGCGATAGACATTATCGGGGAAACGCTTCATCAGGTCGTCAAACTCCTCTAAGGCTGTCTGTGAGTCGCCGAGCTTGTCTTTGAGGATGAGACCCATGTTGTAGAGTCCTTCCTGCACTATGTCGGCTGCCTGAGCCTTCTCAAGGTCGGTCTTGGGGATGTCTTTGAGGTAGTACTCGGCATTGGTGGGGTCATCGGTGACGGGTAGAGCGTCAGTTTTTGATTCGTCGTCGGTATCGGTCGCGACAGGTCGCGACCCTACGTCATCGGCGGCGTTATCATCTTCTTCTGGTTGGTCGAAGTCTGACATGGAGAAGTCGCTCTTGTTGCGGCGGCGCCAGTTGTCCTCGTTGCGACGCGCTCCCCAGAGGCGTTGAAACTGCTTCTTGCCCTGCGCTACCGATGTCGGGTTATAGAAATACCACGAATCGTCGGTGTTGATGCGCTGTATGTTTGCCACATTGTCATCAGGCGACACGATGGGCTGGTTAGCCTCCTGCTCGGCGCGTTGAGCCTCGCGCTGTATGCGCTCCTGCTCCTCCTTCTGGCGGTCGACGTATTCGCGCGCCATGCGCTCGCACACTGCCATCTGCTCCTCAGGAGTGAGGGCGGCGAGGGCAAGCAGGGAGTCCTGGAGGTGGACGTTTTGGGCGTAGGTCGACAGCTCGTCAAGCACATCGCTGCGCAGACGTATCGAGTCGAGTCCGGGGAAATCGTCAGGGAGCTGCGGCACCGCCTCGGCTATGCAGGGCTGCGCGAGGTCATAGCGGTGCTGGTCAAAGTAGAGGTTGCCGAGGGCGAGGTTAGCCAGAGCCTTGTCATAACCCGAACGGGTGCTCTTGTCGACCGCCAGACGGTAGTTGGCTATCGCCTCGGTGGTGTCGCGGCGGCTCAGATAGAGGTTACCTATGGCATAATATACCTGGTCGAGATATTCGGCGTTACGGTCATAGCGCACCATGCGGCGCAGAGCCTTGACCTCGGGGGTTATGTCGTCACCCTGATAGACTTCGCTCTGGCGTATACGTGCATTGAACTGCATGGCATAGTCGGCAGAAGCCGAATGTCCGGCGCGTCCGAATGCCTTATACGCCTCCTCCTTGCGCCCCAGCCGCGTCAGTATCTGTCCGAGCAGATAGTTGAGGCGCATGCGCTGGTGGGCATCGCTCAGGGAGATGAGCGTCTGCAGGTGTGGCACCGCCTCGGCATAGCGGTCGGTGCGGATATAGAGGTCAGCGTAGTCAAAGGCATAGAGACGGCGGAGAGTCTTGGTGACAAGCTGCTCGGGCTTGATGCGCGATATGATCATCTCAGCCTCATACGTCCAGTCATCGGCAAGGTAGGCACGTGCCTGCCAGAGCTTTGCCTCAGTGACCACATCGGGCAGCCACTTGAAGTTCTTCGATATATAGTAAAAAGTGGCAGCCGCACCTGTGAAGTCGCCGTTATGGTACTGCGAACGACCCATCAGCATCCACGCGTTGTGGAGGAAAGGGTTGTACTCCGAGCGGCGCATCCACTCCTTGTAAGCCTCGTCATATGACTTGCCGGGTTGCTTCTTGGGCTTGCGCTTGATGGAGCGGATCTGGATGGCTTTGGCAGCCTTGTCGATCGAGCGCTGGAAGCTGCCTGAGGGCTGCGGTGCCTTGGCGTCGGCTTTAGCCTCTATGGGCGAGAGATAGAGCGTACGTGACAGGTCATCCTTATATGATGTCTCTTGCTCGTGGAGGGTGTATTTGTAGTGCTCGTCACCGTTGTAGTACACATTGTAGCGCGTGATGAATGCCATGTAGTGACGCGTGGCAGCGGTGTTCTTCTTAAGCGAGCAGCCTGACAGGAGCGCGACGATGCCCGTCACGGCGATGACAGCCATGGCGGCGACAAGAGGATGTCTACACGGAGTGCGCATTATAAATATAACGTGTAAATCTTATAAATCTTATAAATCTTATAAAATTGCTGGAGGAGCGGAGGGTGTTGCAAAACTCCAAATCGTACAATGCTGTAGGGACATGCCATGGCATGTCTAATCTGCAAATGCTTGAGTATCAGCAGACATGCCGTGGCATGTCCCTACAGCACACAGGCAGAATCACCACAATCGACAGTTTTTGCAACACCCACCCTACAAACTGTCAATCAGGGCAGCGCAAGCTCTGTAGGGACATGCCGTGGCATGTCCGTCACCAGCTGACTGGGGGGGGGCGAAATGCAACGCGGGGGCTGTCATCACGACAGCCCCCGCGCCGGGAGTTAATGCCGGAGAGGGTGGGATTCCCCCTCCGGCGGGGTTGGAAATATTTAACTTTCTGTGCTAATGAACAAATTTTTCTCTTTTCGTTAAGTCTTATTTTTTAAATATGGTGTTAAATATTTTCGGGAACGACCTGGGATAATCTGAGAGGGACATGCCTTAGCTATCAATCAGCCTTGGGGCGGCGGACATGCCACGGCATGTCCCTACAGTTATGTCAGGTCCGGGATCATTTCATGAACTTGGCACCGCCGAGGTTGGTGCTTACTACGTAGGCACCGCGGGCGATGTTGCGGACATCAAGCACGATGGTGCTGTCGTCGATGCGGTCAGCGGATGTGCCGGTTACGAGCGATGCGCCCGAAGCGTCATATACCGCAGCGTTCTCGAGTGTCTTGCCTTCAGCCTTGACAGTGACTGTGCCGGCAGCACGGTTGTAGACGATGCTGAAACCGTTGCCGCGGATGTCATCATTGACATCGCTGATGGCGGTGGGCACTACGTCCTCAGGAGATACGTATCCGAAGAATGATACACGACCCTTGTCACGAGCTACGATGTCGTCCACATCACCCTCTCCGACGCCGTCAAGAGCAGTCTTGATGGCACCAGGCTCAGTAGAACGAGCCTTGCGGCGGGCACCATTTTTGGAATTATCGTAGTTCTCAGCTGTGACGTACTTGTCAGAGGTGAGGAACGGATAAGTGTAACGCACGTCATAAGCGAGCGGACAGTAGTCCTCGGGGTTGATACGGAGCTGGCTCATCACGTAGTTGTCCTTGGCAGTCGGAGTAGCGGCAGCCTGGAACTTGGCATCATTCTCAAATGCAGCCCAGAGAGGCTGGGTCTTGAGAGAGCCTTCGGCAACGCTGGCACCAGGCACAAACCATGATTCATGGTTGATGTGGCGGACCTTGAAGAACATGTGACGGTCAGCTGTCTCAAACAGCTCTTCGGCAGGTGACAGACCACCAGCGGTCTGAGGTTCGAAAGCAGCCTTCTCGCGTACATCATAAATGGGGTCATAGTCCCAGATATACTCTTTATTCCAGTTGATGGGATAGGTGTTGTTACCCACGGTTACAGAGCTATTGCCTGCGTTGACAGCAGCATTGATAGCCTCGCTGTACTTGTGGAACTCCATAGCCTTGGCATGCACAGCTGCAGCATCTGTATAGAACTGACTACGCTGATCCTCTGTGAAAGAGCCAGAGCCCATACCGTTACCACGTCCTAAGACAGCGGTCACGTCATTGGCATCAAGAGGCATCTCACCGAGGTAGAATCCGCTACGCTTGGTAGAGAAGTGGTTGCTCATGCCATAGTATCCGTGCTGGGGGTCGCGGATGTCGACATCAAAGCCTTCGGGAGCCTTGATGACGTAGCCACCGTCCCATACCTGGTACTTATCGCTGTTATCTGGCTTGACACCTGCCCAGTAAGCGCGGTGATTCTTAGGATGCGCAGAGCCGGGGATAAAGCCGGTCACCTTACCACCTTCGATGGTCAGGGTACCATTGATCTGGTCAGCCTCGTGGAACTCGGGAGCTACAAGAGCATTGTGATTCCACCATGCATTGTTGAGCTCAGAGTCGTTACGGAAGCCATCAGTAGACTCTACCTTGGTGCCGCGGAGCAGCGGATGCACCTCTTCAGGAGCGCCATATGTTTCTGTAGCGCCCATTTTGGCATTGCCGATGGCAAGGTGGTTGCCAGGGTTGAAAGGATTGAGATCCTCAGTACCGATCCACTTGTCGCCATGATCCATATACCACTTGCGGAGGCTGCGTGAGCCTACGAGGGCATTGTTCTTCTCCACAGCATGGAGAGCCACGTGGGCGTCCTCAATGTTGGTGAAGAGACCACCGTAGTTTTCAACGTATCTTTCGCTTACTGCTGTCACGTCCTTGGCGACAGTCTCGTCAGTCAGACGTGCATCGGCATCAGCCTGGGTAAGCACGTCGTGCAGACCCTGGCGGGGAGATGTCAGATTCTCCTCACCGTAGGTGAGCTCGGTCTCCTTGGTACGGGTCGTCACTTCGGGCATGTCGATACCCTCGTTCTTGTAGGTTAGAACCACCTTGAACTTGGCTGTCTGCTTGTGGCGGAGCTTGAGCTCGGTGCCGTCGATGTCGGTAGCGAGTTCGTCAGTAGCATCAGACTCGGTCACGTAAGGTATGCCGCCGATTTTCAGACGCTTCGCTGTATAGATCTTACCGTCATTCTGAGTGTCATCGGGATTAGCCTTCATGTCGAGGAGTGCGTCCTCATCGAAGAGAGGCATATCGACCTCGGCACCTGTTGTAGCATCCTTGCCTACATAATATACCTGGGCAAACACGCCTGTGCCGTCCATAGAGCCGATATAGCAGGGGATGTCACCGTTGTTGCGGTCGACATAGCGGATACGAGCGTAGCCGTCACGGTCAGCACCCTCTACCTCGTCGCCGTGGGTGACGCTGAGAGCGTTGAAGTGTACATCTCCGCTTTCTTTCTTGTCAGCTACGAGTGTGCCGTAGAGCTGGCCGGCGGGCATGTAGGTCATAGCCTCGGCAGTCACAGGTGCAGGGTTTTCAGCACCTTCCACAGCCACATCAAGAGTCAGGTGGGTAAGAGCGTTGAGGCGGGTCTTGATCACGTCGAAGTTCTGGGTGTTGACGTTGCCTCGGGCTACGCTAAAGTATCCCTGAGGATAGTACACCACAGCCTTGCCTTCCTGCTCTACTCCACCGTTGGCAGCAGCCGACTTATACTTCTGTGTGACCACATAGTAAATGTCGGTAGCATCAGCATCGGGAGCGTCCTTCTTGGTAATGTCTTTACCCTCGGTATCAAGAATGTAAGAGTCGGCACGGAGATTACCAAGCGTAACGGTAGCGCTGACCTTGTCAAGAGTGATAGTAGATGGGAGAGCCTTTATCACTGCCTGGATATCGGGATATACACGTATCACTGGATGATAAATGTGTGACTCGCTTCGTGCTCCCACGCGCTGCTCACCACGAATCAGACCCTGCTTTACAGAGAAGATGGTGATGGGGTGCGAGATGTTCCATTTGTCAGTCTCCTTAATGGTAAGGCCACTCTTAGGCACATAGACTACATCATAGATGTAAGCTATATAAGTGCCATCCTTAAGATCGTTGATAGTGGTTGTCTTCTCCTCGATATAATTATTATAAGGCTCATTCAGCTTATATGTGCTGCCTGCAACCGGGATCTCTTCAAAGCCCTGGGTAGGAGTGCCATACTCGGGATCATACTCGAATTTTTCAGGATCAATTTTGATGAGTTTGGTCTTATACTCCTTCACCTCGGGCTTGTCTCCAGCTCTCTTAGCATTGAGCCAGTAGCGCGCCACGCCTGTGTGGGTACCCTGCTTGTTGAGCTGGATGACCGGACGCTCGGCTTCGAGCTTGACATCCAGCCAAGAGTAGTTACGTCCGTCATTGTAATAGTTGACGGGGTCACCACCCTGCAGATTGTGGAAAGTAGTGCTGTTGCGGTCATCAGTATCACACTCGAGAGCGAGATAGAACTTGAGCGATGTCACATACTGGGCGTTGTCCAGACGGAAATACTGGCCGGCGGTATTGTCATCCTTACCATAATCGCCTTTGTCTCCTATGGATATCTGCTCCCAATAGCGGGTTGACACTTCATGTCCGTCAGCGTCGGTGGTGATCACCTGACCACCGCCGTTCATAGGCAGCTGCTGTGTGCTGCTGATAAGCATGTTGGCATAGGGTTCGCCATCTTTCTGCACTCCCACACCCCAGTTGGGATAATATGAGAGACCGTTGGTAACGCTACCGTATTTGCGAGCACCGTAGCCAGTGAATACCTTGAACATACCTTGAAGCTCGATATTCGAAATCTCGTATTCAGCAACCATGAACTCCTTGGTGGTATGGCCGTGGTACATGAAGGTCTTGCGGTCAGTCTTGATATACTTAAACGTAAGAGCGTCAGCGTCAGGAGTAGTCACACCCTTGGTAGTGATCATCTGGAACTGCGGAGTGTTACGCGGAGGCAGAATGGTCGAGCTCATCACCTGATCCACTGCGGGGCGGACAGATGTGGCACGGTTATCAGAAGCAGCATCACCGCTGAAATAGTAGATGGACTTGCCCTTAGTATCTGTATCATCGACATGGCGGTCATAGATGTAGGGCTTGCCGTCCTCGGTCCACTGGATAAAGGCGTTGGTAAACGAAGCCTCCAGATCATCACGAGAGTCTATGCCGATATTCTTCAGGTCATTGTCGCTCAGACCTGACATGCCGAGTTTAGAGGCATAAGAGTAGCTCTGGTTGCTGCCAGAGAGAGCCTGGATATTCGACGATGTAAGACCTACCCAGGGGAAACCAGGCTTGGGAGCCTGCTTGAGGGTAGAGGGATACGAGAAGTCGATGGTGGCGGTGAGGTTATTGGTGGAAGCCGAGGGGTCAAACTCGAGACGCACCATAGACGCACCGACATTCCAGAAGAAACCACGCTCGCAGTTAGCCGTCATGGTAAACGGAGCGGACACTTTGGATGTAGCGTTAAGATCCGCAACCTGATCGATCTTGAAGTCCTGACCGGTAGCGTAGATATGGTAGGGGACAGAACCATTGTAACCCCAGTCGGTGACTGTGAGAGCACCGCTTGTTGCTGACTTGCTGACGGCACGGATCACGAACTGAGCGGCGGGAATCACCACAAAGTTGTCAAGCACATACTTGCCGCCTTCCTTGACGAGCTCCCACTCGGGCGAGAGGCGGTTGTCATTCTGCATAGCAGACATGTAGAAGTACTTGGTGTCGCCAGGAGCAAGGATCTTGTCGTCAGAGAGCGACCATGCCACGCGGTTGACCTGCGGGATAAACGAGGGTGTCAGCTTTGAAGTAGCCACGCCCATCCATCCGGCGGTGAAGGTGGATTCGTCAAATGCGAGCTGCACATAGTAATCGCCGTTGACACGCACCTTGAAGTTGTGGTTGTCATTGACGTTGCTGTAGGTGTAAGCCTTGTTGGTGTACTGAGCTGTTGACTTGAGCTGGTAGTCATTAACTGAAGACGAGTAGCCTACGTAGCGCACGTAGTCAGAGGCATCGCCCTCGCCTTCGTAGCCGAGTGTCACCTTGACATAATATGCATCAGAATATACGCTGCTGTTAGAGGGATTGCCCGTCCATGACAGGGGATAGAAATCCCAAGTGCCGTTTTCAGTATTCTGAGTGAACTCACCTACGGCAGTGTTACCCGAAGTGCGGTTAACAAGTTCCACTTTCTTGATCTTGCGCACTGACTCGGGGAGAGCCTCGATGCTGATCTGCACATCATTGCCGACCTCCTTGAGGATCAGACGGTAACGTGCGCCTACCTGGAGGCCTGAGAGCTTGGCGGCGTAACGCTTCTTGTCGTTAGCATCAAGACCTGAGGGCACTTGACGCCATACGGTGGTGCTGGGTGAGCCGATCTGCAGACCGATAGGAGCATAAAGATTGCCCTTCGAGCCGTAAATGAGATATTCGGGAGTGCTCTGTGTAGCGGTGAATGCGTAAACCCAGCCGCCGAGAGTCTCCGAATGGTTGAACTCGCGAGTGCTGTCCCATGAACCTATCTCAGAGCCGTAACCCGTGATGGAAGGAGCGTTGGGATCGCCGCTGATGTCCATCTGCTTGGTGTTGGTATAGGGCGAGATGGAAATCTTGCTTGCCGTTGTGCCGTCAAATGAGATAGCAACCTCGGCTATGGCAGAGGGCTCGTTTACGCAGAAGTAATTGCCAGCACTATTTGAAGTAGAAGGCTTATGAGAGGTAGTTGAATCATAACGTCCGTACTGGACCCAGTAATTATACTGCTGACCGATGGAATAATATTTTTTACCATCCTTGGTGTCAGCGACGAAGCAGAAGCGGTTATCCCCACCACTGTTAGCAGCGCCCTTCAGAGCCTCGGTGGTCACGCCTGTCCAGTAGTTGTCCTCGCCGGTGCCGAGATTCTGAGTCAGGGTGCAGAGCAGTTTGCCATTGGCATCGCGGAGCTCTACCGACTTGATGTTAGCATCGGGATTCCACTCGGGGACGATGCTGTTGGGGACGAAACGCTTGCAAGGGACGGAAGAGCCATCAATAATGTGAGTGAAGTCATCAAGGTCGCCCTTGAGGGTCAGCTTGACAGCGTCGCGGTCAGCTCCGTCAAAGAACATACCGCGGGTGTCAGATGCAGAAGGTGTAAAGCGATTGAATGAAGTGTACTCTGTGCCTGACGCCACGCTCACCACCTCGTTGGCATTGCCAAGAGAATAGAATGTGCCGCCGGCATCAGATGCCACATTGTTAGGTTCGTCATGGTTCATGACCACGCGGATGTAGTAATGCTGGGTAGCATCACCGGTGTTAGTGCCGGATACGGGAGAATGTGAGAGCACATAAGAGCCGTCAGCCTGATGGCTGAACTCACCGACACGGACAGAATTGCCCATAGGACCGTAGCTCCAGAGGCATATGCGGCGCACTGCAGCCGGACCTACCCACTGAGCATTGCGGACATCAGAGTCCACGCTCTGGTTAGCGACAGCCACTGAGCCGTCACCATCGCCCCAAGCGCGCACGAGAGCCTTGATAGGATAGCGAGTAGCGCCGTCTACAGTGCACTCGTTCAACATGTCGACAGGAGTGCCGGGAGTGTACACCTTATTGGGAGCAGCAGGACCGCAAGAGTAGAGTATCACAGCGTTGGCACTCGCAGGGAGAGTGTTGAGAGCCACAAGGGGTGTCAGCGTAGCCTTGCCGGTGTGCACATCGATCTCGATTTTTACCTCTGGGAGGTCATACTTATAGGTCTTGGCAGCAGCCACGTCTGACCATCCGAGACCCTCCTTATAGGCAGCCGCACGGATAGTAGTGTGACCCTTCTCGAGAGCGATGCCGCCGGCAGGGTATTCAGTCCAAGAGTCCTCAGAGGGATCGCCGGTAGCAGCCTCTGTGTAGTAGACAGTCGCGCCCGACACAGCCGGGATGACGATCTTGTTGTTTGTCGCCGAAGCAGGCAGCACCGGAGTAGCGGGCTTGGACTCAGTGAATGTCCAGCTCAGCTTATGAGGACCGTTAGGACTTGTCGATGCCAGATTGGAGGACTTGCTAAACGATATGACATAGTTGCCAGCATCAGTAATCTTGATAAAGCCTCCTGAGTTTCCATAAAGCCACAATTCTATATTATTGCTGCTTTTGCTGATAGAAGCTCCTTCCGTATATAATACCGTGTTACTTTGACCTGTTCCAGTATAGGAACTAATCTGTAGACGAAATTCATCACCAGCAGATGCGTTCTCAATCTTATACTCCCAATTCTTATCATCAGCACTGCTTACAAACTGAGAGCAGACCCCATCCATCAAGATATAGGGGGCAGGATAGATGACCACTGGGACATAGTTTTCGCTTCTTGTCGCTGTATTGCCAGAACCAAGTGTAAAACACTGATTCTCAACAGAACTACTTGGATCAACGAAGTCACCCTCCCATTTTTTGAAAGAGCCGACTTTTGAATTTCCGTCAAATGTAACAGACGAAACTTCACACGTTACTCCAATACTGCTGTTTCCAAAGCCTATCTCATAAAGATCGGTCCAATCGAATTCAAACTTGAAAACTTTTGAGCCAGCAGAAGTCTCTTTGCCTTGGTAGCAACTATAAAAATTGCTATCCTTGCCACAGTAGATATAGGCTTCATCCCAGTTTTTAGCCGAGGCATCCACATAGAATACCCATGAAGCAGCCGAGGCTGGGATGGAGAAACCAAGCAACGCAAACATCATAGCGAAGAATGTAAGAAATTTCTTCATAATGAGTTGGTTTTATTGTTAGTTAATTGGTTTGTTTTGATTATTGATTTTGATTGATTGTCGTTAGAAAAAAATCAGATCCGGGTCCGCGCGGAGGAGGTTGTCGAGGAGTAGCCGGGGAAGATAAATCTGATAAATCGTATAAGGTCTTATAAGATTTATACGATTTATAAGAATTTAGCCCAGATACTGAGTCGATGCCTTGTGCGCATTAGTGGACTCGGGCAGGCAGCCGCCGGGGGCCGCGGGAGCGTGAAATCGGATACGGGTAATCCGCCCCCGAGGGGACGGCTCGCCGGCTGGTGCCGCTGCATGCAGCGACGGTAGCGGCGCTTAATTATTTAGCAGAGGATGATAAGAAGTGATTTAGATGATTTTGTTACGTGCAAATGATTTAATGGTTAATTATATAAGTGATTGAACTTTAGATTTATACATAACAAGAAGCACCGATGAGCGGTGTGCTCTCCGGTGCGACAAAAATGGAATTAGCGGTGACGGCTCCCAGGCATGCAGCCACGGATTACCGCCTGTATGAAGTATGAAAATTCCCCGTTTATCCCAAATTTTAGCACAGGATTACACCTACAAAGATACAAAAAACGCCTATAAATGTTATAAAAACCGCTCCGCAGTTAGATATAATTAACAGAAATTAACCCAACAGGGCAAGGAGTCAGGACGAGGAGAAATAAATCTTATAAGACGGATAAGTCGTATAAGTCATATAAGATTTATAAAAGTTATAAGACTTATAAGACTTATGCTTGTTACTGTCCGTTGCGGCGGCGCCAGTCACGGCGCACTTGCGACATCTGTTCTTTGATGCCGCCTTCGTTTATGAAGATTTCTTCCATCTTGCGGAGTACGGCTCCGAGCATGGCATCAAGCTGATGGAGCTGGGTGAGCATGATGTTGGCAACAGTTTCGTCAGTGCGCTGGGAGCATTTTGCCACGAACTGCGACGGATCGTCGTACAGTCGGCAATAGCGGCAAGCCTGTATGGCACGAGAGTCGCTGCGCTGCCATGTCACAAGCTGGTTTTGGCGGAGATAGTCCTGATAATCTTCAAGAAGCTCACGCCCGGAGCCTCGAGCGATGCCGACAAGACGTATGCCCATCTCCATCGACACCGTGGCATCGGTGATGCCTTCCACCAGATTCTGCTTGCAGGAGCGGGCAGCCTGACGCATCTGGTCAGCAGTGCGGGTCAGGCGCAACGAGTAGCGACGTATGAACATCTCGTTGACATCGCATACGATGAGAGATTTGCGGTAGACATTCCAGTTAGTGTAGTCACCGGCTATCTTCAGAAATTGCTGCTTCAGCTCCATTACATGTTATCAGGGGGTGATGGGGCTAAGATAGGGATAATATCTCAGATAAGTCGTATAAATCTTATAAATTCTTATAAGTCTTATAAGATTTATAAAAATTATAAGATTTATTTGTGTAGCGCTGGAGGAGCCAGGCGGAGAGGGCGTAGAGGGCGGCGAGGAGCCACATGTGGGTGTAGGGGGAGGCGACGGCGGCGAGGGAGGCTCCGTCGGAGAGGAGGCGGACGAAACCCTGGATGCCCCATGTGGCTGGGACGAGGGAGGCGAGGACGCGCCAGAAGCCTGTGATGGAATACATGGGCCATGTGAGTCCTGTGAGGAAGAGGAACACTACGCTGGTGAAGACTATGACGAGCATGGAGGTCTCGCGCTCGGTGACAAACACTTCGAGGGTCATGCCGAGCATGCACGAGCTGACGAGCAGCGGCAGCAGGAAGAGCATGTAGTCGATGAAGCTGCCAGAGTCAGGAAGGGCGAACATGTTGGGAATCCACAGCACGTCATAGATGACCATGGGCAGATAGATCAGCAGGTAGCAGAGGAGCCGCCCTGTGATGGCTGCTGCAGCCGGGGCGGCTACGCCGAGGGGGTCAATGCCGCCATTGGCGCGGCGGCGCTCTGCCCTGCCCCCGGCGAGCATGGTGATGCCGAGGATGAGGCTCTGCTGGAGGATGAGCATGAGGATACCGGGGATGACGAAGGAGGCGAAGCCCTGCGAGGGGTCGCCGATAAACACGGGGTTGGTGCCGACGGTGGAGCTGCTGCCCATGGCGGCATATGCAGGCGCGCCTATTATATCTATAGCCTGCTGGCGCAGGTCGCCGTCAACGGCTATCTGGAGCTGGGTGAGGTCGAGGAGCAGGGCGCGGTAGCGCAGCAGCAGGGAGGCATCGCAGTAGAAGCTGACGACAGCCTGCTCGGAGCGTCCGATGCGGCGGTCATAGTCACGCGGTATCTCTATGACGGCGTAGCAGTCATGGGAGGCGCACCACTCGCGGGCTTCGGAGAGCGACGAGGCGTAGCCTGCCACGCGCGCCGAGGGGAGCGCGTCGATGGAACGCGCCAGCTGGCGCGAAGCGGCAGTGCGTGAGTTGTCGACCACCGCCACGGGGGTCTCGCGCACCACCTCGGGGTTGTAGATGAGCGTATAGATAATCGGATAGACCGTGGGCAGAAAGAGGAAGAAAAGTATCACGCCCATGTCGGTGAACACCAGACGGAATTCACGGCGGCATACGAGATATACGGAGCGGAACCAGGCGAACATGACGAATCAGGGAAGATATACCGGCTGCAGGCAGTGGCGGCGCAGTTTCCACAGCGACGCGAGTGGCAGCAGGGTGAAGAGTATGAGGAAAATGTAGTAGAAGCGCGAGTAGTAGATGGGGATGCCGTTGAGCGCCTGGTCAATGTAGATCAGGAAGTACCAACGCACGGGATAGATGTAGGAGAACACACCTACCGACGGATACATCTGCGGCACGGGAAACGAGAAGCCCGTCACCGAGAAGGCGAGGATGCCGAGGAGGCTGAGTGTGGAGAGTGCCAGACGCATGTTGCAGAACACTCCTGACACAAAGAGGGCGAACGCCTGACATGCCACGACCATCAGAAACCATGCCGAAAGCATGTGCATAGCCGGGCAGTGGAGGGGAAAATCGCAGATGCGGTAGAACACCGCCTGCATCGCCCAGCCGAGGATGGTGAATATGACAGTCTGCGGGGCGAGAGTGCCGAAGGTGGCGATGTAGATGTTGCCGCCAGCCGCAGCGAGCCAGCGCGGCGAGGTGCCCTGCTTGATCTCGGTGGTGACGGAGAAGCATGTGATCAGGAATATCACCAGGGCAAACATGCCTGGAATGAAGGAGTTGGAGAGATAGTAGGAATAGTTGGTCCAGGGGTTGTGGATGAGATGGGTATCCACAACCATCGGCTGGAGCATGACCCCTGCGGCACGGTCATCGAGCAGCCCGGAGCCTGTGAGAGTGGTCTTGACCAGACCGCCAGAGGTGGTGACTGCGGTGGACATGAAGCCCTTGTAGGTGAGTGTGCCTGGCACGAAGAAAGCGAGGTCGGAATAGAACGACAGCGAAGTCTCACGTCCGCCAACGGCTTTCTGCATGAAATCACGTGGCACCACGAAGAAGCCGTAGACCTCGCCGCTCTTGACCAATTCAAGACCTTCGGCATATGATGAAGCCCGATGGGTGATGTCGACCAGCTCCGACGCCCCGAGATTGCGGATGACGCGACGCGACAGCGACGAGTCATCGAGGTCGACAACAGCCACCGGGGCGCGCAGGGGCAGCCCCTCGTGGAGCAGGTCGACGAAGAAGAATGTGAATCCGACAGGCACAAACACCATCAGGGCAAAGTAGACCTTGCGGCTGACGAGCCGTCGGCAGCCGAGGATGAGTGATTGCTTCAATGCGGTCAGAAATGACATAGATAACGGGGGATAAATCGTATAAGTCTTATAAGATTTATAAGAATTAGTCGGGATAATAGAGGATGGTCATGCCGGGGCGGAGGTCGGGGATGGAGTCGAGGGGACGCGCCTTGATCTCGAATGTCTTGGAATCCCAGTCGCCGGTGGCTTTGGTGGCATGCCATGTGGCATAGCTGCCGAGGTCACGCACGTAGTAGACACGAGCTTTGACCTCCTTCATGTCGAGAGCAGGGATTTTGACGGTGATTTCCTTGCCGAGGGGAAGATCGTTGAGGTATTTCTCGCGGGCGTTGAAGGTCACCCACTTGTCAGATATGCGCAGAAGCGACATTATCGGCGCACCCATGCTGACGAGTTCGCCCACCTCGGGATATATCTGGTCGATCTGACCATCGCAGGGGGCAACGAGATACTGGTCCTCAAGGATGCCTTTGACCTCCCCTACTCCAGCCGATGCGACACCCACCATGGCGGCGGATGCCTGCTTGTCCTCCTCACGGGCACCAGCCTGGGCAAGACTGAGCTGGGAGCGGGCAGCCGATGTGCCAGCCACGGCTGCGTCATATGCCGCCTTGGCTTCGTCACGCTTCTGCTTCGACACCACGCCGTCACGACACAGAGCTTCGAGACGCTCGTAGGTCTTGCGGGCTATGCCCTCGGCTGCCTCAGCCTGAGCAACAAGGTCACGGGCTGACTGGATGGTCTGCTTGCGAGCCCCGGCATCTACGGCGCGGTTGGTGGCAGCCGCAGCCTCCTTCATCGCCTCAGCCTGGGCAAGCTTGGCATCGACCACCGAGGAGTGGATGTGGACGAGCGTATCGCCGGCATGCACCATGTCGCCCTCGTGGACGTAGAAGGTGGCAACGCGTCCGGGAAGCTTGCCCGAAATGCGTATGCTGGTGGCATCCGCCTGACCTTCGATGATGTCGGCTGGATGGCGCAGAAACAGGAAGCCTATGACGGCTATAATGACGGCGGCAACGAGCACGCCTATGATGGCAAATGTCAGTATGCGCTCCTCGCGGCGCACGGGGTCTTGCGGATTGGATGACATGACTGTATATATTATAAGGTGTAGGGTGAATTTTTAATTCTTATAAGATTTATAAGTTTTATAAGATTTATAAGATTTTATGTTATTCGGCGGGTGGTGCGGAGAGGATACCGAGCACCTTGTCAAGATAGACATGGCAGAGGCGCACGTCGATGCGGGAGTCGATTTCCTCCGAGGCGGCTTTGAGCCAGGCGGTCTGTGCCTCCATGACCAGATCGGTGGTGGAGACACCCTCGCGGTATGCAAGAGTGGCGCAGCGGAGGTTTTCATCTGCCTTTGCCATATTGGCTACGGATGTGTGGTAGGTCTTGATGGCTTCCTGCATCTTATATCGTGCCTGATGCACCTGAAGGTCTATCATCTCCTTAGCGTCCTCCACCTCTAAAGAGGCTATGTGGGAGCGGGTTTTGGCAGCCTTGTATTTGTAGTAGTTGCCTCCCCAGTGCCATAGGGGCACAGAAGCCATGACTCCTATGGAGAACATGCCGCCGACCTTGTTTTTAAAACCGTCAAACATGTTTGGCGTAGAGAACGAGTACGCTCCTACCAAAGCGATATTGGGAAGCATGGACGACAATGCCACCAAACTCTCGGCATCGCTCGCCTTGACCGCGGCACGGAGGGCGCGCAGGTCGTTGCGACGCTCGTAGACCGCCGGCATGTCAAGCGGCGGCACTTCCTCGTCAGCCATGCTGACTGCCACTTCGCCGTTTTCATCGGCAAGTACCATCGGGGAGTCGATGGGCAGACCGCATTTTTGCGCAAGAGCCATACGCGCAAGCGACAGACCGTTGGTGACCTTAGTGAGGTCCACCTGACCCTGGTTAAGCTTCACATCTACGCTGAGCAGGTCAGCCTTGGTAGCCATCCCCTCGTCAAGGAGGCGGGTGACATTGTAGCGGAGGGTGTCAAGCAGCTCCACATAGCTTGTGGCGAGCCGTTCCTTAGCTTTGAGCGACACTACGAGCCAGTAGGCGGCATCGACATCATAGACGATATTGTCATCGGCACGGTCACGCATGGCAGCGGCGGCTTCCTTGCCGGCATCAGCCAACTTGTTGAGAGCCACAATCTTGCCTCCCATGAATATCGGCTGGGTGAGCGTCAATGCCCCGGCAAATACATTGTGGATGTCAAAAGTCAGCGCGTCTTTGGGAAGCAGAGCCACCTGGGAGGGTATAGGCTTGCCATCGACTATGACAGGCTGCCCGGTGTAGGGGTTCTTGACCACATCAAACTGGTAGCCCTGCGATGCAAGGTCGAAAGACTTGACCGGCAGATAGGCATCCTCGGATATTACGGAAAGATTTTTCTGATTATACACATATGCTCCGGTGAAGTCAATGGCAGGCAGATAAGCCGCACGAGCCTGACGCTTGGTGTATTCGGCAGCCTGCAACTCGGCATCGTGGATGCGCGACTGCTTGCTGTTGGCTATCGCCAGGTCGCGGCACTGCTGCAAAGTCATGACCGCCTGAGCCGAAACACACGGCACCAGCGACGCGCAAAGCAAAATCAAGGTAATCAAACGTGGCATATCGCAAATAACAGGATATTTGTGGATAAATGGAATATTTGTGACAAATGACGCGCCGCAAAGCACTCAGCGGACACGTATCACAAATATAACCGCTGTGATGACAAAAAAGTTAACCGATTGGTAAAATCGTTAAATAAAAAGACAAAAAGGAAACAAAATGGACCGGACTCCGTGAATCGTAGAGTCCGGTCCTGGGGATATTGATAAAAAAAGTGAATCACATATGAGGTCGTGGGTCAGAGGGAGTGCTATTTGAGAGTGCCGTTCTCAGCCTCCTGTACCATCTGCTTGTTAGCGAGGATGTAGATTTCGACACGGCGGTTCTGTGCACGACCCTCTGCTGTGGCGTTGGATGCCACATAGTCAGTCATCGGGAGACCCTCGGCGTAGAGACGGTTAGAAGCGACACCGCTGTTGAGCAGATAATTGCGCACGGCATCGGCACGACCCGTAGACACACGCTGGTTGACAGCAAGAGTGCCGGTATCGTCGGTGAAACCGTAGATACGCACGTCGGTCATGGGGTTCTGGATGAGCGAAGTGGCAAACTTGGAGAGGTCAGCCTTGGATGTGGCGTTGAGGGTAGTTCCGTTGGTGGGGAACAGGATACCGCTGTCAAATGTCACGCGGATAGCCTGCAAGCCGTTGGAGTCGGTCACGCTCTCGACCTTGGCAGCATCGGCGAGCTGCTTCTCGAGCTCGGCTTTCTGCTTGTCCATCTTACGTCCGATGAGTGCACCGGCACCGGCTCCTACAGCAGCACCGATGGCAGCCCCGATACCTGCACCTTTGCCGCCTCCGATGAGTGCTCCGATGCCTGCACCGACAGCTCCGCCGCCACCGCCTCCGATGAGCGCGCCCTTACCGGTGTTGTTCATTGACGAGCAACCGCCGAGGCTGATGACCATAGCGGCAGCGAGAGAAGAGATTCCGAGATTCTTTGCTAACTTATTCATTGTAGATATGAATTAAGGGTTAAAATAAATAGTCGGGACATTAATATGTGTATATATCCTACAACGTGGATTACGGGCATAAAGTTGAGAAATTTTTTCAACAACCGATGCAGTCAGCTTTGGCATTTTACGGAATATAACTAAATTTGTAAAGCCTTAACAACCTCATCGGCACCGTCAACATAACCAGACGGCTGCCCACCAAGATACTATGGCAGAAACACGCAAATCAGCCAACTCATCGCTTATCGTGCACCTCTGCGCGGCACTTGTCGTGGTGGTGTGGGGTGTCAGCTTCGTGTCGACACGCGTCGTCATGGACAACGGCATCGGACCCGTGGAGATATACTACGCACGATTTTTAGTGGCTTACCTGCTGATGCTCATAATCAGCCACAAGCGGTTTATGTCGCTGAGCGTCAGGGATGAACTGCTCTTTGCTGTGTGCGGAATATGCGGATGCACGGTGTATTATCTTGCCGAGAACTTCGCCTTGGAGTACACCCTCGCCACCAACGTGTCTCTGATAACCTCATTGCCCCCGATGCTGACCATGCTGCTGGCTGGACTTATCTACCGCGACGACCGTCCGTCACGGGGAGCATATGCCGGGTCGATGGTTGCGTTGGTAGGAGTTGCATTAGTGATATTCAACAGCAGTTTTGTGATGAAAGTCAATCCGCTCGGTGATTTCCTCGCGCTGGCGGCGGCTTTCAGTTTCGCCATATATACACTGATACTCAGAAAAGTACAGGCTTTTTACGATGCGGCTTTCGTGACGCGCAAGATGTTTTTCTACGGGCTGGTGACCTCGCTACCGTTTGCTGTGTTCAGTTCCGAGACATTTGAGTGGAAGGCATGGTTAGTCCCTGCCGTATGGGGTAACTTCCTGTTTCTGACACTGTGTTGCACCGCCGCCGCTTTCGTGATATGGTCATGGGCTGTATCCAAGCTCGGCGTAATCAAAACCAACAATTACCTCTACTTCCAGCCTGTCATCACCCTCGTATTCTCAGCCATAGTGTTATCACAGCCCATCACAGTGATAGGTGTGGCAGGCTGCATCCTTATCCTCCTGGGCGTCTACCTCGCCGACAAGCTCAACATGCGCCACAAATCGCGCTGACCATCGTCCAACCACACCACATTCCCAACTTGTAGGGACATGCCGTGGCATGTCCGCATCAGGGGAGGTGATTGTATAATTTGCGTCATCGCGGACATGCCACGGCATGTCCCTACAGCAACCGACACGACAACCACGTGTGGCAGACGGCGCAACACCTATAAATCAATGGAAGCGGAAGGCAGCCAGGGTGATGGCTGTGGCTATCGCTGCGTTGAGCGATTCGCCGTGGTCGGCACCTCCGCGCGGATATGACGGGATGGTCACGCGCCTGTTGACCTGCTCCAGCACCTCAGCTGATATGCCCTTACCTTCGTTACCCACCACTATGACAGCCTCCCCGGGCAGCGGAGAGGCATAGAGATCGTCACCACCGAGCACTGTGCCATAGACAGGCATGCCTTCATCCCTTAGCACTGAGAGAGCGGCAGGGAGATCGCAATAATGTACCCTGACGCGCACGATGCTCCCCATGGTCGCCTGCACCACCTTCGGGGCAAAACAGTCGGCTGTCTCTCGGCTCGCGATTATGTCATGCACCCCCATCCAGTCGGCGGTGCGGATGATGGTGCCGAGATTACCGGGATCCTGTATCGTGTCAAGGGCAAGCACGAGCCTTCCACGGAGAGCATCTGCATCCAATGAGTACTCCGGCAGACGGTACACCGCCATCACTTCAGGCGGAGTGGAAAGATGGCTCATGCGCGAGAGGTCACGCGCAGTGGCGCGTGTCACTTCGCACCCCTTTACCTTATCTTTATGTTCTTCTTCCCATGCAGCCGTGCATGCCAGCATCTGCAGCTCGAAGTGCCCTATGGTATCGCAAACGGCTTTGGTGCCCTCCACTACGAATAGCCCCTCACGGCGGCGATGAGAAGCCTTGTCAAGCGAGGCAACGGTCTTGATTATCGAATTGTTAAGAATCATAGCGACAAAATTAATAAATTTTCAGATAAACTGGCTGATATTGTCGGGATTGAAAGCAGCGCTTTGGCAAATTGCTTTTGTAATTAATTTTTTGAAAGATTTTTGCTATTAAATTTGCATTTTTGATTTCATATTGCTTACTTTGCAGAGTCATATTAAACATTTTGCTCTATGGAATCAATTTCTACAAGAAAAAGGATCAAGAAACGCTGGATTATCCTGTTTGCGCTGACAGCGTTTATCTCTGTTTTAGGATTGTTTGTATCACCACGCGAAGGCAACTTCGACCTCCCCAACGACAACATCTACGCTAACGTGGCATGGATGATCACAGCCACGATATTCGTGCTGATGATGACTCCGGGACTGTCGTTTTTCTACGGCGGCATGGTCCGCGCCAAAAATGTCATCTCCACCATGCTCCAGAGCTTCATAGTCATGGGCGTGGTGAGCGTCATATGGGTGGTATTCGGCTTCGGTCTCGCCTTCGGCGATGACTGGCTGCATATTATAGGCAACCCTGTAGACTTCTTCATGTTCAACAACGTAGGCGTGCAGAACGTAACTGCAGCCGAGAGCGAACGCATAGCCACCGAGGTTGGAGGTTCCATCGGACTGGCTACCACCACTATACCGTTAGCACTCTTTGCGCTTTTTCAGATGAAATTCGCCATCATCACCCCGTCGCTTATCACCGGCTCATTTGCCGAGCGTGTGCGCTTCTCGGGGTATCTGATATTCATGATACTGTGGGTCATCCTTGTCTACTGCCCTCTTGCTCATGTCACATGGCATCCTGACGGACTGTTGGCACAGTGGCACGTGCATGATTTCGCCGGTGGTATCGTGGTGCATGCAGCCTCGGGCGTTGCGGCTCTTGCCGGAGCACTCTTCCTCGGCAAGCGCACCAGCACCAAGGATTCCAAGCCAGCCAATGTGCCATTCGTGCTCCTCGGCGCAGCCCTGCTTTGGTTGGGATGGTTCGGATTCAACGGCGGCAGCTCTCTCGCAGCTGACGGAGTAGCAGTGTCGGCATTTCTCAACACCAACACCGCCGCAGCGACAGCCATGGTGACATGGGTGGTGTTCGATGCACTTCGCGGACACAAGCCATCGGCAATGGGCGCAGCAATCGGCGCGGTAGTCGGACTCGTCGCCATCACCCCCTGCGCAGGATGGGTGACCGTCGGTCAGAGCATCTTCATCTCATTCATCATAACTCTCTGCTGCAACCTCGCCGTGACATGGAAGAGCCGTACACACTCGTTTGACGATGCGCTTGACGTATTTCCCACCCACGGTCTCGGCGGCATCCTCGGCACAGTGTTCACCGGAGTCTTCGCCTACAGCTATTTCGCCAAGCAGGATCCTGACATGATCAGCCACAACGAATTTTTCTGGATGCACATACTTGCCCTGGTCGTGGTCTGCGCCTATACATTCGTAATGAGCTACGCCCTCTACTGGCTGACCAACAAGATGATACCTATGCGCGTATCGCGCCACAGCGAGGAAATCGGACTCGACCGCTCGCAGCATGACGAAGAATACGGCAACGAAGCCTCGACCGAACTTGCCGAAGACTCTGTGACTGATGACCAATGGTTCAAGGGATGCGAATGAAAATTAACGGACAGTCACTGATGTGTGTATAAAATGTTATATAAATGAGGAGAAATGTCCCTGCACGACGATGTGTAGGGACATTTTTTAGTAACTTTGCACACATCAACCACCACCCAACCAAGCATATGGCAACCACAGATAATCTACAGGACATAAGACAGATGCACTACGACGGCAACAGCGCGCTGCTTGCCGAAGCCGTCGCCCACCGAGTGCTTGTGCTCGACGGTGCCATGGGCACTATGATACAGTCATACGGCTTGACGGAAGCAGACTTCAGAGGTGAGGAATTCGCATCCCACTTATGCAACCTCGCCGGATGTAACGACGTGCTGTCGGTAACTGCTCCGGCTGTCATCCGCGACATCCACAAGGCATATCTTGATGCCGGTGCCGATATAATCTGCGCCAACACGTTCAGTTCCAACAGCCTGTCGCTGGCAGAATACGGATTAGAGGAACATGTGGAGGCAATCAACCGCGCCGCAGTCAAGGTAGCGCGGGAGGCGGTGGACGAGTTCTGTACAAGCCATCCCGGAGCCGTCAGATGGGTGGCAGCCAGCATCGGACCGACCAACAAATCCCTGTCAATGGCTGCAAGCCTCGGCGATGCCGACCCTCTGACATGGGACACGCTCACCGAAGCCTACCGCCAGCAGACTGCGGCACTCATCGATGCCGGCGTTGATGCTCTGCTGTTCGAGACCTGTTTTGACACCCTTAACGTCAAAGCAGCGATATATGCCGCCACACAGTCCATGAAAGCTATAGGTCGCAGAGTGCCTATTATGATCTCAGCCACCTTGACCGAAAACGGCCGCACCCTCGCCGGGCAGACCCTGATGGCGTTCGTGGCATCCGTGGCTCATGCACAGCCACTATCCATAGGCCTCAACTGCGGATTCGGGGCTGACCAGCTCATCCCGTATATCAAACAGCTTGACAGCATCCCATGTGCTGTGAGCTTCTACCCTAACGCCGGACTGCCCAACGAGTCAGGCGGATATGACGAAACTCCGGAGAAGATGGCAGACGCCATCCGTCCGCTGCTTGACGCGCATCTGCTCAACATCGTGGGCGGATGCTGCGGCACTACCCCAGCCCATATCCGCGCGCTTGCCACTCTGGCAGCAGATGCCGCCCCGCGCCCTATCCCTACCCCCGACAATCATATGAGACTCGCAGGGCTTGAACTGACCGACATACCCGCCACGAGCGGCGATTTCGTAAAAATCGGAGAGAGGTGCAACGTGGCTGGAAGCCGCAAATTCCTGCGTCTCGTCAAGGAAGGAAAGCTTGACGAAGCGATAGACATAGCCCGCTCACAGGTCAATGCCGGAGCAGCCGTCATCGATGTCAATGTTGACGACGCCATGCTTGACGCACCTGCCGAAATGGCTCGTTTCCTTGAACTCCTCGCCTCCGACAGCGTGACATCCACCGTCCCCGTCATGATAGACTCCAGCAACTGGGCAGCGATAGCCGAGGGCATGAAGCATCTGCGAGGACGCGGCATCGTCAACTCCATATCGCTCAAAGAGGGCGAGGAGACATTCCTGCTCCGTGCCCGCGAGATACGCGACATGGGATGCGCCGTAGTGGTGATGGCAATGGACGAGACCGGGCAGGCAGATACATATGAGCGCAAGATGGAGGTAGTGCGCCGCCAGTACGGCCTGCTCGTCAACAAAGCCGGACTGCGTCCATGCGACATCATATTCGACCCCAATGTGCTTGCCGTTGCCACAGGCATAGAAGCCCACGACGACTTCGGCAGGGCTTTCATCGAAGCCAGCAAGTCCATCAAGGCAGAGATGCCCGGTGTGCATGTCAGCGGCGGCATCAGCAACCTGTCGTTTTCATTCCGAGGCAACAACACAGTCCGCGAAGCGATGCACACGCGATTCATAACACTCGCCGAGGGTCTGGATATGGGCATCGTCAATCCGTCAGCCATGAAAAAAAGCGAGGATTTCGACCCTCAGCTCATCGAGGTCGTTGACCATGTATTGCTCAATGACTCATCCGATGCCGTAGACCGACTTGTAGACCTCGCCGGAGAGATACTCGCCGCCATCAAGCCTGAGGCTGCCAAGCCATCCCCAACGCCCTCCACCACCAAATCCGCATCGGAGCGTATAGCCGAGATGATAGTGCGCGGACGGCACGAAGGCATAGAGACGCTGCTCCAGAGCGAGATAGACACCGGCAAGTCAGCCATGGAAATCGTGGACGGCAGCCTGATGTCGGGCATGAACGAAGTAGGCAGCCTGTTTGCCGACGGTCGCATCTTCTTGCCTCAGGTAGTCAAAAGTGCCGGAGCCATGAAAGAGGCTGTCAAATGGCTGACACCTTATATAGAACAAGCATCGGCATCAGGCGATGCCACCCAGCCTGACGCTCCACGCGTGGTGCTCGCTACCGTCAAAGGTGATGTTCACGACATCGGCAAAAACATAGTGGCAATAATACTCCGCTGCAACGGTTTCAAGGTTGACGATCTCGGCGTGATGGTCCCGGCAGAGACCATTCTCGCCCATGCCCGAGACTTCAAAGCCGACATGATAGGTCTGAGCGGACTCATCACCCCCTCGCTCCATGAGATGCAGGAATTTGCCGCCCTGATGGAGCGCGAAGGGCTGCGGATACCGCTGTTTGTGGGCGGAGCTGCCACATCCGCCATACACACAGCGGTGCGCATAGCCCCAGGATACAGCGGACAAGTGTTTCACACCGTCGATGCCGCCCAGCTCCCAGGCGTAGCACGCCAATGGCTCAACCCTGCCACACGTCAGGAAGCCATCCGCCAGCTCCAAGCCCGACAGGAGAAACTGCGACACGACCATGACGCACCCTCGTCGCCCTTGCTGTCTTTCAAGCAGGCAGATGCATTGCGCCATCCCACCCCTACCGACGGCAGCCTTTCGTCACCTCTCCCCGTTGGCACCGAAACACGCCATGTGCCCATATCCGAAGTGCGCGGTTACATCAACTGGCGCGCATTCCTGATAGCGTGGGGTCTCGATGCATCTCTCGCCTCAATGACCGACATCAAAGGCTGCGACCACTGCCGCGCCCAGTGGCTTGCATCGCTGCCAGAAGAGAAACGCAAGAAAGGGGCTGAAGCCATGCAGCTCATAAAGGAGGCAAACCGGCTGCTTGACACCCTATCCGAGAAATTTCCGCAAGGCATCACCGTACGCACCGCTACATATGCCGCAGGCTCGAGAGGAAACGACATAGCTATCCAGACAGGCGGCGAGGAAGTGATATTTCCGACACTCCGCCAGCAGACAGATGCCGACGGACAACCGAGGCTGGCATTGGCTGACTTCGTAGCCGAGGCTACAGACAGCACCCCCTATCCTGACCGCCTGACATTCTTCGCATGCACGGTAGGTCCAGAGATACAGGAGCGCATAGAATCGCGACGGGCATCAGGCGATGAGTTCTCGGCGATGCTGCATCAGTCCATAGCCGACCGACTCGCCGAAGCCGCCACCGAAATGCTCCACCAGCGCATATCGGGTGGTCGCGGCATCCGTCCAGCCATCGGCTACCAGTCTATGCCTGACCAGTCTCTCATCTTTGAGGCTGACAAACTGCTTGATTACGACTCATTAGGCATCACTTACACCGAAAATGGCGCACTCTACCCGCAAGCCACCACGACAGGATTTTTCATCATCCGCGATGATGCCTCCTACTTCATCGTAGGCGACATATCAGCCGAGCAGTTTGATGATTACACACGCCGTCGCGGCATCCCGGCAGAGCGCATGAGCCACTTCATAGCACCTCGCATCTGTTAAAATGTGATAATTTTTGGCGCAAAGTATTGCATCATTCCCCAAAACTCCTTACCTTTGCATCGCTTTTGAAAATCAAATCGGGGTGTAGCTCAGTTGGTTAGAGTACGCGTCTGGGGGGCGTGAGGTCGCTAGTTCGAGTCTAGTCACCCCGACCAACAACAAAAGCCTGAAGATGATGAAGCCATCCGCTTCATCATCTTTTTTTTATTTATATTCAAACATGTGCACACTTTTGTGTACACATATTTGTTATATTACAAAGAAACCGTTATATTTGCGAAAACGTCAGAAACACATAAGCACCATGTACACACTCACAGTCAGAGATTTCCGCAGTAATATGGCATCATCATTTGACAAGGTTGATGCCGGTGAACGCGTCCTTATCCGCCGCAAGCGCCAGACCTACGCCCTCATCCCCGTCAACGATGACGACCTCACCATCACGCCCGAACTGCAAAGCCGCATTAATGAAGCTCGCCAGAACTACAATAGTGGGAATTGCACAACATGCCATACAGCAGAGGAACTAAATGACCTCTTAAATTCTTTGTAATGCGCTATTCTATCTCTTTTGACCCCAAGGTGTTGAAAACCATGGGTAAGTGGAAGAAGTCAAATCCGCTGGTTTTCAAGAAACTGACCAATATACTCCAAGATATTACCCAACATCCACGTACCGGCATTGGGCATCCCGAACCCCTCAAAGGAGGCAACGATGTGACATACTCACGCAGATTGACTGCCCATGACCGTGTCATCTATGACATATATGACGACACCGTGTGCGTCATGATCATTGAGGTCGAGGGGCATTATGACGACAAGTAGGCGTCTTTATCAGCTGTCAGAACGATAGAGCCATGCATAGAGACAGCCCACAAAGAGCGAGCCGCCTACGATATTGCCGAGAGTGACGGGGAGAAGATTGCACACCAGACCGCTCCAATCCCACGAGCCAGACACATACATACCTGCTGGGATGAAGAACATGTTGGCAACAGAGTGCTCCAGACCCAATATAACAAATGCAGCAACAGGGATCCAGCAGCCCACAGCCTTACCCACAATACCATCGGAGGTCAGAGCAAGCCATATGGCAAGGCAGACGAGCCAGTTACACCCTATGCCACGCCAAAAGGCGGTCATTGGCGACAAGGACATCTTCACGTCCGCCAGCTTTATTATCACAGCCGAGAAGGGGTCGGCATCAAGCAGACCGCTTCCCATCACCATCAGACCTACAACCAACAAAGCCCCCACAAAATTTCCAGCCCATACCACGGCAAGATTCTTAGCGACCTGACCGATAGACAGTCTGCCTTTGAGAGCCCCCGGCATAAGCACGGCACAATTACCAGTGAACAGCTCCGCCCCAAACACCACCGTAAGCAACAGTCCGATAGGGAACGTCAGACCCGAAATCACCTTCTGAGCCGAAGGATTATCGGCAAAACCAGCCGAGGCGACAATTGACAAAATGCCGCCCAAAGCTATAAACGCACCTGCCATGACTGTGCGGACAAATTTCTCCACGGGCGTATAAGCGACTTTAATCGAGCCAACCCCGACAAGGTCACATATGATCTGCTGCTGTGATTTCATAATGACTGGAATTTGCCAGCAAAGTTACATCTTTTCCCACATATTCGCTATCTTTGTAACAGGCATTAATCTCATCACAAATTAACGCCACAATTTTTGTAGGGACATGCCATGGCATGTCTGAATATGCTGCCTGGTATTGGATTAACCGAACGGAATATCGGCTAACATGCCATGGCATGTCCCTAAGGTTTCCGGCATCAATTTCAGGAGCCATATTCTCTCCTGTCCTGATGAAGTCATCATAAGAAGCTATGGCAAAGAAAATCAAGACTGCATGGTTTTGCACCGAGTGCGGTGCCGAATCGCCTAAATGGGAAGGACGGTGCTCCCAGTGCGGCGAATGGAACACCATGGTCGAGGAACGCGTCACGCCCACCTCATCCAAGGCTCCGTTAGCTTCCCGCGAGCTCAAAAGCCGCCCCGTCAAAGTCTCCGACATCCCACGCAGCGATGAGGAGCGCATACATATGCCCTCCGACGAGCTTAACCGTGTGCTCGGAGGCGGACTTGTGACCGGTTCCATGGTGCTGATAGGAGGCGAACCAGGCATCGGCAAGTCCACCCTCGTGTTGCAGAACGTGCTCTCCATCAAGAGCCGCCGCATCCTTTACGTCTCCGGCGAGGAAAGCGCAGCCCAGCTCAAAATGCGCGCCGAACGCCTCGGACGTCTAAGCGAAAACTGTTACATCGTGTGTGAGACCTCTCTGGAAACCATCATGGACCACATCGACCATGTGAAGCCCCAGCTCCTCGTGGTCGACTCCATCCAGACCATAGCATCCGACACCATAGAGTCATCGGCTGGAAGTGTCAGTCAGGTGCGCGAATGCGCCGCCCGGCTGCTCCGCTACGCCAAGACATCGGGAGTGCCTGTGCTCCTCATCGGACACATCACCAAGGAGGGTAGCATCGCCGGACCGAAAGTGCTTGAGCACATAGTGGATGTGGTGCTACACTTCGAAGGCGACAAACACTACATGTACCGCATACTCCGAAGCATCAAAAACCGCTTCGGCAGCACATCGGAGTTAGGCATCTACGAGATGTGCCAGCGCGGTCTGCGCGAAGTCGCCAACCCCTCGGAAATGCTACTGAGCCGCTCGGAAGAAGAGCTTTCGGGAGTAGCCATCGGCGTGACGCTCGACGGCATCCGCCCATTCATGATCGAAGTACAGGCTCTGGTTTCCACAGCCGCCTACGGCACACCGCAAAGAGCCGTGACAGGATTCGATTCCAAGCGCATGAACATGCTCCTTGCCGTGCTTGAAAAACGTGCCGGCTTCCACCTCGCGTCCAAAGACGTGTTTCTCAATATCGCCGGAGGTATCAAAGTCAACGACCCGGCTCTTGACCTTGCCGTGACAGCCGCCATAATGTCAAGCAACGTAGACCTTGCAGTACCGCGAGACATGTGCATGGCTGGGGAAATCGGGCTGTCCGGCGAGATTCGCCCCGTGACGCGAATAGAACAACGTATCCTTGAAGCCGAAAAGCTCGGTATGTCCACCATCCTGATTCCTCGCGGCAATCTCAAAGGGATGGACACTTCCAAGATGAAGATACGCTGCATCGAAGTGTCTAAAGTGGAAGAAGCATTCAAAGCACTTTTCACCTGACGACCATCTCTTGCGCCGATGACCCTTCCCCAACCGTTCAGACAGGCATCCATTGCAGTAACAGCCGCTATCGCCGTGACGATGGTGGTAGCGATGTATGCCGTAGTGAGCATCGGAGGGAGCTGGGATGCATCAGAGTCGTCAATCCTATTTGCAGAGAATATTCTCTCTATCGGCATAAATCTCCTCGGTCTGTGTATAGGATACTGCGGCATGCGGTTGTCATGGCGGTCTGTGATAATGCTGGCATTAGTGGCATTGTCATATGATGCGGTCAATTTCGCATTGGTCTCTGTTGCCGGCTCCCATTTAACAGGATGGGATACAGCTACGGACAGCCCTCACAACCTCCTGACCACGGCACTGACAATGCTATTCTTCCCGGTATCATCGATGCCGTATCGGTTGATGCACGGATATCTCTTTTTGCTGATACTGTCACCGCTCATCAACAGAGGGCTTGCAGCTCTTGACCGGCAGCAGATGAAAGCCCTTGTAATCATCCTGACAGCCTCGGTAATCCTGTGCGGATGGATGGCAGAGAACTATCTTGCGTGGTGGCACTGGAATCTATATTACCTTATATATCTATACGTTACCGGATATTATCTCAGCTCCACACACGTCCTTGACCGGCTTCCCTCACGCTGGCTGTTTATCGGCAGCGCAGTCTGTATCATAGTCCTCGGAGCGGCTATTTACATCCATGACTGGATGAGCGGACCGTGGACCTACTGGTTTTCGTCGGGACATGCCAACAACGCATTCACCCTGACGGCTTCAGTGTTAATATTTGCATATGCCACACGACATCGGCGCGATTATAATGGTCCTCCGTGGCTCGCAACTGCCATACTCGGCACATTTATGCTGATAACGGGTCCTGCCGCCACACGGCTGATGGACATCACCGAACTGTCTCTGAAAGCCAATCTGGCGACAGTGGTAGTAATATGCCTGTCCACCACGGCTTTTGCCGCGATTATAGCATGGCTCATATACGAGCCGCTGTTACTGATTACAGACTTCATAGCCCGACGGCTTCCGGCATTACACGCGACAGCACCCACAGCTACACTCACACCGATGCCTACTGTGGCTCGCTCATCATGCCGCAATTCCTCCATCGAGCTCGCACGCATTCTTGCCATGTCGATGATACTGGTCGAGCATCTGACATTCTCCAAGACCGCCACCGATTTTGCATTATACGACGCATGGGGCATAATCATATTCGGCATAAACTCATGTTGCGTGTCGGTGTATGTCATGCTGCTGGGAGTCATGGGATTGCGACTTACATGGAAATCGGTCATCAACACATGGCTGACAGTCCTGTTATTCAACGTCCTGTCACTCGTGACAATAGCTTTGCTCGGCAAGACTGCAGCCGAATACCACACTGTCACCGACCTCGTCAAATCCCTTGTATTCCCTATCGGAAGCAGCCACTACTGGTTTATCAAGGCATATCTGCTCCTGATCACACTTATCCCATTGGTCAACAAAGGTTTGTGCCGCTTCGACTTACGGTCATTGAGGCTTCTCGTCCTCATGCTTACGTGTGCAGGCATATACTGCGGCTGGCTGGGACAGAATCCGCTCCATGACATGTATAACTACTGGGGATTCGATTACTACGACTACATATACCCTGCTGATGTCATGTTTTATTTCCTATGGCTCTATGTAATCGGATGGTGGATGGTACGGGAGCCGCGTCTCAGTACCCTTTCCCCATGGGCGCTTATTGGCGGGTTCCTACTGTTTGCGACTATGCAAGGGATACTGCACCTCCCGTCAGTCGAAGAACCGGACGTGCAGATGTCACTTTTTTCACCTTATCAGCGGCAGGGGCTTCTGGTCAATCTGAGTGCATTTTTATTCGTATGTTTCTTCACTCGCTTCTCGTTTCACAATAAACTCATCAATCTGCTCGGAGCGGCATCTCTGGGTTGCTATCTGCTTCAAGACAGCAAACCCGGCTTCTTGATGTACACACTCGGGGCTCGGCTTTTTGACACGCAAGGTTTTTCTGCCCAATATTGGCGCTTTATAGCCGTCTATTTCATAGCTGTATGGCTGCTGTCCGCCATAATTTTCCACTATAAACGCCGATGGATGCCTCGGCTTGTCGATAAAATCATATCAAGATTGCCTCAGAAATGGAAGAAAGAGATATGGTAGACCACCAAAATACAATCACGACAGACTACTTCAAAGTTCCCGTCAGCGCCATGGTGCGCCATCTTCTGGGGCGATGGCTGAAGATATGGGGCATAGCTCTGGCTGCGGTGCCTATCGTCTTCATAGCGGCATCCGTAGCCCTTCATGATATTCGTTGGGCACTGGTGGCACTTATGCTCGTCATGGTGCTGATACCATCTGTCATACTCATAATCTTCTACAGCCAAGCCCTTCGCCCCGAGACGGCTCGGGCGATAATCCCCCACCGCCTGGTCATATGCCGCGGACAATGGGTCAGGATAGAATACCGTCCGGATCCCGAAAGGCGTGTCCCAGCTGACAAACTGATCCCATGGGACAGTATACGGTATCTGCGTGACTGCGGAGCCTACTGGATGCTTATCTACTGATATTTTCGCATGGCGGCTGCTTGAGACGGGGCTAATTTTGTCGTGAATCCCACCACCAACCTTTTTTTCACGACATGTTGACCATCCCGTTTTTTGTATCCGACCTGTTTATCCCCGACCCTGACACATCCCTGCCAGCTATTATCCAGTTGTGTCTCATCGGTGCTGTGGAATACACATCTGTAGTGTTCTCAGCCCTCATTGACCTTTGGAGCGGCATGCGCAAAGCCAAGCGTATGGGCATCAAACGCACCTCCCACGGTCTGCGCCGCACTGTCAGCAAACTATCGTCTTATCTTGTACTGATGGCTATGCTTACCGGCATAGACATAGCCATAGTGCTCAGCTGTCTTTTTCTAAGCCACAACGGCATGTCCGTCCCGCCGCCGTTCTTATGGCTCACATCTCTTGGAGCCGCAGGGCATATACTGATTGAAGCCATAAGCGTCCTTGAGAACCTCGAGCAAGGTCCCCGTCTGCGATCATTGGGCAAAAAGCTATGGTACTTCTATCGCAAAAACCGTCGGTCAGCTACTTTTTGAAACCGCTGATACCTTGCTCAAGGAATTTGGCAAATTTCGCCACGTTTTCATCGTAGCTGTAAGGACCGGAAAGCAAGCGTCCCTGCGTGTCAAGCACCACGTAATAGGGCTGGGCATTGGCTCCGAACTTAGAGCGTTGCAGGTAGCTCCACAGCTCTCCGTAGGTGTCAAGCGTGATTTCACGTCCGTTTTCCACCACATTACGCGGCTGAGGCAAAGCTTTCTTCTCATCAACCATGAGCTTGATGACCACAAAGTTATCATCAATCATGGTCTTTATGTCAGCCTGGTCAAGGACAGCACCCTCCATCTTGCGACAATTGACACACCCATAGCCCGAAAAGTCCACAAATACGGGCTTGTTCTCGCGCGCAGCTACAGCCATGCCCTCATCATAGTCATGATACTCCTTGAATCCATCACCGTAGAGGTTGAAGTCCTGTGTATAGAGCGGAGGCACAAACGCGCTTACACCCTTAAGCGGCGCACCCCACAGACCAGGCACAAGATACACCGTGAATGCAAACGAGACCATGGCAAGGAAAAACCTCACAAGACCTATCGACGAGTCGGCAGGTCCGTAGTGCTTGAAGTTGAACCAACCCATCAGATAGGCACCCAGCAGACCAAATACGGCAATCCACAAGCACAGGAACACCTCTCGGTCAAGAATATGCCAGCCGTAAGCCAGATCAGCTACCGACAGGAACTTAAGCGACAGTGCAAGTTCGATGAATCCGAGCACCACCTTGACCGTTCCCATCCAGCCTCCGCTCTTGGGCGCGCTCTGGAGCCATGACGGGAACAGGGCGAACAGCGCAAAAGGTATAGCCAATGCAAGCGAGAAGCCGAACATGCCCACCATCGGACCGAATTTGTCACCCGAAGTGGCAGCCTCTACAAGCAGAGTACCTATGATAGGACCGGTGCATGAAAACGACACCAAAGTCAGTGTAAACGCCATGAAAAACATACCAAGCAATCCGGTTGATTTCTCTGCCCGGGCATCTATCCTGTTGACCATCTTGGAGGGCAGCGTTATATCAAATGCACCGAAAAACGATACAGCAAACACCACCAGCAGCAGGAAGAATATGATGTTGCACACCGCACTCGTCGACAGCGCATTGAGCGAGTCCGCGCCGAATATCAGCGTCACGACCATGCCGAGCAGCACGTAAATGACTATGATAGACAGCCCGTAGGTCAGCGCATCGCCCACCGCACGGCTGCGGCTTTTACCTTTCTTGAGGAAAAAGCTGACCGTCAGCGGTATCATAGGCCACACACATGGCGTAAGCAACGCCACAAATCCACCGAGAAAGCATGTAAAGAATATCCACCACAGCGATGACGAATTATAATCATCACTGGGATTAGCACCGTTAAATGTCACAGGAGCCCATAAATCGCCAAGACTTTCCTGTCCGATGGCAGATACGGTAGTGTCTGCTGACGCGACACCACCTTTAGTAATCGTATCGCCAACCTGCGGCAGCGCATCTGCCAGTTGTGCCCCGGTTGCTGACGGCATTGTCCCTTTGACCTCGAAAGGTTCTTTGGTCGGAGGCAGACAGCTTCCGTCATTACAAGCCTGATACCTGATATTACCGCTGACAGAATATGTGTCACCGGTCACCTCAAAGATGCGTTTCAATGTCACTCGACCGGACCACCAGCTCAATTCAGCCTGAAACACATCATCAAATTTATGCACAGGAGCTTTTGATGCCTGAAGGTCTCCTATCGGTTTAAGCCCTTTCACATCCTTGAGTTCAACGCTCAATGGCGTAGGTCCGACATTAGGATCAACGAGATTGCTGTACATGTGCCAGCCGTTCTCTATGGATGCCGTCATTTCCACCGCGACCCTGCGGGCAGAAGCATCCTCAACGGATTTCACCGTCCATCTAACAGGGTTTTCCATCTGGGCATATGCATACGAAATGCCCGTAGATATCATCAATGCAAAGATTGCCAGCAAGCGTATTAGTGATTTCATAGCAGGTATGTTTTTCGTTACAAAATTAGCACTTTTCACTCATTATGACTCCGATAAGACTTCAATTTTTGCATATATCTGCTTTTTTATGCACTTTCGGAGCCTCTCGTGTGTTAAGATTATATCTTAATTACTTACCGATCGCATCATCATGAAATCCGGTACTTCATTTTTCACCACATTACCCAGAGGTGCAGCTGCCATGATATCAGTGCTATTATCATGGCTGATGATTCCTGTAGCTGCATCAGCCGCTGAGGCGCAGACAGTGGCAGAGACAGATTCTGCCGCTGTCATCATGAGTGACAGCATACCGGCCGACACATTGTCGCGCAGCCGGATGAGCGTCACCCGAGGAGCTCTGTTTGATTCCATCGCTGTGACCATGTTGCAGCTTGATGACGAATATCTCACCAGGAGCATCGTGTATCGGAAACAGCAGATTGACGAAGATTTTCTCGCTATGGCTCCTACTATCGTGCCCACTCCTGGACCTCAGGGATTGCCGCTTTATTTCAGACCCTACTCCATGACTCTCAACGACCCTGACTGGGGTCGCTACTGGGCAAACATGGGTTTGATAGCAGGAGCTATGGGAGGTGCGCTCGCAGTGTTGGAGTGTCTTCCCGAAGATGCCACTTCCTGGAATCGCAAGGAACTCCAGGAAGTGCCACCCTTCAAACGCTGGTACCGTAACATATTCGTGCGCAACCCTGAACTTGACCGAGACAACTGGGTGTTCAACTATCTGCTCCATCCCTATGCCGGTGCGGCATACTTCATGGCGGCACGAACATGCGGATTCAACTTCTGGAGGTCGATGCTGTCGTCGGCGTTCGTCTCCACGGTGCTGTGGGAGTTTGGCATCGAGGCTTTTATGGAACGTCCGTCGTATCAGGACATAGTGATAACTCCGGTGGTCGGCTCAGTCATCGGCGAGCTTTTCTACAAGCTCAAACGTGAAATCGTCGCCAACGACTACCGTCTATGGGGTTCTCCGATCATCGGAGGCATCGTGGCATTCCTGATTGACCCGGTCAACGAATTTCTTGACCTATTCCGCGGCAACCCTCTTAGAGGATACCATCTGGATCTTGACGGCGAGCACCTCAAGGACCATCACGGCGGATTCCCTATTTACTCGTCAATCATGCCCACCCTTGTCAAAGGCGCTCCAGGCTTCGCATTATCAATCGTATTTTGAACCAAAAGCGTCTGTCAAACCTTATTTTAGTAACACACCATCCGAATAACCGAAATTCAATTATACCAAACACTATGATTACCGACAAAATCATCTGGCCGCCAGCCTACGAGCCTTCACTCGCCGACGGCATCGTATCCAACGAACTGATAGTAAAGCATATCGACCCCGAGGAGCTATGGCCTTATCTGACCAATATATCCGACTGGAACCGCTTTACAAAAGATGTGATGGATGCACAGTTCATCGACCCTTCTATTGAAGACCCCCATCTTTTCGCCAAAGCCGAATTTGAGTACCGCGAGGCTGGTCTGAACCTTGCCGCCCACGTGCTTGAATGCGTAAAACCCAAAGCCGACCGTCCAGGCCGCATATCGTGGGAAGGAAATATCAAGGGTAAAGACGGAGCCGAATTCAGCTTCTGCCAGGCATGGCTTCTCGCCATGGCTCCTGACCACGGCACACGCATTCTTACCGAAATGTCTGTAAAGGGCAGCCTTGCCACAGACGAGCTCCTCGGCAGTTTACACAACATCAACCGCATGTGGCTTGAAGGACTTGCCGAGTACACCCTCAAGCACCTGACGCAGACCAACCATCCGCGTCAGCCAATGGACGGTCCCACACGATGATACTTCAAAGCTCGATAGCGGGCTGATAATATATGCGGTCACCGCAGCGCAGATTCAGAGGCGCCAGATAATACATCTGGCGCTTCTTCGCGTCTGTATATCTTACCGGGATGTAATGCTTCCCTCCGATTTCAAAAGCCGGCGCGCCTGCATACGGCAGATCGGGCAACGTAGATGTGACAAAACCATCGCCCACCCTGGTCATATCTCCATCTTTGACAGCCATATCCCTGAGCGCAGCGGGCAAAACCACCATAGGCGGCATCCCCTCGGGAGCATATTGCGTAGAATAGTGCATGGACATGTATTTTTCATAAGGCTCAGGGATGCCTCTCACTTTGGCAAGCGTTAGCCATCTGTACGCATCCCAAGGCAGATAATCCATATACACAGGTTCATAAGGATTACGGCTATAGGTCTGCAATGCCTCCGCAAGCTCACGGCGCATGCGTGACTGCACCACGTCGACCGCTATCAGATGTCCGAGAATCAACACGCTGAGCACTGCCGACACTATTCCTCCTGCCACACGTCCTATGTGCCATCCATATCGGCGACCCCACTGCACCAGGGCGATAATCGCCGTCAGCTGTGCAAACCATCCGCTGCGCCCCACTATGCCACTTGACCCTGACATACATGCAGCCACGATTGATGCCACTACGAATATGATCCACGGAGTATGTGACATCTCGACAAGCCGATGACGGCGAAATACCGCCATAAAAGCCACGAAAATGACAAGAGACAGCGCATAGAAATCGCTTTTAAGCAACAATAGCCACAAAACATCGTTAGGGATACGCTCGCCGACACCGAAGCCCTCGGCAATGAAACGACCCCATATGCCTGGCGACAGCAATGCAAACAATGTACCGCAGAAGAAGCTTATGACCATCCCCCTCTGTACGGATGATAGCTCTCGCCACGGCTTTGACATCCACATCCATGCGCACAGCCCGACGGAGACAGACACACCCAACCCTTCATGCATCGAAGCGGCAAAAGCAGCCAATAGCCATGCACCCCATCGCCAGCGCGGCGTGGCTCCGCGCAGCAGCAACCACAGCACAGCCATGACCAGAGCCGATGACCACACGTAGTTAAACATCACGTCATATAGCATGAACGCATCCCACCACGGGAACGTAAGAAGCAGCAATGCCGTCACAAACAGTTTTGCCGTAGCCGTGTGACGCTTCCCTAATCCTGACAATACAAGCGTCAGAGCATAGAAGCCGCAACACATCAACCCGTTGACTACATCAAGCACCCAACGGTTCACACCTCCGAGCCACCATGGCGCAAGCAGATTAGCCATGCGTCCGTTGCTATATATCCAGTGTCCGCCAGCAAGCTTGATATAGCCCCATAGCGAGTTTCCGACCACCTTCATCCCATCGGCATAGACGGCATCATCGCCGGCAAGCAGCTGCATGGAGCCGAACACCACAGTATGTATGCCTATCAGCCCCACGACAATCCATGCCCATATGTCGGCACCTGCACAGGAGCCGATATGGGAGTTCGTACGATGTCTTTCTGACATCATTCGGGATAAATGGGGACTTTGCGATGTATCGAGTGGTCAAGCGATATGAGCGTCTCGGTATGCGTCACGCCCGGTATCATCTGTATGCGGTCATTGAGCAGCTCCATAAGGTGCTCGTTGTCACGCGCGAACAGCTTTATCAACATTGTGTAAGGTCCGGTGACGAAGTGGCATTCGGTCACTTCCGGTATCTTTTCAAGCTCAGCCGCAACCTTGCGGTAGAGAGCGCCTCTCTCGAGGGTGATGCCTATGAATGTACAATTGTTCAATCCCAGCACATGAGGATTGACATAGTAGCCTGACCCGGTGATGACATTGAGGTCTATCATGCGCTGTATGCGCTGATGCACTGCCGCACGCGACACGCCGCATGCTATCGCCACATCCTTAGAGGGGATGCGTGCATTGTTCATGACGATTTCAAGTATCTGCCTGTCAAGACTGTCTATTTTCTCCATGCTATCAAATTATCAGATAATTGCATTACCGATTACGCTTCAAACGCGCCTATTCTTGACAAATTTACACATTATTTTCCATTTTGCAATCAAAAAGACAGAAAAAGCAAGCGAGGAGACCGTTGATGGGTCTCCTCGCTCGTTTGTATGGGTTATGCGGAGTGATTACTTGCCGATATGCTCATACTGAAGTGTGAGCGTGGGCTGGTCGCATACCTCGGCGGGACCGTAATACTGCACGGGACCTGGATATACATAGTTGTCATTGACAGCCCATGAGTCACGCTTAGACGCGAAGTAGCGGAAAGCATTGCCTTTGAGGTCCACGAGAGCCTTCTGTATCACAGGCTTCATAGCTCCGTGACGACGCTCCATGTTCATCATCATGGTGATGGGTATGCCACCGGGGAGCCACTGCACAGATGCCTTGGTCAGATTGCGCATGCTTGACATGTAGCCTGTCACGCCGGCATTGATGAGGCAAGAAGCAGTGAAACCGAGACCGTAGCAGTAGTCGGCATCGAAATTAGAGGGGAACGCGCAACGTCCTTCATAACCGAAGAAGTGGTGCATTGTAGAGAACTTGCCTGCATATTTGCCCTCGGCACGGAGTGCTTCGAGGCGGTGGGATACCATCTCGCTGAGGAGCTTCTCGGTCTCGATGAGCGATACCTGCACGTTGCCGTGGGGGTCGCGGTCGAGGGTGAGCTGACGGGCTACACCGGCGGGCAGAGACGCATAGATCTTGGCGTTTTCGGCATCAAGATGGTCTATCACATACTGACGCTGGTCAGCAGCGGCAGCAAATTCGTCGGCATTGTGGGCGAGCATCTCGTTGAGCTCGGCGATGAGCTTCTTCATTGCGGGGATGAACTCGATGAGGCCTTCGGGCACGAGCACTGTACCGTAGCCGCAGCCCTTCTCCTGACGAGCCACCACGATGTCGGCGATGTGATTTACGATGTCAGCGAGAGTCTGGTTCTTCTCCTCTACCTCCTCAGAGATGATGGTCACGTTGGGCTGTGTCTGGAGAGCGCACTCGAGAGCGATATGAGAAGCAGAGCGACCCATAAGCTTCATGAAGTGCCAGTATTTCTTAGCCGAGAGGCAGTCACGCTGTATGTTGCCGATGACCTCCGAATAGGTCTTGGTAGCGGTGTCAAAGCCGAAAGAAGCCTCGATAACCTCGTTCTTGAGGTCGCCGTCGATGGTCTTGGGGCAACCAATCACCTGCACGCCAGCATTGATTGCCTTGTAATATTCGGCAAGGATGGCAGCGTTGGTGTTGGAGTCGTCGCCACCGATGATGACGAGAGCCGAGATGTTGAGTTCGCGGAGGATTTCAAGACCCTTGTCAAACTGCTCCTTGGTCTCGAGCTTGGTGCGGCCCGAGCCGATCATGTCAAAACCGCCTGTGTTGCGGTACTCATTGACCAGGTCGGCTGTAAGTTCCTTGTACTTGTGGTCCACGAGACCGCCGGGACCCATCAGGAATCCGTAGAGACGGCTGTCGCGGTGTATTTTCTTGATGCCGTCAAAAAGTCCGCAAATCACATTGTGACCGCCAGGAGCTTGACCGCCCGAGAGGATCACGCCGACATTGATGGGGCTGCCGGTTGTAGGATTGGGGTTGCGCTCAAATCGCAGTTCAGGCAGTCCGTAGGTGTTGGGGAAGAGCTTCTTGATTTCTTCCTGGTCAGCTACTGACTGTGTGGGCTGTCCCTCGACCACCTTCACCGGGTGTGTCATCACGATGGGAAGCTTGGGCTGATAAGCCATGCGGGCTTTTTGCAAGACGCTTTGTTTCATTGTTCTTTTTTAGACTCTAAGTTGTCCTATTAGATTAAATATATATGTGCCTATTATTTGACGTTGCAAATATCGCAATAATTTTCAAAATATCAATGCGTTGCCCCCAACGATTTTCAGCCGTAACATGTGTCATTGGCGGTGGAGGATGCGCGGGAAGAGTTTGCGGAAGCGGACGAGAGGGGCGGTGATGCTGCCGCCTGCCACTACGAAGGTGACGGCGGCGATGATCAACACGAGCCCGAGGGTCTCGCCGGGGGTAAGGGTCTCACCGAATACGCAGATTCCTATGATCACAGCCGTGACAGGCTCCAAAGCCCCGAGGATGGCTGTAGGAGTAGCTCCGATATACTGGACAGCCTTGGTGGTGCATATAAATGAGATGACCGTGGGGAAAAGCGCCAGGCAGAGCAGATTGCCCCACATGGTCCAATGCGTCGGTACTGTCAGATTGCCCATCGCCGTCACTCTCGCTATGAACAGCAGCGAGCCGAATCCGAGCAGATAAAACGTCAGCCTCAACGTGGCTACGCCATGGAGTATGGGTCTGTTGACTCCGACGATATAGATGGAATATGACAAAGCCGAAGCTATGACTATCAATGTGCCGACAGCCGACAATGTAGCACCACCCTCACCCCCGGTATAAAGCAGAGCTATACCTCCGACTGCCAAAGCTATGCACAGCACCGTCATCGCCGTCAGCTTCTCGTGGAAGCACACCACACCTATGGCAGCCACCATGATCGGATAGACAAAAAGTATGGTCGAGGCAATCCCTGCTTCCATGTAATTGTACGCCAAAAACAGCAGCAACGATGACAGAGCCATCACGATGCCGAGGACTGCCACTGCTCCGAGCTGGCGGCGCGTCAGCCCCGAAAAGCGGTGTCCGCGCAGCCGGAGCATCACTGCCAGCACAGGCATAGCCATGAGATATCTGAACAGCAGCACCGAGTCAGCGTTCATCCCGTCGGCATAGAGCGGGAGGGCAAACAGCGGGTTCATGCCGTAGGTGGCAGCTGCTACTGCCGCAAATATATATCCTCTGGTTTTAGCTGATGTAGTCATCTCTACGACAAAGTTACTCATTTTTTTCGCTATCTTTGTATCTCACTAACCACCATTGCAGTCCATTTGTCAGATTGCATGATTGTAGGGACATGCCATGGCATGTCCGCTTTCAGCAGCACTCGCAAAAGTAACGCCTGATGGGCGGACATGCCACGGCATGTCCCTACACTTTTAGAGTTTCATTACCGACCAAAGATTGACCAGTAGCAGATCTAACTCTTGATGCCACATGAAGTTTGCCGAAGTGCTGATGCCTGTGCCTATTGCCGGCACGTTCACATATGAAATCCCCGAGGAGCTCGCCTCTGCGGTCAAGCCGGGATGCCGCGTCATCGTGCCATTCGGTCTGAGGCGCTTCTACACGGGCATCGTGGTGTCTGTCACCCATTTGCCTCCCGAAGGGTTTGACACCAAGCCCATCGCGATGGTGCTTGACAACGGCGACCCGATAGTGCGATATCCGCAGCTGAAGCACTGGCAGTGGCTTGCCGACTACTATCTCTGCTCTGTAGGAGACGTGTACCGCGCAGCCGTACCTTCGGGTCTGAAATTGGAGAGCGAAACCTTCATTGAGCTTAATCCCGACTATGAGGAAGATCCGGAACTCCCTCTAAATGAGCGCGAAGCGATAGTCATCCAGGTTCTCAGCCACTTTGACAAACGCATGACCATGGCTGACATAGAGAAAGCCGCCGGACTCAAGCATCTCGCCCGCACCACCTCCACCCTGCTCCAGAAAGGGGCTATCATCATCTCGGAGCGACTTGTAGAACGATACCGCCCTCTTCAGGAGACGTATGTACGCCTCAACTTCCCCAATGGCGACATGGCAGCTCTTGCCGAGGCATTTTCAAAGGTCAAAGGCGCCCGCAAACAGGAGACAGCGTTGCAAAACCTCATACAACTCTCCGAATTCAACCGCCAGTCAGAGTCGCAAAAAGAGGTGTCACGGGCTGCCCTCATAGAGCATGCCGACGTTACCCCAGCCATCATCAAGGCATTGAGCGACAAGGGTGTCGTAGAGGTGTACAAGAAGACCATAGACCGCTTCAAATATTCAGGCATCGTCTCCGGAGAGCTTCCACAGCTGAGCGAACCGCAGTCAAAAGCCCTCTCGGAGATACACCAGTCATGGATGGCCCACAACACCACATTGCTCCACGGTGTGACATCAAGCGGCAAGACGGAGCTATATATCCACCTCATCGACTATGCGCTCCGTCAGGGCAAACAGGTGCTGATGCTCGTGCCGGAGATAGCCCTCACGACCCAACTGAGCCATAGGTTACAGAAAGTATTCGGCGAAAAGGTGATGGTCTACCACAGCAAATTTTCCGACAATGTGCGCGTGGAGCATTGGAACACCCTGCTGCATGACGGCTCGCCACGCGTGATTCTCGGGGCAAGGACTTCGGTGTTTCTGCCGTTTTCCAATCTCGGACTTGTCATAGTGGACGAGGAACACGAGACAAGCTACAAACAGCAGGATCCAGCACCGCGCTATAACGCCCGTGATGCCGCCATAGTACTCGCAGTCATGCACGGAGCCAAAGTGCTCCTCGGCAGTGCTACACCTTCGGTAGAGACATATTACAAAGCCACTACAGGCGGCAAATACGGACTTGTCACACTCTCGGAGAGGTACCAGGGAGCGACCTTGCCACGCATAGAGATAGTCGACATGGGTGATGCCCGCAAAAAGGGGCTCGCACAGGGTGCGTTGTCGGCGCGAAGCCATGCACTGGTTTCCGAAGCCATAGGGCGCGGACATCAGGCGATAGTATTCATCAACCGCCGCGGATTTGCCCCGGTGGCACGATGCCGCATGTGCGCCAACATACCACGATGCCACAACTGCGACGTGGCAATGACCTACCACCGCTCACGCGGTCTGCTCGTATGCCACTACTGCGGCGCCACCCGTCAGCTCCCATCGGTGTGTCCTGCATGCCATGAACCAGCCATAGAGGTGATAGGCTATGGCTCTGAGCGCGTAGAGGAGGAGGTTACAGACGCTTTCCCCCAGGCACGGATACTGCGCATGGACCTTGATACCACGCGCAACAAAGCCGGATATGACAATATCATCCAGGATTTCTCATCGGGCAAAGGCGACATACTCATAGGCACTCAGATGGTCACCAAAGGGTTGGATTTCGGCGGGGTAGATACCGTGGTGGTAGTCAATGCCGACAGCATCATCAATTTCCCCGACTACCGCAGCGACGAACGGGCGTTCAACATGATATCGCAGGTGGCAGGCAGAGCCGGACGACGCTCTGCCGACACTCCAGGCACAGTCACCGTGCAGACCCTCAACCCTGCGCACGAGATATTCCAATACATCGTCAGCCACGACTACAAGGGATTCTATGACTACGCCATAGCCGAGAGGCAAGCCTACCACTATCCACCGTTTACCAAACTCATACGCATATACATAAAGCACCGCAACCTCGAGGCAGTCAAGCTGCTGGCTGATGCCTACGGAGTGCAGCTGCGACAACTGTTCGGCGACCGTGTACAAGGTCCCCAGGAACCGCCGATAGGACGCATCCAGCAGCTCTACATCCGCTGCATAATGCTCAAAGTGGAGACAAGCGCATCCATGTCAAAGGTGCGCAAACTGCTCCTTGACCTGCGCAATCTGATGCACTCGATGTATCCTGATATGAAATCGGCTGTGATATATTATGATGTGGATCCGATGTAATTCCTATAAGTTTTATAAATCTTATAAGATTTATAAAACTTATAGGAATTTACAGGCTGTCGGCGATTGCTTTGGCCATGATGCCGAGGGTGTCGGGCTGATAATAGGGATTTGATGCGGAGCGGGCTTTCTCTTTTCCCTCATCGCTCAGCGCATAGGTTATGGCGCGGTCTATCTCATCGGCTGTCACTCCGCAGTGTATGACGGACTCACCGGCAATGCGTCCCTGCTGGCGCGTACCGATATTGACGGTAGGTATGTGCATTGAGGGCACTTCCACGATGCCGCTTGAGCTGTTGCCGACTACTGCATCCACATATCTCAATGCCGACAGATAACGAGTCTTGCCCAATGACGGAATTCCTACAGCCCGACGGCTGTTGGCAGTCACCCAACGCTCTATCAGCTCCACGAGACCTCCGCCGCGAGGGTCATTGTTGGGATACGTAATCAGCACATCAGCCTCTTTGTGGCGGTCAAGCGCGTCAAGGAGAGCCCGGAATTGCTCCAACGGGCTGCGGTCATCGGCAGTAGCAGCATGATATGTCACTAATAACGTAGGGCGCTCAAAAGCCATCCCTACGCTTGCGGCAAGCTCTTCGCGGCTCATCAACGGCTCGTTGAGCGCATTGTACACCCCTATCGCGCCGGTATTTATGGCACACTCTGGTGACGCGCCCATAGCTATGACACGCTGACGATAGGGCTCGGTAGCTGTCAGATGAAGCGATGACATCTGAGTGATAGCATGGCGTATGCTGTCATCTATAGCTCCGAGTGTAGTTTCGCCTCCTGCGATGTGTATTATAGGGATACGCATCATCAATGCCGCCGTAGCCGCCGAAAGCATCTCGAAGCGGTCGCCGAGTATGACCACACGGTCTGGTTTCAGGCGGTCAAACGCTGCAGCCATGCCTCGTAGACACTGCGCCATGACATCAACAGTCTGCAGTTCAGAGCCGTCAGTCTCATCCATCGGCACACGCTCCGCCACATCAAAACCGTCAGCCACTATTTCATCCACCGTATTGCCGTAACGCGGCATCAGGTGCATGTTGGTCGCGATGATTTTGACCTCAACGCCCGCGGTGGCTGCAAGAGCCTTGGCGACAGGGCTGAGAAGCCCCCACTCCGCGCGGGTCCCGGTAATGAAGGCTATGCGTTTCATCTCATGTGTGAATCAGAAAGCTTGCTCTTCGCCTTTGACTGCGTTGATGACAGTCAATGCCATGATTTTGAGGTCGAGGGCGAAGCTCCAGTGCTCGATATACCAGATATCGCGCTCCACGCGGCCTTCCATCTGCCATAGCTCTTCGGTCTGACCGCGGTATCCTGTCACCTGTGCCCATCCGGTGATGCCAGGCTTGACGGCATGGCGCACCATGTATGTGTTGATCAGCTGACTATACTCCTCCGTATGCTTCAGCATATGGGGACGCGGACCCACGATGGACATCTCGCCCTTGAATACATTAAGGAACTGCGGCAGTTCGTCGATAGAGGTATGACGCAGAAACTCTCCCACGCGTGTCTTGCGGGGATCGTCTTTGGTAGCCTGCACCTTGTCGGCATCGACATTGACCTTCATGGTGCGGAATTTATAGCAATAGAAGTCCTTGCCATAAAGTCCGGTGCGCTTCTGCTTGAAAAAGACCGGTCCGGGCGATGACATCTTGATGGCTATCGCCACCGGTATATACACAATGGGTGACAGCACCAGCACCACCGATGAAACAGTCAGATCAAATGCCCGCTTGATAAAGCGGTTGATGCGTGATTTAAGCGGCGTATCCTGCAGCGACATGACAGGTATGGAACCCATCGGCACGGCGTAGAATTTACCCTGAAGCTGACGTGGAATCTGCGGGACGAAGAAGAACCGCTGCATCCTCAACTCTGCCATACGGGCAACACGCGTGATTTCATCGGCTTCCGGCGACTCGGAACTGTAGAAAATCTCATCTACATGGTTTTCGGCAAGGAAAGCTTCAAGGGTGGATACTTCTCCCCGATAGTACTTCCTTATGCGACTTGATTCATCAGGCACCACCGCCGAGAATACACCGGCTATGCGGTAACCAAGCTCTTTGGTATCATGCAGCATCTTGAACAGACGTTCTGTGGCATAACCGTGCCCCACAATCACTACCGTAGAGGTGTTACGCCCCATAGTGCGCATCTTATGCACAAATCCGCGCAGGGCGAAACGTTCCAAAAGCAGCCCCCAGAACAGAGCTACATAGAACAACATCAAAGCCTGCCATGCCACATTGGTATTACCCATCAGATACAGTACAGTCACGAATATGAATGCATGCAGCAACACCTCAGAGACGATGCGGTTAAACACGCGTTCCGAGCTGGTAGTACGAGAGTGGATAGTGTTGTTGGTAGTGCGTCCTACGACTATCACTGCCACGAGATTAAACAAGATCCATGATGTGGCATTGGACAATATGGGTGCATCCCACCACAATCCCACAATGAGATAGTAGACAAGGTTGTACATAGCCAAGTCCAATGCCCAACCGACATGGGGCAAGTAATGGCTATAATGTGTTGATGTTAGATTGGTCGGTGTAGTCATCTATATGATGATTATATTTAGTCATTTACCCCCCCCCGTTAAAATACGTTAAGAGGTAGCATAATTATTAGCAATTTTCCAAAAACAAACTGTGTCTTCATGTGGAGCTGATGCCTTCAAAACTTTCCAGCTGATTATCTGTAGGGACATGCCTTTGGCATGTACAAGTATCAAATGTAGTTTCTTCTCAACATGCCAAAGGCATGTCCCTACAAACGTAGAAGCTTTGGTTATCAGCCTTAAAAGACCCAGAGGCGAGAGGTTATTCCTCAGATTTTGGAGTCTATAAGCTTTATCTTCTCCTCAAGCGAAGCTATATCCTCCTTCAGGCGCGAAATCTTGCGTTGCATTTCGCGCACCATCTGGTCTCCGTTCTTTGACTTAGACGAAAGGAAGCCCATGTTGTTTTCATATGTATGCAACTCGCTCCGGCGCGACTCGCATGCACGAGCCAGACGCTCACGCTCGCGATAGAGCTTGTCACTGTCGCTGATATTGCCGATCGATTCGGCAAAATTAGCCATGCGGGCTTGGGTGCCGCGTATGTCAAGCTCACGGTAGAGCTTATTGTTGAGCTCGCGGTAGGTGTCATAGATGCGGTCCTTATCCTTGAAAGGCACATGGCCTATCGCGGGCCACTCAGCCTGCACCTCCTTGAAACGGGCTATCGCCTCTTCGCGCGGCATCTCGGTAGTGATGGCTTTAAGACGCTCTATAAGTTCGAGTTTCGCCTTAAGATTTGCCTGTTCGGCAGCACGTGTGTTGCCCGTAGCTTTCTTCTTCTGTTCGAAGAAGTAGTCACAGGCATCGTGAAAGCGTTTCCATATGGCATCGCTGTACTTCTTTGCCACAGCTCCGATAGTTTTCCATTCTTTTTGGAGAGCCACGAGTTCTTCGGAGGCTTTCTGCCACTCGGTGCTCTCTTTGAGAGCCTCGGCACGCTCGGCAAGCGCAGTCTTGCGGCGCAGGTTCTCAGCCAATTCATCCTTCATATCCTTGAAGAACTGAGCCTTGGCAGCAAAGAACTTGTCACAAGCCTCGCGGAAACGTGCAAAAAGCTGATTGTTGACCTTCTTGTTGGCAAATCCGAGCTTCTTCCACTCCTCCTGAGCAGCGATGACCGCCTTGGTCATCTCATCCCATGCGCTATAGTTTTTGTTGGCGGAGAAGTCCATACCTTCGACACGCTCGCACAAGGCGGTCTTGGCTGTCTCGTTTTCCTGTTCGCGCGCCTTGCGTTCCTCGAAGTAGTCCTGGTAACGCTTGTTGATGATGCCCGAAGCGTCCTTGAACTTCGCCCAGATTTCCTCCCGGAGGTCTTTGGCAACCGGACCTATGACACGCCATTTGTCATGAAGAGTCTGCAAGGAGCGGAATGCAGCGACCACATCGGCAGCATCAGTCAGCTTTTCAGCCTCCTCGATGATCTGCTGCTTCTCGGCAAGGTTCTTCTTGAAATCATAGTCACGCAGCTCCATATTGATTTTGAGCTGGTCATAGAAACGCTCCACGGCATCCTGATATGCCTTCCATGTCTCAGCCATGGCTGACGGGGGAACATCCCCTATCTCCTTGAACTTTGCCTGGAGATCCTTGGCTGCCTGATAGTGGCGGTTGACATTGTCGGCATCAGATGCCATGGCTATGATCTGGTCTATGATTTCCTTCTTGGCGGTCAGGTTACGCGCTTGCTGCTGCTCTATCTCGGCACGCATGGCGGCTTTCTTGTCCTTGATGACATTCATCAGGGTTTTGAACTGCTCTTCCTGTGGATCTGCCTCAGGCACATAGGCTTCAGGCGCGCCACCCTCAGCGATAAACTTCTCGCGGGCAGCCCGCTGTGCGGCATTGTGCATGGCATAAAACTGCTGCTTCAGACGCGCAGCATCCTCCGGCATGATTTCTTCAGCCGGTTTGGCGGCAAGAGCCTCCAATGCAGCCACGACATCTGCGACAGATGCCGGGGCATCCTTGATATCAGCAGACGATGTGGGTTCACACACAGCGGCAGGTGTCTCTACAGCAGTCTCTGAGGAAAGATTCAAGTTGCTCTCAGCACCCTCTACAGGGACGGTCTGAGGCTTTTCGGGCAGTTCCATAAACGAATGTTAGTGATAATTAATAGAATTTAGGGGCTGGCCAATGGCCTTATATGCAATATACAAAATCCAAAATTAATATTTTTTTTGCAAATCACCATAATAATTGGCTTTTTTTGTATATTTGACTTCGCTAACTTTACCGAAACATCCCTTAGCATGGGGCAGGAATAGCAATGTAGGGACGCGGCGTGCCGCGTCATCAGACGCAGACCCCATCGCCTGAGACGATGACGCGGCACGCCGCGTCCCTACGAGCAAGTCAAACATCAAGACATTACATCATACAATATACCTTCATGGCTCAATATATAGTATCAGCACGTAAATACCGACCATCGACATTCGCGAGCGTCGTGGGGCAGAAAGCCCTCGCCACGACACTCAAGAATGCTGTCAAGACACAGAGGCTGGCACACAGCTACCTCTTCTGCGGACCGCGCGGCGTAGGCAAGACCTCCTGTGCCCGCATATTCGCCAAAACCATCAACTGCGAGCATCCCACAGCCGACGGCGAAGCCTGCAACGAATGCGCATCATGCCGTGCATTCAACGAAGGCACTTCCATGAACATCATGGAGCTTGACGCCGCCAGCAATAACGGTGTGGATGCCATGCGTGACCTCGTGGACATGACGCGCAACCCGCCCTCCATGGGACGCTACCGCGTATTCATCATCGACGAGGTACACATGCTGTCGTCAGCAGCCTTCAATGCGTTCCTGAAAACCCTTGAAGAGCCTCCGAGCTACGTCATATTCATCCTCGCTACCACCGAGAAGCAGAAGATCATACCCACTATACTCTCACGCTGCCAGATCTACGACTTCTCGCGCATCACCATCCAGGACATGATAGACCACCTGTCATACGTGGCTGCGCAAGAGGGTATGACCGCCGAAACCACAGCCCTCAACGTCATAGCCCGTCAGGCTGACGGCGCGATGCGTGATGCCCTGTCGATATTTGACCAAGTGGCAGCGCGCTCGATGGGCAACATCACCTACGCATCGACCATCGAGAGCCTCAACGTACTCGACAACAGCTATTACTCGCGTCTGCTCGAAGCATTCCTCTCAGGCAATGTGCTGAAATCGTGGGAAATCTACAAGGAAATCCGCGACAAGGGATTCGACTCCCATTTCTTCATCAACGGCTTGTCATCATATTTCCGAGACCTGATGGTGGCGCAGAGTCCAGAGACGCTCTACATGATAGAGGCAGGCGACGATGTGCGCCAGCAACTCGCCGCTGAAGCGGCAAAATGCTCGCCCCAGATGATCTACCGCGCCATGAGCCTCCTCAATGACGCAGACCTCAACTACCGCACCGCAGCCAGCAAGCAATTCCTCACCGAGCTGACACTCGCCAAGATATGCCAACTATCAAGCCCCTCCCCAAGTGAAGACAGCCAAGGAGAGGGGCAGCAACTGCGCCCGATAGCTGTCAGCAATGCCACGACACCGGCAGCGGCATCCGCACCACACCACGCCCCGACAACCCAAACGAACGAACCTGTAGGGACGTACCGTGGTACGTCCGCACCCCATCCTGTAGGGTCGCGACCTGTCGCGACCGCTCCGACCCCGACACCCAAGGGTGCGGACATGCCACGGCATGTCCCTACATGCTCTCCGCGTCCCACAAGCATACTCGGCGGCATCGGTGCTCCGCGAATCAACAGGCAGCCTACGACACAGCAGCCGCAGGCAGCCCCGACACAAAACGGCACATCCAACCGCGCTACCGTATACGATGAGAACGCCCTGATAGCGGCATGGGACAAGTATATGGCGGAGCATCCTACCGAAACCATCCTCGTCCACACCATGCGCGCATGCCGACCGCAACGCGCCGAAGGCGACCGATGGACTGTATCGGTGGAAAACGCCGCACAGCTCGACAAACTGACACTCGCGCTACCCTCGCTCATTCCTTCACTGCGCAATGCCCTCAACAATGACAATGTAACCATCGACGTGTCTGTCAACGAGGGAGAGCCATCGCCCGAAGCATGGAATGAACGCGAGATACTTGACCATATGGTCGAAAACATACCCGACATGCGCAATTTCATATCGGAATTTCGATTGACAGTCAGATAAAAAGCGCATATTGTGCACAGTCGTTTGTAACAAATTCGTAACTTTGCAGAATACACATGACCACGACACGCATATTACTACTGATTCCGGCAATATTGGCATGCCTCTGCATGGGCGCTTGCTCCGGGTGCTCTACGCAGCGCACGGCTGCCTCTGAGACATCTACGCCAGCATCCCAGACTGTGCAAAAGGTGGATATCCCTGCCTTTGACGCCGATTCAGCTTACGCATATGTAAGCCGACAGGTTGCCATGGGTCCGCGTGTCAACAACACCGCCGCCCACCGCCGCTGCGAGCAGTGGCTCGTAGAGTCGATGCAGCAATTCGGAGCAGACACTGTCATCGAGCAGCGTGGGGTGGTGCATGACCATGCAGGGCGCGCCCTCGACATCAACAATATAATAGCACGCTTCAACCCTTCAGCCACAAAGCGTATACTCCTGCTGGCTCATTATGACACCCGACCCATTGCCGACCAAGACCCCGATCCTGCCAAGCGTGACAAGCCTGTCCCGGGTGCCAACGACGGAGCAAGCGGCGTGGGCGTACTGCTTGAGGTTGCCCGTCAGCTCGGACAAAAAGCCGCCCCCGTAGGAGTAGACATATTGCTTACCGATGCTGAAGATTGCGGTACCGATGAAGGTCCCGACTCGGAACTGACATGGGCTCTCGGCACACAATATTTCATGGAGCACTTGCCCTATGCGTCCACGACCGAGATGCCAGCCTACGCCATACTCCTTGACATGGTAGGCGGCACAGGTGCTACATTCAAGCGCGAATACTTTTCACAGAGATTCGCTCCCGAAATCAATACCAAGGTCTGGAACGCCGCCAATGATGCTGGGCTTTCAGCCCGTTTTAAGAGCGGACAGGGACCCGGGGTGGTGGACGACCACGTATTTGTCAACCGCGGAGGCATACCTGCCATTGACATCATCGAGTGCGAAAACGCCGAGACAGGTTCATTCCCGCCATACTGGCACACCCTTGCCGATGACATGCCCATCATCGACCGCTCAACCCTCGGCGATGTAGGCACTGTACTTATGCGCATAATATATACCGAAACTGCTCCGGCTGCCACATCACAGCAGCCGTGACACACATATCATAAGATACTATGGATATAAACAAACGACAAGACGAGATAATCGAAGAATTCAGCGACTTTGACGACTGGATGGACCGATACAGCCTCCTCATAGACCTCGGCAACCAGCTCGAGCCTATGGACGAAAAGCTCAAGACTCCCGACCGTCTCATCGAAGGATGCCAGAGCCGCGTGTGGCTTGATGCCACCATGGACGACTCGGGACACATCCACTTCACCGCCGACAGTGACGCCATGATAGTCAAGGGCATCATAGCCCTGCTGACCCAGGTGCTCCAGGGTGCCACGCCTGACGAAATCCTTGACAACCCACTCTATTTCATCGACAAGATAGGACTGTCGCAGCATCTCAGCCCTACGCGCTCCAACGGACTCCTCTCCATGGTCAAGCAAATAAAGATGTATGCCCTCGCCTTCAAGGCTAAGCAGCAGCAATCACATTGATACATCAAACCTTAACTTCATAAACCATAAGAAAATCTGCTATGTTTAAAAACCAGCCCCCAGGACTAATCCCTGCCGCCCTGAGCAACATGGGCGAGCGTTTCGGATACTACATCATGAACGCGGTGCTCGTGCTGTTTCTGTGCTCTAAGTTCGGACTCCCCGAGGAGCAGAGCACTCTGATCTATTCGTTTTTCTATGCCGGCATCTATGTGCTCAGCCTCGTAGGCGGCATCATTGCCGACCGCACACAGAATTACAAAGGCACCATCATCTCGGGTCTCGTCGTGATGACTTTCGGCTACGTAGTACTTGCCGTGCCCATACTCGCCACCCCAGCCAACCACACATGGCTGCTGACGCTGACATGCGTAGCCCTGTTCCTGATAGCCTTTGGCAACGGTCTCTTCAAAGGCAACCTCCAGGCAATCGTGGGACAGCTCTACGACAATCCCAAATATGCCGCGCAGCGTGACTCCGGCTTCCAGATATTCTACGTATTCATCAACATCGGCGGTCTCATAGCCCCGTTTGTAGCCCCCATGCTCCGCAGCTGGTGGCTCGGTGTGCATGATCTCAAGTACAATGCAGACCTCCCGGCTCTCTGTCACCAGTATCTGAGCGTCACCAATCCGATGACCGATGAAAACATGAACAACCTCTACACCCTCATCACCGACAATATCGGCACACAGGCAGCTGACGTGCAGGCATTCTGCACCCAGTATCTCGAGGTGTTCAACACCGGCATCCACTACTCGTTCATAGCATCGGTGGCTGCCATGCTCATCTCTCTGTTCATTTTCATCGCCACCAAAAAGGGTCTCCCCTCTCCAGCCCGCAAAGCCAAGACCGAGACTGTCAGCTACACCGCCGAGGAGCGTCGCGCCATGGCAAAGGAAATCAAGCAGCGCATGTATGCCCTCTTCGCGGTGCTCGGCATTGTGATCTTCTTCTGGTTCTCATTCCACCAGAACGGCACCTCGCTCTCGCTCTTTGCCCGCGACTTCGTCAACACCGACACCATAGCCCCTGAAATATGGCAGGCTGTCAACCCCTTCTTCGTCATCGTGCTCACTCCGGTGATCATGTGGCTTTTCGCATCGCTGTCGCGCCGCGGACGTGAGATTTCCACACCTCGCAAGATAGCCATAGGCATGGGTCTTGCCGGTATAGCATACCTTTTCCTTGCCGTATTCTCGTATATCGAGGGCTATCCTTCGGCATCGGAATTCAGCACCTACGCCCCCGCAGTCAAGGACGCTCTCCGCACAGGTCCCTGGGTGCTCATTCTCCTCTACTTCTTCCTGACCGTGGCAGAGCTGTTCATCTCTCCGCTCGGACTATCGTTTGTCAGCAAGGTAGCGCCCAAGCATATGCAGGGTCTCTGCCAGGGCTTGTGGCTTGGAGCCACCGCTGTGGGCAACCTGCTTCTTTGGATAGGTCCGCTGATGTATAACAAGTGGCCCATATGGGAAGCATGGGGCGTATTCTTCGCCGTGTGCATCGTCTCGATGGGCGTTATGTTCGGCATGGTTTCATGGCTTGAACGCGTCACTGACGAAAAAGCGTGATTTTTTCAAAAAAAATCGCATATCGCGTGAACTTTTCCGAAACACGCTTGTTATATCTATAGAAGTCCGCAGAAATACCAATCCTGCGGGCTTACCCTGATTTAGATATTTTCCCCAATTCAATACAATCTCGGGTCAGTAGCAAAAGCCGGTTGAATT
>LUJR01000043.1 GCA_001689515.1 Bacteroidales bacterium M7
CACAGCTGTCCGGGGAAAATTTTAACAATTCAGGGCAGTAGCAAATTGCCATCAAAAAGGGTCAATTGGGAACTATCGCCGATTGACTCTCTTTGGTTTTTTTGAAACCCTCTTATCCAGTCGCACAGGTGTATTCTTTCTGTCAGGCTCACGCTTAACGCCCGCAGGAGCTCGTAATTGCTGCATCTGATGCGATGTTCATCCCCACACAGGGCGATCATGCAGAACGCTATGATGGCAGAGTAGACCTGTATGGATACGGCGTTCGCGGAGTGGCCGAAAAAGGATTCGATATGCAGATGCTGCTTGAGCCATTTGAAGAATGTCTCTATTGCCCACCGGTTCCTGTAGGCGTATGCCACCAATTCGGCGTCCATATCGAAATTGTTTGTGAGGAACATCATCACCCCGTTCTTTTCAGGGCTGTAATATGACACCAGACGGAGATCTTGCGGGTATCCTTTCCTGGCCCACCGGCTGACAAATCTCACCCGGCTGTCTTTAAGCACCATCGGGCACCTTGCGTTGGCTCCCTCATCGGAACTGACGAGCTCCAGTCTCATGTTGTCCTTCTTGCGCACGATGAAATATGCCCCCTTTCTGTGGATGCCATAAAGGCTTGCTGTCTTAACATACGCCTTGTCAAAAAGATACAGGCATGACGGGTTGTACGTGTAGTCATCCATGAATGTCTGGTCGCGCTCCTCGTTTCCCGTCACATTGCACAGGGATGGGATTTCCCTGAGTATGTCGTACATGGTGTGGATCTTTATCCCTCCGCCATTGCGTTGGGGGACTGACCACGGAAACTTTGACAGGGGCAGATGGACGGTCGACGAGTCAACCGCATAGAAACCTGCGATTGCAAGTCCGGCATACACCTCCTCCAGATCAGCTCTGACGGCCCTTATCCTGGAGGCTTTCTCCATCATACGGAGCGCCATGCCCCTGTAGATGCCGACATCCCTTGAAGAGTTGGCCTCGGCAAGTGTCGACCGGCTTACGCTCCTGCCTATTCCCATCCGATACAGCTTGTCCTTATGGGCGCGCAGGGAAAACTCGATGTCCCTGAGGCTGCGCCGGTCGGTGATCTGGGCCCAAACCATGGCGAGGAGATGGTTCCAGCAGGTAAAATGCTTCACGTAACGGTTCCCGTTGTATTTCTTGACAAGGTAACCAAAATACTGTCGATCGAGGAACTGGCAAAGTTGATTGAAAATATATGGAATCTGGGGAATCATGTAGCAAAATGACAATTTACGCCATTCGGCCACAAAGGTATGACTACAAATGGTCAGACACTAAAAATAGTGCCTGACCGTTTATATACCAGATAGTTATATGGAATTGTTAATATTTTCCCCGGACAGCTGTGCGGCGTGCCGCGTCATCAAACGCAATATACATCGCCTAATACGATGACGCGGCACGCCGCGTCCCTACGTTCATAACACAGCTTCGTTCCATAAAATCACACTGGAAACAACTCCATCATAATATTTTGAAAAATCCATAAATAATAGCTAAATTTGTGGACTAATTGAACCCATGAAGAAGTAGAAATCAATTAAATAATTAATTTTCCAACCAAACTATTATGTGGTTAACATGTTCATCCATAGGACGTAAGCTCGTAATGGCCATCACTGGCGCGTGCCTCATCCTATTTGTTACCTTTCACGCTGTAATGAATGGCGTGGCTCTGTTCTGGCCTGCAGCCTACAATGTAGTATGCGAGTTTCTCGGAGCCAACTGGTATGCACTCGTTGCATCAATGGGCCTCGGATTGCTGATGCTCCTCCACATTGTCTACGCTTGCTGGCTGACCATTCAGAACCGTAAAGCCCGCGGCAACGACCGTTATGCCGTAGTGCGCAAGCCGGCTCAGGTAGAATGGGCATCGCAAAACATGCTCGTGCTCGGTATCGTGATTCTGGCGTTCGCTGTAGTGCACCTGATCCAGTTCTGGGCAAAGATGCAGCTTGCCGAAATCTTCCACTCTCCCTACATGCACGAGGGCGTAGCCGTTCCTCCCCAGGCTGGCACACTCTTCCTGCAGATCGCCTTCAGCCAGCCCTGGACACTCATCGTCTATGTCATCGGCTTCATCGCCCTATGGTTCCACATGACCCACGGTTTCTGGTCAATGTTCCAGAGCGCAGGATGGAACAATGACACCTGGCTGCCCCGCCTCAAGTGCATCGGTAACTGGTGGACCACCATCGTCGTAGGCCTCTTCCTCGCCGAAGCCATCGTGTTTACCGTGCAGGCTCACCGCGGCCTCTACACCACCGATCCCGTCCTCATCGAGCAGTATCAGGAATTTGCCTGCGAGGATGACCAGAACGGAGGTCCCGTCAACGGATTCGAGGGTTCGGAGTCTGAAATTGACCTGATTGTCGTTGAGTAATAATCTCTGACTTAAGTCATACTTCAACGCCACACTCACTCATCTTAATCTCCCCAACGATTAAACCTACTACATCACAATGGCTGATATAAAAAATCTCGAGGGCATGATCGACTCGACTCCTATAATGAAGGACTATGCCGACATCGAATCTGCCAAACTCCCCCAATACCAGATAGACAGCAAGATTCCCGAAGGTCCCGTCGCCGACAAGTGGAAAAACTATAAGGCTCACCAGAAGCTCGTCAACCCCGCCAACAAGCGTAACCTCGATGTTATCGTCGTAGGTACCGGTCTGGCTGGTGCATCCGCCGCATCTTCACTCGGCGAACTCGGCTTCAATGTCTACAACTTCTGTATCCAGGACAGCCCCCGCCGCGCTCACTCCATCGCAGCCCAGGGCGGTATCAACGCTGCCAAGGACTACCAGAACGACGGTGACTCAGTGTACCGCCTATTCTACGACACCGTCAAGGGCGGCGACTTCCGCTCACGCGAAGCCAACGTGTACCGTCTTGCCGAAGTGTCAAACAACATCATCGACCAGTGCGTGGCACAGGGTGTACCTTTCGCGCGTGAATACGGCGGTCTGCTTGCCAACCGCTCATTTGGCGGCGCACAGGTATCACGTACATTCTACGCCAAGGGTCAGACAGGTCAGCAGCTGCTCCTCGGTGCCTACGCATCGCTCAACCGTCAGATCAAGAAAGGCACAGTGCGCTCTTACAACCGTCGTGAGATGCTCGACATCGTCATCATCGACGGTCGCGCCCGCGGTGTCATCATGCGCAACCTCATCACCGGTGAGATAGAGCGTTATGCCGCTCACGCAGTGGTGCTCGCTACAGGCGGTTACGGACGTGCATTCTTCCTCTCGACCAATGCGATGGGCTGCAACGGTTCGGCTGCCGTACAGGCGTTCAAGAAGGGTGCCTATCTGAGCAACCTCGCTTTCACACAGATACATCCCACCTGTATCCCCGTACACGGCGAAGACCAGTCAAAGCTCACCCTCATGAGCGAGTCGCTCCGTAACGACGGCCGCATCTGGGTTCCCAAGAAGAAAGAAGATGCCGAAGCCATCCGTGCCGGCAAGAAACGTCCTACCGACATCCCCGACGAGGACCGCGACTTCTATCTCGAACGCCGCTATCCCGCATTCGGCAACCTCTGCCCCCGTGACATCGCGAGCCGCGCCGCCAAGGAGCGCTGTGATGCCGGTTATGGTGTCGGCACAGGCAACGCCGTATATCTCGACTTCAAATACGCTATCGACCGTCTCGGCAAGGATGTCGTGGCTGACCGCTATGGCAACCTCTTTGACATGTATCAGATGATTTCTGATGACAATCCCTACGAGACACCTATGATGATATTCCCTGCAAGCCACTACACCATGGGCGGCATATGGGTAGACTACGAACTCCAGACATCGGTCAAGGGTCTCTTCGCTATCGGCGAATGTAACTTCAGCGACCACGGTGCCAACCGTCTCGGCGCTTCTGCCCTCATGCAGGGTCTCGCCGACGGATACTTTGTGCTCCCCTACACCATGCAGAACTATCTCAGCGACCAGATCAAGGTGCCCCACTTCAAGACCAACACCCCTGAATTTGACGCAGCCGAGAAGGGTGTGCGTGACCGCATCGCCAAGCTCATGGCTATCAAGGGTACAAAGAGCCCCGACCAGATCCACAAGCGTCTCGGTCACGTTATGTGGGATCTCGTGGGCATGGGCCGCAATCTCCAGGGTCTCGTAAAGGCGGTTGACGAAATCGAGAAGGTTAAGAAAGAATTCTACACCGACCTCCGCATAGTCGGAAGCGCTGACGACCTCAACACCGAGCTCGAGAAGGCTCTCCGCCTTGAGGACTTCCTCGTAATAGCCAAGATGATGGCTATCGATGCCCTCCACCGCAACGAATCATGCGGCGCACACTTCCGCGAGGAATATCAGACAGCCGACGGCGAAGCAGCACGTAACGACAAGGACTACATGTATGTCAGCTGCTGGAAGTACACAGGTGACAATGAGAAGCCCATCCTCCTCAAGGAGCCCCTCAAGTATGAAGCAATCCAGGTACAGACACGTAACTACAAGTCTTAACCGGTAAATCAACTTTCTTCAACCCCCTTATTCAAGAGATTTATCCCGTCATGGAAAATTCAATAAGCGTAAACTTGAAAATATGGCGTCAGCGCAGCCCCAAAGAGAAGGGCGCGTTCGTCACCTACCATCTTGACAACGTATCTACCGGTTCCAGCTTCCTTGAGATGCTCGATATGCTCAACCAGCAGCTCGTAGACAAAGGCGAAGAGCCTGTAGTATTTGACAGCGACTGCCGTGAGGGCATCTGCGGTATGTGCTCGCTCTACATCAACGGACATCCTCACGGTCCGGTGCAGGGCATCACCACATGCCAGCTCCACATGCGCAAGTTTAAGGACGGCGACACCATCACAATCGAGCCTTGGCGTTCGGCTGCATTCCCTGTGATCCGTGACCTCATGGTCAACCGCAATGCCTTTGACCAGATCCAGCAGGCTGGCGGTTATGTGTCATTTAACTGCGGCGGTGCTCCCGATGCCAACAATATCCCCATCAGCAAGGAAATCGCCGACATGGCTATGGACTCTGCTACCTGCATCGGTTGCGGCGCATGTGTGGCAGCCTGCAAAAACGGTTCGGCAATGCTGTTCGTAGGTGCCAAGGTCAGCCAGTTCGCGCTGCTGCCCCAGGGACACCCCGAACGTGCCCGTCGCGCCCGTGCCATGGTGCGCAAGATGGACGAACTGGGCTTCGGCAACTGCACCAACACCGGTGCGTGCGCAGCCGAGTGCCCCAAGAACGTGCCACTGAGCAACATCGCCCGCCTCAACCGCGAGTTCGAGAAAGCAAAATTTGCTGACTAAGTATCTGACCTAAAGGGAGCGCACTGCTTCCCTGCATCAATATCGCCAATGGCTGCGGCTTCAGTGTCGCAGCCATTGCTGTTACTATGCCATTGATGATTAGAGGTTGTTTTGCTATATTTGCAGAAAACATATAAAGATATGGCACAAGGTAAGACATTAAAAAAGACGGTCGACACGACGCTATGTGTGACTTTCATTCTCGTACTGGCAACAGGCATAATGCTGCATCTAAAGAGCCACGGCATACTGATACAGCCACGCCCAGTGCTCAAAGCTATCCATTATATTCTTGGATTCCTGATGACAGCATGCGTGGCTTTTCATGCCACGGTATATTTCAAGTCGTTGATTGCCATGCAGAGTCGGCACAGATGGTTCTGCACTGACACATGGATATTGTTGATCTTTTTCATCGCCGTTCTGGCAACAGGTCTCGTCAAGCTGCTTTCCCCTGTCAAGATACCCCATCTGGGTCTATGGCACTACATACTCGGACTGATTATGTCAGCGGCAGCTATCATACATCTCTGGATAGCCCTGCCCTACCTCCTCGACAAATACCGCCGCCGATAGGCAGGGACATGCCGCAATACTGTTTATTTAACGAACACATGGACGTAGGGACGCGGCGTGCCGCGTCCCTACAAATATGCTCGTTTCCATCATGCCGTAGGGGGATTTTTGCGGAGGGTGGTGGCGAGACGCGCGGGGGTGAGGTCGGCGGGATAGGTGTCAAAGGGGAGGCGCAAGGGGCAGCCCTCGGCATAGCGTGAGCATCCGTAGGCGGTGCGGCCTTTGAGCAAATGGCCTTCGCTGCAGAGGGGGCACATTATGTCTTCGAGCTTGCGCACTCGCGGAGCTGACGGTTTGCGAGGCTTCTTGGGTTTCTCAGCTTCGGATGCCTTTGGCTCTGATTTCTCAGATGCTGTGGCAATGGTGCGTCCGGAGTTGTCAGACAGCACATTGATGACAGTCTGATTGACCATCTGCTTCAGTTCGGCAATGAAATCGGCAGGGGCGTAGTCACCACGCTCGATGCGGCGCAGTTTGCTCTCCCACAGACCTGTGAGTTTCGCGCTCTTGAGGAGCGGCTCATTGATGGTGGCTATGAGGTCTATGCCAGCCTGCGAGGGAAGTATGGATTTGCGCTGGCGGTAGATGTATTTACGCTTGAACAGCGTCTCGATGATGGAAGCACGTGTAGACGGACGTCCTATACCATTTTCTTTCATCGCTTCGCGCAGAGCCTCATCCTCTACCGTGCGCCCCGCCCCTTCCATGGCACGGAGCAGGGAGCCTTCGGTATATGGCTTGGGGGGCTGTGTCGCTTTCTTGAGCAGCGATGGCTCATGGGGACCGTGCTCGCCTACGGCCATTTCGGGCATAGCCGCATTCTCGGCATCGTCACTGCCATCAGTCGGAGCTTCCTTGGCATCAGAAGCGTATACATTGCGCCACCCAGGCTCAGTAATGACCTTGCCTGTGGCTTTGAACTCCACTTCGGCAGCCTTAGCCATGACTGTAGTAGAGTTGAAGATGCAATCGGGATAGAACGCAGCGATGAACCTGCGGGCTATCAGATGGTAGAGCTTCTTTTCATCGCCGACAAGCACCGTAGGCGATTGACCTGTAGGTATTATGGCGTGGTGGTCGGTGACCTTGGCGTTGTCAAAGACCTTCTTGCTCTTGGGCAGCCTCGAAGCGAGCACCGGAGCAGTCAAAGCCGCATACGGAGTCATACGCCGCAGTATGTCAGGAATCTTGGGATACAAGTCCTCGCTAAGATAGGTGGTGTCGACTCGCGGATAGGTAGTCACTTTCTTCTCGTAGAGCGTCTGTATGAGCCGAAGGGTATCGTCGGCACTCCACCCCCACTTTTTGTTGCACTCCACCTGGAGCGATGTCAGGTCAAACAGGCGCGGCGGTGCCTCGCGCCCTTTCTTATCCTGCACATCAGTGATATAGAGGTCGACTCCGGCTATGGACTGCGCAGCGCGGTTGGCATCATCTTCCGAGGTATACCGCCCCTTGGTGGAATTGAAAGTGACACCTCTATATAGTGTCTTGACTTCCCAATAGTCCTCAGGACGGAAATTCTGTATCTCAAGGTGGCGGTTGACTATCAGTGCCAGGGTCGGAGTCTGCACACGCCCCACCGACAGCACCCCTGCACCCTGACCGTAGCGGAGAGAATAGAGGCGCGTGGCGTTCATGCCGAGCAGCCAGTCGCCTATGGCACGTGACAGTCCTGCATAATAAAGATTGTCGAAGTCAGCCTGCGGACGCAGATGTGCGAATCCCTCGCGTATGGCATCGTCGGTCAGCGACGAAATCCACAGCCTCTTCACCGGGCAACTGACCGAAGCCTTCTGCATCACCCACCGCTGTATGAGCTCTCCCTCCTGTCCGGCATCACCGCAGTTGATGACCTCCTCAGCCTCAGAGATAAGAGTCTCGATGACATGAAACTGGCGGCGGTAGCTGTCGTTGTCGATGAGCTTGATACCGAATCCGGCCGGTATCATCGGCAACGCCCCGAGTGCCCACCGCTTCCATGCAGGAGTGTAGTCATGCGGCTCCTTGAGGGTACAGAGATGTCCGAAAGTCCATGTGACCTTCCAGCCCTCCCCCTCATAATATCCGTCCCGGCGCGTCGAAGCCCCGAGTATCTTGGCGATATCGGCAGCTACTGATGGTTTCTCGGTGATGCAGAGTTTCATTTACAGGTAGTAGCAACGATTACGAGCATGTAGGGACGCGGCGTGCCGCGTCAACGTATCAAGGCTGATAAGCAGGTGTTTGATGACGCGGCACGCCGCGTCCCTACGTTAAGTATGGCTTATAGCTTGGGGATATCTGTGACGGCTTTCGCTTCGGACCAGAGGGCATCCATCTCGGCGAGGGTCATGTCACTGAGGGAGCGTCCCTGAGCCTTGGCTGCTGCTTCGATGTGGTTGAAACGGCTGATGAATTTGCGGTTTGTGCGCTCCAGAGCCGTGTCAGGATTGATGCCATAGACACGCGCGAGATTTACGAGGCTGAAGAGCATGTCGCCCAGCTCCGCCTCCATGGCATCATGGTCACCCTTTGCCACTTCCGCCTCAAACTCGGCGGTCTCCTCCCGCACCTTGTCCCACACCTGCTCCTTTTCGTCCCAGTCGAAACCCACATGGGCCGCCTTCTCCTGAATGCGGAAAGCCTTGACCAGCGACGGCAGCGATACAGGGACACCAGCGAGGACAGTGCGGTTGCCGCCCTTCTCACGGAGCTTGAGCTGTTCCCAGTTCTGCATCACTTCTCCGGCATCGTTGACCTTGCAACGCTCACCAAACACGTGAGGATGACGGAAAATCAGTTTGTCATTAAGGGCATCACAGACATCAGCGATGTCAAATGCGTCCTTTTCCTCCCCGATTTTGGCATAGAAAAGCACATGAAGCAATACATCGCCCAGCTCCTTGCGTATGTTGACATCATCCTCTGCCAGAAGAGCGTCGCACAGCTCGTAGACCTCCTCTATGGTATTAGGTCGAAGGGATTCGTTGGTCTGCACTCGGTCCCAGGGACATTTGACCCTCAGCTCGTCAAGGGTATCGATGACACGTCCGAGAGCCTCTATTTTTTCTTGTCGTGTATGTTGCGGCATGATCAGTGTATTTATAACTCTATGGCAAAGTTAGAAAATTTTCATCTCTGTTTTAACATCAATACATCTTTAAAATAGCTTCAAAACGCAGTCACACCCTCACAAAAGCTGTTATGCAACATATTTTTGCAAAATTTTTCGCAATCACTATAAATCATCGCAAAAATGTTTCTTCATTTCATAATTTTTCACTAATTTTGCAATCGGAAATATTATACAGAGTACATCAATACGGCAGACAGTCTACATCTCTGCCTGCAATCGCATTCCGCTCTCAATTCTGACGATACATTGCAGTAATCTTGCTTCACCAAAAAGCATCATACAAGCAGTCTTAATAATATAAACATGGCATGCCATGTTTATATCCCCTATAGGGGATATTTTTCCACACTCTTGCATATAACCATACATATTATATATACTTCTTACCGTCATTATGAAATTTCGTCAATGGATTGTGCTGACCGCACTCCTGATGGTTACAACTACAGCTCTCAACGCACAGACAGCCGCTGTCAAGACCAACCTCATCGGCTGGGCAACCACCAATCTCAACATCGGAGCCGAACTCGGTGTGGGGCGCAAGTCGACCGTGCAGATATTCGGTACGCTCAACCCCTGGGATTTCGGAAATCTCAAGCGTTACCGCTTCTGGAACGTCATGCCTGAATACCGTTATTTCTTTTGCGAGAAGTTCAACGGACATTTTGTGGGTATACACGCTCTCGGCGGCCAGTACAACATGCGTAACGTCAAATTTCCGCCGATAGGCTCTGCAAGCGGATTCCCCGACCTGACCAACGAGGAAAACGGTCCCATGATGACCAACGACGGGGTCATGAAAGCTCGTCATATGGAAGGCTGGTATGTCGGAGCCGGATTGACCTACGGCTACCAGTGGATGCTCAGCAAGCGGTGGAACCTTGAAGCCGAGATTGGCGCAGGATACGCCTACTCACCCCTCAAACTGTATGGCCGCTGCAACACCCTCATCGAAGAGAAGAAAATCAGCTACTTCGGACTGACCAAAGTAGGCTTGAGCATCATGTACATGTTCTGATGCTACTCATCCCCCACCTATTATATAGCACACATCCAACGAAGCAATACATTCATAACATCATGAATATCAAGCATATCGCACTCTCACTGGCAGCAGTGGCAGCCATCATGCCCACTGCCATGGCGGGACAAAAAAACCAGGCAACACTCCAGGCTGTGAAATTTTCCAATGTCGACCTTGTGCGCAAGGGCGATAAGATGACCGTGACCTTTGACGTAGATGTCACAGACCTGAAACTCAAGCGTGACCAGCAGATCATCTATACCCCCGTGCTCGTAGGAGAAGGGGATTCCATAGCATTCGGCAAGATTGTGCTCAACGGCCGCAACGTAGCCCTCAAAGAGGAGCGTGAACCCCAGCGTCGCATAACCGGAGCCAATACCATGCGCCGCTACAACGGCACCGCCCAGACAGTCAACGTCAGCGAGACAGTGCCCTTTGCCGAGTGGATGAACTACTCGAAGCTCTACCTTGCCGAAGACCTCTGCGGCTGCGGCACCCTCCAGGACCAGGACCGCGTGCCGGTAGGCGAGTTTGACAACCGCCCCGCGCCCAAGCCCTCCATGACTTTCGTCACCCCCAAGGCAGAGGCTGTCAAGGCACGTGCCGAAAAAGGCTCGGCATTCGTGGACTATGTTGTCAACAAGACCAACATCCTCCCCGACTATCGCGGCAACCGTAAGGAGATTGCCAAGATTGTAGCGACAATCGACCTCGTGAAGAACGACCCCAACGTCTCCATAACCGAAATCAACATACACGGCTACGCATCGCCCGAAGGTCCGTATGACAACAACACACGCCTCGCCAACGGTCGTGCCGCCTCGCTCAAAGAATATGTCCGCAGTCTCTATACGCTGCCTGAGAACATTTTCACCTCCAACGCCACTCCTGAGGACTGGGAAGGTCTGCGCCGACTGGTAGTTGGCAGCGACCTCAAGGAGAAGACCGAAATACTCGCCCTCATAGACGATACCGCCATGGATCCCGATGCCAAGGACCACGAGATACGCCGCCGGTTCCCTCAGACCTATCAGTTTATGCTCAAAAACTGGTATCCAGGTCTGCGCCACTCTGACTACACCGTCAGCTACGTAGTGCGCCCCTTCACCGTCGAGGAGACCAAGGAGATCATGCTCAAAACCCCCAAGCAGGTCAGCCTGAACGAGATGTTCCTCGTGGCAAAGACGCTGCAGCCTGGATCTCCTGAGTTCAACGAAGTCATGGACATTGCCGTGGCTACCTATCCCGACGACGAGACCGCCAACCTCAACGCCGCATGCGCCGCCCTCAACGACCAAAACTGGGACAAGGCTGAGAACTACCTCCGTAAAGCCGGCAATACCCCCGAGGCAGCCCATGCCCGCGGCGTGCTGGCGATGAACCGTGGCGAGTATGACCAGGCAGAGCGTTACCTCACCGAAGCCAAGAACGCAGGCATCGCCTCAGCCGAGACCAACCTCGAGATTCTCGAGCGTCTGCGCCGCCTCTCCCGCCAGAACCAGGAATAATCCTCGATCCCTTAAAGTCCTTAAAGACCTTAAGGACTCCCCACAACAATCAAAAAAAATCCACTCATAAATCATAATCCATTTCCAACTTAATCAACTCTATGAAAGTTACAAAGTATGCACTGCTTGCAGCCGGAGCCGTAATGATGGCATCGTGCAGCAGCGACGAACCCGCTCTCGACGCTAACGCCCCCGGCAATGACCAGGGTGCAGTTTCATCCGGATTCGCTCAGTTTGACATCAAACTGCCCCAGACCCAGGGTGGCACACGTGCTGTCAGCTACGAGGAGGGTACACCCGATGAGTATGCTGTCTCCAACGGTAAGATCATCGTGTTCAAGAAAGCCGCTACCGAGGCTGCTGCCACATTCGTATGCACAGCTGACCTCACCGGTATGAATTGGAGCGCAGCCACTCCCGGTGAAATCACATCTACCTCAAAGACAGTAGCACAGTTGAGCAACATCAACCTCACCGACAACAGCCAGTATGCCGCTGTCATCGTGCTCAACTACAATGACCAGTTCAAGTTCCCCGTTGCCAACCAGACTTTTGGCGCATGGTCTAAGGAAGCCCAGACCGGCAGCATGATTCTCGCCCAGGGCGGCAAGAACTACCTGACCATGAGCAATGCAGCCAAGTATGTTTCAGCAACCGTAGAACCCACCGTGCTTGTTGACATCGATAAGAGCAAAATCGCACAGTCAGAAGCCACTATCTCTGGTTCTGCCGGAACAATCCACGTACAGCGTGCTACCTCTAAGGTGACTGTAAAGACTCTTAACAATTACACTCCCACCGGTGGTGCTTACACATCTGACGAAGTGACCATCAGCGCATGGGCTCTCGACATCACTAACAAGAGCTCTTACCCCGTACAGGTTACTGAGGGACTCAAAGCTTCTTATGCCGACATCTGGAACAAGGACCGCTTCTTCGGAGGCACAAAGTTTGCCCGCGCATTCTGGGCTATCGACCCCAACTACAGCAAGGACGTACTGAGCCAGACCGCTGTTGAGGCTGATTTCAACGTAATCAACGCCGGTGCGCTCACTTCTGCTCCCGCCATGGCTTACTGCCTTGAAAACACCTTCGACATCAACCACCAGATGCAGGGTCAGACAACCCGCGTGGTACTCAAGGGTACATACAAGCCCAACGGCATCCCCGCAGGCGAAAACTTCTACAAGATCGGAGCAAGCACCGCTCTCTGGAGCACTGCCAACCTCAAGGCTGAAGTAGAGGCTAAGGCAAAGACCGCCCTCAACTCTAACAACGTGACTGCCGACCTCGGTGCAGTAGCTACCACCAAGGGCTTCCACTCTCTCAAGGAAATCACCATCAAGAACGGCTCTGCCGCTATCTCCGATGCTGAGTATGCCAAGATTGCAACAGCCCTCGGTCTCGCAAATGCCAATGACAAGGCTATCGCTACCTATGACAAGGGCACAGTTTACTACATCGCCCGCATCAAGCACTTCGGCGATGCCGAGACTCCCTGGCAGATCGGCAATGATACCTACGGCGGCAACAACGACAAGTGGCTCGGCCGTTACGGCATGGTGCGCAACACATGGTATGAGCTTGACGTGAAGTCTATATCTAACCCCGGTTCGCCCGACGTGCCCGTCATCAAGCCCGACACCCCCGATGACGAGAACGAATACTACATCCAGGTCGAGGTCAACATGCTCGCATGGGCTAAGCGTGTGCAGAACGTAGACCTCTAATCCGAGAAACTAACTTCCCTATAACTAAGACTGCGGAAGCCTACCCGGCTTCCGCGCCGACAGGGCTTCCGCAGTCTTTCCTATTTTTACTTTTCTCCTACACATCTCTACACAACACAAATGAAAACACTTAACGGCAAAAGGTATCTCTTCCTCCCGACCCTCGCATCAATGATGCTGGCGGCGTCGCTTACAGGCTGCGGGCTGATGCACGACGACCTCGAGGACTGCGCTACCCGACCCCTTACCCATACGAGTGTTAAATTCGTCTACGACTACAACACCCAGACGAAGGACATGTTTAACGACCATGTGGGTGCTGTGACGCTGTACGTGTTTGACCAGAACGGTAAGTACATCACCGAAATCGAGAAGGCTAACGCCTCATCTTCCGACGCCCTCAAGCGCAAGGACTTCCAGATAGACCTTGACCTCGCGCCGGGAAAATATAACGTCTATGCCGTAGCCCAGGGCCATCAGGCAGGCTATCAGGCATCACTCCAGGAGCAGGGCGCGAAATTCCGCCGCACTCCTCTGGCAGCCGGCAACCCCGCCGACAGCTATTTTCTTAACCTTGACCACAACAACGGACTCGTTGTCAACCAAGGTCAGCAACTCGACCCACATTGGGCAACATTGAGCCGACAGACTCTTGATGTGCCTTTTGTACCTGAGCCCATCGAAGGCGACGTGCAGAAGCCCGACACCGTTGTGACCGCCACAGTGCCCCTGATGCGCGTCACAAACCATTTAGTCATCTCCTTCTGGCAGACCGACTTCCCCACCAAAATCGACCCTTCACACTACGACATAAAGCTCTCATTCCCCGAGGGCAACAGCCGCCTGGACCTCAACGGCACCACCTACCACGACCAGGCTATCACATACACCCCCTTGCGCACATGGACCGACAACAAGAACATCGACGGCAACAACGCCGCATGCGTCTATGCCGAATTCAGCTTCCCGCGCATGATGCTTGACCACAACACCCGCATCGTCATCACCAACCGCAACACCGGACACGTCAGCCACCTCGACTACGTGCCCCGTCTGCTCGCCAAGGGCAAAGACGCATGGAATCCTTTCCCCTGGGGCGAACAGGAGTATCTCGACCGCGAATACGAGTATTCGCTCGACTTCCCCCTCGGCGACCCGATACCCAAGTGGGTGCAGGTCAACGTCAACATACTCTCATGGTCAAAACGCATACAGAACGTAGACCTCTGACGCTCATTCTCCCTCTCCCTCCCTACAGCACCACATAATTTCTTGCATCAAACCAACATATCACCTCTTCATAACATATGATACGGCATATACGACATATCTACACGCTGATAGCATCAGCCGCCATGGGCGCAGCGATGCTGACCGGCTGCTCCAACGAGGAGATAGACGCTCCACACCCGTCACAGACGGCGACCCCGGGCACCCAGCTGGTCATCAACCTTGCAGTGCCCGAGACGATGGAGACAGCTTCACGCGCCGAGGGCGATGACTCCGACCCCACGATGCCTATCACCGGCAACGAGGGCAAAATCAACTCGCTGCGCCTGATCGCATTTTCGGCAGACGGCACCACGGTCATCAACCGCGGTCTCCTCATCCCTGAGGAGATGCCTGTCAGCCCCAACAAGACCGCCATCTACGAAATCCGCGATGTAAAGCCAGGCGATTATAACATATACCTCGTGGCAAACCTCGAGCAATATGTCACCGGCATCAAGACAGAGCAGGCACTCAAGGATGTCATCATCAACCTCGACGGTCAGAACCAACTTGCACCGGGCAATCTCCCCATGGTCTATGAACCGTCGGGCAAGGTCACCATACCCTCCTCTGCCACCACCAACCCCGCCGTAGCCACACTGTCGCTCCAGTTTGCCTGCGTCAAAGTCAAGTATGACCTGCTGTTTGACAAGACGCTCAATCAGGACATCTTCGGCAACAACGGCATGGTCATCAACAGCGTCACCATAGACAACGTAGCCAGGACCGCATATCTCGTCACCAACAAAGACAAACATGCCGAGACTCGTGATGGAATCAGCGGCAATGGCAAGCACTACAACGCTTATACCGAAACTCCCGACAATGCCCACAAGCACGGAGTCAATGTAATAAATGCCTCACAGCCCTCATCGACAGGGCGCCCCTCCGCACCCACGACCAAGTGGGCATATGAGGGTATCATCTATCTCCCCGAGCGTTATGCCACCGACAAGCAGACCACTCTCAAGATTTCTGCCACAGTCACCGATCCCACCGGAGCTGACGGCAACGTCCGCTGCCGCTACACCATACCCCTGGGTGCTTATGACGACGACCCCGACTGCAAGGAGCTGCCACGCGGCACTTACTACGAGGTAATCGGCAAAATCAAGGGTCTCGGCGAAGCGGAACTCGATGCCACCATCGTAGCCAAAGACTGGATGGAAGAAATTCTTCCTGTCGACATGATCCACACTTTCCTGACACTCGACAAGACCACAGCAGAGGTAACATCCTTTGACAAAGATGCCATCGCCTACCAAACCGACGGCACCGGAGGCGCAACATTCGTCTGCGAGACCACACTCCCCGGTGACAACGGCACCGAAGTCAAAGCCATCCTCGCCACCATACAGAACGGCAATATCACTTTCGAGCCTAACCCCGCCGTCAATATCGTACAGCTCGTCCAGCAAAGCACACCAAGCAACGACCTTACCAAAGGCGAGGCATTTGGCTACATCCAGGCAGGCAATATCAAGAAACAGGTGAAAATCAAATATGACATAACCCCATTCTTCGAAATAACCCCTGTAGCTCTCAAAATCCAGTATAATGAGACTTACGAAGGTGTCATCAACACCAAAAAATTCCATTTCCGTACCAATCTCAAAGGTATCGACATGGAATGTGTCAATGGTTCTGTCAGCGGCGCGAGCGGCAATGTCATCCTCAATGCATCAGCCTCATCACGTATGCATATCGTTGCCAATTCCAGAATACAGATTTCTGCCAATCCCAATGCTGCCGAAGGCGACATAACCGTGCATCTGCGCGAAAACCCACAAACTACCACCCTCCACTACTTCAACGTGTATCCACGCACCGGAGTACCCGGAAGCGAATACAGCCGCGAGAATCTGATGATGCGTGTACAGGTGACAACCATGCCTCCCCTTGGTGACTACCGCATATATTTCCGCGCTATCAACGACTACCACCACTACAACGGCGGCTCATCATCAAGCAAGTTCCTTAAAAACAGCTATAGCAACTGGCCTGCCGAAGACTACAGTGCTGGTGCAGGTTCAAGCTCCAACTGGAACGATTGGTGGAAGGATGACACCTACAGCAGCATCTATAACGAGAACCATCGCATATACGTCTATACCCAGATCGGAGAAACCGAAGGCACATCAACCAACGCTCCCGTGTGGGGATTTTCGCCAGGATACGGCGGGGATAATTATTGGAAAGACGGACGCGAAATCAAATCACGCATGACAGGTGACGAGACCAATCGAGGATGGTATTACTACGACCTTGCCATGGACAAACCCAACGTCTGGACATCCAACGGCGCTACCGGCGAACGCAAACCAGAGCCGGGCAAAACACTGCTGCTCTTCTACTCCGGCCATGACATCAGCCAAGGTTACACCCTCCACCGCGCCGCCCACCATCTTGACCCGGGCATCCCCCTGTTTGACTACGAGGACCGCGAGGGCTGGATCGTCTACGATCCCACCACTGCTCCCTACTACCACATTTATGATGAAAAGCCCTATGTGGAGGACATCGAATACTATGTCTACTCCAAGAGCAAGATTACATCATGGTGGAACAAATATGGTGTAGCCTCAAACGACAATGCCATCACCGGCACACCTGTGCAGTTTACCCTCGAATATGATATCCAATCATCTGATTATCGTCAGGTAAGCGGATGGTATAAGACTAAGATCAAGCTCAAAGTCTCTAACGGGGACTATGAGAAAGCCATCAAACTTACCGGACTCTCGGCCGGTTCTGTAACCCCTGAAACGAAGCAGTATGTATATTACTGCGCAAATGGCAGCAATCCATATAATCCACCGTGCATCTACCTGTACAACTCAGACTCTGATAAATTGTCGGAGTGGAGCAATGCTCCGACTATGTCTTATTGGAAGACCGAGAACAATGTCCGCTGGTATCGGTACGAAGTCCCGGCTCGTTTTGCCAACGGGTGGGTAATCCTTAAGCGTCAGGGCAATGTCAATGGCGACGGAAATCAGACCGCTGACTGCCAGCTCAACAATCGCTCAATGCTCAACTACGGAGACAATGAGAAATATTGGACCACCTACGGCACCCAGCCTTCAGGTGGCGGTGACGGCGTGGTTCTATTCGGAGGTCGTTCGTTTGAACGCTACAATCATGTGGGCACATATAACAATGGCGTATGGACTGGCGGAGCTCCCTCAGGTATCACACACACATCCTTCTAATCTTGCACATCAACTCTCGACCAATTACTGATCATGAAACTATCACGATATATCAGCAAACTTCTCTGGGCAGTCCCGGCGCTGATGCTTGCCGGATGCTCAGACGATAATGAGCCGTCAGCAACCGGAGCAGACATGGACGTGGACGCACCCTCTGAACTGACGCTCACCCTCTCGGTGCCTGACCATGAGGTGGTCAATATCGGTTCACGCGCCGGTGGAGACCCAACCATAAAGTCGGTGACAGTGTTCTGCTACGACCAGACAGGCACCGCAGGCAACTATCTTCAGCACACCACCCTGACCTCAGGTTGGGAAACAGCTGGCAGCGGTTACAAAATCACTGTCCCCATCCACAAGCGCACCAAGTCGGTCCATCTCGTGGTCAATGCCAACATCAGTGACACCGACACAAACCCTACCGATATATTGTCAAGCGATGTCAATGGCGGCATCATGTGGGGACGCAAAGATCTCAAAGACATCATAGCCAAGGGCTCATCGATTACCATGGTGCGCAATACTGCCAAGGTATCTGTAAATAATGGAGCCAAGAACTTCACATTCAGCCAATTCACTGTCACAGGCACGTCTGATAAAGGTACCGTAGCTCCTACAGGCTGGAATCTCCAACCGACCACACCCACTATCCCTGACGGTGCCGTATCATCCACTGCCGCGACCCTACAGAGCGCGTCATCGGAAATCCGTGTGTTTGAGACAATGGCAGATGATAAGAAGCCTGGTACGAATTTTGAGTATATCACACGTAGCCGCATCATCATCGAGGGTACATATAACGGTGTCAAAGGCTACTATACCGTGGCGTTCCGTGAACGCAGCGGCTACTCCGGCTCTGAAATCCCCGACAATTACCATTACAGCCCTCTGCATATCCTGCGCAACCACCATTACATAGTCAATATCAAGGAGGTTCGAGCTCAGGGCTATGCCACCATCGAGGAGGCAAAAAATGCCGAGCCTGACAACCGTATCGCTGTGTACATCACCGATAAGACTCCCGAAATCACCGACATAATAGCCGACCGTGACTATATGCTCGGCGTGGGTGACGATGTGGACGTGACATGGGACGCCAACATGGCGCAAATCACCGTAGCCACATCGTGGACTGGCACACATGCGTCAAACGGCAAGCCTTACGAAATCTCCGTAGCCGGCTCCAGCATGTCATGGGTGACAGTGAATGGCATTACAGAAGCCAGCAAGACCATACAGGATTACGGCACTGCCGGCGCAAAAGTCACCACATACGTGTTAAATGTGCCTATCACACAGAATGAGAACTCCAATATAACACGTACCGCCGAACTTACGGTGCGCTCAGGTGACCTTACACGCACTGTAAAAATCAACCAAGCCGGACGCAATTACAAGCGCGACGACAACCGAGCCGTGATTCTTGAGGGACTCCCCGGCGGCACTATCACCAACTGGTTTAAGTTTGTTGACGAGCAGTGCAAGGGACTTCGTCCGGAGGACAGCTACAGAGGGCTTGAACGCAACCAGGGGCTCATATTCCCTGCTGTGCCGGCATACACACTCACCTACCGTATTCCTAAACTGGCAGGCGACCGCAACCCTAAAGTAAGCGGTAATTTCACCTATTCAGAGAATGGGGGGACATACACCATCACTGCCAACAGCACGTCATCACCACACATCGAGATTGGCGAATTTTCTGTCATCAATTCTTATGGCGCGACAATCCGCTACCCGCTCTATCAGACCGGCTACCTCCACCAGCTGACATCTTCGACCAACAAGTATCAGCGCGAGGAGGAGAAAATCAATGGCTGGTTCTACTATGAAGTGGTGCGTGTAGGCAGCAGTTATATCCTTGACCGCAACCTCGGAGCCTCCTCCAACAAGCCATACATCTCCACATATGCCGGCTTCAAGAACAATGCGGATGCCATAGGAGCATACTTCAAGATTTCGACTCAAAAATCTTCAAGCTACAATGATCCCAAGACCATCATACCGTCTTTGGGCGTAAGCAAATTCCAGATTCCGACTGAAGATCAGGTAACGTCATGGGGAGTCAAATCAGCCAATACATCCAACACATCAGGAGAGTTGTCATTGGTTGCCACTATCAATACCTCCGCCGGTCAGTATGCCCAGGTATATATTCCTCATGGCGGCTACTACGAGGCAACATCGCCAAAGTATGAGACCCATGCCAACATATGGACGCGGACGCTGCTCTCCGGTACACAGGGGTTCGGTACGAACAGCCCTGAGTTCGGCTACTGGTATCGCTATCTTGACGTGTACGGTTCAAAAGTCACTTTCAGCAACATGCGTATCGCCAACCGCGCCGCCAGCCTCGAATTGACCGACCAGTCAGTCTACAAGTACATGCCGATCCGCCTGATCTGGCAATAATACGAAGTATTTGACATTGCCATGGCATGTCAGATCCACTCACTTACATCAAGGCATCCGCGTTTGACGGATGCCTTGATGCTTTCTTGCCTCCCCACTCATCTCGCCACGCTGCTACCCGACACCCAATCATCTCTCGCCGCCCACATTCTTTAACATTTATGCAAATTGAAAGCCAGACTTTCGATTTGCAGACCTGATGCCGACAAAACGGCTGCGCAGGGGGCAGAGTGGCGTCAGAGCTGTCTGACATTAAGCACCGACTCTCCCATGCTATCGCCATCATAGATGATGGCAGCAGACTTCACATCTGGGAGCAGGCACCTCAGATAGTTGAGATTAGCCGTGAAATCGGCAAGAAAAGTTTTTCCAGCCTTTACTTCATATATATGAAGCCCGTCAGTCTCGGACTGCACAATATCTACCTCTTTCCCAGAGTTTTCCCTATAGAACATGACATTGGGCTCTTTCGCCTGGTTATAGCGATTTTTGATCATTTCATTCATTGCCATGTTTTCAAACACCGCACCCCGCAGTGGATGCACCGATAATTGCTGCCAGGTCTCTATACCAAGCAGATAGCACATTAGCCCTGTGTCATAAAAATATATCTTGGGGGTCTTTGTTAGCCGCTTGTTGACATTGGCATAATAGGGCTGCACCAGATAGACGATATATGATGCTTCGAGAATGGATAGCCATGAAGATATTGTAGGAGCCGTCACACCAGCTTCCACACCGAGCGACGATTTATTGAGTTCACAGCCAGCCCGTCCGGCACATAGCTTTATAAACCGCTGGAAACTGTCAAGATTCTGTATCTGAGTCAGCCCTCTGACATCACGCTCGATATAGGTAGCATAGTAGTTTCTATAGAACATAGCAGGAGGGATGCCATTAGCTACAGTGCCCGGATAGAAACCACGCCACATCAGCAGGGATGTGTCAATATCAAGCTCATCGCGGTCAAGTTCCTTAAATGAAAATGGCAGCACCGTGAACAGGGCTGCGCGTCCAGCAAGCGACTGGGCAGAATGATGCAGAAGTGCGAAATTATTGCTGCCAGTGAGTATATATCTCAATGACGGATTGACATCAACACGAGCCTGTATGGTTGACAGTATCTCTGGATAGTTCTGGACTTCATCAAGGATGACCTTGCCGCCGAGATTATCGAGAAAACCATTTACATCGGCAAGTGCGATGTTTCTTACAGAAATATCCTCGAGATTAGCGAAAACGTAATCATCAAACATATGTCTTGCCAATGTTGTCTTGCCTGTCTGACGAGGTCCAGCCAATATTATCACCGGATAATACTTGTGTGCATCCGAGATTGACTGAGTAATGGCACGCGGAATATATTTTAACATTCTTGCAAATTAAAAGTGCGACTTTCGATTTGCAAATATAACGTATTAATCCCTGCTTTGCAATACCTCGGCTGCGCGCAGTGGGGCAGAGTGGCGGCAAAGGCTTTCGTATTTGGGAAAAAATTGCTAATTTTCCGCGATATAAAAGCGCGAAAATTGTAGTTTAGTTAAAGGTAAGCGGATAAGCGATTTAGCAATATCTTGATTTTCGGTGATTTGGCTGGAGTTGGGACGATTTTCTCAAAAAGTACACGTTTTGTACCCCAATTCTGGAGCAGGTGGGACGAGTAAAGTGTTAAGGAGTGTGTAGAGCGATTTTCAAATCTTCCCAAGTCGGATTATATTTGCACAAAATCAGATAATCAGACTTTTATGGCAAGAATAGAAAATCGCAAAAAGCAAAATCCAAAGCTCCTGCAATCGGAATTGAGCGACGGACGTGCAAGCCTCTACCTTGAATACTATATAGGTCGCACTGAAACTCCCGTGATTGACGAGGACGGCAATCAGGTGTTCTACACCGAAGGAGCGATGGCAGGAAAACCGAAGTTCAGAATCAAGCACACCCGCAAGAAAGAGAACCTCAACCTTTATATATGGCTGCATCCGCGAACCTCGCAGGAGCGTTTGCAGAACAAGGACACTCTCACGCTTGCCGAAAAGATACGCTTCGAGCGTGAGCAGTCTTTCCTGGAGGACAGGGAGGGTTATCGCCTACGCAAGGAGATGGACGAGGACTTCTTAGAGTTCTGCCGCGAGTTTTGCAAGTCGCCGGCCCTCACAAAACACATCCGCGAAACATTGTTGCGTGGATTGAAGAAATTTCTGAACTTTCTCGCCGCCACTCCCAAATATGCAATCTTCAAGGAGCGTCTGAAAATGACACAGCTCACTCCTGAAATGGTTGGTGCGTTTGTGGAGTATCTGAAAGCAAACGGCAAAGGTGATGGCCCGAAAGCCTATTTCCGTATGTTCAAGCGGATGGTAACTGCTGCTGTCGATAAAGACCTAATCAAGAAAAATCCTTGCCGAGGTTTTGTCATCAAGAACGACAACATGACTCTGCAAAAAGAAATCCTTCTGCCCGAAGAGATAGACCGACTTGTGGCTACCCATTTCAAAGGCGAAAGACCGGAAATACACCGCGCTTTCATCTTCGGATTATACACCGGGGCGAGATGGTGTGATAGCAGCCACCTTACTTTCCGCAATGTGGACTACTCCACAAAGACGCTACGATTCCAACAGCAAAAAACAAAAGGGCATAGTTCATGCAGCTGGGTAATCGTGCCGTTGAGTTATGCTCTTATCCGCCTTATCGGACAACCGAAGAATGACAATGACGATGAAAGATTGTTCGACGTGCCGCACTACGACATCTGCAACCGGTATCTGGCGAAATGGGTGAAGAAGGCCGGAATCAGAAAGAAAAATCACATGGCATTGCGGACGCCACAGCTTCGCGGTGAATGTTCTCACCAAAGGAGCGAACATCAAAACGGTATCAAGCCTGTTGGGACACACCTCGGTGAGAATGACGGAAAGGTATCTTCACGTTGTGGACAGTCTCAAGCAGGATGCAATCAACTCGCTTGGCGATATAAACTATGCGGCAGTTTAAGCCGTTTAAACCAAAATGCAAAGTCGGTAAGTCCAACGAGATTTATCGGCTTTTTTCTTTTCGCCGAAAAATCACGATGAAAAACAAAAAGAAAAATGGGGCGTGTAAATCGGCAATGGGGATTACGACTTTGGAGTAAGACCAACCGAACCTTCGGCAAGGGTGATGTGCAGCAAATCCTATTTGGTGCTGCATATCACATACCTTATCCTTTCTTATGGAAGATAATATATTATTATTCAGTGGATTATAAATTATATATTGTACTAATGTTGTACTAATTAGTTGGATAAATCGAATTT
>LUJR01000044.1 GCA_001689515.1 Bacteroidales bacterium M7
CGGGGTTAATTTAACTGAGTTTTTCCATATGTTTCTACTCAGGATGTAGGTTATTTCTTGGGGCGGAGGGTGACGGTGCCGTCGGGGGTGATGGTGGCGGCTTCGCGGTCGAGGAGAATGCGCACGGCGGCGATGACGGCTTCGCGGTGGACGGGACCGAGCTGGCTGACCATGTAGTCGATGGTGTGTCCTCCAGGCTGGCTGGCGAGGTAGGTGACGGATTGCTCCACGTCGATGACAGCCGAGGGTTTGCGTCGGCTGCGGCATACGTCACACTGTCCGCAGTCAGCATCGGGCTTCTCGCCGAAATATTCAAGCATCCCTATGACGCGGCAGCGGTCGGTGTCGAAGGCGAAGCGGCGCATGGCTGCAATGCGGTGTTCCATAACCTGCTTACGGTGCTCGTAGACCTCCAGCGGCATATCCACATGCTTGGGAAGCACGCGTCGTATCGGCATATAGAGATAGGGTAATGTGCGTCGAGGTATGTAATGGACGGCATGAAGCCGTGTAAGCTCCAACAGAGCCTCATAGACGGCGTTCTCGGTCATCTGGCATCGTGAGGCTATCAATGACTCGGAGATGGCTATATAGTCCGCAAAAAGCCCTGTATAGCTGCGTAGCAGGCATTGCAGCACCTTGTCCGCATTATCCGACAGCTCCATGTCATAAAGCTGATGCTTGTCAAGCAGCACCATCACACGTCCTCGCCCTCCGATTTCGTCGCTGTACTCTATGAATCCGGCGCGAGAGAGCAGCCTGAGCGCCGAGTGTGCCATCGTGGCGTTGAGATGAAATGTAGTGATGAAACGGTTGAAGTCAAATTCATAGGTATGTCCCACGCCCTCGCCGACAGGTATGTTGGTGAAATTGCAAGCCAGCTCGTAGACCTTGCGTATGAAATCCTTGGGCGGAAAGGCATCAGAGATGCGGCGCGAGAGTGTCGCCTTGTCATACGGAGCCACGAGCAGCACGGCGAAGGCATGCTTGCCGTCACGCCCGGCGCGTCCAGCCTCCTGATAGTATTCCTCAAGCGACGGCGGCAGGTCATAATGCACCACCGCCCTGACATCGGGCTTGTCGATGCCCATGCCGAAGGCATTGGTAGCCACAATTACGCGGATTGAGCCATCTTTCCATCTGTTCTGTTTGTCAGCCTTGTCGGTCGGGTCGAGTCCGGCATGGTAGTAATCAGCACTGATGCCATTATCTATAAGTGTACGGGCTATCTCCACCGTGCGTCGGCGAGAGCGGACATAGACTATTGCCGTGCCTGGCACTCCGCGGAGCACACGCAGCAGCGGCACCTCCTTGTGGGTGTCATAGCGCACTATGTAGCTGAGATTGTCACGGTGGAAGCTGCGGGCGTATATGCTCCGCTCCTTGAAGCAGAGCCGCTCCATGATGTCGTCAGCCACCTGCGGCGTGGCAGATGCTGTCAACGCCAACACTGGGGCGTCGGGAAACAGGCGGCGCACATCGGCTATGGCGAGATAGCTTGGGCGGAAGTCGTAGCCCCACTGCGATATGCAGTGTGCCTCGTCGACCACTATCATGCTGATGCGCAGCGATGACAGGGTGGCGATGAAAGTCTCTGATTTCAATTTTTCAGGCGATACGTAGAGCAGCTTCGCCTTGCCTGCATGGCAGCGATCAAGGGCGAGGTTGTGCTCGCGCAGCGTCATCCCCGAATAGAGGTATGTGGCAGTGATGCCCACCTGACGCAGATTGTCCACCTGGTCCTTCATCAGGGAGATGAGTGGAGTGACCACCAGGGTCAGCCCTGGGAGCATCATTGCCGGCACCTGAAATGTAAGGCTCTTGCCTCCGCCTGTCGGCAGCAGCCCGAGCGTGTCGTGTCCCGACAGCACCGATGTGATTATCTCCTGCTGGAGCGGACGGAATGAATCGTATCCCCAATATCGCTTGAGGACATCGTGCATGTCATCAGATGTGTAGGCTTGACAGCCCATGACTTACTCCTTAGGACGGATTTCCTTGATGAGAAATTGTATCGCCGAGTTGGAGCGCATGTGCTTGTTCTCCTCTATCGTGTAGCAGATGTCAAACGGCTTGCCGGCATGGATGTGGCCAAAGTGGCGCGCCATATTGAAGCCGATACCGTTGAACACCTTGCCCGATGTGGGATCCACAAGCTCCAGCTTGATGTGTTCGAGGTTTTTGCCGACGAGTTTGCTCGTGCCGAAGTCCGAGACATTTTCGGTGCAGAACACGGGCTTCTGGTTTCCTGGTCCGAATGGATTGAAGTGACGAAGTGTGCTGACAAACTCCGGGGTAATCTGCGAGAATGTCACAACTGCGTCAATATAGAGCTGCGGTGTCAGTTGGTCAGGGGTGATGTTGCCACTGACATACTCCTCAAAGCGCCGGCGGAATTCAGGCACGTTTTCCTCCTTCATCGACAGCCCGACGGCATAGGGGTGTCCGCCGAAGTTTTCGAGTAGGTCGCGCACGCTGTCGGCGGCTTTGTAGACATCAAAGCCTTGCACTGACCGTGACGAGCCGGTGGCAAGTCCGTTGGCAAATGTCAGTACCACCACAGGCTTGTAATACAGCTCGGTCAGACGCGATGCAACGATACCTATGATGCCTTTGTGCCAGTCCTTGTTGTAGATGACTATAGACTTCTGTGATGCGAGGTCTTCGCTGTGCCCTTCGAGCAGCGCGTTAGCCTCCTCGGTAATGCGCTTGTCAAGCTCTTTGCGGTCCTGATTGTATTGGTCTATCGCCTTGGCACGGTCAAGCGCGTCCGCGCTGTCACGCGACACAAGAAGTTCCACCGCTTCGCGTCCGCTCTGCATGCGTCCCGAAGCATTGATGCGCGGTCCGATCTTGAATATCAGGTCGCTGACGGTGATTTCCTTGCCGGTAAGCCCGCAAATGCGTATAATGCCGCGCAGACCCATATTAGGGTTGCTGTTTATGCGGCGCAGACCGTGATATGCCATGATGCGGTTTTCGCCCACCATCGGCACTATGTCGGCTGCAATGGATACTGCCACCAGGTCAAGCAGAGCATAGAGGTCTGAGGTATCAAGCCCATTGGATAATGCAAATGCCTGCATCAGCTTGAAGCCCACACCGCATCCGCTCAGATGCGGAAATGGATAGCCCGAACCCTCGAGTTTGGGGTTGAGTATGGCTACCGCATCAGGCAGACGGTCGTCAGCCATGTGGTGGTCACAGATGATGAAGTCTATCCCCTTGGATTTGGCGTAGGCTATCTCATCGACCGCCTTGACTCCACAGTCGAGGATGATGATCAGTTTGACCCCGCTCTCAGCTGCCGCGTCTATAGCCTGGGTGCTTACGCCATAGCCCTCGTCGTAGCGAGTGGGGATATAATAATCTATGTTGGAGTAGAAGTTGCTCAGGTACTTGTACACGAGAGCCACGGCGGTGGTGCCGTCCACATCGTAGTCGCCGAATACCCTTATCTTCTCTTTTCGCCCCATTACGGAGTTTATACAGTCCACTGCTGCAGCCATACCGTCGAGGAGGAAGGGATCGTGCATATCACCGAGCGACGGATGAAAGAATCTTTCTGCCGCGTCAATGGTGGTAATGCCACGCTCCACCAGCAACTCGCTGATAGGCTGACAGTTGGCGAAGCGTTTGTCAAGCTCCGTCTCCTGCTTCTGCTGCTTGGATGTAAGGGGCACATAATTCCATGTCCTTGTCATTTATGTTGTTTTTTTATTTCCTCTTAGGTATGGCATCCGGAAACCAGCAATGGTTCCAGACCGCAAAAGTGACGCCTGTCCGAAACAATATGTCGGGGTTACATGGTCAAGTCGCGTCCTGTCATGCCGAAATGATGAGGGTAAGACAAGGAGATAAAGGATGCTTTTTTACATGCAAGTTATCCCGTGTAGTTCCGTATTAGATTATATGATGATAACTTACGGAGGTCCAGATGTGTAAGGTCGTGTTTACGGTACGTTGCTTCGTGACGATACTTTTTGCAAATTTAGCAAAATTTCCGTTATATCTTCCATCGGTTATGTTAATAAATAGCAATCCCGCGTCAGGCTTTGACACCTTTGACGCGGGATTGCTGATGACTCTTTTGCGGTGGCAGAGCTCCGCAAAGTGTAAAATTTTATTTTACAACTATAAATTCTACTGAGGGTGTTGAGCCGTGTACATTTCCGTCACGCAGCATTACATTGGCTTTGTATCGTCCATCTGCTATCTTGCTGCCATTGGATGCTGTGAGATCCCATGTGCCAGCCGTTCCTATGCCCTTTGAGGAATAGACAGTATTGCCCGACATGTCGCGTACGATGAGAGTGAGCTCTGCGCTGTCGGAGATGTCTGCATCGGTCAGGCGGTAGCTCATCATGTCGCGGACGGGATTGTCATCTATAGCCAGTGTCGCGTTGAGGGCAGTGCTGATGACGGTGAAGTTGATGGTCTCAGTGGCTGTGTTGCCCGCATTGTCGCTGACAGTCAAGCTGATGGAGTGGCTGCCGTCTACCAGATTGGATAGCGGATAGACGAGTTTCATGCCGTTGTCGGCAGAAGGGGTCATTCGTGACAGCACATTCTGAAGCTCGGTCGTGCCGTCAAGCACGAGCATGAGGTTGCTGTTGAGAGAGCCTGACACATCTATTCCGGTCTGGGCATCGTTGATGGTGGCATATACTGTAGGATTGGCTGATACAGCGGTGCCATCGCTGAATGTATCGGCGTTGTCCAGATATAGCTCGGTAATGGTCGGAGCTTCGGTGTCACCTGACTCAGGCGTGTCAACTTCCTTGACGGCAAGAGCTTTTGATACTCCGGTGGCTACCTGGGTCTTGTCATCGGAGATGGCATATACACTGATACGGTTGCTGATGCCGGGCAGGTTGCCGGGGGGGATGGTGAATGTAGCTTCAAATACACCAGCCTTCACTGGCACATTGAATTTTGAAATCTGAGTGTCATCCCACTCCATATCCATCTGATTGAGTGTCGAATGCTCAGGTCCGTCAAGCACCGTGATGGTGGCAGTGCCGTTAAACTCCGAGTCTGCGGTGTCATTACCTATCGCAGAAATGCGTCCCTTGATGGTTACAGAGCTGAATGGCTCGACGATTATGGATCCGTCCTCTACGGTGGCGTTGGAGGCAATCTCCTTGCCTGCGATTTCAGTAAGTGTGGCAGTGTGTGACAGACCTATGACAGGGAGTGCGGGGTCGCCTGAAAGGGCGTAGCATGCTGAGTTGACAGTCAGGTTGTCGTAATATGTAGCTGCCATGTTGTTGTCGCGCATTAAGGTGCGTTTTGTCGCACGGTACACATCGCCTATATACATGCCTGGTTTGGCTGAATAGAGACGTTTTGTAAATTCCTGTACCAGCTGTAAGTTCTGCGCAGGGAACACTGAACGGCATGCTGCCACTACAGCCAGCATGCCACCGTCGGCTTTGGCGGTGAAGTTATGTACCAGGCTGTTGTTATACCAGTCATAGGGGAAAGTGGAGCATGTTCCTAAGGCTGCAAACGGCTTGTAGTCATAGTAGTTGGACGCAATCAGCTGATTGTTCCATACTGGGAATGCGCTTTCGAAGGCATCTGCGCGTGAGTGGCCGACGTAGGAGAAGAAGTATGAGCCGGCATTAAGCGCAGAGGCTATGTCGGTGTGTACCTGTGTGTCGCGGTCAGCGTTGTTCCCGTCATATAGCTCGGTGTATATGTTGTCGATTATTCCTGCCGGATTGGCAGCGGCAGCAGTGCCACGGGCGTTGTAGGCATCTTCTGTAAACTGACGGCTGGCATCGCCGACCATAGTGAGGTGGTTGAAGTAGTCGGAGTCGCCAGGAAATCCCTTAAGGTAGTTCTCTATCTTGCTGACTGCTTGCTCTGCGTCAGCCTGGTTCATGGCGTCAATCACACCTACTGCCACACTGGCGTACATCTGATGCGCACGATCGCCGGTAAAATCGTCGTTGACTATGCCGAAATAGTCGGCGAGAGCATAATTGCCGGTGGTTACATTGGTGAGATATGGGTCTTCAGCCTGATAGGTGATCATGTAGCCGTTGCCTGGGACTGCCATGTGCACATTGTCATGTGACATAGGTCCAAAAAGAAGCATGTAGCGGAACTTGCTCTTGTCGTCGACTATGATACGGTTGCCGTTGCTGTCATAGTACCATATGTTTTCATCGTCATATTGATAGGATGCGTCAGTGCTGCGACCGCGTTCGAAGAGCATTTTGGCAAAGAGGCGGTAAGCCATGGCATGTGGAGTGCCTGACCCGAACTCGTTGATGAGCTGGTCATGTGTGACCACTCTTACATCCAGCCCCTGCTGTTCGCGGTGTATGTCGGCGAGTCTTTGTGCATGTGCTTTGAATGCGTCCACAGTGACAATCACCATGTCAGGTACAGGATTGCTTCCGGTGCCTATGCCATGCAGGTTCTGAGATTCGACAGTTCCAACCATTTCGGGAGTATATTGGTCCTTCTGTGGGTCAAAAGCGATAAGTTTACGGCAGCCCTCCACAGCCTGGGTTCTGAAATCATATTTCCAGAAGGTTGAGGCGTTTTGAGGATGTATGCGCGCGATATTGGAGGGGTTGGAGACATCCCATACTATAGGTGACGACGAGAGGGTCGATGCGGGCAGTGAACCTGATGCGGGAGCGTTCTTGTAGAGGGTCAGGCCTGTAGTGCCTGAATCAAACGTGTTGACCAGCATCAGCATCTGGGGTGTGCGCAGATAGTTGTTGCGCAGATACAGCACCATCTCGTCATGACGGGCTATCCAGTGGCTCAACGTGTGGTTGGAACCCGCGGAATTGGGTGTCTCTACGTTGATAATAAGCGGATTGGTGAGCTTGGCGGCATCCTCGCCTGTGGGATGTGTAATCAGGAAGCTGACATTGCTCCAGTTGGTGGCTCCGTGGAATCGGTATGGTTCAGACTGGGTATATGCGCTTCTGGCAATAGTGGCTTTTACGTCTGACAGCTGTATGTCGTCAGAGTTGAGCACAGTTGGTGTCAGCTTGAATGATGAGGTGCAGTTACGTGAACTCTCAAATCCATAACGGAGATTGATATTGCAGCGTGAATCGGTGTTACGCGCTGGGTCGGTGAGCTCAAAGGTATGTGTAATCTTATCTGTGCTCTGCTCTCCGACATAAAATGAACCGCCCTCTTCGGGATGGTGTTCCCGCCAACGTGAATATTGCATCGAGATGTGTGTAGTAGGCCATTTGCCGGTACTTTTTGAATAGACCTCAGTCATGCGGTCGTCTTCAGAGACAGCATCGGTCACGATGTAATATGCATAGTCGCTGTACCGGTTTTCGGTGATGGTGAAAGTCGGCTTCTGGGGATATGCTGAATCTCCCTTTACGGTGATGCGGTATACGCCAGGGTTGTAGAAAAACAATTTTGCGTTGTCGCCGCTCCCTGTGCGATAGGTTTTCATTATCTCCAGATCATCGGGCGTTCCGGCATCGAGCTTGTTGTCATGCAGATCCGTGACGTTGAATCCGAGTATGCGTACATTGCTGATTGACGAGAAGCCCCATTGGCGCAGTTGTCCGGCAGTGAGCTGTTGCACACCGGCTTCCGTACAGCGGATTTTTACATATCTGCCTCCCGCCGCTGACAGCCTTGATGCCTGGGCGAAATGAGACTTGTCTACGGTAGCCGCTGTAGATGAGGTCATGGCTGTCGTAGTCAGTATGAGCGCGCAAGAAAGAGAGAATAGCTTTTGCGATAACATATTGGTATTGAAATATCTTGTGTACTTGTTAGGTTTGGCTTATTGGTTTGGTGCGTTTCACTTGATTTTCACGCGGATGACCTCTTTGCCTCCCATGCTGCCTTCGATGATGTCATCGGGCACGATCGGGTGGTGTACAGGGCTGAGCATCGGGATGATGACATCGCCTGTTTTGAGGGTCACATAGCGTGAGGCGGCTTGCAGCGCCTCTCCCAGCCTGATTTCATCAGGCGTCCAGTTGGCATGGGTCTGCCTTATTGACATGGTTAGCGGCATGTCATGTAGCGGTTCCTGCCACTCGCCGAGGGTCAAGGCTCCGTCAAATGTAGACAGTAAGCCTATCGGCTGTCCGTTGTCTTGAAGTTCTTTTAGAAGATCTACCGGCACTGCCCAGGCTCCGAGTGTCATGCCGTCGATGTAGCGCATCGCAAACTTCGGGGCTATGTTCTTGCCGAGCCGTCCTATGCGGTATGCCGGACCGATGGCAAGTTCCCATGAGCTTTCAAATGGCGGAAGGAACACGGGCATCCCTGATGGGGTGACGGCAGAGTCCGGTATCAGTGAAAACAGTGCCGGATGAGTCACCGGTTGTCCCGGATGTCGGCTGAATACGAGAGCTTTCATCTGTCTGTGCCCTCCTTGGCATTGCTGGAAATCTTGAGCCGGTGGTACATCACCGCCAGATGGGCATAGATAGAGGTGTCCTGCACCACGATATCATCCCTGCTTACTATGCGGCAAGGAGTGAAATTCCATAGGGCGCGTATGCCGGCTTCGACCATGTGGTCGGCTACTGCCTGGGCATGCTCTACCGGAACGGCAAGGATGCCTATCTCGGCGTGGAAATCGTTGACGAGATCGGCAAGCTGTTCGGGGAAATAGACGTTGACACCTGCCCGCTGGCTGCCGGCTACTGCCGGGTCAGTGTCGATTCCTGCCACTATGCGCAGACCGAAGCGTTGTAAGCCTCCGTCAGCGATCAGTGCTGCCCCGAGGCTGCCTACGCCAGCCATGATGGCATTGTGACTTTCGCGGAATCCGAGAAATTCTCCCAGGCGCGAGGCAAGGGCCTTGACTTCGTAACCGATGCGTGTCTTGCCCTTTATGCCGAGATATGAGAGGTCTTTGGCAATCTGCGAGGCATCCACATTTATCTGCCGGGATATGGCAGTAGATGACACGAACTCCACTCCGTTGGAGTGCAGGCGGTCTATGTAAGCCAAATACCATGGAAGGCGGCTTAACGTAGGCTGCGGGAGCATTTCGTGCTGGATTGGAGTCTGAGGTGTCATAAAGCTAACAAATTTACGCTTTTAATCTGTTATGACAAAGGATGTTGGACGGATTTAAACAGAATTTACATTTGATAGCGTGCACCTTCTGTATTCACCACGTCCGTATCGGTTACTCACGTCCGCGGATGGCAAGTTTGCGCGACTCCGAGCTGAACTTCTCCCCGTCAGGCATGGAGATGGAAGCCCTGTAGACGTAGATGCCTGCTGCGACTCGTGACCCGGCGTTTGTGGTCATGTCCCATGAAATCGGTTCGGTCATGTTGCCGTCGCTATATACGTGCTTGTCTGCTACCCATACTCTGCGTCCGCCGAGGTCGAATACTTCAATCTCCACATCCATGTCCTTGTCGGGACGGTCATGCGTGACATAGAACAGTGTCTCGGATGAGGATGCACTCGTCAGGGCGTAGACATCTATGAGGGTGGGGGCTACGGTGTCGTCCACCCAGAAGTCGATAGCGCGGCTTGTGCTGTTGCCGGTGTTGTCATAGATGGTCAGCGTCGCCGTATATCCTCCGCCGGAGAGCCCTGATAGGGGATAAGCCAACGAGCCTGCCGAGGTAGATGCGAAGTCGGGCAGGAAATAGTCGGTCAGATCCGACAGCACCTTATATCCATCGATAGTGAGAGTCATCGTATGGCCTACGCCTCCAGCGCCGAGATTGATGCCGAGATTGTCATAGACATGGGCAAACAGGGTGGGATTGGCATCGACGGTAGAGCCGTTGGTAAAGTCGGCTCTGTTGAGGTACATCGTATCTATGACTGGAGGAATGTCGTCAGTGATTTCGGGTTTGAAGCCTGAGATGGTGAAGTCGGCAAAGCCTCCCAATGCATCACGTTCGCCACGTGCATCCACCGCGTACATGCTGATGAAGCCCGGGCGGTTATTATTGGCTATGTCGATAGGCACGAGCATATCAAGCGTCCAGCGTCCGTCACGTACTGCTGCGCGCCCCTTGCTGAGCACCGGTCCCTGCACCTCGTAGGTCTTGGTGGTGTGGACCGTGTCGCCCTGTCCCAGTGTGGTCATGTCGGTCTTGGAGTCATAGAGCGTCACCTCGATTTCTCCATTGAAGTCGTCGAGAGCTTGCCCGGAGGTTGTCATGACATTTCCTTCAAGGCGTATCTGGGAGCCGCCTTCGAGATAGGGCGGTTCCTGCACGCTTCCTATGGGCTTGTCGTTGCCGTCGGTGACATCCTTGAGGGCTGTCAGGTCTACGGTGTGTGACGGCACGCTCTGTATCATCGCCGGGTCGCCGATGAGGATATAGACTTTCGCCTCATAGCAGTTATTGAAGTCGTTTTTTGTCTTTTGGAATATCTCGCCTACGGTCATGGCTCTGCCAGAGGCGTGGGTTCTGCCGATATTGCTGCTGAGATATTTGACAAATTCGCCGTTATGATGTATGGCGGCGCTGCGCGTCGTGGCTATCAGCGATATGGGACCCTGTGGATTGCGCCACATCATCTCTGCTCCTGACAGGTTGGGACCGTCAATCTGTGCGTAGTGGCAGCTGGCTGATACTACTATGGGCTTGCGCCTGAGCGACATGGACTGCACGTAGCTCGTGGGCATGATGCCGACTCCGCCCCACACGGTCTGTGAGGAGTGCCCTATGTAGATCATCCACGCGGTGCCTTCCTGCAGCTTGTTTTTTACGATCTGGAATGCTTTCGTTGCCTTGCCGTTCTCTTTTTTGTAGAAATCTATATAGGCTTTCGTGGCGAGCAGTCCGTTGCCCACGCCGCGATTCTTCGGATCTGACGGAGAAGTATATCCCAGAGCCTCTGATGCTTCTTCGGCATCAGTCTGGAAGTCTATCAGATTGTTGCTGAGGTCGGTTATGTACATGATGTTGCCGCGCCAAGCCGAACGTGTGTTGAGCCCTTTTTCGTAGTCGATGATTTTCTTTACGGCTGCAGCTGCCATCTCGCGGGTGGTCACTGGCAGGCGTCCTACGGCGATGCTCATGGCTGATGTTCCTAACTGGCGCAGGGTGGTTGCTCCGTCTTCAAGCAAGCCGAACACGTCATCAGTGTGCAGACTCTGGTTGAACTCTATCAGTCCGAGTGTGTCTGACCATGCTGGCGTTACGGGGTATGCGCATTCTCCGAGACTGGAGTTTTTAGCTTTGCGACGGTAGTCCCACGTGGGTCGTCCCATCACAAGCGCATATTTCAGTTTTTTCTCTGGACGTTCGTAAAACATCTTGAGCATCCTGCGCATGGCTTGTACGTCAGGTGTACCGGAGCTGAATTCGTTATAAACGTCATCCATGTTGGTGACCACGACATCCAGTCCTTGCGTCTGCTTGCGGTGTGCCGCCAGATCGCATGCTTCCTTGTACCACTGGGGCAGCGTGAATATCACCATGTCAGGTGTCGGAAGTCCGTGGAGATTCTGGTTGGCAGCGTATCCGATGATTTCAGGCTGGGGCAGCCCTTCGGCAGATTTCCATGCCACATAGCGTTTCCATGCGTGACCCGATGGATAATACCAACGGGCGCGGTCGCCGTCGGATTGCAGGTTGAGCTGCGTATAGCTGCGAGGGTCTGATACATCCCACACTCTGGTGTCTCCGTTGGCTCCTGTGATAGCGGCATTGGGTGACTGGAGGGTGAAATTGAGCGACGGTCCATTGAGTCTGAGGTATCGCAGGTAGCTTATCTCGATGTAGTGCAGGTTGGCGCGGTCGATGTTGGCAGCCTGGTCACATGACACTTTCACGTTGAGCTGCTGTGCATTGAATGATGGCGAAGATGTGTATTGTCCGGTTCCCATTACTCCGTAGACGTGGCTCTCGGTGTTGGCCTGGCTGGCTGTGAATGTGCCTCCTGGGAAATTGTCAGAATCTGTGGTTACCTGGAATCTGGCAGTATAAGGGGTGGATGTGGTGTGGTGGAATGCCGAAACGCGCATTAGCACCTTGTTGGCGGTATTTTCCTCCACTATATCAGGCAGCTGGAAGGGGATGGTGACGCCGTCGTTGCCTTTGAGGCTCTCTCCGAAATATACGTGTCCGCTGTAGCTGGCTGATTCCGTCTCGAGATGGTGGAGCAGGTTGTCACGGAAGTATGTGGTCACGGGTGCGGCATTGCTTGTTGATGCGGAGGTGTCCTTGACAGGTGTGTTGCGTGGCTCGTCGTTTTCGGTGACGAAATAATAAGCCACATCGCTGAATGCGTTGATGCGGTGGCTGGCGGCGGTGTTGTTTCTTGACTGTGACCAAGCCACTGGTCCGCGGGCATAGAATACCACGCCCTGCCCGGTGAGTTCGGAGGGCGACTGGGGCAGGTCGTCGATGACAAACGCAGGGCTGAGCTGTTCATGTAGCTGCTCGCCGCCGTAGCCGTATATCTTGACTTTTGAGGGGTCTGAAAAGCCCATCTTCCTGATCTGGTCGTTTGTCAGGCAGTAGGCTCCAGAGGCTCTGATGCCGATTTTGTACCATGTACCTGACGACAGGCGGCTGTTGTCGGCAAATTCAAACACTGTGGCACCTGAGGCAGCAGGCGCAAATGCCAGAACTATAAGTGAAAGCAGTAGGGCGGATATATTGGCTTGTCTGATGTGTCGTAGCAAGATTCTCATACTTTATATAACGTTGTCACCTACGGGTTTATTGTGTCAGTCAAATTCTTCAAGCCACCGTTCCCAAGCCTCGGCTGAACCGTTGAAGGTGTTGATGTCGACCTTGCCGTTGACTCCGCTGACACGTCCCACGTGACTGAACTGCCATAGCCTCATGTTGCCTGCCTCGGGTGCGCCGGTAAATGAACATAGCCACAGCGGATAATGGGCAAACTGCTGGCTGAAAAATTTCTCAAAACCGTCTTTGTTGCTATATAACATCACGCGGTAACCGTGTGACTCAAGGGTGTTTATCATGGACTGAAGGCGTGTCAGGATATCGTGGGTGGTGTGATCGCGAGGATTGCTCCATTCCTCTACATCTATGACTACGGGCATATCAAGGGATCGCCCTCTGAGGCTGTGGAGCAGATTGAGAGCCTGCATGTAGCCACCGACATCAAATCTGAAGAAGTGGTAGGCTCCGACTTTCAGTCCGGCGCGGCGCGCTTTGCGGTAGTTGTCGGTGAAATTACGGTCCTTGAAGGTTGCTCCTTCGGTGGCTTTTAGTATGACAAACTCCATCCCTGTGGCGGCTACCTTGTCGAAGTCCACAACTCCGTTATGAGCGGAAATGTCGATGCCCCTGACTGGATATTCCGTGGGGGCGGGGGAAACTATGACGGCTTCGCGCCACCACACGTAGTAGGCGCACACTACACCGGCTATTGCCACCATGGCGAGTGCCATCAGCAATATGATCATGCGCAGTCGCATCATGCGCATGCGCCGGGCTATCTTAGTGATGAGAGTGCGAGGTGAAGCCACAGCCATAAAAGCTATCCATTTTTAAGGACCTTAAAGACTTTAAAGACCTTAAAGACTTTAAAGACCTTAAGGACATGAGGGGCGTTGAAGCCCCTACAGCCACATATGCAAAAAAACGAAAAAGCTGCCACTTGTCCTCTCCGCGTGAAGCGGAGAGATGTGGTAGCTATTTCGTAATTAGAGTCGTATCCTCTAAATGTCTGCTCTTTCAGCAGATTACTTTACGACAGCAGCAGAGTCAGCTACGACAGCAGCAGAGTCAACAACAGCAGCAGCGGTGTCAACAGTAGCAACTTCTTCGATAGCAACTTCTTCTACAGCTACAGTGTCAGCAGCTTCAGCAGCCTTGTCAGAGTTACCGCAAGCGGCAAACATAGAAGCACCGAAAGAAACAGCGAGGAGATAAACTAACTTTTTCATTTTCTTTTTTGTGATTAAATAATAAAACAAATTTGTTTAGCTTCAAAAACGTTGCAAAGGTATACCAAAAAGTTGGATTACCAAAGTTTTTTTATGATTTTTTTGCCCGGCAATCTCTATTTCTCAAAAAAATCATAATTTTTGTGTCGCAATCTGCATGATTTTAACGTTTCTGTGCCGTCACTATGCCGTTTGCCATCTTGACGGCAATGTTGATGTTGTCACAGATATGGTCGTTGCCGAGGAGCTTGTCTATATTGGCATGCTCGAGGGTTTCACGCACTTTGGGCACTACGCCTGAGAGCACCACATGGATGCCTTCTTGTTGCGACGAGAGTATGAGGGTCTCTAAGTTGTGTATGCCGGTGGAGTCGATGAAAGGCACGAGGCGCATGCGTATGATGCGCACTATGGGCTTGTCGCCCTGACCTACGCCTCCGAATCCGTCGCGCATCAGTTCGTCAAACTTGGTGGCGACGCCGAAGAAGAACGGACCCTCTATCTCATATACCGATACTCCGGGGAGTATGTCGAGCACTTCGTGGGCTGATGCTTCGGTTCCTTCAGCCACGTCAAGCTGCTCGCTGTAGACGCGTATCTGGGTGTTTTCGGTTACACGGCGCAGGAAGAGTATGATGGCAAGGAGCAGTCCGATTTCGATGGCGATGGTGAGGTCGAAGATGACGGTCAGCAGGAATGTCACCACGAGTACAGAGATGTCGCTCTTGGGGTTCTTGAATATGGCACGTACGGTGCGCCATCCGCTCATGTTGTAGCTGACCACTATCAGCACTGCCGCCAGGCATGCCATAGGTATCTGGTTGATGAGCGGCATCAGGAATAGGAATATCAGCAGCAGCACTATCGCATGCACCACGCCTGCCACGGGGGTGCGGCCTCCGTTGGTGATGTTGGTCATGGTGCGGGCTATGGCTCCGGTGACGGGTATGCCGCCGAAGAATGGTACTACCACATTGGCGATGCCCTGACCGATAAGCTCGGTGTTGGAGTTGGTGCGGCTTCCGGTCACGCCGTCGGCTACTGTGGCTGACAGGAGGCTTTCGATGGCACCGAGTATGGCGATGGTGAACGCCGATGGCAGCAGCATGTTGATGGTGTTCATCGACAGAGTGAATCCGTGGGGCTGCGGGATGTCGGTAGCCATCTTGCCGAAGCGGTCACCGATGGTCTCGACTCCCCACTCTGGAGCGAAACCTTTGACGATCCATACTGCCACCGACACTATGATGATGGCTATCAGAGCGCCGGGTAGTCTCTTGGATACCTTTGGGGTCAGGGTGATTATCAGCAATGACACTACGCCTACTACCAATGTGGGTACATCAATCTGGGCGAGGCTTTTGAAATACACCCCCCATTTGGGGAGGAATGCTGCCGGTACATCCTTTAGACCGAGACCTAAGAAGTCGTTGATCTGGGTGGAGAAGATGGTCAGGGCGATACCTGCGGTGAATCCTACGACTATGGGGTAGGGGATGAACTTGATGACGGTGCCGAGATGGAAGAGTCCGAGGAGTATCATGATCAGCCCTGCCATCAGTGTCGCTACCGCGAGTCCCTCAAGTCCGAAATTGGCTATTATGCTGTAGACGATGACGATGAAAGCTCCCGTCGGTCCGCCTATCTGCACGGAGCATCCGCCGAGTGCGCTCACCAAGAAGCCGCCGATGATAGCGGTAATCAGACCGATTGTGGGGCTTACACCGCTGGCTATGCCGAAAGCGATGGCAAGCGGCAGAGCTACTATGCCGACCACGATGCCGGCGATGAGGTCGTCTTTCAGTCGTGAAGCCGAATACCCCTTGAGCGAGGTCAGCAGCTTCGGCTGGAAATCGATTGTACCCGATAGTTTCATTTCTGTAATCTTTTTTACCTTTTCCATTTGATGCCGCCGTTCGCGACACCTATATATAATATGTGATGTATGCTTATGATAATACGTAGGCTTTTTGTAGGGACATGCCGTGGCATGTGCGCCACCCGCGCCGCAGTGTTAAAAAATTTGCAAAATGAGAGTGCAAATTTAGCAATTTTTCACGAAATCACACACGTATAAATACGAAAAATGCGGAGGCCTCACGGCTACCGCATTTTCGCGCTTCAGGATGGGCTTGAACCAACGACCCCCTGATTAACAGTCAGGTGCTCTAACCAACTGAGCTACTGAAGCATGGTTGTGATTGGGGATTGAATTGAAATGTCGTGCGCTTCAGGATGGGCTTGAACCAACGACCCCCTGATTAACAGTCAGGTGCTCTAACCAACTGAGCTACTGAAGCAGACTTGCATCATCTCTGGCAGCCTCTGCTGTCAAATGCGCCACAAAATTAACGGTTATTATTGAATTATCCAAATTTTCTCGCCTAATTCTGCGTCAAACCTGCGTTTTGCGGCTTTTTGCAGCCTCTTGTCACTGCTCAGCCGGTTTACCGGCGGTGTCGCAGACTTCGGCGGCGAGTGCCTGCCACAGGTTGTCGTCAGGCACAGGTGCCGTGACATCTATGTCGTTGCCGCTGACGGGATGGGTGAATCTGATGCGCCGTGCCATCAGCGATATGGACCCGTCGGGGTTGCTGCGCTTGGCTCCGTATTTGAGGTCACCCTTTACGGGGCAGCCGATGGATGAGAGCTGTACGCGTATCTGGTGCTTGCGCCCGGTCTCTAATTTGACTTCAAGCAGGTTGTAGCGGTCACCACGGGCTATCAGGTCGTAGTGGAGCACCGCCTTTTTCCCGTCTGTGACAGGCTTAAGTGACGCATAGCTCTTGTTGCCCTGCTGGCGTGTGGTGATATAGTGGGTGAGGGTCGCCGACGGCTCTGCGGGCGTTCCTGCTGTAATCGCCCAGTAGGTCTTGTCGACTTTCCCCTCGCGAAACATCTCGTTGAGACGCGCCAGTGCCTTGGAGGTCTTGGCGAATACAACCACGCCTCCTACGGGGCGGTCGAGACGGTGTACCACGCCGCAGAACACGTTGCCCGGTTTGGCATACTTCTCTTTGAGATATGCCTTGATGGTTTCACTCAGCGGTGTGTCACCGGTCTTGTCACCCTGCACTATCTCGCCCGGGGCTTTGTTGACTATGATTATGTGGTTGTCTTCGTAGAGTACTTCCATGATGGCTGGGGTCGGTTTTAATGTAGGGAGGGTGTTGCAAAACTCCAAATCGTACAATACTGTAGGGACATGCCATGGCATGTCTAATCTGCAAATGCTTGAGTATCAGCAGACATGCCATGGCATGTCCCTACAGTACACAGGCAGAATCACCACAATTGACAGTTTTGAACACCCACCCTACATTATGATGAGGGTGTTGGGTGGCGTTGCTTTATTCCACTGTCCAGGTGTCACCGGCGAGGATCATCTCGCGCAGGGAGTTGAAGCCCTTCTTGGCGCGTACTTCTTCGATTTGCTGGCTGACGGCATCGTTGTAGGTGATTGAGTCGACATCACGGATGACGCCTACTGCCAGAGGCAGGGTTTCGCCGTCCATCATGGCGAGCTGCTGGTGCAGGAAGTTGCTGGGCAGTTTGGCATCGTGCACGAGCACGTCGTCAAGAGTGTAGCCGTCTTTGCCGAGTTCCACTGCTTTGATATAGAATCCGTCACGTACCAGACCCTTGTTCATGTCTTTGCCGTAGAGCATCTTCTCGCCGTGGCGCAGATGGATGGTGCGGTCGGCGCGTACCTCCTTGTCGGTGATGCGGCTGTGCACGCCGTTGCTGAAGATGACGCAGTTCTGTAGGATCTCCACTACCGATGTGCCTTTGTGGCGGGCGGCGGCTATCATCACCTCACGGGTGGTCTCAAGCTCGACATCGATGCTGCGGGCGAAAAAGTTGCCGCGGGCACCGAACACGAGTTCTGCCGGGATGAAGGGATCCTCGACTGTGCCGTAGGGCGATGACTTCGACACTGTGCCGCGGTCGCTGGTGGGGGAGTACTGTCCCTTGGTCAGACCGTAGATCTTGTTGTTGAAGATCATCATATTGATGTCGATGTTGCGGCGGATGGCATGGATGAAGTGGTTGCCGCCGATGGCGAGACCGTCACCGTCGCCCGACACCTGCCATACGGTCAGCTCGGGGTTGGCGAGCTTCACGCCTGTGGCTATGGCGGCTGCGCGGCCGTGGATGGTGTGCATGCCGTAGGTGTTCATGTAGTAGGGCAGACGTGACGAGCAACCGATGCCCGAGATGACGGCTGTCTGATGAGGAGCTACGCCCACAGCTGCCATGGCTTTGTGGAGCGAGTTGAGTATGGCGTGGTCGCCGCAGCCTGGGCACCAGCGCACTGACTGGTCGCTCTTGAAATTGGCGGGGGTATATATGAGTTCTTCCATTGTTGTCTCTATGTATATGGAGTGTTGTCTGATCTGTTTTCTTACTTGCCGAGGATTTCGCGTACCTTTTCTACAACTTCGCTGACCTGGAAAGGCTGTCCCTGCACCTTGTTGATGCGATCAATGTGGGTCGCGGGGAACTGTGCCTGGAGGTAGTCGGCACACATGCCGGTGTTGAGTTCAGCCACGATGACGCGCTTGTAGCGGCTCATGATTTCTGCCATGTTGCGGGGCAGCGGGTTGATGTAGGCGAGCTGGGTAAATGCCATCGGGATGCCGGCGGCATTGAGTTCGTTTGTGGCGGTACGCAGATGTCCGTAGGTGCCGCCCCATCCGAGGAGCAGGGTGTCGGCGTTTTCGTCTCCGAGCACTTCCTGCAGGGGGATGTTGTCGGCGATGCGGGCTACTTTCTCGCGGCGCAGTGCCACCATCTTCTCGTGGTTGGCAGGGTCGGTGGAGATGGCTCCGGTGTCGCTGTCTTTCTCAAGACCGCCCACGCGGTGCATCAGTCCCTCGGTGCCGGGGAGTGCCCAGTAGCGGGCGAGTGACTTCTCGTCGCGCTTGTAGGGCTTCCAGCCTTCGCGTAGCGATTCGGGCACGAAGCGGGGGTGTATCTCGGGATATTCCGAAGCTTCGGGCACGCGCCATGCGCTCGAGCCGTTGCCGATAAATGCGTCGGTCAACAGTATGACGGGGGTCATGTGTTCGATGGCTATACGTGCTGCCTCAAATGCCATGTCGAAGCAGTTGGTAGGGGTGGTGGCTGCAAGCACGCAGAGTGGTGACTCGCCGTTGCGGCCGTAGAGTGCCTGCATGAGGTCGGTCTGCTCGGTCTTGGTGGGCATGCCGGTAGAGGGACCGCCGCGCATCACGTCGATTACCACCAAGGGGAGCTCGGCGATGACTGCCAGTCCGATGCCTTCGCCTTTGAGAGCGAGTCCGGGACCGGAGGTGGAGGTCACGGCGAGATCTCCGGCAAACGAGGCTCCGATTGCCGAACATACGCCGGCTATCTCGTCCTCCATCTGCACGGCTGTCACACCGAGGTCTTTGCGCTTGGCAAGCTCATGGAGTATGTCGGTGGCAGGGGTGATGGGGTAGCTGCCGAGGAAGAGCGGACGGCCGCTGCGCTCCGATGCCATGATGAGACCCCACGCGGTGGCGGTGTTGCCGTTGATGTCGGTGTATACACCTTTCTGCGGGTTCTCGGTCTCGATGCGGTAGGTCGACACGGATGCGTGGATGTTGTGTCCGTAGTTGTAACCAGCCTGTAGCACCTCGCGGTTGGCTTCGAAGATGGCTGGCTTCTTGGCAAACTTGCTCTGGAGATGGCGGATGGCTGCCTCCAAGGGGCGGTCAAACAGCCAGCAGACGAGTCCGAGGGCGAAGATGTTGCGGCATTTGAGCACGCTCTTGTTGTCAAGACCCTTGTCGGCGAGGGCGGCTTTGGTCATGGAGGTCACAGGCACTTCCACCACCTGGGCGTTGATGCCGAGTTCCTTGAAGGGCTCATTGGTCTCGAAGAGGGCTTTCTTGAGGTCGGCTTCCTTGAAGGAGTCGATGTCTACGATGATCACGCCGCCGGGCTTGAGAAACTTTACGTTCTGCTTCAGGGCGGCAGGGTTCATGGCTATCAGCACGTCGCACTTGTCACCGGGGGTGTGCACGTCCATGCCGACGCTCACCTGAAATCCCGATACGCCGCTGAGAGAGCCCTGCGGGGCGCGGATCTCTGCCGGATAGTCGGGGAAGGTTGAAACTTGGTTGCCTACGCCGGCTGACACATTGGTAAATATATTACCTGCCAGCTGCATTCCGTCGCCGGAGTCGCCCGAAAATCTGACGACTACCTTGTCGAGGACCTTGATGTCTGTTGTCTCCATAATGCTATATAGATGTTTCTTGTTGTCCGTTGATGAATTTGAGTGGTTCTCATGCGCTTCTGTCATGGATATTTGACGTGATTGGCTGAGTTTGACCGACAAATTGTAACCTGTTGGATTGTTTTATCTTCCAAAATGGCAAATTTAAGAATTTTTATGCTTTTCGGCAAAAGATTTCATCCCCTTTGTGCCGTAATCCGTTGAAATTTAACGTATGTCTGTTAAAAATACACCGTTATTATTGTAAAAATTACTATCTTTGCGGTATATATCACTACCTTATGATTTCTATCCCGTCCGCCAATAATGCGCGTCCCTTTGACTCCGACGCTGTCATAGGTCGCATCCGCCATCTCATCAGCATATCGCACCTCTCGCAGGCTGAGTTTGCACGCCGCATAGGGGTCGATCCCTCCAACCTCTCCAAGCACCTCTCGGGGCGATTTCCCATCACCGAGGGACTCATCAACCGCATAGTTGCCGACTTTGGGGTTGCAAAACCATGGTTGCACGACGGCGCGGGCATCCCGTTTCCCAAGCCGCAGCATGCCGTCACGATGGACTCTGAAGGCATACAGGAGATGGATGATGAGGTATACGCCTCGATGGACGCGGCTGAGATGCTTCCGGTCTACGACATTGACGTGACCGCCGGCACAGCCGAACTGTCACGCATGCTGACAGCCGACCGCATAGTGGGTCGCGTGGACCTCCCACAGCTCAATCCAGATGACATTATAGTGCGCGTCAGCGGTGACTCCATGTCGCCCACCATCCAGAACGGCGGCTACATAGCCATCCGCCCTATCCGCGACACCTCCATAATCTTCTGGGGGCAGATCTACGTCGTGGTCCTTGACGACTACCGCCTCGTCAAGTTCCTCCGCCGCTGCCCCTCCGACCCCTCCATAGTCATCCTCCACTCCGACAACGCCGCCTACGACGACATGGAAATCCGCCGTACCGACATCCGCAGCCTCTTCATCGTCGACGCCATCCTCAACTTCAACCTCCGCACCTGACCCGTCCCGCTATCTGCGTTGTAGCCCTGTAGGGACATGCCGTGGCATGTCCGCGTCCCAGGAGATGGCATTTTGTGTGCTCGTGGCGGACATGCCATGGCATGTCCCTACAATATTGTGTTTTTACAACACCCTCTTTCTATGCACAGAATTTTGGGAGGAGGAAGACATATAACTATTGCATATTACGAAAGTTATGCGTAAATTTGCCGCGCCATTACAATGACGAGACGTCTTACCAGCGTCAAGTTCACCCTAACCAATAAAACTCACAAAATAACACTCACATAACGATGAAACAAGGCATCCATCCCGACAATTACCGCGAGGTCGTGTTTAAGGACATGTCCAACGACGAAACTTTCATCACCCGCTCTACCGTAGCCGCTAAGGAGACTATCGAGATCGACGGTGTGACCTATCCCCTCGTAAAGCTTGAAATCACAAGCTCGTCTCACCCCTTCTTCACCGGCAAGCAGAAGCTCGTCGACACCGCAGGTCGCGTCGACAAGTTCATGAGCCGCTACGGCAACCGCAAGAAGAAATAATCAGCAGCCTGTCTGTTGACATAAACGATTCCGCCCGGACTCCTTTGATGGATGTCCGGGCGGCTTTGTCATATATGTCCTGAGAGACCTGTTCACTTGGAGCTTATCACCGGCAGGTATATGTTTCGTTCGCCTGTCGTGTTTGTGGTGCGTTCGCCGCAGATGCTACCGCACTTGCCGCATGTGCTTCGAAGGATCACGGTGGTCTCTAAGTGCATTGCGGGCTCCTTCTCAGAGTCAGGAAACGATATGAGGTAGTCCATGCCAACCGAGAGGCTCGAACGCCCGGCTGCCGCACCCTCATACATGTTGGTCCCTGCTACTCGCCATGGCGAAAACGAGGTGTCCGGTTTCTTCAAATCGAATGTCCACGATAGTTTGCGTCCAGGAGAGCAGTTGTTGTACACGCTGATATCCTCTTTGGTGTAAGTCTTTGATGAATTGAGGGTAAGCCCTCCATGTGCTGTGCCGCCCCAGCCCGATTCCTGTGAATATGACACATCCCCGCTGAAATTCCACTCCACGCCGCTGGTGTAGGTGGTCGACGTGTTGGTGGTGGCTGGCGAGTTGCGGTGAATCTGCATCCCGGAGCAGCCAGAGGGCGTGGCGGTAACTGTCACCTTGTCGCCGTACCATTCGCACACCTTCGCCATCGTGTAGCATCCGTTAGTGGTTACGGCTTTGCTGTGGACTCCTTTGTAGCACTCGGCAAATGATCCGAGAAACTCCTGATGGATGTAATAGTAGTTTCGTTTCTCGTTATCGGAATGGACATTCCACACGTCAAACTCTAAGTTGTAGTAATTGCTTTGGCTCTCTGATGCGTAGTCGCCTCTGTAGATGCTTTTGCTGAGGGTCTGGACGAGTGATTTGTCGTTGAGAAACACCTTGTAGGCAGTCGCGATGGTCGTGAGTTCCGATAGATCGCCGTTGCGTGTCGCAGCCTTGGCTGGAGCTGCGACAGTGTTGATTTCATTGAGCAGGCGGGCTATACGGTCGGCTGCGCCTCCCTGTGCATAGTCGTCGGTAAATGCGTCGCTGTCGGAGCGGGGTGACACGCTCATAAACAGTCCGTGATAACTGTAATTATCCTCGGTAGAATAGAACGGCACGTCCGATGACGCCACCACAAACGTCAGATGTGATACATCGTCACCATCTCGGTATAAGGGATTGTAGACTCCCGTTTTATCGCAAAATGCCAGCAACTGGTGCGCTGAGAGGGGGCGATCAATCACCACTACGGCTCCTGCCTGCATGCTCTCTTTGAGCATATCGAGGCTTATGGCTCCTATTTCGCTGCCTTTAAGAAACAGGTAGTCACCCTTGCCGAGCTTCTTGTCTTGCCATAAGGCGCGGTTAGGAAAGCGCGATATGAAATTGTCGTGCATGGATGTGTCATCATCTGTCTCGTCTGCTTCCGAAAGGAAGTAAAGCGTTCCGTTCACTTTTACCTCCTCCTTGTCTTTTTCTGGCGTAGGCTGCGGATTATCCTTGCCGTTATCATCCCCACTGAGCATGTCTTTGTATTCCATGCGCTCAAACTTTCCGTCAGCCACCTTGAATATATATGCGCCGGCATCGGTATCTTCTTCGGGGTTGACTGTGACGGTCTGCTCGTCGGAGATGTGTCCTGCCACAGCTCCGTCACGCATTATGGTCATGTTGTAGCTTACACGGTAGCTTGCGGCTGCCGACGGGGTGATGATGAACCCTACCATATCGGGCGAATCGGGGCATGTTATCGTCTTCTCCCATTTCTGATTGAGCGTGACAGTTTCCTGTGAGCCTGAGTTCTGGCTTTTTACTATGGTGACCTCCGTAGGTGTCGCTGAATTGTCGCTGCCTTGGGGAGTAAGTTCAATCTTACTATGGTGACCTCCGTAGGTGTCGCTGAATTGTCGCTGCCTTGGGGAGTAAGTTCAATCTCCATCTCTACCGAATAGCCGCCGTCGGTTGCCGGCATCCTGGTGTCATCGTCCTTGCATCCTGTGAATGCGATGCACATGCCGATGCCTGCCATAAAAGCAAATGCTTTAGTCATTGCAAATTTCATGATCAGTTCTGTTTTTTGGTGTGTTAAACATTTCATTAAATGCCCGGCAACCAGGATTTGATGCCGGACAGCGGGGGCAAATGTAGGGCTTTGTGGCTATGCGACAAGCGATATGGCTGCTTTGTGACTCCGCTGAAAACACTTTCATTGTCCGAAGAAAGCATGCAGAATTTCAGGACATTCATCCAAGTCCTTGTTTGATAGTGAATTATGAATGAGTTCGTGATAACGCAATGAGGCAGTGGCAGGCTATTCGGAAAAAATTCGTAAATTGCCGTCCTAAATACATCGGATTCATATGCAACACGAACTCAGCAATAAACCATCAGAAACCGAACTCATCCTCATTAATATATCAGGTCATGACCGCCCAGGTGTGACTTCCGCTCTGACTGAAATCCTTGCCCGCTACGATGCAGGCATCCTCGATATCGGACAGGCTGACATCCATCACAGCCTTTCGCTTGGCTTGCTCTTCAAGACCTCGAGCGATGTAAGCGGCGACATCCTCAAGGAGCTGCTGCTCAAAGCATATGAGCTTAATGTCAATATCCGCTTCACGCCTGTCACTATTGAGGAATATGAAGATTGGGTGGGACGTCAGGGCAAGAACCGCTGGATCATCACCATCCTCGGTCGCAAACTCACAGCCCGCCATATCGCTCTGGTGACTGCCGAGGTGGCGCGCCAGCAGCTCAACATCGACGGCATACAGCGTCTGACAGGTCGTATGCCCCTGCACGAGGTGCCAGAGGCGACATCGCAGGCAAAAGCATGTGTGGAACTGTCGGTGCGCGGCACTCCGCTGAGTCACTCCGACATGCAGGCGCGGTTCATGGAGATAGCTCAGGCTGAGGAGTTTGACATCTCCCTTCAGGAAGATACGATGTACCGCCGATGCCGCCGTTTGGTGTGCTTCGATATGGATTCCACTCTCATAGAGACGGAGGTCATCGACGAGCTGGCGCAGCGTGCCGGAGTCGGTGACAAGGTGCGTGCCATTACCGAACGAGCCATGCGGGGTGAAATCGACTTCTGCGAGAGCTTCCGCGAACGTGTCGCGCTTCTTGAAGGTCTCCCCGAGAGCGTCATGCAGGAAATCGCCGAGTCGCTTCCGGTGACCGAGGGGCTTGAGCGCATGATGAAAGTGCTCAAACTCGCTGGCTTCAAGACGGCGATTCTCTCCGGTGGTTTCACATATTTCGGCAACTACCTGAAACAGAAATATGGCTTCGACTATGTATATGCCAACGAACTTGAAATCGTTGACGGCCACCTGACTGGTCGGGCTGTGGGCGAAATCGTCGATGGCCGCCGCAAGGCGGAGCTACTCAAGCTGATAGCCCAGGTCGAGAACGTCAACATCGCCCAGACCATAGCCGTAGGCGATGGAGCCAACGACCTGCCGATGCTTTCAACTGCCGGACTCGGCATCGCTTTCCATGCCAAACCCAAGGTCAAGGAGACCGCCGAGCAGTCCATCTCCACGATCGGGCTTGACGGAGTCCTCTACTTCATCGGCTTCAAGGACTCGTTTATATCCACTCCCAAATCAGAATCTCATTAAATTCTTATAAGATTTATAAAAATTATAAGACTTATATGATTTAATACCCTCGCTGACCTCATAACCAACTTCTCTGACATATGCCACGCCTGCTGCTTATCCTCCTCGTATTCATGTCGGTTCTGCCGCTCTCTGCCCATCAACGGGTGGGACTTGTGCTCAGCGGTGGCGGTGCCAAGGGTATAGCCCACATCGGTGTCATCCAGGCTCTTGAGGATCATGAAGTGACGATTGACTGTATCGCCGGGACATCCATGGGCGCTATTGTCGGCAGTCTCTATGCTATGGGCTATTCCCCCTCCGAGATGATGGCTCTGATCAAATCGCCGGAGTTCGCTGACTGGTCACAAGGGCGTATAAATCAGGCGTATACCTATTATATGCTGGAGCAGCAGCCGTCCCCGGCTCTGACCCACATCAATCTCGGCTTCAACGACAGCATCAACACCACGAGCATACTCCCGACGAGCCTCATAAATCCCATACCGATGAGTTTCGGGTTCATGGAACTGTTCGGACCCTCTACAGCCCAGTGTCGTGGTGACTTTGACCGGCTGTTTGTTCCCTTCAGGTGTGTCTACTCCGATGTCTATAACAAACACAAGGTGGTTGTCTCCCACGGCGATCTTGGTGATGCAGTGCGGGCTTCGATGAGTTTCCCGTTGGTATTCAAGCCCATAGAGATTGACGGCGTGCTGGCATATGATGGCGGCATCTATGATAATTTTCCGGTGGATGTGATGCGACAGGATTTCAAACCTGACATAATGATAGGAGTGGATGTGTCCGCTCCCAATGCCAAGCCGTCACCTAATGATCTTATGGCTCAGGTCGAGGATATGATTATGCAGAAGAGTGACTACAATCTCCCTGCCGATGAGGGCATCCGCATAAAGCTTGACCTCGAACGCTTCTCTTTGCTGGATTTCCAGCAGGCTGATGCTATCTATGACATAGGCTACCGTCATGCCGAGGCGATGATTGACTCCATCATGGGGCGTGTGACCGCCCGCACTCCGTCGGCTGTGCTAAAGCAGCGACGCGAGAAGTGGCGCAGTGCCACCCCTCCGCTGGTTTTTGACTCGGTGGCGGTCAGCGGCGTGACGGCTCCGCAGGCGCGCTATGTTACCCGCATTTTTGACAATGACGCGGATGCCGACACTTTTGGCATCACACAGGCGCGTGCGGCTTTCTACAGGGCTGTCTCTCCGGGACGTTTCAGCACGTTGACACCTCACGCTGACTATGACAGCATTTCAGGCTTGTTCCGTCTGCGCCTTGACGGCACAGTGAAACGCAGTTTTGATGTGGCTGGAGGCGGATTCATCACATCTTCCACCACCTCTTTCTTGTTTCTCTCGGGCACTTACAACAATCTGACATCACATATCACCACTGCCAATGTCTCGGCATGGCTCGGTCAGAGCTACATGGCAGCCTATGGCAGCCTGTCGCACGGACTGTCTACTCCGATACCCATGAACATAGGATTGCAGACAGCCATCATGCGTCAGAAATTCAACGAGGACGAGAAGCTGTTCTATGACTGGTCATCTCCGGCATTCATCACCAAGTCGCAGTTCTACGCCAATCTCTACTGGAGCATGGCTCCGACGAGCCGCTCCAAACTGTCATTCTCCGCTGGTTACGGCCACCTGTGGGACACGTTCTTCTCCGGGCTGTTTGATGGCGAGGATGACCGTGGCAGAGACCATACTCATCTTGATCTTGGGCAGGCGGCTGTGGAGTGGGAACGTTCATATCTTGACAACATACTCTATCCCACCGACGGGAGCTTTGCCAAAGTGAGATTTTCGGGGGTCATAGGTAATGTAGACTATGATCCGTTTGCTTCCACCCTTCCGGGCGCATCGTCTCTTGGTGACCGTGACCGCATGATGTCATGGCTCACTCTTGAAGCTGAAGGGTCGAAATACTGGCATCTCCGACGCCACTTTTCGCTCGGACTGTCAGGGCATGCCATAGCTTCCACGCGCAAGCTCCTCAATGGCTATACGGCATCGTTGGTCATGGCTCCGGCATTTACTCCTACTGCTTCCAGCTTCAATGCCTACAATCCAGCCTTCCGTGCCAACTCGTGGGTGGCTGGAGGTGTCAATCCAGTGTGGCATCCGACATCCAACCTGCAACTGCGTGGTACCTTTAACTGCTTCGTTCCAGCCCGCAAAATCATCCGCGACACCGACAATCCCTATCTGCCGCGATACGGATGCTGGTTTGACTCACCCCAGTTCTACGGCGAGATTCAGGCTGTGCTGACCACGCCCTTTGCCGCCCTCACCGCCTACGTCAACTATCAGAGTTATCCCGGCTGTAACTGGAATGCCGGCATCTCCCTCGGTCTCTTCCACCTCGCCCCCTCCTTCCTCTGAAAATGAGCGCAGTGTAGTTGTCGTCATCCTGTAGGAGGGCGTTGCAGAACTTAATAATCCTCAATGTGTAGGATTCTTTGACATGGTAAGGCGCGGCATAGCCGCGGCGGGAGTAGTAGCCACAAGCTGCACAAGCCCTTTGGGCTTGCTTGCATGTGGCTATTACTCCCCTCGCGGTTAACACCGCGAGCCTTAAACAGCGGCACGCCGCGTCCCTACATCCATAGTCAAGATGACCACTTGTGACGAGTTCTGCAACACCCTCGAAAACCGCAAAATATGGTGATACTCACAACGATTGACAATACAAACATGTTATAATGACATGGACGCATCACAGGTACTTATAGCGATTGCATTGACGTTTGTCGCCGGGCTGTCTACTGGCATCGGCGGTTTCATATCTTTCTTCACCAAGGCGAGTGACAGCCGTGTCTTGGCTGGAGCCTTGGGCTTGTCTGCTGGTGTGATGGTATACATATCATTCATGGAGCTGCTTCCCCAGGCTATGGAGCACATGGCGCTCTCCATGTCGGATGTTCATGCTCGGCTATGGTCTCTGGTCGCCTTTTTCGGGGGTATGGCGTTGATTGCTGCGATTGACTGGCTGATACCCGAGGACGAAAACCCCCATGAAGTCCACTCTCTGTCGGAACTTGACAAAGCTAACAGCCACCACCTCAGACGCACGGGCATCGTGCTTGCCATGGCTATCACTATCCATAATTTCCCCGAAGGAATAGCCACCTTCGTGACGGCTCTCAATGGAGTGGAGATGGCTCTCCCCATCGTCATTGCCATTGCCATCCATAACATCCCCGAGGGCATAGCTGTAAGTGTCCCCATCTACCAGTCTACCGGGAGCCGCAAGAAGGCTATGACATGGACGGTGCTTTCCGGACTTGCCGAACCGGTGGGCGCCGTGGTCGCAGCCCTGTTCCTTTTGCCTTTCTGGTCTCCGATGATTGACGCGGTGTGCGTAGCAGCTGTGGCAGGTATCATGGTCTACATCTCGTTTGACGAACTTCTTCCCAACGCCGAAAGCCACGGACACCATCACCTCGTCCTCGGCGGCGTGATAGTCGGCATGCTCCTGATGGGAGCCTCCCTCCTCATTCTCTGATTATCCCTACGTCCATATGCTTTTATGGATTGACCGCAAATCTGACTGTAGGGACATGCCATGGCATGTCTGCCTCTCCCATCATGAACACATCTGATACGTGCAAAAAAAGCATCGGGCTGCAACCTCAATGGCTGCAGCCCGATGCTTTAGGGTATTGATGGTATCACTCGCCGGCTTCTGCCTTGGCACGGTCGAGATACTTCTGCATGTCTACATTGATTGAAGGACCGTAATCGGGATATTCGTCAACGATTTCCTGATATGTGGCAGCCTCTTTCTTGTAATCCTTGAGTTCGCGGTACACAGTAGCTTCCTTCATCAGGAAGTAGGGGGTATATGCGGGATTCTCGTCAGAGATTTTCACAGCCTTCTCGTAGCAGTCGAGAGCCTCCTCATAGTTCTTGAGGTTGACGTAGCAGTCGCCCTTAAGAGCCTGTGAGCTTGCGCCGATGAGGCTTTCAGATGCCTTGTAGTCGTTGAGGTAGTTGATGGCTTCCTGCCACTGTCCCTGCTTGTAGAGGAGGATGGCAGCGTTGAGCTTGGCGCGGTTGCCGCCTTCGTGGCCGTAGTCGGCAGCCACCTGCTTGTACTGCACGAGGGCGAGCGAGTCGTTGCCCTCAGAGAGGGTCATGTCAGCCTGGCCGATGGCGTTCTGGGCTGCCTCTGCGCCTGGTTTGTGGATAGCGTAGATATAGAGGAGCACGATGCACACCACAGCTGCCACGGCGATACATATCCAGGCTATGATCTTCTGGTTGTTCTGCACCTTCTGCTCTATGCCTGTGAGCTGGTCATTGAGGTTGTCAATGGTGGTGCGTGTTTCTTCGTTATTGTTAGCCATGATTAGTCTAAAATATTGGATGTAGGGTGGTTGCTAATGAGATTAGTGGTTGTCGTTGTAGAACTTGAGGATGTTGTTCTGCACCTTCTCCTTGCCGCGGAGTATGTTGGTCAGCTGCTGAGAAAGGGCTATGGCACCACGGGCACGGAGATACTGGGTCGAGCTTTCGGTGAAGTTGTAAGGACGGCCCTCGTCGTTGACTGAGGTTACGCTGAACACTACCACTCCCTGGTTGCCCTGCATGGGACCTACCAGCTGGCCTGCTTTGGCTACGGATGCCTTGGCTGTGAGTGCGCTTTCGCCCATGCCGATCTTAGGTATCATGAACTGACCGAATGACACAGAGGTCGTGTCAGCCTGTGTGCCCATCAGGGCTGCGTAGCCTGCCACGTCTTTGGCTTTGCCCTTGTACTGTGCCATGAGCTTCTCTGCCTTCTTGTCGTTGGTTATCTGGCGTACGATATATTCGCGCACGGTGGGATCGCTGTAGGGAGCGTAAGCATCGTTGTAGATGTCATCGAGAGCTACAGCCATGAAGTGTCCGGAATCCTCTCCGCCGAGCACATCGCTGACCTGACCTTTCTTGGCATTCATAGCCCACGACACGGCATTGCGGCTGTCCTCTATGCCGCCTACCTGCGGGGTAGAGACTGTGATGTTAGCGTTCTGGAGCACATAACCTGCCTTTTCGGCGTTGGCGTTGAATGCCTCGGCGGTCTTGTTGTCGGCGAGGAACTTGTCAAGACCCTGCAAGAGCTTGTTGATAGTGGCGTTGCTGGGGTCGACGGTATAGGTGACAAGAGCATAGTCATATACGGTCACGGGAGCCTTGATCTGGTTGACGCGGATGATGCGTCCGCCCTGTGAAGCGGCGAGGGTGTCAGGCGAGAAGTACACGCCCTGGGCTGCGCCGGTGACTGTCTCTTTGAGCTGAGCAGCCTGGGGGTCGAGAAGCGAGAGCCACAGGTCTTTCTGTGAACCCTGCACGTTGTTGCCAGCGGCTACATCCTCAAATTTGAGCGTTCCGCCGTTGAGACCGTTGATTATAGAGTCGCGCTCTGCCTTGCTGCCGGCGATGGCGATTACGTCGATGTTGACAGAGTCGACATCAGAAGAGCGGCGTATCATCTTGGCGATGGTATAAGCGTCACCGGTGTTGTTGATGACCTTGACTGCCGAGTCTGACGATGCCTGGAGGAATTCCTTGAGGCGGTTGTCACGCAGATTGCCGAGCGAAGAGGTCTGACGGTTGACCACGAAGTCGGTCATCTCGGCGAGTCCCTGGGTCTCGGGCATTGCGGTAAGAGCTGCGATGGCTTCGTCTACACGCTTCTGTGCTGCAGCACGGTCTTCGGCTGAGGGGATGATGGGTACGTTGACATAGCTGATGCGTCGCATCTCCTCGTTGAGGGCGAAGCGCTTGCGCTCCTTCTCGTAGCGGGCTTTGATCTCGTCATCGGAAATTTCGCCGATTTCGCTGTCTGGCACTGATGTGAATGCTTTCTGAGCAAACACGATGTTGGCAACGTGGTTGTTGTCATCGTAGAGTGACTTGGCATCAAGCTCATTGGCTACGAGGGTACCTGCAAAGAGGTTCTGGAACTTTTGCTGCAGCAGAGACTGTTCCACCTGCTTCTCCAGGTCGAGCCAGTAGGCGCGGAGTTGCTGAGCCTGCTGCTCGGTGATGCCGTATTTTGATGGGTTGTATGCCATGTCGTGGAGTTCGGAGGCTGAATTGACCCCCATCTGTGAGCGTACCATCTGGTCGAGGTATGCTGAGCCATTGCCCACCATGGCGTTGGTGAGTTCGGCGTCTGACACTGTCAGACCGAGGTCTTCGATTTCCTGCTTGTAGAGTGACTCGGCTATGAGCTGGTCGAGCACCTGCTGCTGGAGCACTGCATTGTCAATGTTGCGTCCGCTCTGCTGCATCTGGTGGTTTGCTGCTTCGAGACGGTCCTGAAACTCACGGATGTCGATTTTTTGTCCGCCCACCTTGGCTATGGTGGTGCCGGTACCAAACAGAGTGCGTCCTGAGGTGAAGAAGTCACCAATGATAAAAGCAATCAGGGCTGCACCGATAATGACCAGCAAGAGCACTGACTTGCTGCGGATTTTCTCTAAGGTTGCCATTTAAGCTGTTAGTCGGTTTATTTTGTAATTGATTTTGTGATTTTTAAGTCGTTGATGGTATCAGCTCAGCTAAGTGAACCGTATGCGTCGTCAAAGATGTTTTAAGAAAAATTTGTGCGTCTAAATGCTTTATTATCGGCATTTAAACGCACAAAGATAGTGCTTTTTAACGGGTGTTCAAAATTGCAAATGCTTTTTTTGCGCAATTTTGGGCGGATTTCGGTTGTCATTTCAGCCCGAAAGCCTCGCGCATCTGCTCTACCATGTCGAGTTTCTCCCAGGTGAACAGCTCTACTTCGATGTCCTTGTCGCCTGCTCCCTTGGAGTGGAAATGCTTGGTTACGGTCTGCGGTTCGCGTCCCACGTGGCCGTAGGCTGCGGTCTCCTCGTAGATGGGCTGTCGGAGTTTGAGCCGCTTCTCTATAGCAGCGGGGCGCATGTCGACCATAGCTGCCACCTTTGCTGAAATCTCGCCGTCGCTCATAGCCACTTTGGCAGTGCCTCGGGTGTTTACGTAGAGGCTCACAGGTTGCGCCACGCCGATAGCATATGCCACCTGCACGAGAGCTTCGCGAGCCACGCCGGCTGCCACAAGGTTTTTGGCTATATGGCGGGCTGCATAGGCTGCCGAACGGTCTACTTTGGATGGATCTTTGCCCGAAAATGCGCCGCCGCCGTGTGCGCCTCTGCCTCCGTAAGTGTCAACGATAATTTTACGGCCTGTGAGTCCGGTGTCGCCGTGGGGACCGCCGATGACAAACTTGCCTGTCGGGTTGACATGCAGTGTTACATCGCTGCTTATCAGTGATTTGATGCTCTCAGGGAGCTTCGCGGTTACGCGAGGAAGCAGGATGGTCTCTACATCGTGGCGTATCTTGGCGAGCATCTCTTCGTCGGCTTGCGCCTGTGTCTTGCCTTCGCCTGGAGTGATGAAGTCATCGTGCTGTGTGCTGATGACGATGGTGTCTACTCTGACAGGTTGTCCGTCAGGGGTGTATTCTACTGTCACCTGGCTCTTGGCATCTGGACGCAGGTAGGGCATCTCTTTGCCTTCACGGCGTATGTCAGCAAGTTCGCGCAGCAGGGCGTGGCTGAGGTCGACGGTCAGAGGCATATAGTTGGCGGTCTCATCGGTAGCGTAGCCGAACATCATGCCCTGGTCTCCGGCACCTTGCTGCTCTGCTTCCTCGCGTGTCACGCCGCGCGCTATGTCGGGACTCTGCTCGTGGAGCGCGCTGAACACTCCGCATGAGCTGCCGTCAAACATCAGGTCGCTCCTGTTGTAGCCGATACGGTTGATGACATCGCGTGACACCTCCATCAGGTCGATGTAGGCGTTAGATGTGACTTCGCCTGCCACCACTACCTGTCCGGTGGTGACGAGGGTCTCGCATGCCACATGGCTTGCGGGGTCGTAGGCAAGAAAATTGTCGAGGATTGCGTCTGAAATCTGGTCAGCCACTTTGTCGGGATGCCCCTCGCTGACTGATTCCGAAGTGAATAGGTAATTGTTGGGATTGCGGTCCATAGCTTTTAAAATTAATTGTGATTGATAATAAAACCTACAGCCGTTTGCATTTTTAGCGATGCGTAATGCAGGGTCGCGTGTGCTGACCCGTTTTTAGCATTTTTTCGAGTGGTTGCAAGCAGCCAAATCTTTCCACCGCCGCAAAGGTACGAATTTTCCTCCGACCTGTCAACCCTCCGACCAAAAAGTGAAAAATGAATCGTCAGCATGTAGGGACATGCCACGGCTTGTCCGCATCCCCCGACATTTTGCAAATGCTCCTCCTGGAGGGGCGGACATGCCACGGCTTGTCCCTACATGCGGTCGGGGTCAGTGGCGGATTTCAAGCTCGCGGTCGCATATCGTCCTGACATGACCGGCGGCGAGAACTGTCTCTAATCTGTCACCTCGTGCTGGGACATTTGCTTCCATGGGCACCAATGTCCCATTCTGATACTTGATGCCACCGGCGGCATCATAGCCCTCCACTAAAAATATCACTTTAGATGACAAGGTGTACACATGGCTCGGATCTATCTCCGGGTAATTAGCCTTGGGCTTTGCTTCCACCTTGAAGACTGCTTTGGCGGGAACGGCAGCGGCGGCAAACTCTATCTCCTTGGCAAACACATGGGAAATGGTCTCTGTCTTGCTCTGGCCGTTGGCATCCGTATAGGTGACTGTGAAGTCATAATAGGTGAAGTAGTCCGCGCTGGCATCCACTGCGCTCATCACCTTATATTTTACTATGGAGCTACCAGCCGCCGGTTCGGGCTGCTTGGGCTCATCGTTGTCGTCGCCGCATGATGAGAGTGTAGCACATCCTGCCATGATGGTCAGCATCGCTAAGGCTTTGTAGAAGATTGATTTCATAAAGATGGTGTTAAAAAATGATTGATGGTTGATTGGTAATGTCAATGGCAAAGGTAACGGAGGCATGCCATTTCGATGCTATAATATTCTGTGGTATTTGTACGGAAAAATGTCCGAAAACCGATTCTGGAGCGTTTCAGACTGTTTTTTAGACTAAATTTGCGCTCATGGTACATTTGAAATCATATTTGCTTGCAATCTTCATGGTGGCAGTCTGTGCTGCCGCTGTGCATTCACAGGTGCCCGACTCCTTGCTTAAAGAGAAGCATCTGAAATCTTTGGTAGTGGACAATCCCGACAGCCTGCTGCGGCTGCTTGATGTGGCGGAGGCGCGACGATTGCCGACGATGCCGCAATACCGCATCGATCTGCTGCGGGCGATGGCTTACAACGAGCTGCGTATGTTCTCGCTTAAGGAGCGTTATGCTATGAAGGTGCTTGACGATGACTCCATCGCCGCGCACCCCGACCTACGCCTCAACGCTATGGTCATGGCGTTGTCGGCACAATCGTTCTATGGCAATTACCGTGCTTCCTTGCCGCTTGCCATGGAGGCGATCAAGCTGGCGCGTCAGCTCGGCAACCGTCCGGGAGAGTACAACATATTGCAGACCGTGGCAGCTGATGCGTTTGAGTTCGGCGACCGCAAGCAGGGCTATGAATATCTTGAGCAAGTGATATCGTCGGGCTACGGCTCTGACAAGGTGCGTGACCTTGCCAATGTGTCATCAGCGTTGGGCATGAAGGTCATACAGCTCTATGCCGATGACCGCTACAGGGAAGCTCTCGCCGAGAGCCGTCGGCGCATGGAGGTAATCAGCCGCATTGACAGCCTCGGAGGTGCTCCCGCCGGTTTCACCGACCAGCAGCGGGCTTATACCTATGCGCGCATTGCTTCCTCGGCATGCCAGCTCGGTGACCGGCGCAGGGCAGACAAGGCTTATGTCGACTTCATGTCGACCGAATACGCCTCTACCGACTATGGCAGGGCTTTTATATTGGACTATCTGCTTGTGTCGCATAAATATGATAAAGTCATAGAGGTCACGCAGCCGTTGTGCGCGCTTCTCCAGCAGTCTGATACCATCAATGACGATTATTATAGCGTGCTCTATAGCAGAGGCAAGGCATATGCGGGCATCGGGGATGCCATGCGAGGATTCTCGCTGATGGAGCGGGCTTCTGTCATCAAAGACAGCCTCATACGCCGTGAGCATCAGAGCCATGCACAGGAACTCGCCATGATGTTTGAGGTTGAAGAGAAGGAACTGGCATTGTCGCAGTCGCGCGAAGAGTCGGCTCGCCGCCTGATTTGGCTTGTCGTATCGATAGGCATCGTGGCGGTAGTGTCGGTTGCCCTCCTGGCTCTGTGGTGGCACTACCGCATGGTCTTGAAGCGCAACCGTCTGGCAGCACGGCAGATTGACGAACTTATGGCACAGCGGTCTATCATGCGTGGCAACGAGGCTGAGCCAGATGGCAAGTCTGCTGATAAAGAGAAATTTATGGACATGGAGAGCCGCATAATCCAGCAACTCCTTTTTCTTGAGCAGGGATGTAACCGTGACATGATTGCTGACAGATGCTCGATGCCCAAAGCGGCTGTGTCACAGTTGATTCAGCAATACGCTCGCTGCTCTGTAGGCGAATACGTCAACCGCCTGAAGGTCGAACATTCTGTAGAGTTGATACGTCAGCACCCCGATTGGACCATCGAAGCCATAGGCTATGCCTCGGGATTCAACAGCCGTAGCACCTACTACCAGCACTTCAACCGCATCTTCGGCATCACACCCGCCCAATACGCCTCCCAGCAGCCGAAGAAATAACAGTAGATAGCCGTTTTGCCGGGTCAATGTAAAAAAGTGGTTGTTAAAATGCTGTCTCTTATACACATCT
>LUJR01000045.1 GCA_001689515.1 Bacteroidales bacterium M7
AATTCAACCGGCTTTTGCTACTGACCCGATATAACGTACCTCTAACGGCTCAATATTCTACGGCTGAGGCAAAAAGAAGAGACGCTTGAAATCACATGGTTTCAAGCGTCCTATTGACATTTTGTCTTGGTGACCCCGGAGAGGCTCGAACTCTCGACCCACTGATTAAGAGTCAGTTGCTCTACCAACTGAGCTACGGAGTCAGTCACATTTCTCTCAAATGCGCTGCAAAGTTATGAAGACTTTTTCATCTGTGCAAGATTTTTTGAAAAAAACTGCATTTTTCATGCGAATTAGCGTGATAACGCCCTTAACTGCCGCCCCTACATCCTTATTCAACACTCATTAGCATAGCAGATACACCGTATTTGACAGAAAATTGCTAATTTTGCATCCTGTTTTCCTTATTTAAAATTAAGCCTCTGTTATGAAACTGATGATAATCAACGGGCCCAACCTCAACCTCCTCGGAGTCAGAGAGCCGGGCATCTACGGCAGCGAGTCCATGGAATCATGCCTGCGGCAGCTGCGCGAGGCATACGGCGACCGTGCCGCCATAGAGTATTACCAGAGCAACCACGAGGGAGACATCATCGACACGCTCCACCGCGTAGGCATGTCGGGCGAATACGCCGGCATAGTCCTCAACGCCGGAGCTTACACCCACACCTCTCTCGCCATAGCCGATGCAATATCGGCTATACGCACCCCCGTCATCGAGGTGCACATCAGCAACGTGCATTCACGCGAAGCCATCCGCCACACTTCGCTCATCTCTCCGGTGTGCCGCGGAGTGATAGCCGGATTCGGGCTTGACAGCTACCGGCTCGGAGTGGAAGCCATCATGCACGGCTGACTGATATTGTAGAAATGAAATCATAACCGGCTCCGACACAGCCACGAGCCAGATATTCTCAACGACTGATAATGAAAAAGTTCACCAAGATTGTTGCCACAATCTCCGACAAACGGTGTGATGTGGATTTTATTAAGGAACTGTATGCCAACGGCCTCAATGTGGTCCGAATGAACTCGGCTCACCTGCGCCTCGACGGATTCAAGAAGATAGTGGAGAACGTGCGTGCAGTATCGCCCTCCATAGGCATCCTGATGGATACAAAGGGACCTGAAATACGCACTACCACCAACATCGGCGACGGGAATATCGACGTTACCGAAGGCATGAAGGTGCAGTTTGTCGGCGCGCCCGATGAACCCAGCACTCCCCAGCGCATAGCCCTCAGCTACCCCGACATAGCCAAAGACATCACTGTCGGATGCCACATGCTTATCGATGATGGCGAACTTGATTTCGTAGTGGAATCTATCAGTCCCGACGGCGTGATCGAAGCCACGGCATGCAACGCCGGCAGCCTCGGCTCACGCAAGAGTGTCAACATTCCCGGGGTGGAAATCAACCTCCCCTCGCTCACTCCGCGCGACATCATCAACATCGGCTACGCAATAGACCTCGGCGTGGACTTCATCGCCCACTCATTTGTACGCTCTGCCCGCGACGTGCTTGACATCCAGGCTATCCTTGATGCCCGCAACTCCCCCATAAAGATCATCTCCAAGATCGAGAACCAGCAGGGCATAGACAACTTTGACGAAATCCTCAAGGTCAGTTACGGCATCATGGTCGCACGCGGCGACCTCGGCATAGAAATTCCCGCCGAGAAAATCCCGGCGGTGCAGAAGCGCATGATCAACCGATGCATCACAGCCCACAAACCCGTCATCGTGGCAACCCAGATGCTCCACAGCATGATCAGCAACCCGCGTCCCACACGAGCCGAAATCTCCGACATCGCCGGCGCAGTCTACCAGCACACCGATGCCCTGATGCTCAGCGGCGAAACAGCCTACGGCAAATACCCCGTGGAAGCCATCTCCACCATGAACCGCGTAGCCATGGAGGTCGAACGCTCCCTCAGCTATTCTACCGACGACGAGGCAAAGCCCTATCTCGAAAACGATGTAACAGCTTTCCTCGCCCAGCAAGCTGTAACCTCATGCCGTGCATTAGGCACCCGCGCCATCCTGACCGACAGTTTCACGGGCCGTACAGCCCGATACATATCCTCGTTCCGCGGACACTATCCCACGCTCGCCATCTGCTACTGCGAAAACGTCATCCGACTGCTTGCCCTCAGCTACGGCATATTCCCAATCTACCAGGCAGCCCGCGAAAGCTCGCGCAAATACCTCCGCAGTGCCCTCTCCTCGCTCATCGAGGAGGGACTTCTCACAGCCGACGAGCGCATAGCCTACCTCGGCGGAGGCTACGGCGAAGGACGCGGCACCACCTTCCTTGAAATCAACCGCGTAGGGGAGGTCCTCGAAAACTACGCCTCCTACTCGCTCCCCAACCTCGAGGACGTGAGCCAGTGCAATGCAGACGCTTGACGAGTACATCGAGCAGCATATAGCCCCTGAACCGCCGCACCTGCGCGAGGTCTACCGCCGCACCCATCTCCACTGCCTCTATCCGCGCATGTGCTCGGGACACATGCAGGGCAGACTTCTCGTCATGCTCACACGCATGATAGCCCCCCAGCGCATCATCGAGTTAGGAGCCTACACCGGCTATTCCTCGATGTGCATGGCTGAGGGGATGCCTTCAGGGGCACAGCTCCACACCATCGAAGCCGATGATGAGATGGAGGAGATGCTCCGCGGCAACATCGCCCTCTCGCCCCGCTCATCCGACATCCACGTCCACATCGGCGATGCCCTCGCCATCCTGCCGACCATAGGGGAGAGGTGGGACATGGCATTTATCGATGCCAACAAACGCCACTACACCGCCTACATCGAAGCCCTCCTGCCCCGTATGCGTCCCGGTGGCTACATCATCGCCGACAACACACTCTGGGGCGGCAAAATCATTGACGATGCCCACAACCACGACGCCCAGAGCCGCGGCATCATGGCGTTCAACGACCTCGTTGCCCGCCACCCCCAACTCGAGACCGTCATCATCCCCCTGCGCGACGGCATGACCCTCATGCGCGTCAAAGCTGACACCGAAGATTTTTATAACAAATTGCATTAATTGCATTTGTGTTTAAAAGTTTGTATTTTGGGGATGCAACACATGTTATTAAACAATCATTGATTATGTGTACGCGTCAACAATGTATCGATAGACTCACTCAAGCCGCTCCCTATATCCGTCAGGAATTTGGAGTTACCTCGCTGTGCCTGTTCGGATCGATAGCTCGAGGTGACAATGGTCCCGACAGCGATGTGGACGTGTTTGTGGAAATGCCCCCTAAACTCTATCCGATATTAAAGCTGAAACATTATCTGGAAGATTTGTTGGGTGTTACGGTGGATGTCGTTCGTCGCCATAACAATCTTAGCGATTTTTTCATAAAAGAAGTTGACCGTGATGGACTCTACATCTTCTCATAGCATGGACGCAGAGATTGTGATGAATGGATAAAAGATTTTAAAATCTCGCAGCCGTTGACACCGTTGCGAAAAAATCACTATCTTTGCGATTGGCTTAGCCGTAAACGCGTGTCAGCCACACAGAAACATATAAAATAACACAACCACAAATATTTCCACCTATTTTTCAATCTTCTAAGTTATGAAAATCGAAAAAATCATCGGTCGTGAAGTCCTTGACTCACGCGGTAATCCCACAGTAGAAGTTGACGTAATCCTCGAGTCAGGCGTACGTGGCCGCGCTTCAGTTCCCTCTGGCGCATCTACAGGTGTCAACGAAGCTCTCGAGCTCCGTGACGGAGACAAGAGCCGCTACATGGGCAAGGGCGTACTCAAGGCTGTTGCCAATGTAAACGGCCCCATCGCCGAAGCCCTCGTAGGCATGAGCGCTCTCGACCAGATCAAGATCGACGAGACAATGCTCGCCCTCGACGGCACAGAGACCAAGAGCAACCTTGGTGCTAACGCCATCCTCGGTGTCAGCCTCGCCGTTGCAAAGGCTGCTGCTGAATACCTCGACCTCCCCCTCTACAAATATATCGGCGGCTGCAACACATGCTGCCTCCCCGTGCCCATGATGAACATCATCAACGGCGGTGCACACTCTGACGCTCCCATCTGCTTCCAGGAGTTCATGATCCGTCCCATCGGCGCATGCTGCTTCAAGGAAGGTATCCGCATGGGTACTGAGGTATTCCACAACCTCAAGAAGGTGCTCCACGAGCGCGGTCTCTCTACAGCCGTAGGTGACGAAGGTGGTTTCGCTCCCGCACTCGACGGCACTGAGGATGCCCTCAACGTGATCATCAAGGCTATCGAAAAGGCTGGCTACGTGCCCGGCAAGGACGTTACAATCGGCCTCGACTGCGCAAGCTCTGAGTTCTACAAGGACGGCATCTACAACTACGCAGAGCTCAACAACGGCACAGCCAAAGAGCCCAACGGCCAGAAGCTCACATCAGAGCAGCAGGCTCAGTACCTCAAGGGTCTCGTTGAGAAATACCCCATCGACTCTATCGAGGACGGCATGGCAGAAAACGACTGGGCAGGCTGGAAGGTGCTCACCGACCTCATCGGTGACCGTTGCCAGCTCGTTGGTGACGACCTTTTCGTGACCAACGTGAAATATCTCAAGCGCGGTATCGAAGAAGGCTGCGCCAACTCTATCCTCGTCAAGGTCAACCAGATCGGCTCTCTGACCGAGACACTCCGCGCCGTAGAGCTCGCTCAGCGCAACGGCTACACCGCAGTCATCTCTCACCGCTCTGGCGAGACCGAGGACGCTACCATCGCCGACATCGCCGTGGCTACCAACGCCGGACAAATCAAGACCGGTTCTGCAAGCCGCTCTGACCGTATGGCGAAGTACAACCAGCTCCTCCGCATCCAGGAAGAACTCGGCGACGCTGCCGAATACGGCTACGGCAAAAAGACCAAGATGCCCCAGGCTTAATCCAAGCACAGCCCTGGAGGCTCTGAATAGCCATCCCTCATACCCTGTCATCCACACCCTCTGTGGACGGCAGGGTATGTTATTATTAGTCAACAGTTTGCACATCTGCCATCCATTGACTATCTTTGCACATCATAAATGCTCAACCAATTAACCTTTTCTTACCAATCATGCGAAAAATATCAGGCATCATATGCCTTTTTCTTGCAGCCATAAGCGGATGTTTCGGCTTCTCGGCATCTGCTGCCGTAGACTCCGAAGGATTCCCCGTATTCTACATCCGCGGCGACCAGACAGGACCCTCCTGGGATATCAATGAAGACTACCGCTTCACTCGCAATGGCTCTAACTACACGATACATCTCGATGCTCTCAACGGCGGCTTCAAAATAGCCGACAACGAGTGGACCCCCGAATATGATTTCGGAGCACCAGTAGCCAAACCCGACACCTACACTGTCAGACAAACCGAGACTATCACATCGCTCCGCGGAGGCGGCAACATCATCGCCGACAACCTCTCTGACGTGACCATCTCGTTTGAGTATGTAGAGGGCGCGCAGTCAATGCCCGTGACCATCACCGTCAGCGGCGAACGTCCACCGGTACCAGGACTCTCCGGCACTCTCCCGGTGCTCTACATCAACGTCTACACCGATGACACCCACACCGCCCTCAACAACGAGATCATATCCAAGGACCTCGACCACAAAAACTATTTCTCCTCCGCCGAATACTGGCTCGACCTCAACGGATGCTCGTGGCTGGAAGCCGAGGGTGCGAAGTCCATCGGCTCCAAGGAGGAGCCTCTGCCCCTCGAAATCAAAGCCCGCGGCAACTGGACGCGTCGTGGTTTCTCCAAGAAGCCCTTCAAGCTCAAGCTCGGCAAGAAGCAGTCGATGCTCGGCATGACCAAGAGCAAGCACTACGCCATCCTCGCCCACGCCGACGACAACTGGGGCTACCTGCGCAACTTCATCGGCTTCAACCTCGGCAAACGTATGGAACTGCCCTGGACACCTGCCCAGCAGCCCGTGGAAGTGGTAATCAACGGTGACTACCGCGGCCTCTACTTCCTCACAGAGTCCATACGCATAGGTGATGACCGCATCATGATCACCGAGCTCGACGACAACGTATCAGACCCCGCGCTCGCATCAGGCGGCTACCTCGTCGAACTTGACAACTATGACGAAGACAATCAGATACGCATGCCGGAGAAGGTGGCAGAAGGTGTACGCCCCCACTATGTTGACGAGCTCCGCATCACATGGGACACACCGGAAGCCTACTCACCCCTCCAGGAGCAGTTTGTCACCGACCAGTTCACAGCCATGAACAATGCCGTCGGAGCCAACGACAACGCCCTTTGGAGCTACATAGACCTCGACGATGCCGCCCGTTACTACATAGTCGAAGAAATAATCACCCACACCGAAGCATATCACGGCTCCACATACCTCTTCCGTGACCATGGAGAAGGGCAGAAGTGGCATTTCTCCCCGCTATGGGACTGCGGCAACGCATTCAACGGTCCTACGGACGATTATTTCTACAACCACGGCACATGGGGCAATACCTGGATTGCGTCAATGCGCGTCAATGACAAATTCAATGACAAGGTACACCAGACATGGCTCTGGTTCATGCAAAACCAGTATCCTGGGCTTATCGACGACATCGACAGCTATGTCACCCATATCTCAGAGGCAGCCAAAGCCGACCGCAAGCGTTGGTACAACCAGCCCGTCCCCGACGGCGGACAGGAAGTGGCTGACAACAGCGACATGCCACGCCGCCGCGACAAGGCAGTAGGGCATCTCACCGCAAAAATCGATTGGCTCAAGCAGCAGTGGGGCGACTACACCACAGGCTCGCACCCCGAACCCACACGTGACGACACCCCGGCAGCCCCTCTGCCCGAATACATCCAGTCAGGTATCGATGAAATCCTTGCCGAGGATGCAGCCTCAGACATCCCTGCCGTCTACTACGACCTCCAGGGCAACCGTGTCACCACCCTCACCCCAGGCGCGACCTATATTCGCGTCTGCGGCGACAAAGCCACCAAGCTCCACATCACCCTCTGACCCTCCCTGAAGACCTTACAGCCATTAAAGTCCTTAAAGTCCCTAAAGACCTTAAGGACTTTATTATTTCCATACCCCCAATTTTATTGGCACTGAAACATTTAATCTCCTTTTTTTTTCGTAATTTTGCGCTCTAAAAGCAAGCGCGGAGCGCAGCTCCCATCGCATAATCACATTCCCACCATATACCCCATGTCGGACATCAAGAAAATCAAAACCGCTCTCATTTCAGTGTATCACAAGGATGGACTGGACGAGATTTTGTCGCTTCTCAACCGCGACGGTGTGAAATTTCTCTCTACAGGAGGCACCAAGGACTTCATCGAGTCGCTCGGCTATGAGTGCCAGGCAGTAGAAGCCCTCACAGGTTACCCCTCAATACTCGGCGGACGCGTCAAGACCCTCCACCCCAAAGTGTTCGGCGGCATACTCAACCGCCGCGACAACGAAGGTGACCGCCAGCAGATAGCGCAATACGACATCCCTGAAATAGACCTCGTAATCGTCGACCTCTACCCCTTCGCAGCCACAGTGGCTTCCGGAGCATCTGACGCCGATATTATCGAGAAAATCGACATAGGCGGCATCTCGCTCATCCGCGGAGCTGCCAAAAACTACAAGGACGTGGTCATCGTGGCTTCCAAAGCCCAGTATGGCATCCTTGCCGACATGCTCAAAGCCCATGGCGCAGAGTCATCGCTCGAAGAGCGCCGGCTCCTCGCCCGTGATGCCTTCATGGTATCAAGCGGCTACGACACCGACATATTCAACTACTTCGACGGTGACGGCGAGCCCTCTGCCCTCCGCATAGCCCTTGACCACGCCAAGCCGATGCGCTACGGCGAGAACCCCCATCAGAAGGGCCTCTTCTTCGGCAACTTCGATGCCATGTTCTCCCAGCTCCACGGCAAGGAGATCAGCTATAACAACCTCCTCGACATCGATGCAGCAGTGGCTCTCATGGCAGAGTTTGACGGCGCAGCCCCCACATTCGCAGTGCTCAAGCACAACAACGCATGCGGCGTGGCTACACGACCCACAATCCTCCAGGCTTGGACAGATGCCCTCGCCGGTGACCCCGTGTCGGCTTTCGGCGGCGTGCTCATCTCCAACACACCCATCGATGAAGCTACAGCCGAGGAAATCAACAAGATATTCTTCGAGGTCATCATCGCTCCGGCATACTCTGACGAAGCTCTCAAGGTGCTCGAGCAGAAGAAAAACCGCATAATCCTCGTCAAGAAGCCCGTGGCTCTGCCCCCGATGCAGTTCCGCTCTACCCTCAACGGCGCCCTCGTGCAGGAACGCGATATCAAGATTGAAACTCCCGCCGACCTCAAGCAGGTCACCGAAAAGGCAGTTACCGACCAGCAGGTCAGCGACCTCCTTTTCGCCAACAAGATCGTCAAGCAGAGCAAGAGCAATGCCATCGTGCTCGCCAAGGGCGATATGCTCTTAGCAAGCGGCATCGGTCAGACATCACGTGTCGATGCACTGCGCCAGGCAATAGCCAAGGCACAATCATTCGGCCACGACCTCCACGGAGCCGTCATGGCTTCGGATGCCTTCTTCCCCTTCGCTGACTGCGTGGAGATAGCCCACGAGGCTGGCATCACTGCCGTAATCCATCCCGGAGGCTCTATCCGCGACAACGAATCGGTCGATTACTGCAACGCCCATGACATGGCTATGGTAACCACCGGTTTCCGTCACTTCAAACATTAATCTCTCCACTATCCACCAACCCGACACACACATCTAAACAAGAATTATGGGTCTGTTTTCACTGACTAAAGAAATAGCGATAGACCTGGGTACAGCCAACACGATTATCATCCACAATGATAAAATCGTCATTGACGAGCCCTCTATCGTAGCACGCGACGTACGCACCGGCAAACTCATCGCCGTAGGCAAGGAAGCCCAGCAGATGCAGGGCAAGGAGCATGAAGGCATCCGCACCGTGCGCCCCCTGCGCAAGGGTGTTATCGCCGACTTCGACGCTGCCGAACTCATGATACGTGGTCTCGTCAAAAAGGCGAGCTCCAAGAGCAACTGGTTCCAGCCCTCGATGCGCATGGTAGTAGGTATCCCCTCCGGCTCTACCGAGGTCGAAATCCGCGCCGTGCGTGACTCCAGCGAGCATGCCGGAGGCCGTGACGTCTACATGATCTACGAGCCTATGGCAGCTGCCCTCGGCATCGGTCTTGACGTAGTGGCACCCGAAGGCAACATGATCGTCGACATAGGCGGCGGTACCACCGAAATCGCCGTCATCTCGCTCGGCGGCATCGTCAGCAACAAGAGCATCCAGATAGCCGGCGATGACCTCACAAGCGACATCATGGAGCACATGCGCCGTGTGCACAACGTAAAGGTAGGCGAGCGCACAGCCGAACTCATCAAGATGAACGTAGGTGCAGCCCTCCTCGAGCTTGACAATCCCCCTGAAGACTATATAGTCCATGGTCCTAACATCATGACTTCGCTCCCCATGGAGGTACCCGTAAGCTATCAGGAAATCAGTCACTCTATCGAGAAGTCTATCAGCAAGATAGAAGCTGCCGTGCTCAGCGCGCTCGAGCAGACTCCCCCGGAGCTTTACGCCGACATCGTCCGCAACGGCATCTACCTCGCCGGCGGCGGCGCACTCCTGCGCGGTCTCGACAAGCGCCTGACCGACAAGATCGGCATCCAGTTCCATGTGGCTGAAGACCCGCTGCTCGCAGTAGCCCGTGGTACAGGCGTAGCCCTCAAAAACACCGAGAAGTTCAACTTCCTCATCCGATAAGCCTCCATACCGTCAATCCCCCACACACTGTCACTAACGGGTGCGTAATCTTCTCGACTTCTTCATCCGTCACATCGTCTGGCTGGTATTTGCATTCTATGTAATAGTGAGCTGCGCCCTGCTCTTTTCGCGCAACCCCTACCAGCACCACGTCTACCTGTCTTCGGCAGGTAGCGTGGCATCAAGTGTATACCGCACCGCCAGCTCTGTCACTTCCTATTTCGGTCTGCGCGACATCAACGAAGACCTCCAGCGGCGCAATGCCGAGCTGGAAAAGGAGGTACTCCAGCTGCGCCACGAGCTGACCGGCTTCCGTGACCGCGAATACGCCGACTCGATGAAGGTAGACCCCTCGTTGGCGCGCTACGACTTCATCGTGGCACACGTCATTAACAACACCATCGCGCGCCCCCACAACTATATCACCATCGAGAAGGGTTCGCTTGACGGCATACGCCCCGAGATGGGAGTTGTGGATCAGAACGGCGTGGTGGGCATAGTCAACATAGTCGGTCCGCACACGGCGCGCGTCATCTCGCTGCTTAATCCCCACCTGCGACTCTCCGCCAAGGTCAAGGGGAGCGAACAGCTCGGCTCTCTCGTGTGGAAAGGTAAGGATTCGCGCCGTGCAGTGCTCGAGGAACTTCCGCGCCATGCCAAGTTTCATAAGGGCGACACCATCGTCACCAGCGGATTCTCCACGGCATTTCCCGAAGGGGTGCCCATCGGACGCATAGTCAGCGCGGTCCGCGAGCGTGATGACAACTTCTACGCCCTCAACGTCGAGCTCTTCACCGACTTCTCCACCCTCTCCACCGTCCGCGTCATCGATGACCGCATGGCTGCCGAGCTCCGCGAAGTCGAGAAAGAGATTGACCCCGAGGAGGACGCCCACATCCAGAAAGCACAATAGCCTTCCCCACAGCCCATCGGCTGCATCCATGTAATCCACAGCATGATACGTACATTCTTCAAATTCCTGATTCTCGCCATAGTACTCGTGTTGCTGCAAGTGACGGTATTCAACCACGTCTGCTTGTTCAACGTCGCAGTGCCCATGGCGTTTATCTACGTCATCATGCGTCTGCCCATCACCATGGGTGTCGGCTGGGTGCTGACAGTGGCTTTTTTCCTCGGACTTTCGGTGGATGTGTTTTCCGACACCCAGGGGATGAACGCGCTCGCATGCACCATCCTCGCCATGCTGCGCAAACCGGTATTCTCGCTCTATTTCCCGCGTGAGGACGAAATAGGCAACCCCGAGCCTACCATGGCATCGCTCGGAGCGGTGGTATTCGTCAAGTATGACCTGACCATGTCGCTGCTCTACTGCTTCATGATTTTCCTGATTGAAGCTTTCACATTTCTCAATCCGCTGCTGCTTGTGCTCCGCATAATCTGCAGTACAGCCCTCACCACTCTCCTCATCCTGGCAATAGACAGCCTCACGGTCAAACGCTATGCGAAAAGATTATAACCTCGAGAAGCGCAAATACGTCATAGGCGGGTTTATTTTCGTCATAGTCCTCATCTACATCTTCCGCCTGGTCGACCTCCAGATTCTCGAGACCAAATACAAGGATTCGGCTGACAGCAACGCGTTTCTGCGCAAGGCTATCTACCCCTCACGCGGCATCATCTATGACCGCGACGGCAGGCTTGTGGTCTACAACCAGCCGTCATATGACATTATGCTCATCCCTAAGGATGTACAGCCGTTTGACACCCTCGACCTCTGCAACACCCTCGGCATCACCAAGGAGGTGCTTCTGGAGCGTTTTGCCGACATGCGCCGCAAGGTAGGATACTCCAAGTACTCTCCGCAGACGCTGATGACGCATCTTGCTCCGGAGGAATATGGCAGGTTACAGGAGAAACTCTACCGCTTCCCGGGCTTCTACGTACAGAAACGTATACTACGCGCCTACAACTATGACGTGGCAGGCAATGTGCTCGGCAACATCCGCGAGGTGTCGCAGAAGGACATGGATAAAGACCCCTATTACACCCGCGGCGACTATACCGGCGACCTCGGCGTAGAGAAAAGCTACGAGAAATTTCTCCGCGGAGCAAAAGGGGTGGAAGTGCTCATGCGCGATGCCCACGGTAAGATACAGGGACGATATGAGGACGGCGCACTCGACCGCCCGTCAGTTCCTGGCAAGGATTTGACCCTCAGCCTCGACATCGAGCTTCAGCAATATGCCGAGTCGCTCATGGTCAACAAAATCGGCGCGGTGGTGGCTATCGAGCCGGAGACCGGAGAGATACTCTGTCTGGTGTCATCGCCTACCTACAAGCCTTCGACCATGGTGGGTCGTCAGCGAGGCAAGAGCTACGCCGCACTCATCCAGGATCCCTACAAACCGCTGTTTGACCGCGCCATCCAAGGCTCCTACCCTCCCGGCTCCACGTTCAAGCCATCCCAGGGACTGATATTCCTCCAGGAAGGCATCATTGACCTTAACACGCAGTATCCGTGCCACCACGGCTACATCAACGGCGGACTGCGTGTGGGCTGCCACGCCCACGGCTCTCCCCTGCCACTGCTGCCGTCGCTGCAGACCTCGTGCAACGCCTTCTTCTGCTGGGGTTTCAAGAATATGATTGACAAGCGCAGCCAGTTCGGTTCATCGGCAAAGGCTTTCGAGGTGTGGAAAACCCACCTTGTAGAGCTGGGTTACGGCTACAAGCTCGGCGTGGACCTCCCCAACGAGTCACGCGGATTCATACCCAACGCCAAGTTCTACAACAAGGTCTACGGCGAGGACCACTGGAGCGGCAATACCATCATTTCCGTATCCATCGGCCAGGGCGAAATCCTCGCCACTCCCCTGCAGATAGCCAATTTCTGCGCCACCATAGCCAACCGCGGCTACTATATCACCCCTCATGTGGTCAAGTCGATCAAGGACACTGTCTACACCGATTCTGCCATAGTCAAGCATATCCCCAACATCGACCGCAAGCACTTCGAGGCGGTGGCAGAGGGTATGCGCATGGCTGTCACCGGAGGCACATGCCGACGCGCCGCCCTCCCCGACATAGAGGTCTGCGGCAAGACCGGTACCGCACAGAATCCCCACGGCAAGGACCACTCGGCATTCATGGGCTTCGCTCCCTACCACAATCCCAAGATTGCAGTCTGCGTCTACGTCGAAAACGGCGGCTGGGGTGCCACCTACGGCGTGCCCATCGGCAGCCTTGTCATGGAGAAGTATCTCAAGCGCACCATCTCCCCGGCTCGCAAGGCTATGGAGGAAAGCATGATTAACAGCAACAGCATCATATACAGTGGAGTCAAAAAACACTAACCCGCTTCGTTATATCGACTGGTTTACGGTCGCCCTCGTCCTGGTGCTTGTCTGCACCGGAGCGGTGTGCATCTATGCAGCCAGCTATGACTTCGACCATGCCAACATATTCTCGTTTGAGGAGTTTTCGGGCAAGCAGTTCTTGTGGATAGGACTCGCAAGCGTCCTCGGATTGACGCTGTTGCTCATAGATCCCCGCTTCTACGAGACCTACGCCTTCCCTATCTACATAGGCATGATTTGCCTGCTGGCTCTGACGATATTCATAGCCCCTAACATCAAGGGGTCTCACTCGTGGATCGTACTCGGACCTGTGAGCCTCCAGCCAGCGGAGTTCTCCAAATGCGCCACAGCACTTGCTCTTGCCAAACTGTTCAGCGGCTACAACTTCACCCTCGCCGGGTCCCGAAAAAACTATATCAAGGCTCTTACCATTATCCTGCTGCCTGTAATGCTCATTTTTGCACAAAATGAGACAGGTTCGGCTCTTGTATATTTCTCGCTCTTCTTCGTCCTCTACCGCGAGGGCATGAGCGGACTGGTGCTTCTGGCGGCTCTCGGGGCAGTGGTATTCTTCGTGGTGGCGTTGAAATTCGCCGACCCGACCATGTTCACCGGGGTCACGCAGGGACAGGTAGCAGTGTTCATCATGCTCATGGTCATCATGGTGGCGATGCTCGCCATCTACTGCAAGCACATGGAGGGCGCGCGCAACGTGCTTTTCTGGTACGTCGGCACATTCGTCATCGCCCTGATACTGCATTTCTGCGGCGTGACGGTCAACGGCATGCTGTTCTTCATAAGCGTCCTGTCAGTAGCCTGCATCTACACTTTGATCTTAGCTTTCCGCGGACCGGTCAAAAAGCTGCTTATCACAGCCTCCGCCGTGGTGGTGGGTGTAGTGTTCCTGTTTTCGGTCAACTATGTGTTTGAAAACGTCCTCCAGCCCCATCAGAAGCAGCGCATCCTCGTCAGCCTCGGCATAGAGGAAGACCTCAAAGCTGCCGGATATAATGTCAACCAGTCAAAGATAGCCATCGGTTCGGGTGGACTCGCCGGCAAAGGCTTCCTGAACGGCACCCAGACCAAACTGAAGTTTGTGCCCGAGCAGCACACCGATTTCATATTCTGCACGATAGGGGAGGAATACGGACTCATAGGCTCTGCCACAGTGCTGCTGCTATTCCTGACCCTAATTCTACGCATCATATCCATAGCCGAGAGGCAGCCGTCGACATTCGGACGCGTCTACGCCTACTGCGTCGCATCATATCTCATCCTCCACCTGTTCATCAACGTCGGCATGGTCATAGGCTTATGCCCCGTCATAGGTATCCCGCTCCCCTTCTTCAGCTACGGAGGCTCCTCCCTCTGGGGCTTTACCTTCCTGATCTTCATCCTCCTCAGCATCGATGCCCGCCGCCGCGAACACCTCAGCTCCTGACCCCCACAAAACCCACCCACTCTGTAGGGACATGCCGTGGCATGTCCGCCCCCTCATCAAACTTATAAAACTTATAAGATTTATAAGACTTATAACACCTTATTTTGTAAAAATACCTAAATTTTAGCTTAAAAATCATATTTAAGCCCTCATCTCACCTTCCATCCCGAAAACTTGCATTATCTTTGTAGTTAGCATATTCATGTAGTAACCATTTCTGCATCTAACAATATCTTTCTATATCCACTCAACTTGCTATGAAAAAACATCTCTACCTACTGCTCCTGGCTCTCTTTGCCACCATAGGCGCAAAGGCCCAGTTGTTTACCACATCCCCTACGCCTCTGCAAAACAGCAGCAAGGATGTCGTAATCACATTCACAGCCGACAATTCTGCTGACGGCAAGAAATTTGCCAATGTGACCACTGACCTCTACGCTCACATAGGCGTCTACACCACAGTGAGCCCTTCACAGTGGAAAAACGCTCCCGCATGGGGCACAAATACAGCCAAGTACACATTCAAGTACACATCACCCAAGACATGGAAGCTCACAATCGGTGACCTCCGTCAGTACTTCAACATCACTGACCCTAACGAGCGCATCACCAAGGTCTGCATCATCGCCCGTAATGCCGCTGGCTCCGTACAGACCGCGGACAACTTCATCGATGTGATGGAGGACGGATTCGGAGCACTCCTTACTAACGATGCCGAGGCTACCGTAATCACAGCAGCCAAGACCATCAACTTCACTCTCAGCACCACCGAAGCTGCCAACCTCAGCATCGTCATCTCCAAGGACGGCACCAAGGTTGCCGACAAGTCACAAGCCAACGCCACCACCCTCTCTTTGGGCTACAACTTCGCCACCAAAGGTGCATACACGGTGACTGCCACAGCCAACAACGGCAAGGAGACCATCACCAAGACCACCACAATCCTCTTCATGTCAGCATCGCCCGCAGCCAACTACCCCGGCGGCGTGCCCAAGATGGGTCCTGTGGCTCAGAGCAACGGCGATGTGATCTTCTGTCTCGCCGCACCTCAGAAGTCAAGCGTGCTCCTCGTGCCCTCGTGGGATGACTACCAGACACTTGACAAGAATGTCATGTCATATCAGGACTATAATGGCTACCGCTACTTCTGGATTCGCGTTAGCGGCCTTGACCCCGACAAGCAGTATCCCTACTACTTCATCGTCGACGGTACTATAAGCGTGGGTGACCCCTATGCCAAGCTCGTCCTCGACTGCTACAGCGACAAGTGGCTTCCCGACAACGTATATCCCAACCGTCCCCGCTACCCCTACGACAAGCTCGACAACACCATGCTTGCTGTCTACCACGGCAACCAAGACAAATATAACTGGAAAGTCAAAAACTTCGATACTCCCGATCCTTCCAAGCTCATCATCTATGAGATGCTGTTCCGTGACTTCACCGGTGACGGTACAGATCAGGACGGCAAATTCTTCGGTACAATCCGCGGAGCCATCAACAAGTTCCAGTATTTCCTCGACCTCGGAGTCAATGCCATAGAGCTTATGCCTGTCATGGAGTTCAACGGTAACAACTCATGGGGCTACAATAACAACTTCTACATGGCTCTTGACAAGGCTTACGGCTCTCCCGACGACCTCAAGGAATTCATCGACCTCTGTCACCAGCATGACATCGCCGTGCTCCTCGACATTGTATTCAACCAGAGCGACGGTCTGCACCCCTGGTATCAGATGTATGACAAAGCATCTAACCCCTTCTACAATGCTACCGCGCCCCACAACTGGAGCGTGCTCAACGACTGGAAGCAGGAAAATCCCCTCGTGCAGCAGCAGTGGAAAGATGTCATAGCCTACTGGCTGACCGAGTACAAGGTCGACGGCTTCCGCTTTGACCTCGTCAAGGGTCTCGGCGTAGGCGCAACATCCGGTGCATACGGCTCTACCGACGGCTATAACGCCAAGCGCATCGAGAACATGAAGAAAATCCACAAGTATGTCACCGATGTCAACCCCAAAGCCATCCACATCAACGAGCTTCTCGGCGACAGCAAGGAGGAAGTTGAGTACGGCAAGGACGGTCAGTATAACTGGAACAACCAGAACTGGCTCTCAGGTGCATTTGCAGCCGGTCTGCCCAACATAGCCGAGAAACTCAACTATTTCTCTTCAAGCGCATGCGGACGCTACGGACGCTCCAACATCTCATATGCCGAAAGCCACGACGAAGAGCGTCTCGGATACATGCAGATCAACAAGAACGCCACATGGCAGAAAGGTACCACCACATACAAAAACCAGATGGTCGATACCAAGGGCAACCCGGTTGCTCTCTCTGACCGCATGAGCCGTCTCGGAGCTGTGGCAATCCATCTGCTCATGACCAAGGACGCAACCCCCATGATATGGCAGTTTGGAGAACTCGGTGCAGACCAGACCACCAAGGAAGCAGGCGGCGGCAACGACACCAGCCCCAAGAAGGTCATCTGGAACTACTATGAAGACCCCAGCCGCAAGGCTCTCTTCGACACCTACTCCAAGATGATACATCTGCGCCGCGCCAACCCCGAGCTCTTCTCTGACAATGCCGCCGTACACTCCTACTCGTCTAATTCCACCAACCTCACAGGTGCATACTGGGTACGCATCAAGAACGGCACAAAAGATATCATAGCCTTTATCAACGCTGACCCCAAGAAGGCAAACAGCGTGACACTCCGCGAAGATATGACCAGCGATTACAGGCTTGTGACCTCGTCAAAAGACTTCCAGCCCTCCATACCCGCTGGCACTGGCAGTCGCCGCATCACTATCCCTGCCAACGGCTACGCCGTATTCTCATCGCCCTCAACATCCGACATTGACAACATCTACAATGACGGTTTCGCTTCAGACATCAACATCTACGGAGGCGAAGGCTGCGTGATAGTCGAAGGCGCCTATGACAACCTCAAGGTCTATGACCTCCAGGGACGCGCTTACCGTAACTCCGACCTCCGCGAGGGCGTCTACATCGTCAACGTTGACGGTCAGACCGCCAAAGTGATGGTCCGCTAACCCATCCCCACAATAAAAAGAAAGACTGCCCCAAAGGCAGTCTTTCTTTTTTTAAACCTATCATCCTTTTGTTATTCGTGCAGTGTGCTTGCACACCGGTCCTCTGAAAAGATTTGCACCGCTCCAAAATATTTCTTAATTTAGCACTTCGTCACACTTCATGCAACCTCTATTACCATACTATGAAAAAACTCACACTGCTATTAGCCGCGTTGCTGTCACTGACGGCAATCGGACTCAACGCACAGAACCCCTCTGCACCTAAGACCGCCTACAAAGTCTATGGAGTGGGATTCTATAACCTTGAAAACCTCTTTGACACCATCCCCAACAATCCTCTCGGCCGTGACCTGGAATACACCCCCGAGGGTAAGAACCAGTGGACAGGTGAGCGCTATTGGAGCAAAATCTCCAATCTCGCACGTACCATCAGCGCCATGACCACAAAGACCACCCCTAACGGACCTGCGATACTCGGTGTCAGCGAGATTGAAAACGCTTCCGTGCTCAACGACCTCGTACGCGACCCCCAGATACGCCGCTGGAACCTCCAGGTAGTGCACCACGACTCGCCCGACCGTCGTGGTGTCGATGTGGGTCTCCTCTATAATCCCCGCTACTTCGAGGTGGTCAATGTCACCAACCACCTCCTCACAGTGCCCAACAACCCCGACTTCCGCACCCGTGACCAGATGTGTGTGGTAGGGCTGCTCGGTGGTGACCCGCTGGCGGTGATAGTCAACCACTGGCCCTCGCGCCTCGGCGGACAAAAACAGAGCGAATACCTCCGTAAGGCAGCCGCTGAGCTGAGCAAGCACATCGCCGACTCCCTCTGGGCTGTCAATCCCTCGATGGGCGTTATAATCATGGGTGACCTCAACGATGACCCCTCCGACAAGTCATGCCGTGAGGTGCTCGGAGCGAAGAAACACGCCAAGGATGTCGTGGATGGCCACATGTTCTACAATCCCTGGTGGAAAATCCTTGATGATGACGGCGTAGGCACCCTCGCCTACAAAGGTCAGTGGAACCTCTTCGACCAGATAATCCTCTCGGGCAATCTCCTCACAGGCAATCTCTCCACAGGCCTTGAGTTTGTCCGCGCCAAGGTCAACAATTTCGACTTCCTGACCACCAAGGAGGGACAGCGTCAGGGCTATCCCCTGCGCACTTTCGCTGCCGGAACATATCTTAACGGATATTCCGACCACTACCCTACCATGGTGCTTCTCAAGCAGCCTGTAAAGCGCATCATGTGATGACGCTGCAGGTCCAATTCTGACTTATGAACCGACTTACACGATACCTTACCCTCATTCCGGCGCTCATGTTGATGATACTGGGCGCCGGATGTTCACATCCTGACTCCTTCACCATCACCGGTAAAATCACAGATTTCGCCGACCGACCGGTCAAGGTGGTAATCTACAATTCCGACTCCGTAAAGACTGTCTCGACACAGGCTGCCACAGGACGTTTTACCCTCAAAAGCTCATCGGCTGACTATGCCATAGCCGTCATCAGCTCCATGTCGTCAGGCTCATCGGTCAGACTGCTCGTGCGCAACGGTGAGAAAATCACCCTTGAAGGTCCCACTCTCGACAGCCTGACTATCAAAGGAAGCAAAACTAACGAACAGATTGCCGATTTCATCGATGCCAATCCAGGGATATTCGACGGCGTCTACCCTGCCTCATCATCATCCACGCTTCCCATCAGCGAGACTGCCGTCAACAAGCTGATTGCTGACTATGTGGACAAGGAAGGCACGACTCCTGCGGCTGCGTTTCTGCTTGCAGTATACTATAATCCGACCCTCAATCCATCACAAGCAGCAGCCCTGATCAACCGCTTTGATTCCAATGAGGAGACTCGCTCGCTGCTCGCATCAATCAGCGATGCTGTCAAAAACGAACTCAACACCGCCCGTTCGGCGCGTGTACACTCCTTCAATCTGCCAGCCGCCGGGGATTCTACCGTAAAATTCTCTCCGTCAGCACAGAGCTATTCGCTCCTGGCATTCACAGCATCAGATGCCCGACGCAAGGAGCTGACATCACGTCTCCGTGACCTCTCAGACGCCTATCCGCGCAAGTCTCTCCGCGTCATAGAGATGTCACTCTGCGGCGACTCGGCAACATGGAAAAGCGTCATCAAACGCGACACTCTCGTCAACTGGTCACGCATCCTGCTTCCTGGGGGACCAGCCGCATTGCAGGTACGCCATCTCAACATAGGTCAGGCTCCATATTACATACTCTCCGACTCCACAGGCGGTCAGATCTACCGCGGACCGGCTCTGGATGCCGCAATCGATTCGCTTGACCGCCGTATCGCCCGATAACAAACTTAAACCACGCCGCCATGCTTATCAAGACCTACTGCGCAGCACTCCAAGGCATAGATGCCATACCGGTAACCATAGAGGTGGCATCTGACCGCGGACTGATGTTCACGATGGTAGGCATGGCTGACACTGCCGTGCGCGAGAGCCAGCAGCGTGTACAGCTTGCCATCACCAAGAGCGGACGACAATATCCCCACCGCAACATCGTCATCAATCTCTCCCCGGCAGACATCCGCAAAGAAGGAGCGAGCTACGACCTCCCCATAGCCGTAGGGATGCTCGTGGCTTCGGATCTTGTCAGCTGCAACGACATCGACCGATATATGATAATAGGGGAGTTGTCGCTTGACGGCTCGGTACTCCCGGTCAAAGGCATCCTCCCGATGGCTATACTTGCCCGCGAGATGGGACTAAAAGGGATGATAGTCCCGTCAGCCAACGCCACGGAGGCAGCCGTGGTCAACAACATAGACGTATTCGGTGCCGACAACCTCAACCAGGTGCTCGACCATCTCTCGGGCATTACGCCCATGCAGCCGGTCGTGGTCAATACACGCGAGGAGTTTGCCCGCAACTCATCGGTATTCGACTATGATTTCGCCGATGTCAAGGGGCAAGAGACCGTCAAACGTGCCTTCGAGGTGGCATGTGCCGGAGGGCACAACATAATCCTCGTCGGACCTCCTGGCTCCGGCAAATCCATGATGGCAAAGCGGCTGCCGTCCATCCTCCCTCCGCTGACGCTCTCCGAAGCCCTCGAAACTACCAAAATCCACAGCGTCGCAGGCAAACTGCATCGTGGCTCCATGCTGATGACAGCCCGGCCGTTTCGTTCGCCACATCACACCATCTCCCCTGTGGCTCTCGTAGGAGGCGGCTCAAATCCGATGCCAGGTGAGATATCACTCGCTCACAACGGTGTGCTTTTTCTTGACGAGTTCCCCGAGTTCTCCCGGCAGGTGCTCGAGGTGATGCGCCAGCCGCTTGAAGACCGCCACATATCCATCTCCCGTGCCAAATACGCCGTTGACTATCCGGCATCGTTCATGCTCGTGGCATCGATGAATCCATGTCCCTGCGGCTACTACAACCATCCTACCAAGCCGTGCACTTGCGCACCCGGAGCCGTGCAACGCTATCTGAGCCGCATATCAGGGCCTCTGCTTGACCGCATAGACATACAGGTGGAAATCATGCCCGTGCCGTTTGACGAACTCTCATCGGCTTCTGAGGGCGAACGGAGCGCATCCATCCGCGAGCGCGTCATCGCCGCCCGCGCCATCCAGTCAGCCCGCTACGCCGGTATCCCAGGGGTGCACTGCAACGCCCAGATGACATCAGCCCTCATCAAGCAGCATGTCCGCCTCGACCGCGAAAGCATAGCCCGCATCCGCGATGCCATGCAGCGTCTCGACATGTCGGCACGCGCCTACGACCGTATCCTCAAGGTCGCCCGCACCATCGCCGACCTCGACGGCTCCGAAGAAGTCCTCCCCCGCCACGTCAGCGAAGCCATCAACTACCGCTCCCTCGACCGCTGCACCTGGGGCGCCACCTCCCCCAAGTCCCCCTTTTAAAATAAACCTGATACATCAAGCCACTATACATTGCTCTTACAGCATCTGCCCGAGCAATCAAAACGATAGGGCTTATAGATAAGATCCATAATATGAAAACTTTACATGTTGCTTTTATTACACTTATTCTGATATCATCTATAATTATAATGTCTGGATGCCGAGAAAAAAACAACACCCAAACCACTGATGATGCTTATTACACTTATGATACACTATATGTTGATAGCGTTGATATAATTGATTTCGCAGATACGTGCGTATGCGATTCGGTCGAACATGTTTATGATGAGAATATTATTGAAAAATAAAGAGTTATGCTCTCTTTCTTTAGTTATGTTGCAGCCTTTTTAGTCTTCTTAGGCAAATTTAGGAGAAGATGGCTTTGGCTACCCACTGTAATTATCGGTGTACTCTTATTCTGGGTATTTTTAACTTGGAACAGGGTTCCATCGTTTTGTGACAACATAGAGATTATACCGATATATCATACCGATGGTTCTGCTATTACTGTCTCAATAAAGCATCCATACTTCACTTTTAATAGTTTCAGTGATGATTTCTGTGGTTTCTGGAGTGACTATGGGACATCTTTTAGTGGCGTATTTTTTTCTATAAGCAATGATTCTGTTGGATTTCATGAAAAACCCTCACATACTTATAATAATCAAAAATTTAATGCTGAGATTCGTGAGTTATTTCCTCTTCGTAATTTAGATTCTATTGGATTGAAGTATGAGTTCCGGGTCCGAAAGGAACTGTTTGGCAATATGGATTCAAGAAATGCCCATAACCAGCTGATTCGCGCTTGGGATGACAAAGGTTTTTCTGTTGTTAAAAGGACTGCAAAATATCATGATAATGTATGTGTAGATTCAATCAGGGCACTTGCCGGCGTGAATAGATTCTGGTCTTCTAACGTTCCAGTTGGATATAGGACTACAATGTACTATACACTCATGCGCTTGCTTCGAATGGAAGATATATCTCAATTTAACTATAGCCTTGTCTTGTCTGATAGAGCATCTTGCATAAATAGACTCGAACTGGATTTTGGTGGTCCTATGGAAATAAAAGGAATATGGCCAACTCCTGATATTGTTGAACCTTCACGAATTATATACATTTCAAAGGACAAACTATCACAGGTTAAGGATGCAGGCATTATAAAGATGTTCTGTCAGAGTTTAGAATCTGCGACTGTCCAGAATGTTCGACTGTTCATTCTGACGACAGTGGTATCTCTTTGCTTTGCATATACCTTAAGAGAGTTTGGAGTATTTATACTATTCTGTTGCAGATGGATAAAGAAAAAATGCAGCACAGATAAAAAAATTATAGAGGCGAGATTTGGAAAAACGAGAATGAGTCTGCACAACTTCTGTAAGACACTCGGTAAGAGAATATCTCATATTTGGCAGGTTACATTTAGATGTATAAACTTTCAAAATTCATGTAAAAAATTTAAGGACTAATCAAGTTGCAGTAAGTATTATCAACGATAATACCATAAAAAAGCCATGCATTCGTCATTGATTGTGACGAATGCATGGCATCTTATGGTATTATTATTTTTCAGCGGATGAGTGCGCGGCCTCCCCATACGAGCAGCACGCCAAACACTACGCTCATGGCGAGGTAGGCACTGAATGTCAGCCAGTCACCTTTCTGTCCGAGCACCCACATGTCGTCGGCAAACGAAGAGAATGTGGTGAAACCGCCGCAGAAACCGGTGATAAGCAGCACATTTTCCTGTGCCGTCATCACCTCCGCCTTCTCAAGCAGCCCGAAGAACAAGCCGATAATGAAGCAGCCGATGATGTTGACCATGAAAGTACCCATGGGAAATGATCCGTGCCACATGCCCGAGCACCATTTGCCCACCAAATAACGTCCGCAGGTGCCGACAAAACCGCCACAACCTGCTATAAGCATCATTTTAAACATAGTAGAAAAGTATTTTACAAAATTGATGTGATGTAGTTACAGTTTATCAACATTTCTTACCACGCAAAAGTTCGTTTCTTTGTAGGGACATGCCATGGCATGTCCGCAACCCGTTCACATCCCCCATAACATGATTTTCAGGTTGTCAGAAGAAATGGCTACATTTGCATAGCAAATAAAATCCGAATTACGATGAAAAACAGTTCATTATCCGATATAGAAACGCGGTGCCTGTCAGGTGTAGGAGCCACCGTAGACGAAGCCCTCGCCTTGGATGCTGCATGCTCTACTGACGAACTGTGCGATGCTGCCGACCGCGTCCGCATCGCTCTCCATGGTAACCGTGTAGACACATGCTCGATAGCCAACGCCCGTTCAGGCAGGTGCACCGAAGACTGCAAATGGTGTGCCCAGTCGCGCCATTTCTCCACCGGCATAGCCGAGTACGACATTATCCCTCGCGAAGATATGCTCCGCGCCGTGCGTCTCAATGATGAGCACGGTGTGCACCGTTTCTCACTCGTCACCAGCGGACGACGGGTTTCACGCCGCGATATAGACCGCTTTTGCGAATACTACAAAGAGGCGGCTGCCACGTCTGACCTGTGTCTGTGTGCATCCATGGGACTGCTTGACCGCGAGTCACTGCAAGCCCTCAAAGATGCCGGGGTCAGCCGTTACCACTGTAATCTGGAGTCATCATCGGAATACTTTCCGCAACTCTGCTCCACGCATACCCACGCCGACAAGCTCCGCACCATAGCCATGGCTCGTGAGGTAGGACTGGAGGTGTGTTCAGGAGGAATCATAGGGATGGGGGAGACGATGCGTGACCGTCTGCTCATGGTGCAAGAAGCATCACAGGCAGGGGCTGTCAGCATCCCCGTTAACATACTGCATCCCATTCCAGGTACCCCCTTAGACCATCTTCCCCTTATCAACGAGGAGGAAGTCATACGCAGCATGGCACTGATGCGCCTCATTGCCCCCAAATGCGTCATGCGACTTGCCGGAGGCAGAGCAAGACTCTCCAAAGCCAGCATGCGCCGCATCATGCGCGGAGGCATGAACGGAGCCATCGTGGGAGATCTGCTGACCACTATAGGCAACACTCTTGACGATGACCGACAGCTCTTCCATGACACCGGCTTCGAGATGTGATATTATCATTAACGTATAAATTCTTATACGATTTATATGAGTTATAAGAATTATAAGACATTACACTTATGAGACTCGTAATCCAGCGCGTGACACAAGCCTCCGTGACCATCGCAGGCAACCTCCACAGCTCCATAGGCGCGGGCTTAATGGTACTCGTAGGCGTGGAGACAGGGGACACCCCGGATGATGCCCGCTGGCTCGCTGCAAAGACAGCCGGACTGCGCATATTTGACGATGTCGACGGCGTAATGAACCTCTCGGTCGAGCAGACAGGCGGCGAAATCCTCGCCGTAAGCCAGTTCACGCTTACAGCTTCCACCCGCAAGGGCAACCGTCCCAGCTATATTCGTGCCGCTGGTCACGACCTCGCCGTGCCCCTATACCAGCTCTATTGCGATGAACTGACACGCATTCTAGGCAGAGAAACCCGCCAAGGCGTCTTCGGTGCCGACATGCAGGTAGCCCTGGTCAATTCCGGACCCGTCACCATCATCATTGATTCACGCCTCCGCGAATAATGCGTAGTAGGGACATGCCGTGGCATGTCCCTACAGGGATGGTACACTGATCAAGTCATGCATCAGGTAGCTTTGGAGGCGAGCATGCGGTGGCCTATGCGGCAGTACAGGCACTTACGCGCCTCGCAATACTCACGGCGCAACTCTATCAGTGCCTGTGAAGTGAATGCGTCACGGCACTTCACACCAGCAGCCTCAAACATCGCGGTGATACGGTTGCTCTCAGGCTTAAGTTCCTGAAGCATAGCTATACAGCGGTCGGTCATGCCGTTGTCGCGGTGGTGTTCGCCCCAGGCATGCATCAGCGGTATCGCTACATTGATAAGCAGTCCCGTCACTGACGAGGCACTCAGAGCCTGACGCTCCTGAGAGCCGTCAGAAGCCACGCCACGCTCGCTGAAAGTGTAATGCGTAGCCCAGTAGCCGCTAAGGGTCACATCAAAGAGCCTCCTCAGTGCCTCCACATCCTCAGCCTCCACGATCCGCGACATCAGCTGCGGAAGGCGTCTGACCATCTGCGCCAGCAGAGCCACGCGACGGTGGGGAAAATTCTGCGGACGCATCCGTCCCGATTTCCACCCTGGTGAATTCACCTGCCGCAGCCCGAATTTCTTCTGCATGAACTCGTATTCCCTCGTCAGAGCCAGCGCATAGCGGCTGTCAAGCGGTATCCCCTCCAGCAGTCCGCTTTGACCGAAGAGCATCGCTTCCACCGTCAGCTCGCTGTCGGCATGACGCGCCAGGAATCCGTAGGGAGTAGCCATCGCCAGCCGCTCAAATGGTTCGGAGTTGGTGCCGAAGCCCAGCGCACGGGCAAGCGTGACATAGACCGCCTCGCGCCAGTCATTGTTGTAACGCCCCAGCAGCCCCTTGATCCTCGCGCTTTTAGCGTAAAGACGCTCTATGCCCAAGGCACTCAGCCAGTCGGTCAGATGCAGGGGTGGGAAAGTGGCGATGAACTCGCGGCATGGCAGGTCACGCTCGGCGCGCGTCACAAGAGCATTGTAATGGTCGGCGAAATTGACGCGAACAGGCAGCACCATCTGAGGTATAACATTGCCGTCGGGACGGTGGACAGGCATATCGTCATGATATACCACATGTAGTATCACACTGTCATAAGCCCGGTCATGGTCATGTCCATGGCGCATCCAGTCGCTCGCACGGACATGTATCTCCACATTCCCTACCCACATATCCCCGTCGATTCTCACCTTCGCGTTGAAGAAGTCCGGTCCAGAACCCTCGTTGAGCAGTCCAGGGTCGATGATCTGCACACCGCGCCCGTCCACAGTGCTCATAGCCCCGGGACGCAGCAGCCTGTGCTGCCATATATACTGCATCAACTTCTCCATAACCCTATGTCAATCAAGCCTTTCACGTCACAAGCAAAGATACACATAAATCCCACACTATCCCTAACAATCCACAAAAATTTATTTGTTAAAACAGTCATCCTCCCACCTCATCACATTATTGTCAATGTAATCCATGATTTTGTCAAACTCTCGTCCATTTGTAACTATGTGTTCATAGTAACGCGATTGCCAGTAGGGACGCGATACATCGCGTCCACATTGAATATCGCGTCCACATTGCCGATACAATTTATTAGCTTGCCGTGTCACAGCCGCTTTTAGGGTTCCGACAATCACTGCTAATCGCGAATTGAAATGATTGTTGTCAACCGCATCACCATGATTGGGTGGTTTCAAACAACCTACATTCATACCACTATTCTTTTCGGACTCTTTGTCGACATTATTCTTTTCGGACGCGATATATCGCGTCCCTACTGCTATCATGATGTGGATGTGGTTGGGCATGATGACATGATTCCACACCTCTGCATCATCATGATGGCTGGATATCTCTCTGATGCACGAATCGACAATCTTTCCTAATGATGACAGGCACATCTCGCCATTTGATATGTGTCCGAATATATGTCGCTTTTCATGGGTGCATATCGTGATGAAATATATGCCGATGTTATAGTCGTGCCATTTGGCTCTAAAAGCATGTCTGTCGCTCATCAATATATATTTTCAGCTTACTATATACTATAGGTGCTTAGACTGTAAAGTTAATTGTTTTTCCGTGATATTCAAGGTATTCAGTACTTAATTTCTCTATGCCGCATCTCTGATGTTTTCGCATGGGGGAGGGGATGGGATAGGGGTAACTTTGTGGGAGTTAGTAACTAATTAATTTCGTTTTTATGGCACGTGAGTTTAAGACTTATTCGTTTGCGCCGGGGCTGGTAGATGGCTCTGGGAAGGTGACGGTGTGTGAGAATCTGAGGTTGCGGGATGATGGACCACTCGGGGCAGCTTATCCTCCCGGGGTGATGATGGAGAGTGTGAAGGCTTGGAAGTTTTTGGGATTCAATACGCTCAGTGACGGAGGATCGGTGACGGTGATGTGGGCTGGATGCAACATCGGTGTGATGCGTGATGACTGTGTGGTGCAGGTGGCTACGCTGCCTTCTGAAACGCGTTGTGTCAATTTCGAGGGGGACGATGTGGTGATTTCTACTGACGGAGGGATGTGCCGTCTATATCGCACCGTTGATACAGATACACAAGAGGATACATGGCACTGCTCGCTGCCTGCGGGTGAATACCCGGGGCTGCACTTCTCCACCATAGACCGCGGGGTGGCGTCGGTACCTGCCGGCGGAGTGACATTTGCAAAGCCTTATGAGACATGGGGCGCCACTTTGGCAGCTGCTGACCTCAAAGCTATCAGTGCATCGCTCAAGGAGGCGTATCTGCGCCTGACTCGTACTATATCCGATGCCGAGGACTTCACTCAGCCTTTGGCTGTGCGTTACAAGCTCCGAGACCGTCAAGGACGATTGCTGCATACAGGTCCTGTGACCGTGCTTTCAGCCCAAGGGGGCTGGCAGGGTATGGACGGGATGACCGCAAGAGTGCATACCGACAGCAGCGGACCGTTTGTAAGCGTGGACTCCGTGAATCTGACGATGCGCCGCTACACTCTGGCGATAGATCTTCCCGGTAACAGTGTGGAGTGCAATGCTCCCACCGAGGGAGTGTATGCCGAGGTTTATGTGCTGCCACAACTCCATCCGCTTGACGCATCTACCAATGCCGAATACCGCATGTCAGCCACACCAGGCGAGGAAACACTCACCGTATGGCTGCCGGGCGCTACCCTCGGACGTGCTCCCCTGACTGGCCGCCTGACACGCAGCATGGCATCAGCCACGGCATATATGGATGCTAACGAAGTGAAGATAGCCACCATAGAGCATCCTTTTTCCCTGAGGTCACGCCGCGTAGAGCTGCCGATACCCGACACATGCACCGAACTCCACCGCGAAGCCACCGAGGACAATGCCGCATGGAAGCAGATGACCTACACGCCTGCCACCGACAACGAACTCGCCGGACTACGTCTGACAGCACCCAACAGTTTCTCTGCCGGGTGTGTATGCCGCTCAGGACGAAACGTGGTGTGGGGGAGTATAAGGCGCAAACCATTCAAGGGCTATGACCTCAATGCACTCAGTGTGGGAGATGTGACAACAGCGGTGAAAAGAGCATCAATCCGCGTGACCATGAGCGCATCTGACGGCAAACCCATACAGGTGGTACGCAACATGGACGAATCTGCTCCTGAGGGACTGTTTCTCGCCTCTGACACCCTTTCACCCATGGTGATGTATCCTGATCCGTCTGCAACGCTTATAGAGGTACGTATAGAGCATCAGGACGGCACTGTAGCAGAAGCGTCTATCAATCTCACTCCTTCCGCTGACCGCCGATGTGCCATGAGTATTTCATCATCTATGACACCTCGCGTTCTGACAGATGTTAATGGTGCTTTCATACCTTTTACCGCCGAGAGCATGATAGATGAAATGCCATCAATGGCGGGAGTAGCCGATGCCTCAGACTCCGCAAGTATCCTCGGTGCGATTGACTGCTGCCCAGGTGTAATAAGCCAGATAATACCAGCCTGGGGCGCAAACGCATCGTGGGACTACGGGTCAGGAAGATTTTACGTTATGTCGTCATCGGGCATCTACGGGTTAGCTGCCGACTGCACAGCCATCCAGAGGATGAAAGCCACTCTCATAGATCCGCGCAGCACAGTCTTAAGCCACAGCGCAGTGATGACCCCACACGGCGTGGCAGCCATTGCCGGAGGTGACCTGCTGCTCCTGTCAGGAAGCCGTGCACGAACTCTATTGCGCCGTATTACAGCCTCATCGATAGGCTACAGTGGCAAATATGACGAACTGTGGCTGTCTGACACTTTCGGGATAACCATCTATCAGCTGCAATATGAGTCAGGCATATACCGACGCCCGGACATCAATGTCCGATCCATACTGCAAGCCGGGACTGAAATAATGATAATAGACGATGGAGGACGTATCCTGATATCTTCCACAGAGGATACGCTTGCCAAGGTCAAAGTCAAATGGGAAGGAGAAATACCGCATCCGCTTTCCTTTCCGTCATGGCTCGGTATAGACTTGGAAGGCGATGACCTTGATATCAAAGCCACCACGCTACGCTCCCGTCAGCGCGACATCAGCCGCCTACGTATCAAAGGCAGCGTGCGACATGTGACTGCCTTAAGAATCCTCGGACCGATACGTTCACGGCACTCGCTGCGGATAGAGGGGACTGTTAGCGGTGTTTTCACTCTTAGGCAGATGACTCTTCGCACCCGACCATTTCCGTGATGCGGACATGCCGTGGCATGTCCCTACTAGGAATGATAGAAGGAATGTATCAGCGAATCTCTATGACAGGGGAGATAAGGTTGACGCGGCTTGCGGCGCGGGTTACGGCGGTGTAGAGCCAGCGGTAGAAGTCCATACCGGGGGTTTCCTCGGGAACGTAACCAAGGTCTATATAGACATTCTTCCACTGACCGCCCTGAGCCTTGTGGCAGGTCACCGCATAGGCATATTTGACCTGTAAAGCATTGAAATAGGGGTCGGCGCGTAGTACCTTCACAGCAGCTGAAGTGCTGAGCATGCTACCGCCATTATCAGCCAGCACACCGTCACGGAGCCACATCAGCTTCTGACCGTCAAGAGCCGGAGAATCGGTGACGAGAGCATCGAGTATGATCTTGCAGTCAATTCTGACATCGCGGTCAGGAAGCGATAAGGTCACATCGGCAAAACGCAGTCCGTAGCGTTTCTCCAGCCCATGTATAGCCTCTATGACCGCCATGTCACCGTTGGCTATGAAATCCACCCCCGGAGTCTGTCGCGTCCAATGGTAGTTGTTCTTGGCTATCATGATGCGTTCGCCTCTGACGAGTTCCTCCTCGCTCATGTTAATCAACGAACGTATAGCGAGATTAAAGCGCGTGGCACGGTTGTTGCTCCGCGTAACCACAATGGTCTGCTCCTCTCCGTCACGGGCATAATCAGCAGAGATAGCATCTGCCAACTCCTCTCCGTCAACAGACCTTACATCGTCGAAACGGCTTGTCAGCATCACAGGAGGAGGGAGGACAGGCTGGCGCATAGCCTTACGGAGCCATGTGGCGTTCCACAGTATTCCCGACATGCGGCTCTGACGCACCGTCTCGGTCATCACGACCCTTGACACTTTCAATCCGTAGGAACGAAGTACATCAGGCTGCATAGCCGGGCTTTCCTCCGCGCCTACAGGGGGCAATTGGGCAGTATCGCCGATAAGCACCATACGGCAACCTACGCCACCGTAGACATATTGTACAAGATCCTCAAGCAGATTGCGATCCATGCCACCGTCGCCTATCATCGAAGCCTCGTCAACGAGAAACACCGCTCCCTGGAGCTTGTTTTCATTGACCCCTGCGGCATATTCTCCGAGTGAGGAGGTACGATATATATGACGGTGGATAGTATATGCCTGACGGCATGCAAAACGTCCGAACACCTTGGCGGCACGTCCTGTAGGAGCCAGAAGCACCACCGGACGGTGGAACACCTCAAGAGCTTTCACAACCGCCCCGGTGAGTGAAGTCTTGCCAGTGCCGGCATATCCATTGAGGATAAATACTCTGTCAGCACCATCAAACGGCATGGCTATGAAGCGCGACATAGCCGCGAGCACTGCCATCTGCTGCTCATTGGGATCGTAGGGGAGAGCTTGTAGGGCCGTAAAAGCAAACTGCTCGGCATCCATCGCAGTCGGTTATTTAAGCACAAGGATTTTGCACGCCACCTTACCCTTGGGACCATCGCTCTGACCATCCTGGGAAGCCATGACGTAGTAGACACCACTGGGCACACGGCGACCGTTGCAATTGGTGCCGTCCCAGGTCATCATGCCGCCGATCGACTCTCCTGTGTATATGACATTGCCTTGTGCATCGGTAATCTTCACGAGCGAGTCATTCATCAGACCGTCGATAGTGATGACACCATAATAGTCGGGACGTACAGGATTAGGATAAGCACGCACAGTGTTGAAATCCTCCATGGCGGGCGACTGGTCAGAGGCAAAAGCACCGAGACCGTAAGAAGTACCGAAATAGACGATATTATTATGAGGGTCAAGTTCTATGGCACTCACATAATTTGTAGGCAGACGAGAGTTGTCAGTATTATAAGTAGCCACGATGTCACGCAGGTCAGGCTGGAGTACAGATATGCCATCCCCTTCGGTCGCTACCCATATGCGTCCGGCATCATCTATGGCGAAGTCAGATACCACAACCGAATTGAGCAGATAATCGGCAAAACCGGATCCATCGTTACGGGGCTGCTTCAGACGTTGCACAGCCTGTTTGGCAGGGTCAAACGTAGCCGGATCCGACACGAGCAGCAATCCTCCTTCGTAAGATATCAGCAGTCCTCCTGAAGGGGTTTCAACTACGGCGGACACCGTCTGCATGTTTATGGGGTTTCCGTCCTGGTCACGAACATGATCAAGCACTACGTAGCTGTCATCCTCAACATTGCTATATGATCCCTTATGGCGATATATGACAACTCCGCTATATATCGACCCTTTGATTACAAACACATTGGAGCGACGGAAAGGTATTATTTCGCCGTCCCAGTTAGTCTTGAAGCCTTCAGGTATAAGGTACGAGCCATCAGAACGCTTATAAATCCAATCAGATTTCTGCACCTTTGAGAGGTCTCCGTTGACATATACTGCCGGGAGCATCATGAGAGTCTGACCGATGTTAGTGTTACCTTTATGATTTGTTGCCAGTACCCAAAGATTGCCCTGTGGGTCAAACTTGGCATCCATCATAAGCTGATTAGAGTAAGCCGTGGCGGGAATGTTATCCTGGGCGAGAATCCTGTCAGCACCGTCCTGTGCCGTCCCAGAGAAGATGGATATGATACGACCGTTGTCCATCACGTATAGGCCTTCATTGCTGGTAGGTATCCATAACTGTGAGGGATTGACTGGATTTACAGCCACTGCATTAGGGGCTATAACAATATTTCCGTAGTACTTCATCGCCATACGTGTGACATCTGATCCTATTACATTACCTATGACACCACTTCGATAAGAGAGCTTGTCATTAGTGTAGACCAACGGAGATATTATGCCATTTTCAATTATATCTATGTAACCAGGGGTATAATAACCGTAGTCATTATTTCCTTCATAGGGCACTGTATTTGTGAAATTACCTGATGCAGATTTATATAGAGAGGCTGAACGTGTAGATACGTAAATCCTGTTACCGTCAGGAGAAAGTGTGAGGTTGCTTACGTTGGTGACGCTGGGTGCATAAACTTTGTAGGGATCATATTTAAGCTCTATGGGATCTTTTGTAAGATCATAGCACAACAGACCTTCAGGGGTAGCAAACCAGGTATCAGCCGATGTATCCCCGGCAGCAACTGCAAAAATGTCCTTGATGTCACGTGTGTCTGTAAACGCCAAGGAAGGGGAATTGCCGACCAATTTGAGGGTGCGATAGTCGGCATTGAACGAATATGTCAGACCGTCGGCTTTCCAAAAACCAACCTGCAGCTGATGTCCCCAGTCTCTGTCTTTATTGACTATACAGGTTCCATTGACAGTCTGAGGAAATTCATAGAAATCGACTTTGTTATTGTCCTTGCGTCGGGATGCAAGATGCAAATTATCGACCGAAGCTATATCATCGGAAGTAATGTCACAGAGAAAGACGAATTTGTCAGCCTCGCGGTATGTCTTAGAAGTGTCAGTGATGTCTGATTCAAAGAGATGCCCGGTAGAAGTATGCGGAGGCATCGGATTAAGCGGCTTGCCACTTGTATCCTTTGTTTCCGCATCAGGTTCGTTCAGATTGAACACAGCCATCAATCGGTTGCCCATCACCTCAAGTGCATCTGGTCCCTTGAAAGGGATAGGCGTAGCAGATCCTTCGGCACGCTTGACATTGTATTGCCCTGTTTCTTTGACACGGAAATTTTTACCGTCGATTACAACTATACCGAAATCAGTACCCACAAAAAACAAACCATGACCTGAGGTCAGACATTTGATTTTTCGCTGCCCATTGAGGTTGGCAGTGCTTATGCCGTTCTGGTTGAATATGCGTCCGTCATCGTGGATGAAATCCATATTGCCGTCAGCATATGCCACAGCAAGGAGCTTCATGTCACGGTCATAGTGTATCTTGGCTATTTTTATGCCATTAAGACCTGTGGCTGAGGTAAACTGCACCGTCTCTTTGGTATCAGGATCAAACATGAAAAGATTTATCCCTGCCAATATGTATAGCTTGCCGTCAGAATTGACAGCGAGCTGACGTGCATCTCCCGGAGGATATGAATTATAGAATTTCCATTCGCCTGTCGCCAGCTGGGCATGGATGGCAGGGACGGAAAACATAAATAATATTAAACTTATCGCCGAAGCAAGAAATGTCTTAATTTTCATCAATATGGTTTGTGTCTATAATGCTTTCATCACACGATAAAGGCTAATATATAAACGCGGCGCATGCCTGAAAAATTGCATGCGCCGCATATATAGGAGCTATTAATAAATCTAAAATACAGCTGGTTAGAGCATCTGTAGCGCCTGAAGATTCTGGAGAAGTTCCAGTCGCGATAATTTGCGATGCTCTCGGATTATAGAGGCGAACTCATTTGCCATGGAGTGAATGGAACGGCGCATGAAAAGACTGCTCATGCGGTCATAGCTGTTGGCAAACAGGTTATCAGCCTCGTCTTCCTCAAGTTCACACGTCTCGGTGCCTTCCTGTACCACTATATCGCGGAGATACTGACGCTCTGCGTCAGAAGGCATCTGCAAGCTGCCCACCATACGTCGGCAAAGCACATTGCCTATCAGCAGTCCAGCCGTGAGACTGAAATTATGAAGCAGACGTCGCCATGAAGCCGAAGCCATCAGTCGGGGATTGCCTTCAAAATAAAACTCCGGCATGAACTCTATCATCTCATCAGGAGCGGCGTCTATATCCATAGACGCGATAGCTGACGAGCCGTCCATGGCTACTACAGCTATAGCCATACCGGCAGCCCCGAGGCATTTGTCAGCCTCATCCTTATATCTGAGCGAATCTATATGTCTGCTATCCATAGTAAATTTCTAACAAAATATATTGAAGGAGAGTTCATGTTAAATATACCCTGAATGAGAGGCTATTCCATCACCACTATCCTTGCTACAATATGCTCCGGAGTACCTGCTACTATATCATATACACCTGTGGTCAGACGGCTGCCTTTGAGGTCAATACCATTCCATATGAGCGTACCACCGACAGATGTACCTTCAAACATGAGATTGCCTTCGGCATCCTTGATTTTCACAGGACATGACTCCGTAAGATCTGTGAGGGTAAAGGCACCGTTATAGTCATCCTTTGCCACTGCTGGAACCACCTTTACTGCCGAAAGGTCAGCTGCGGCTGCACCATGGGCAGGACGATAACGGAACAGACCTTTCTGGGAACCTATATATACATCACCGTAAGCGTCTACGCATACCCCACCGAGGATATCTGTGGTCAGGATAGAGTTGGTGGTACGGTAATTTTCAAGCTGCTCAGTGGCATCCGAACTGAGATGGAACAGACCGTTGCCCTGTGAGGCAACCCAAAGAGTGCCATCAATGGGAGACTGGGAGATGCCAGTGACGAATGAATAGTCTACAGGACTTCCTCCACGATTCTTATCAGTGGGTACGATAATCGGAAGTGTGGTGGTGCCTTCGGGGAGCTCTGTCTTGGTGTCAAAATAGCCGAAGAATGACAAGTTGCTTATCCATACACGTCCCTGGAGGTCTTCATCTATATGTATCATCTCCTGTACATGGTATTCGTTGCCATTCTGATCTTTGATGTTATTGATGACCAGAGGATAATCTTTAGATACATCGTCCCCTTCGGAATTGCGACGATATACGACCATCTCACCTGTAAAGATGAGAGGCTTGACAAATATATATTCGTTAGCCCCGCCATTTTTCACTCGGTTGGTAGTGATGGTCAGACGTCCGTCAATCTGTCCAGAATACTCGAGAGTACCTATGGGCAGCTTGTTAGCTCCTATCCAGTCATCTGCTGTGATGGATGCCACATCAGCTACTTTTGAAGCCGGAAGCATACTAAGGACAGGAGAAGGAAGTTTTGTACCCCAGTCAGCAGCACGGTTGACAGTGGGAGTCAGAATCCATGCATTACCGTCCTTGTCAAACTTGATGTCTGTTATCTGCTCACCCCACATACGAGGTGATTTTAGAGTCTTAGTGTCAGTGCTGAGGATACGTGTCTCTTTCGACCCTTCCATCACATAGAGACCCTCACAGTTCGTGGCATGCCAGTACTGTCCAGGTTTCTTAGGATTCTCAGCAACACCTTCACCGCCTATTGTAACCTGAGCCAGGGCATTATAAGCCTGTGTAAAATAGAGCCAAAAATCTCCACTTTCTTTATTTCCCATGTGATTGGACGGATTATAATTTGACACATCGGAAATACTTCCATTGCTTATAACATTTACATATGCAGGTGAAAAGAATCCATAAGCATCACTATTTCCAGTTTTATCAGCATCCTGCATAGAAGTAATCCATCCACTCCATGTAGGAAGCGGACGACGATCATATAGTTCGGGATTATAGTTATTACCGGCAGTTTTCCAGTTATATGATGACGCACGTGTAGAAATATATATTCTCTGGCGGTCAAATGATGGAGACATTATGCTTATTGACTCTACAGTAGTATAATCATCGGGGATTGCAGCGGTAAATGAAGCCACATTATTACCATTTTCGTAGAGATTGACTTTCTGATAAGTGGAGATAATCTTCTTCTTTGTATCGGGATCATACGAATAATCAGTTGCCATCCACGGATTACCTGTGTTTTCTAATTCTATAGATTTAGAATCGGATGATATATCATGAGTGGATATCTTACCATTCCCCTCTATTTCCACCATACATACACCATTCTTTTCCCATATATGAGAAATAGGAGAAAGCGCATAGTCTGTGAGGAGGGAACAGGTTTCTTGTGCCGGGTCGAAGGTGTATAGGCGCAGGTATTTCGTAGATGTAGAGTTGGCATTGTCAGGATAGGTGCTGGCATAGAAGGTGCCGTCGCCACGACCATACAGCTCTACATTGCCGAGAGTCAGACCAAGATTTTTAAGGTTTGACAAGTCTGTCATGCGCTTGTCGGTAGGTATGCAGTAGAGATTTCCTTCATTGACACCGAGAGCATAACCTGGAACTGCCACCACAGAGGTGAACGCTTTATTTGCTTTCACATTGGAAGATGGACGGGTATAATTTTTAATCATGCCCTTTGAAGCATCCACTATCACGAATCCGAAATCAGTGGCAAGATAGATGTCATCACCGAGAAAATCTATGTCACGGATGGACTTGGATGAAGGAACGGACATATTCTTGACAGCTGCAAGATTAACCGTCTTGCCGTCGTCATAGAACAAGCCTATGCTTCCGTCATAAGATCCGAGAGCCAGATATCCTTTGTCGTGATTATATTTTACCGCCGAGATATAACCTATGTTCAGACCTTCTTCCTCGCTTATGTTTCGTGACTGCTTGGTAGAATAGTCATAGGAGAACAGACGGTCAGTTGACAGGTAATAGAGATTGTCGGGAGTACTTATGACACGTTGTATATACGGTTTGATAACAGGATATTTCTTCCATTCTCCAGCCATTTTCTGGGCAGAGGCTGTGAAAGCCATGGCAGAGATGCAGAGAAATGAGATGAGAGAGCTGCGGTATTTCATATTATTGGTTTATATGTGAATGTGTGTATTATGGTATGTGTCTTATCAAGGGTTTGATGCAAGATAATCTATAAGATGTCTGACAGCATTTCCGCGATGGGAGATGGCGTTTTTAGCATCAGCTTCCATCTCGGCAAAAGTCAATCCGCTGCCAGATGGAATAAACACCGGGTCATAGCCGAAACCTTTATCTCCACGGGGAGAAAGGGCTATGTTACCTTCGGCTGTTCCTTCGAAATATATTACTTTTTCACCCTGAGTGAGAGCTATTACTGTCATAAACCTTGCCGAACGCTGCGACATGTCGCTGACATCCCCAAGATTGTGTAGCAGGAGGCGCATGTTTGCCGACGAATCGTGGCTGTCACCGGCATAGCGGGCGGTATGCACACCAGGCGCACCACCGAGAGCGTCCACAAGCAGCCCGGTATCATCAGCGAGACAATCATAACCGTAACGGTCACGGACATAGCGAGCCTTGATAGCGGCATTTTCGTGTAGAGTGCCACCATCTTCAACTATCTCTTCAGTGCATCCTATATCCTTGAGACCGAGCACACGGTATGTGTCGCCGAGGATGGAGCGGAGCTCGGAGAGTTTGTGGTCGTTGTTGGTGGCAAATACGAGAGTGCGCGGTGTCATCAGCCTACTACTATGTTGACAATTTTTCCGGGAACCACTATGACCTTGCGGATGGTCTTTCCGTCAAGCCATTTGGCTGCGCCTTCGTGGGCGAGAGCTGTCTTTTCTACTTCCTCACGCGGCATGTCGGCTGCCACCTCTATATTGAAGCGGGCTTTGCCATTGAACGAGACTGCGTATGTGACATTTTTCTCAACGAGATATTCCTCATTGTATTCGGGCCAGCGAGCATCAACTATGGATGTATCATTGCCAAGGGCTGTATGCCAAAGTTCTTCTGCCACATGGGGAGCGAAAGGAGCGAGTACTATGAGAAGCTGGGTGAGAACGTCACGGCTGTGACATTTCTGCTGTGTCAGCTCATTGACGCATATCATAAAGGCTGCAATAGAAGTATTGAACGAGAACGCCTCTATGTCGGCTGTCACCTTCTTGATTAGCTTGTGGAGCGACTTGAGATTGTCGGCTGTGGGGACTTCATCGTTGACAAGCAGATTGTCACCTTTATAGAATAGACCCCAGAGTTTCTTGATGAAGCGGTTAACTCCATCGATGCCGTTGGTATCCCACGGTTTGCTCTGCTCGATGGGTCCGAGGAACATCTCATAGAGGCGCAGTGTGTCGGCACCATAACGCTCTACAATGTCATCGGGATTGACCACGTTAAACATAGACTTTGACATCTTTTCCACAGCATATCCGCATACATATTTGCCGTCCTCGAGTATGAACTCTGCATCGTTGTATTCCGGACGCCAAGCCTTGAACTTTTCAAGATCGAGGATATCGTTGCTGACGATATTGACATCAACGTGGATGGGTGTCACTTCATACTGGTCTTTGAGACCGAGGCTTACGAATGTATTGGTATCCTTGATACGATAGACAAAGTTGCTGCGTCCCTGTATCATGCCCTGGTTGATGAGCTTGCGGAAGGGTTCATCCTCGCATACTTCACCTATGTCATGAAGGAACTTGCACCAGAAGCGGCTGTAGATGAGATGGCCAGTGGCATGCTCTGACCCACCTACATAGAGGTCTACGCTGCGCCAGTAGTTATTTGCCTCCTTGCTGACGAGTGCATCGTTGTTGCGCGGATCCATGTAGCGGATATAGTAGGCAGACGAGCCGGCGAAACCAGGCATCGTATTCAGCTCAAGACGGTAGCCGTCGGGGGTATTCCAGTTCTTGGCACGACCCAGAGGAGGTTCGCCAGTCTCAGTGGGGAGATATTTGTCAACCTCAGGAAGCATCAGCGGGAGCTGGTCGATGTCAAGCATATGGGGTATGCCGTCCTTGTAGTAGACAGGGAACGGTTCGCCCCAATAACGCTGACGGCTGAAGATGGCATCACGCAGACGGTAGTTGACCTTTACCTTGCCTATGCCTTTCTCTTCGATGAATTTCTTGGTAGCAGCTATGGCATCCTTGACTTCAAGACCGTTGAGATCAAGCTCGGCAGAGGCAGAGTTGATCATCTTGCCGCTCTTGGCATCAAAACTCTCCTCGCTGACATCCGCGCCCTCGATAAGGGGTATGATTGGCAAATCAAATTTCTTGGCGAAAGCATAGTCACGGCTGTCATGGGCAGGCACTGCCATGATGGCACCCGTGCCGTAGCCGGCAAGCACATAATCGCTCACCCAGATAGGAATCTGCTTTCCTGTAAGAGGATTGACAGCGTAGCTGCCGGTGAAGACGCCTGTGACCTTCTTGTCTATCATGCGCTCGCGCTCGGTCTTGTGCTTGATAGCCTGGAGATATTCGTCGACCTCTTTACGATGGTCAGGGGTGGTGACCATATCTACATACATGCTCTCGGGAGCCAGCACCATGAATGTAACACCAAATACGGTGTCGGCTCGTGTGGTGAAAATCTCAAGATCGATGTCAGTACCTGCTACGTGAAATTTCATCTCCGCGCCTTCGCTCCTGCCTATCCAGTTACGCTGGGTCTCCTTAAGCGAGTCAGTCCAGTCGATAGTATTGAGACCGTCGAGCAGACGGGGCGCATAGGCACTGACGCGCAGACACCACTGATACATCAGTTTCTGCTCCACAGGATAACCTCCGCGGATAGAGAGCCCCTCGCTTACCTCATCGTTGGCAAGGACAGTGCCGAGCTTCGGACACCAGTTGACCATTGTGTTGCCGAGATACGCAAGACGGTAGTTCATCAGCACATCGCTCTGCTGACGGACGTCCATTTCCTTCCATTCATCGGCTGTCAGAGTCAGTTCCTTGGTAGCGGCGGCATGTAAATCTTCCGTACCATGAGCTTCGAGATGCTTTACAAGATCGGATATGGGGAGAGCCTTGGCAGCTGCCGTGTCATAGTAGTGATTGAACATCTGGATGAAAGCCCACTGCGTCCACTTATAGTATTCAGGATCGCAGGTGCGGATTTCACGGTCCCAGTCGAAGCAGAATCCTATCTTGTCAAGCTGCTGACGGTAACGGGCTATGTTGTCACGTGTTGTCACTTCGGGGTGCTGCCCTGTCTGGATGGCATACTGCTCAGCCGGGAGACCATAGGCATCATAGCCCATGGGGTGAAGCACATTGAAACCACGAAGACGTTTGTAACGAGCATATATGTCGGATGCTATATAGCCGAGCGGATGACCTACATGCAGACCGGCTCCGCTGGGATAGGGGAACATGTCAAGCACGTAGAACTTGGGACGCTCAGGGTCAATCTCTACATGATATGTGCCGGCTTCTTTCCATTGCTTCTGCCAGCGTGATTCTATGGCTTTATGATTGTATTCCATTGGGGTGTGGAGGATGCTTTTATAATTTTTATAAGTCTTATAATTCTTATAAGTTTTATAAGGGGCGGACATGCCACGGCATGTCCCTACAAGAGTTTGTGAGTCTTTTAGATTTTTAGCTCAGTTCGAGCATGCGGGTGATGGGGCGGCGGGCTGCTTCCATCAGCTCTGGAGCTACATGGACTTCAGGCTGCTCGTAGAGGAGGGTATTGTAGAGCTTCTCGAGGGTGTTGAGTTTCATATAAGAGCAGTCGTTGCATGCGCAGGTGGAATCATCGCCAGGCAGAGGGATGAAAGTCTTGTCGGGACACTGCTTGCGCATCTCATGGAGTATGCCGCTCTCGGTAGCCACGATAAATTCGGAGGCATCGGAATCAGCTGCATATTTGAGAAGTGCAGCGGTGGATCCTATCTCATCGGCAAGCATGCGGAGCTGCGGACGGCACTCGGGGTGCACCAGCACCTTGGCTCCGGGGTGCTGCTTCTTGAGTTCAAGCAGACGCTCTATAGAGAAACGCTCGTGCACATGGCATGCACCGTCCCACAGCACCATCTGACGACCGGTCTGAGTGTTGATATAGTTGCCGAGATTACGGTCAGGACCGAATATGATTTTCTCGTCAGCCGGAAGAGAGTTGACCACTTTCATGGCATTGCCCGAGGTGACCACTATGTCGGTGAGAGCCTTGACAGCCGCTGAAGTATTGACATAACTTATCACAGTGTGACCTGGATGCTCCTTGACAAAAGCAGCAAATTCTTCTGCCGGACAAGAGTCAGCGAGAGAGCATCCGGCATTGAGGTCGGGACACAGAACCTTCTTGTCGGGACACAGAACCTTGGCAGTCTCAGCCATGAAGTGCACTCCGCATAGCACTATGATGGGAGCATCAAGAGTGGAAGCTATGCGAGCCAACGCCAGAGAATCACCTATATAGTCGGCGATGTCCTGTATCTCGCCCTTTTGATAGTAGTGTGCCATGATGACCGCACCCTTCTCCTTCTTAAGGCGGAGAATCTCCTCCTTGAGGTCAATCCCAGCGGGGATAGGAGCGTCAACGTAACCTTTATCGGTATTCATTATCAAACTTCTTATTAGTATCTGATAAGTAGATTTTTACAAACTACAAAGTTAGGGATTTTCGGTGTCAATGGCAAGAGTAACAAGGGTCGTCTCCTTATATATAAGAAATTTTAGTAAAATGAGAGGGGTTATCCATCGTATAAGGTTTGATGGGATGCGGACATGCCACGGCATGTCCCTACAGGGGGGTATGGTTTTAAGGCAGCGGGGCGGGAATGGGACGGTTTTTGACATTGGGGTTATTTTTCTTTTAAAAGATTTTTTTCAAAAATTGAAATTAAGAGTAAGAATATTGGATGTTAATAAGGGTGATAACTTTTTAGTGGATTATTTGCTTTTATGGGTTATTGATGTCGGATTTACAATATTTGTAAGTTTATTGACATAGAAAATAGCTGTAATACAACTGATTGAGGTAGTTATTAACATAGTGTTGATAACTGCGTTGTCAGTAAGTTTTGATGGATGTTGAGTGTATAAAAAGTTAATAAAGGTGTGTAAAACGTAAGAAAAAGGATTGATAGAATCTTGGTAACTATTTTGGGGATTGGGGAGATAGTCATATATCAGAAATGAAGTGTTAAATGCAAGAAGAAACTATAAAAAAGAGCTGACAAGTTTTTGACAGTTATTTACATTGTTTTCAACATTGTTGATAAATAATATCAGCGGACTAAACAATGAGAATAGATGGGATGTTATGTATCTGAATCTAAATAACATACGATATGGATAAGTTTATCAAATCAATCTCAGGGATCGTAGCCATAGGAAGCATGATATTTATGGCTTCATGTAAGAGCAATACTGATTATGCCGGAGTATGGGAAACAAAAAGTCCGGTAGATGTCACTATAAAGATGCCTCCGGCAACGAGTGCTACCTCGGTCACCACAATCGACATCCAGAATGACCAGCAGCTCACAGGCGGACCAGTCAAGCTATCTAACCGTTTCGACATAGTTGATAAGGATTCGTTAGGTGCACCGATAACAGTTACAGGTGTGGCAAGCATTGACGGCAAATGGCAGGTGTATGTCGACGATGAGGATGATATATTGATGTCATTTGACATGTCGACCATGAAGGTGGAGCTCAACGGAGACTCTGCCAAGGTGGCAGCTTGGAAGCCTGAGGTGGAGAGGCTGTTCAGAGAGGATGTAGCGAGATATTCAGTAGTAGAGGATGTAGAAATCAAGGACAACGGCAAGCTGATGAGTCTTGAAATCAACAATCCTGAGACCAAGGTATTTTTTGACAGAGTGGAGCCTTAGTTGCTGACATCTGACGAGATGAAACACGTGGCAAGCCACGTGGACGAGAACAAAAATATGGTTGCTTGTCCGCGCGGCTTGCTGCTTTTTATATTATTAATAGAAAAATATGCTGATATTGATGGTTGATGAAACGTGGGAACAGGAGTAATGGTTATATTTGCGGAAAGTTAAAAAAGCAATTGTATGAAAGAAAACTTTCAGGCTTCGGTGCAAGAGACATTGCTGCGTAACATATCTATGTTGTCGATGCCTCTGGCACAAGAGAGGGAGATGACACGTGACATCCACGGACGTATGCCGTCGGTCGACGAGTTGCGGCGTGTGGTGGATCTGGTAAAGTCAATCTTATTTCCCGACTTCTTCGATCCCCGTCAGGCTGACGAGTCGATGAGGCAGTACTTCGTAGGGGTAAATATGGAGATGCTATACTCCATACTTAAGGTACAGGTGCGCCGTGGGCTTCTGTTCTGTCCTGGATGCGGTGGTAGTGATGACTGCAAGAGTGAGGCTGACAAGATGGCTCTGCAATTCATCAACGCTCTGCCGGATATAAAGCGGGTACTGTATACTGACGTGGAGGCTGTGTTTAACAGCGACCCGGCGGTTAGCAATCGTGGCGAGGTCATTTTTTCATATCCCGTGATACAGGCGATGATACATTATCGTGTGGCGCACTATCTTCTTAAGATGGGCGTGCCGGTCATCCCGCGTATCATCACTGAACTCGCCCATTCAGCCACTGGCATCGACATACATCCCGGAGCAGAGATAGGCGAGTATTTCAGCATAGACCACGGTACGGGCGTGGTGATAGGCGAAACCTGCATCATAGGGCGTCATGTGACCCTCTACCAGGGAGTGACTCTCGGGGCGAAAAACTTCACCCTCGATGCCCAGGGACATCCTATCAATGTACCTCGCCATCCTATCATAGAGGACAATGTGACCATCTACTCCAACGCGAGTGTGCTCGGACGAATCACCGTAGGGCACGATGCGGTTATCGGTGGCAATGTGTGGGTAACTGATGATGTACCGCCGTATGGGCGTGTGCTCCAGAGGAAGCCGATGGAGACAACATTTACGGGAGGGTTAGGAATATAAATTAGTATAATTCTTATAAATCGTATAATTTTTATAATTATGGGAGAGATAAAGAAAAATCTGGCTGAACTTATAGGCAATACACCGCTCGTGGAGGTCAGCAATATAGAGAAGAAAGAGAACCTCAAGGCTCGGCTTCTTGTAAAGATTGAGGCTTTCAATCCGGGTGGAAGTGCCAAGGACCGTGTGGCACTCGCTATGATAGAAGATGCCGAAGCATCCGGAGTGCTTAAGCCAGGAGCTACCATCATAGAGCCTACCAGTGGCAACACCGGCATAGGACTCGCATGGGTAGCCACTGTCAAAGGCTATAAGACAGTGCTCACGATGCCTGAGACCATGAGTGTGGAGCGTCAGAACCTGCTCAAGGCTTTTGGAGCAAAGATAGTGCTGACTCCAGGTGCAAAAGGTATGAAGGGGGCTATAGAAAAAGCCGAGGAACTGAGAGATGCCACAGAGGACAGCGTGATACTCGGGCAGTTTGACAATCCTGCCAACCCGGCAGTGCATGCCCGCACCACCGCTTTGGAGATATGGGATGACACCAACGGTGAGGTCAACTATTTTGTAGCTGGGGTAGGCACTGGCGGAACAGTCAGCGGTACAGGCAGTACTTTGAAGAAATTCAATTCTGAAGTGAAAGTGGTGGCAGTGGAGCCTGAGGCTTCTGCCGTCATCAGCGGCGAAGCTGCCGGACCACATAAGATTCAGGGTATCGGCGCAGGTTTCATACCGAAGAATTTTGACCGTGCGGTGGTTGACGAAGTGGTCAAGGTCAGTAACGATGATGCCATGAGAGGTGCGCGTATGCTTGCTCTCTCCGAGGGACTGCTCTGCGGAGTGTCATCGGGAGCCGCATTATGGGCGGCGCTTGACATAGCCCGCAAGCCTGAAAACGCCGGGAAGACTATCGTGGCGTTCCTGCCCGATACCGGGGAGCGGTATCTATCGACGCAGCTGTTTGCTTTTGAGGATTATCCGCTGTGAGATAAGGTCTTATAGGTATTATAAATCTTATAAATCTTATAAATCTTATAAATCTTATAAGTTTTATGTATAAAAGCAGTGAGAAGCTTAAACGTTTCTCACTGCTTTTGGTATTGGGAGGGGGAGAGACCGGTGAGATGCTTGAAGTATTTGCCGAAGGCGCTCTGGTTGGTGAAGTTGAGTTCGTAGGCTACCTGCTGGATGTTTTTGCCGGAGAAACGGAGGAGGTTTTTTGCCTCGAGGATCACCATGTCGTCAATCCACTGGCTGGCTGAGCGGCCTGTGGTCTCTTTGATGACGAGGGAGAGATATTTTGGGGAGATGAAGAGTTTTTCGGCGTAGAATGCCACGGAACGCTCCGAGCGGTGGTATTTCTGGGCGAGAGCCATGAATTCCTGTAGATATAGAGAACGGCGTGGTTTGACGGTAGTAACGGTGTTGGTATCTGTATCGGAATTCTCGGACATGCGCTGACCGCATTCCATGAGATGATAGAGGAGCGTGGCGACGAGATTCATGATGATCTGACGTCGGTAGGTGGCTATGAGTTTTGATGAATTGTAGGCATGTATGGTCTCAATCAAGCCGTATATCATCTGCTGTTCGTCGGGGTGCAGCGGTATCAGGGGCAGAGGTTTGGCTCTCTTTGCCTTTGCAAGCGATGTGATGTTGACCACATTGAGGTCTATATTGATATCCCGCATGAACGATGGGGAGATTACTACCGCGTAGACATCAAAATCATGGCTCAGCTCGGGCAGTATGCGTACTATGTTGTCAAGACCGAGGCATATGAGTGTTCCTGGGGCTACAACGCACTCTTTGAAATCTATTTCCAGATGAAGCTCTCCCTTGAGTCCGACTACCATCATCAGTCCGTCGATGCGCACGGCTTCGTGGATCACGGGGAGTCCGTTGTTGGGAGTTATGTGGGCGAACATTACCTCGTTGTCAAGCAGGGAGCACTCGGTAGCGAAATTGCTCAGAGTGGTCAATTGGGCGAAAGAGAGGGGCATATTCTTAGATTATTGGAGTAAAAAGCTATAATATGATGAAATCATTGGCAAATATAGCTATTTTTGGGAAGAATATGCTAAAAAGGGGTGAAAATGATTGCAGAGGGTATGATGAATGCCAAAGTTGTAGGGACATGCCACGGCATATCCCTACAATGTGAATGATTTTAGGAAGCAATGATTGAGGAGGCGGTGATAGAAGGCGCGAAACGGGGCACGGAGGGTTTCACGGCGACGGACTTTGCGGATGAAACTGGCGTGGTCTTTGGTCAGGAGCTTGGCGAGACGGCGGTAGAGGGGTGAGAGGTGTGGCAGGGCGGATGGGAGATGAGGGGAGATTTTGGCGGAGGCGGCTTTGAGGTATGCCATGCAGCTTTCGATAGGAAAATCACGCAGTGCGCATCCCATGCAGGCATATATTAGTGTGGATATGCGGGTTGGAGCTGAGTCGGAGTTTATGGGAGGGACAAGCAGGCGTATGCTGTCGGCAGGGATGTATGCTATCATTGGGGGAGTGACGGCATCGCCGAAATGGCTGCGGTAGCGGTGAACGTGTTTCTGGTACATATATCGCTGGAAGTCGGCACGAATCTGAGGGTCGTCCATCTTGGTCAGGCGGCTTCCGGGGCGACGACGGTAGTGGAAGAGCGGGGCGGGATTCATCACCAAAGCACCGTCAGATTCTCCGTCAAGCAGGCGTATCCAGAAATCCCAATCATCCAGGAGCAGCAACGGGTTTTCGTCAAATCCTCCTATACGAAAATAATCGTCTCTACGCACCATGGTGGTAACATGGATAGCGTTCATCATCAGCAGGTCTTCGTAACAGGTATATTTAAGTGGAGACGGAGGGAAATCCGCTCCGAAAAACTGCCACTGACACAGGGATGCTTTTACCGCCGGATTATCAAAAGCACGGAGGCATGTCTCCAAATATCCAGGGGCTAAGCGGTCATCGCCGTCAAGAGCCATGAGAAACTGTCCGCGTGACTGTCGGGCGGCGAAATTTCTGCCACCGTTGACTCCCTCGTCGGGTGTATGGAAGAAACGGATGCGGCTGTCGGTTTGCTGCCAGCGCAGGGCTATGTCAGCTACACGGTCAGGGCTGTCGCCGTCGACCACGAGTGCCTCCCAGTGAGGGTATGTTTGTGCAACGACCGATCTGAGTGTCTCGTCAAGATAAGGTTCGGCTCCATATGCCACGATTAGCAGCGATATGAGCGGTGGAGTGGATGTTTTTTCAGGCATATTGCAAAGATGGCTGCTTATGCGTATATTTGTAGTAAACACATGCTCTACAAAACATCTACAAAGTGAAAATATCGGTAATATTGCCTGTTTACAACGTGGAATCATGGTTGCTGGAATGCCTTGAAAGCATCGGAAGCCAGGACTATGATGACATGGAATGCATCGTGGTGGATGACTGTGGCACTGACAGGAGCATGGAGATATGCCGGCGATATATCGACGGATACTCAGGGCATGTAGAGTGGAAAGTGGTAACCTTGCCTCATAACAGCGGAGTCAGCGCAGCACGCAATGCCGGGACAGAAGTGGCACACGGGGAGTACGTCATGTATGTAGACAGTGATGACATGCTGGCTCCGGGAGCTGTGAGCCGTCTTGCAGCCGAGGCGATGAAGCATCCCGGGGTGGACCTGATACAGGGGGCAGCAACGCTTACTGATGAAGATGGCTACATAGGAGTAGCACGGTTACATTCGCTCGGTCATCTTGGCGACACGGGATATGTCAGCGGCGAGGGAGAATTGGGGAGACTGTTCATGAGTTTTCTCATACCTTCAGCTCCGTGGAACAAGCTGGTACGCCTGAAGCTTCTGCGTGATAGTGGCATAAAGTTTCAGTCAGGCATCGGTTACGGAGAGGACTGGCTGTGGGTGTATGACCTGTGTAGAGAGGTGAGGAATTTTTCGGTAGCGAGAGATGTCACCTATATATATAGGTCAGATGTGGCTTCAAGTATCTCAAATACTATTGATGAGAGAAGGAGTGCCATGTGGTGGAAGATGGTACTGAGAGAGGTGATAGATAGAGGAGTGCCTCAGCAGTCATACAGACATGAGGCTGCTTACAGATGTCTGGATATATTCATGAGCTGCCGCTCTGCAGGAAACTACGATGATATTGCCCGAAAGTTCGGTCGATGGCTTAGGGACTGCGGATTGAAAAAGGAGGGCTGGCTGCTGACGATGAGCTACACCGCTCTAGGCAAGATGGCGAAGAAGGTGTGCAACACGCTGCTGTGGAGGCTTGCACGACACAGATTCCCCCGCCCCTGGGGATAGCTATACGCCAAGAGTCGAGATTGGTACTACTAAGACATTGTCCTTGCGACGATAGGCAAAACCGCCTGTGGCAGTCAGCACCATCAGAAATGATGGACTTTTCATATGGTCTGTATCTATTTTAGAAGCCAGACGCAGCAGATTGTCCGCCCCGGCATCTATAAGTTTTTCTCCGCCTAATTTCATTTCGATCAGTCCGTAACTGCCATTTGGCAGATGTACTACAGCATCACACTCAAGTCCGTTTTTATCGCGGTAATGATATATTTCACCTCCTAATGGCTGGGAATATACTCTTAGATCGCGGACGCAAAGGGTTTCAAACAGAAAACCGAAATTTTTTAAATCATTTATCAGATCGTCTGGACCAAGACCCATAGCTGCTGTAGCTATTGATGGATCGACAAAATAGCGTGTATCAGTGGTACGTATGGCTGTTTTTGATTTCAGGTTCGGGTTCCATGCAGGCATATCCTCAATTACAAAAAGGGAGCGCAGCACATCCAGATAGTTTCTTACCGTCTTGTCCTCCATAGCGTTTGTATCGCCTCCATTCATATCTTCCACAATCTGACGGATGGATGTCTGGGTTCCTTGGAATCGTGCATAGGAACGCATGAGACGTTTGGCTCTATCCGTGCTTCTTTCCACACCGTCAATCTGGCGTATGTCCACATTGACCACAGCATCATAGTAATCTTTGGCTGGATTGAGGGCTGCGTCAGAAGGCAATTCGGAGGATATGGGCCATCCGCCACGACATATAGTGAAGGCTGTATGCATCAGGTCGGCAGACGATTCAGCACCGATTTTCATATCCGGGTCAGAGAAAAGAGCTGATAAACTGACTTTGCCGTTGGAATCTCCTGATTCAAGGAGTGACATGGGTCGCATGCGTATCCATGAGAATCGTCCTGTACCTGAGTGGCTGATTTTTGAACGGTCTTCTGGCTTGGCAGAACCGGTCAGGATAAACTGTCCCATACCCGGTCGATGATCTACAGTGTAGCGTACGGCATCCCATAATGTAGGGGCGAGCTGCCACTCATCAATCAGTCGGGGGGTCTCACCGTCCAATATCATATCGGGATTATCCTCGGCAAACAAAAGATATTGAGCACGACGGCGCGGGTCATCCATGAATATACTGCTCTTGCAATGGTGCTCAGCGGTAGTGGATTTGCCACACCATTTAGCTCCTTCTATGAGTATAGCTCCCACACTTCTAAGTTTTTCGGAAAGCAAGGTGTCTACTATGCGAGAGCGGTAAGTTTTATTCATAATTACTTGATTTTATGGGACAAATATAACTATAAAAAAAGTCATTACCAAATTTGGCGGTTTTCTATTACCAAATTTGGCTGGTTTTCATTACCAAATTTGGCGGTTTAGAGGGTTGCGAGTCGGGTGGTTTTGGATAAACGGTTAAAAAGGTGTAAATTAGCAACGTAATTGGTGTCACGGTCGTTTTTATGGCATATGGGACACATATATTATATATTAATCTGATAAAAGTAATAGAGATATGGGTAAAGTTATCATTATAGGTGCCGGAGGTGTCGGCACGGTAGTGGCGCACAAGTGTGCCCAGCATCCTGAGGTGTTCAGCGAGATAGTCATAGCTTCGCGCACCAAGTCGAAGTGTGACGCGCTTGCCAAGACCTTAGGCAAGGATTATATCACCACCGACAGCGTGGATGCCGACAATGCCGCTGACGTGGCTGCGCTGATACGTCGCCACAATCCCGACTTGGTCATCAACGTGGCTCTCCCTTATCAGGATCTCCCCATAATGGATGCCTGTCTGGAGTGCGGTGTCAGCTACCTCGACACTGCCAACTATGAACCTAAGGATGAGGCTCACTTCGAGTACTCATGGCAGTGGGCTTACAAGGAGAAATTTGAAAAAGCCGGCATCACGGCGATACTCGGTTGCGGATTTGACCCGGGAGTATCGGGAGTGTTTACCGCATATGCTGCCAAGCACTACTTCAAGGAGATGGAAACCCTTGACATAGTGGACTGCAACGCAGGTGACCACGGCAAGGCTTTCGCCACCAACTTCAACCCCGAAATCAACATACGCGAGATCACCCAGAACGGCCGCTACTGGCAGGAGGGTGACTGGGTGGTGACAAAACCGCTTGAGATACACAAGCAGCTGACATATCCGCGCATAGGCAAGCGTGACAGCTACCTGCTCTACCACGAGGAATTGGAAAGCCTTGTCAAGAACTTTCCCACAATCAAGCGCGCCCGCTTCTGGATGACATTCGGCCAGGAATATCTGACACATCTGCGTGTGATCCAGAACATAGGCATGGCTCGCATAGACGAGGTAGAATATAACGGAACAAAGATAGTGCCTCTGCAATTTCTCAAGGCTGTGCTGCCCAACCCGCAGGATCTCGGCGAGAACTACCATGGCGAGACATCGATCGGCTGCCGTATCAGCGGCACCGGCAAGGACGGCAATCCTCTCACCTATTATATATTCAATAACTGCAGCCATGAGGCGGCATACAAGGAGACCGGCATGCAGGCGGTCAGCTACACGACCGGTGTGCCTGCCATGATAGGCGCGATGATGTACCTGACTGGCAAGTGGAAGAAACCGGGCGTATGGAACGTCGAGGAGTTTGACCCCGATCCTTTCATGGAGCAGCTGCCGCTTAACGGTCTGCCCTGGGAGGAGGAGCTCAACGCCGATCTGGAAGTGTAATAAACATATAGAAGGTTTATTATATTTTGTAGGGACATGCCGTGGCATGTCCGCCCATCATCGAGTTCATCCATATGGGATGCGGACATGCCACGGCATGTCCCTACAACGATAGTGTATTATAATTAATATTTAGTGTGAATCTCTATGATGGAGAAAGCGCTGCCGGTGCGCGTGGTCAATGACAATGAGGCACCAATGACTGCTGCCGAACAAGCCTGCTATACTACCGGTATAGCGGGCTATCTGCACGGCATCAGACCTATGGAGCGTCAATCCTTGCCAGGGTATGACAGCGGGATACTGTCGATATTCATCTTCGTGATACTGCTTGTGAGCATGAATGCCCGCAATGCACGGAGTGTCATGGGGAGGATGAATAAGGAGCTGTGGAGCGTAAGGCGTAGGGCTAACGTGTTTGATGACCATACCGCCGGAGAGACAGGTGTGACGATATCATTTGTGTTGCTGACATGTGTATGCGAGGGCACGTTGATAGCCAACTGGCTGCTTGCCTCGGGCGGAGCTGCATCGTTGCCCGGATGGGTCGCGTCGATGCTGATGCCGGTGATGGTCGGAGTGGCAGTGCTGTTCTACATCGTGCAGCTGACGGGCTACAATGTCGTGGGGTTCACGTTTGCCGACAAGATAGGCAAACGGCAGTGGGTTTCGGGCTTCAACGCGTCGCAGTCGCTGCTGTCGCTTCTGCTGTTTGTCCCGGCGCTGGCAGGGCTGTTTTATCCCTCGTGGGCGGTGGTCATGGGGATAGCAGGAGCCGCGCTGTATGTACTTGCACGATTGGTGTTTATCGTCAAGGGATTTAGAATTTTTTACACGGGGGTTAACTCCTTATTGTATTTTATTTTGTACCTTTGCACTCTTGAAATTGCGCCCTTAGTCCTCGTTATGAGGCTATGTGGTATGAAAGTGTAAATTCATAAAGCTAAGAGTGTGAAAATCAATAAGATACTTGTATCTCAGCCTCGTCCGGCTTCAGATAAGTCTCCATACTATGACATAGCCAATGAATATGGCATAGATGTGGTTTTCCGTCCGTTTATCAAAGTAGAGGGACTTACATCTAAGGAATTTCGTCAGCAGAAAATATCGTTTCCCGACTATACGGCTATAATATTCACTGCCCGCGGTGCTGTGGATCATTTCTTCCGTCTCGCCGAGGAGACACGCTATGCCATCCCCGACACGCTTAAATATTTCTGCACATCGGAGGCGATAGCACTCTATCTCCAGAAGTACATAGTATATCGCAAGCGCAAGATATTCTTTGCCGAGTCAGGCAAGTTTGCCGACCTTGTGCCCCTGCTTCAGAAGCACAACAAAGAGAAGTATCTCTATGTGGTGAGCGATGTCAGCAAGCCTGACGACGCGCTGCTTGACAAGGCAGGTGTCAACTACACCAAGGCGGTCATGTATCGCACGGTCAGCAACGATTTCGGTCCGGACGAGAAGTTTGACTACGACATGCTGCTTTTCTTCAGTCCGCAGGGCATCGAGTCGCTCAAGAAGAATTTCCCCGGATTTGAGCAGGGCGACATATGCATAGGCGCATTCGGCGTAACGACTGCCAAGGCTGTTAAGGATGCCGGGCTGCGCCTCGACATAGAGGCTCCGACTCCTCAGACTCCGTCAATGACAGCTGCGTTGCAGCAATTTTTGAAGAAGAATGTCAAGCCCATGCCAGAGAGCGAAGCTGTATAAGCGCGAGAAGCTCTGCAGCAAGCAGGCTATCGACAGCATATTTGCCCGGGACACAGATGTCGCCGGGCTTCGCTCGTTATTGGCGTTTCCGCTCCGAGTGTTGTGGCGCGAGGTGCCCGCAGGGGAGTATGGTGCCCCGGTGCCTCAGTTTCTGATCTCTGTGCCCAAGAAGCGGCTGCGCCATGCCGTTGACCGTGTGCGCATGCGGCGGTTAGTGCGCGAGGCTTGGAGGCTCAACCGTGACCGTCTGCCAGCAGAGGGACGCATACAGATAGTGATGATATACGTCGCTCCCAAGCTGCTTCCATATCATAAGGTGGAGCGTGCCATGGTCAAGATAATGGATGCCATCACTTCCTCATCAGTGCGCACAGATGAAGAGTCTGGCGAATAAGGGGGTCGGAATGGTGCGGAAGTGTGTGTCAGCGTTGCTGATACTGCCCATACGTTTCTACCAGCTGAGCATCTCGCCGATGCTGCCGCAGTCGTGCCGTTTCACTCCTACATGCAGCCAGTATGCCATAGAGGCTTTGCGCAAGCATGGACCTGTCAAAGGGCTGTATCTGGCTGTCAGGAGGATATTACGCTGCCATCCGTGGGGTGGGAGCGGATATGACCCGGTGCCGTGAGCAGCTATCGTACCCTATGATTACTAATCCCATATATGATGTGCATACGCATGACTTGCGGCGCAAGGACTTTGCCGTGGTCAGTCTGCCTCTCGGCGCGGAAATCCCGTCGGAGGGCTGCTACAGTGCGGGCATACATCCGTGGGACGCTGACAAGGCAGATGAAGATTCTATGCGATGGCTGCGCGAATCGGCGGCTGACGGGAGGGTTGTGGCGATAGGGGAGACTGGTTTTGATGCGCTGCGTGGAGGAGATATGGAGCGTCAGGAGGAGATTTTCAGGGAGCATGCCGCTCTCAGTCGACAGTATGGCAAGCCTATCGTCATACACAATGTGCGGGGGACTGACCGATTGGTGCGTATCCATCGGGAGCTGAAACCGGTTGAGCCGTGGATCATACACGGATTCCGCGGGAAACCAGAGTTGGCGCGTCAGTTGGTCAGGGAGGGGTTTTATCTGTCGGTGGGAGAGAAGTTCAATCCGGCATCGGTGGAGGTGATACCCTGGGAGCGGTTGCTGATCGAGAGCGATGAGTCGGCTCTGCCGATCGAAGAGATAGCGCGGAGGGTCGGGGTGAAGCTGCGGGATGTGTCGGGGCTGTTTGCATTGTGAGAGTGTGGCACAACCTCTCCGAGGTTGATATAGGTAGATGTCCGTCCCACCCCATGAACGTCGCTACCGCTCCGTGCATGGGGTTACGCACGACTGATACGTCTCCGACGTATCTATCCGCTTCAGAGCCTTAAGTAAAATGCATTGGGTCGCGACCTTACATCTGCCGATTTTGATCAGAAGCGCATACCGATGTTGATGGAGAGGGAGGTGTTGTAGTTGAAGAAGATGAATTGGGAGGTGTAGTAGAGTCCGCCTCGGAAGCGGATGTTGGCGGCGGCGAAGAGTGCGCGGTGGTTGTAGACGGCTCCGGCACGGACTATCAGGGAGTTGGCGAGCATGGAGTCTTTATCGTTGTTGACATCTTCGTGGGTGCGCCGGTATCCCATGCAGAGGAGAGAGGTCAGGTTAAGCGTCCAACGGTGAGGGCGTATAGCCCAGTTATGCGCGTATCCTCCTCCGAGCTGGTAGTCTTTATAATTGAAATTGAATGTGCGCATCATCACGTAGTCGTCAACCGGCACCTCTATGTCGAGTTTAGAGAAGTCGAGAGTAGTCTTGTTGCTGTCGAATGTAAGACCAGCCATCCATGAGCCAGCGCTGCGGAGCTGATATTTGGAGTAGCAGTAAGCGGCGGCGTGGGAGTATTTGCGGTGGTTGAAAAAATAGAAGGCATCAAGATGGAGCGAACTCATGTCACCGTCGTCAAATGGGATATGCACGCCGTGACCGTTCTTGTAGTTGCCGAATTCGGTTATGGTCATGCCGCCCTTGAACTGCTGCAGGCTGAGGGTCGCCGTGAAGCGCGAGCATGTGAAGTCAAACATCCAGGTGCTTCGTGAAGTGGTGTGGCCGAGCAGCTGATTGAGATTGAACATATATCCGAGGCTGACAGCCATGAAGCTTATGTAGGGTCCGGCATCGGCGTAGGGATGCGTATGGAGCCATATGCGACCGTGGGGAAACTGGAGCGTGAAAGCCTCGAGCCAGTTGAACGACTTGGCTTGTAGTTTCCAGTTTTTCCCGGTGCTGACCACATAATCGGGGTCGTAGGAGTTGAATGCTTTATCGCCCCAGTTGTAGACCTTTACAAGGAAACGGGGGAATTTGGGGTAGTCCACATCAGGGTCGTTGATATGGAATCCGTTGTCGATGAGCTGTTTTATCCAGAGCGTGGAGCTGTAGGATGGTGGAGGTGTCAGGCTGTCGAGGCTTACGGCGAGAGTCATATGCGGCACTGTGTCGGTCACGGCTATGGAGTCAGGCATTTCTTGTGCCGACATCGTCATGGCTGTCAGAAGCGCAGCCGCCAGGGTGATTACAGCAGTTACCTTTCTTATCATATGCGCTATCGTAATATGGGCCAACGGTAGGTTCGGAGTTGTTTCTGTAGCTGCGCTTCCCGTCCGCCGCACATGCGGTCAACCTCGGCATGGAAGCGCGGGGAATGGTCGTGGTGGATGAGGTGTGCGAGTTCGTGTTTGATGACGTACTCCACAAGTTCGGCAGGGAAGAAGAGCAGGTAACGGCTCAGAGTTATGCGTCCGAGCGAAGAGCAAGTGCCGAGAGTGCGTGAGCCGGTGCCTATCGCCCAGCTGCGGGGATGCAGGTCCACGCTGTCAGCCACATCGGTGGCAAATTCAAGCAATCTGTTTCCTGCAATGCTCTCTGCAACCTTAGACGAATAGCGTGACACAGAAGCCTGAAATGCGGTATCGGACGTGTCAGTCTGATGGCTGAAAGATATGGTGGCAGAGGGTCTGCCATCAGCCGAAGGGAGGTCTCGGCGTCCTATGAGTTTTGATGGGTCGACAGCCGATGATGCGGAGTAGCGCAGAGTCAGGAAAGGCGTATCTATGACCTTGCCGTCATAGATGGCAGCCTGTGGTTTCATCTGTGCCAGGCGTGGGGCTATACGGTCAATCAGAGTGTTTACGTAGTCAGGGGTAAGTCCTCGCGGTATCGTCACGTGTGCCATGCCCGCAGTCCATCGGTAAGTCACCTTGCGGGTAGCAGGGTGTACTCTCACCTTAACCTCTCCCAGCAGAGGGTGGGAGGTGAATCCGCCAGTAACTGTATTGGTGATGAATGAGGGCAAGGGCTTTGAATGGGGAATTTCGAATTTGGAAATTTGATTAGGAGCCCCAGTGGAGCTTGGTGTGGAGGGTGTCGACAAATGTGTAGTCCTGGGTGAGGTGAACCACCTTGGTGACGAACGGTGCGCGGTGTATGGTCAGCGAGCTGTCGACCGGGAGAGGGGTGCTTCTGCCATCGAGACTCAGGAGGTAGCTGTCAGCCCGCGTGTCAGTGGTGGTGGTGATGGTGCTGCGGTCGTCGATCACCACCGGTCGCATGGTCAGCGAGTGGGGGGCGATCGGTACAATCACTATTGCCGGGGTGGATGGCTGAAGTATGGGACCTCCTACAGAGAGGTTATAGCCTGTGCTGCCTGTAGGGGTGGAGATTATCAGTCCGTCGGCGCGGTAGACAGCGAGAGGCTGCCCGTTGATGGTGGTCTTGACATTGAGCATCGATGAGGTGTCCTTTTTGAGGATTGCCACCTCGTTGAGCGCGTAGGGCCACTCTATATGGTGTGTGAGGCTTTTGACCCAGAGCATTGAGCGGTCCTCCACTACATATCGTCCCTTGACGATGGCTGGGACATAGCCTATGGCATCGTCCATGGTGCATGCGGCGAGGTAGCCGAGATGTCCGGTGTTGATGCCGAGTATGGGTATCTGGCGCGAGCCTATCCAGCGTGCAGTGTTGAGAAAAGTGCCGTCTCCGCCTATGCTTATCGCCATTGACGCGTCAAACGGCTCGTCATCTCCCACAACTCGCGCTACTGTGAAATCTCTGCCCGCATTGGCATGCAGATAGTTGTAGAGCTTGGAGTGCATCAGTATCTCCACACCGTTGGCTGCAAGCTCGTCAAGGAGGGCGAGTATGGAGAGGATGTGGGTCTGCTGTCGGCGGTTGCCGTAGATGGCTATCTGCATGATGAAGATGGGGGTTATGTAATGACAGGAGAGGTCAGACTGAAAGGTAGTGGAGCACCTCGAGGGCGCGGAGGCGAGCCTCGTCATCGGACTGCGGAGAGATGTCCGAACTGGTAGCCGTCACTTCGTAGCTGTAACGGGAAAGGGAGCGAGCCACCGACGAGGGATCGCGATGGCTTACCCGGAGGTATATGACGGCATTTCCGTCAGAAGTGGTGTCAGCGGTGACGTTGAGATTGAGCAGATGTGCATCGCAATCTTCAACGGCACGTGCGATGATGCTGGCACTGTAGTCAGACGGACGGCAGGTCACAATTAGCACAGACGAGTCAGAGCGCGAGGGGAGCACACGCTCAAGAAGCATGGCGCGCTCCTCGGCAGAGGCAGTCTGCAACATCTGGATTTCCTGAATGAGGGGATTGTGTGGGTCTGTATGATGTTTTGCAGTCAAAATGTTTCTGTTTTTTGCGATTTCTGCTTAATTTTGTGTTTTGATAGTATCTCAACTACAAAGTTAGCAAAAATTCATTAATCGGATATGTTGCAAGACTGCTAATTGTGTAGGGGATGGCCGGCAGCATAAAGCCGGTTACGTGCATCAGATGACGCGGCACGCCGCGTCCCTACACAGGCAGCAAACACTAAATAATCTGCATATGACACACCTGAGTGTAAACATAAACAAAGTAGCCACCCTGCGCAACGCACGTGGCGAAGACCGCCCCAACGTGCAGGACTTCTCGCTCGAGTGCGAGCGTCTGGGAGCCAACGGCATCACGATACATCCGCGTCCTGACGAGCGACACATCAAGCATGACGACGTATTCAAGCTCCGTCCGATAGTGAGGAGCGAATTTAACATAGAAGGCTATCCGTCGGATGACTTCGTTACATTGGTGCTCAAAGTCAAGCCCGAGCAGGTCACATTGGTGCCTGATGCCCCCGATGCGCTGACATCGAGTGCGGGCTGGGATGTCGGAGCCAATTTCGAGTTCCTGTCGGGAGTAGTGGAGCGTTTCCGCGATGCCGGCATCCGTACAAGCATCTTTGTATCGACCGACCCTGACAATATCCGCATGGCAGCCAAGGCGGGAGCCGACCGCGTGGAGCTGTACACCAAGCCTTATGCCGACGGCTATGCCAAGGATGCCGCAGCAGCAGTGGCACCGTTTGTCGAGGCAGCCAAGGTAGCCCACTCCATGGGTCTCGGCATCAATGCCGGGCATGACCTCAATCTTGACAACTTGGCTTATTTCCACGCCCATATGCCGTATCTCGACGAAGTGTCGATAGGCCACGCCCTCATATCCGATGCGCTTTATCTCGGACTCGCAGAGACGATACGCCGCTATAAGCAGTGTCTCGGCTGAGAGGAGTGCCATCAGCAAACCAGAACACAACACTTATACCACACCTTATTTCACCGCATTATGCTTTTAACATCCTTAGTCTGTCAGACCGCACCCGCCGCAGCCGTGGGAAAAGCCGCCGCTGACACAGTCAAAGACCTGTCAGTATGGCAACTCTGCATGGAGGGCGGCTGGCTGATGATACCGCTTGCCATCCTGTCGATAGTGAGCATCTATGTGCTCATAGACCGCGCCATAGTCATACACAAAGCCTCGCATGAAGACGAGAGCTTCATGAAGCGCATCCGCGACTATATCCATGAGGGAGAGATAGAGAGTGCGCGCAATCTGTGCAAGCAGACCAATACCCCTTATGCGCGTCTGATCGACAAGGGTATCACGCGAATCGGGCGTCCAGCCAACGAGGTGCTGATAGCCATAGAGAATACAGGCAACATAGAGGTGGCGCGTCTCGGCAAGGGACTGACATGGCTTGCCACGACGGCAGCCGGCGCACCTATGATCGGTTTCTTGGGCACGGTGATAGGTATGGTGGAGGCTTTCTACAACCTTGCGTCCGCCGGGTCGCAAGCCAACATAGATGTGCTTGCCGGCGGTATCTATGAGGCGTTGGTGACCACCGTAGCTGGTCTGGTAGTGGGTGTGATAGCCCTATTTGCCTACAACTGGCTGACATCGCGTATCAACCGTGTGCTTACCGGACTCGAGGCGCGTACCATGGAATTTATGGATCTGCTCAACGAGCCGGCAGAGTGACCGAGTAACCACCTATCCCACACCAACTTATGTCACTGAAACGCCAATATCAGGTTTCCGCCGCATTCTCCATGGCATCGATGACCGATGTCATCTTCCTGCTGCTGATATTTTTCATGGTCACGTCGACCTTTGTGCTTCCGGCTGCCATGGAAGTCAATCTGCCTGAGAGCAGCGAGGAGACTCCCCTGCGTCCGTCGGCGCGCGTGTATGTCGATGCCGCCGGAGAGATGTATGTCACTTTCGACACCGAAGAGCCGCGAGCCATCGGACAGGAAGAACTCATGACTTTCATGCAACTTGCCAGTGAGCAGGAGCCAGGAAGCTATGTGGCGGTGTATGCCGATGAAAATATAACTTACGGACGGCTTGTGCAGGTGCTCGACATGGGAGCCGCCAACGGCGTCAGGATGGTGCTTGCCACCAAGCCTGCGCCTGAAAGCGTCAAGCCTGAGACCAGGACCCAGCAACCGCAGGTGTCAGCTCCTACCACCTCTACCTCAGCTGTAAAATAATATGGATTACGGAAACTCCACACCTGCATCGCGAGCATGGGGCATCGCCGGCACCGTGCTTTTCCACGCCATAGTGCTCGGGCTGATGCTCCTTATGGTGATGGACTACAATGTGCGCCGTCACGAGATGCTTGACGAGCTGGCGCTGAATCAGGTGGAGGAACAGGAGGACAGCGTGGACGTGCTCATGCCGGGCGAATACGTCATGGTGGGTGACGATTTCTATCAGGATGTCACCACGCCAGAGGAGACAGCTCCGCCTACGGCAGCCGACAATGCCGCGACGGCATCGGACAACATGCTTACCACTACAGCCAAAGCAGACATCAAAGCCACTCCACGCCGTGATACCGAGAGTGCCGACCAGCGCAGGGCACGTGCTGCCGAGAAGCAGGCTGAGGAGCGACGTAACGCCCAGGCTGCCAAGATAGGCGAGCGTGTACAGTTTGGCAAGCCCGGCGAAGGGGAAGGTGCCGACCGCCGTCCCGGAAGCGTCGACGGCAACAAATCAACCGGAGCGGCACTTGCCGGACGTCCGGGGGTCAACCTCAAAGGCCGCACTCTGTCACACTGGGACAATCCGTCGGCAACGGAGTCGGGCACGATAGTCATAGCCGTGCGCGTAGACCGTAAGGGGCACGTGGTGTCCGCATCGTATGCCAGAGGCACAGGCAGCGTAGCCTCCAATCTCGCCGCTCGCCGCAGCTGTGTCGCCGCGGCGTTGCGCTCATCATTCTCAGTTGCCGAGGATGCCCCGGCAGAACAGACCGGCACTATCACTTATCGCTTCGTTCCGCCCGCCGGGTGACCCTTTTGGGCAGTTGGAGCGTTATATCTTTGTAACATCAAAAAGAACAGATTATGGAATCAACACGTCAAGCCAAGATATGCCGTCTCCTCCAGAAGGAGATCAGTGAAATATTCCGTCAGCAGACAGCCAAGACCCACGGGACGATAGTGTCGGTGAGTGCGGTCAGGGTATCGCCAGACCTGAGCATAGCCAAAGTGTACCTGTCGGTGTTCCCGTCAGACAAGGCACAGGATGTGCTGCAGGGAGCCAAGGAACAGATGAAGACCATCCGCTATGAGCTGGCTCAGAAAGTGCGTTATCAGCTCCGCAAGGTGCCCGAACTGGCATTTTATCTGGATGACTCGCTGGATTACCTTGAGAATATCGACCGGTTGCTCAAGACTGACGAGAAGCCTGCGGAATAGCCCGCGGGGGTTGCGGACATGCCACGGCATGTCCCTACAATATATTATTCATCACTTATGTTTATGCTATGCTCGCTCTGCGGATAGCCCTGCGGTATTTTTTTTCGCGCAAGACCCATAACGCCGTCAACGTCATATCCATCATATCCGTTGCCGGCGTTGCCGTTGCGACGATGGCGATTATGTGTGTACTGTCGGTGTTCAACGGGTTTCATGACATGGTTTTCTCGCATGTGTCGCTTGTTTCCCCGGTGTTGACTGTAGAGCCGTCCGAGGGGAAGGTCATGGCGGATGCCGATTCAGTGGCGGATGCCATAAGGGGTGTGTCGGGCGTGTCGGATGCCGCTCCAGTTATTGACGAGGCAGCATTGGCGGTGTATCGCCAGTACCATCTGCCTGTAAGCATACATGGTGTGCCGGCACATTATGACAGCATAGTCGATTACGGCAAGGTCATAATAGACGGAGAGGTGAATGCCCAGCGGATGTCGAGCTTAGGAGCCGGACTGCTGAGTGTCGGCGCGGCAAACGGGCTGATGGCTTTCCCCGGGACGTATGATTTCGTGCATCTCTATGTGCCTCGGCGTAAGGGGCGCATCAATCCCGCGATGCCGGCTACCGCTTTCCGCACCGATTCGGTGACTGTGGCGGCTGTGTATCAGGCAGATGACAAGGATGCCGACATGCCGCGCATAGTCATGTCGCTGGACCAGGCGAGAAACCTTCTTGACTACGGGTCGGAGGCAAGTCGAGTCGATGTGGGATTGGCTGAAGGTGCTGATGCAGCGCGTGTCCGTCAGGATATAGAGGGAATGCTCGGAGCGTCATACCGTGTGCTGGACCAGCAGATGCAGCAGGCAGAAGCTTTCCGTATGGTCAATGTGGAGAAGTGGATAACGTTTCTGCTGCTGGCGTTCATATTGGTCATAGCATCGTTTAACATCATCTCCACGCTCTCAATGCTTATAATAGAGAAGGAGGGGAGCATAGGAGTGCTGAAAGCATTGGGTGCGCCGAGGCGTATGATTTACAATATTTTCACCATCGAGGGTGCGTTGATAACGCTGTTTGGGGGTGTGGCAGGGATAGTGCTCGGAGTGGCACTGTCGCTCATACAGCAGACCACCGGCATCATCAAGATGGGCGGAGACCACACCAAGATGATCATTTCATCATATCCTGTCAGAGTGGAGTGGAGTGATGCTCTGGCGGTGTTAGGGCTTATAGTCGGGGTGGCGGTGTTGACATCCGTGGTGGCACGTTTCATGGTGCCCCGGAGTGGCAGATAGACAGGGATTCGTAGATATATTATATAAGGAGCGTACATGTTATGGCATGTGCGCTCTTTTCATTTTAAGGTGCTGACATTTTCGCATGGCGTGGCTTTGTTGCGGCAGTAATTTTGTCACAGGGTCACGCAAGGGATGACCTGCAAGTATCAACCTTTAAAACCATATAATCATGTCAAAATCAAGGAAAAACCAGTTTACGCAGGCGGCTTATCCGTCGGAGGCGGAGGTGTCGGAGAGAGCTAAGGACATTAAGGACACTAAAGACCTTAAGGATGCTGAGGAGATTCAGGGAGATGCCGCGCCTGGGGAGGCGGACATGCCACGGCATGTCCCTACAGAGGGGGAGGTGGCTGTGTCAGCAGCTGCCGGGGATTGTGTCAGCCGGGAGGAGATGGAGAGAGCTGTCGCAGAGGCGGAGCAGCGCGGATATATGCGCGGGCGCAATGAAACCATGTCACAGCCTATGCGCCGTAACGGCATATGGGAGCAGCCACACCGTCAGGAGGAGATGGTGCCTGTGTCGGAGGGTGCCGATGATGATTTGGTGCTTCTGCGCCAGATACGCCCGAGCATATGGGATTGATAAAATCGTATAAGTCGTGTAAATCAAATAATCAATTTTTGTTATGTCACAGATGAAACTTAACCACGGTGCCATGGTCAATGGCGAACCGCTTACCACTTCAACCACCAACAAACTTGCTCCCGGGCTGCTTCTCAACGAGATAGACCGCCGTGTCACTCTGATACGTCCGACAGCCACACCTATCGACCAGATTTCGCGTTGCGGCGGATGCCGACAGGCTGGGTCGATGATAGTGGAGTACTACTCCGTAAGTTCCAAGCCCGACACAGCCAGGGTCACTTCGTTTAAGGCAGCGTCAAAAATCGGCGATGTGCAGACCTACGCCCTCGTGGCTGACAACGACATCTTCCAGGAGAGCGAAACGATACTCTGTATCGGCGCAGGTGTGCCTGATGAGAAAGATACTCTCGCCTTTTATGTCATGAGCCGTGACGAGACCACGGGCAATCTGACAGTATTACCGCTGCTGTCTGACGATGTGGATATGGCTGATGTCACAGTCGATACCAATGTGACCCTCGTGCGCATGGGACGCGCCGCCACCGAGCTTGATGTGCAGACACCGCAGTTTGAAGCTCTGCCTACCAAGGATGACAACTACTGCCAGATCTTCAAGATGCAGATCGAGGAGTCGACCTACCAGAAGATAGCCAACAAGGAGGTGGGCTGGACATTCAGCGACCAGGAGGAAATCGCCATCATGGATATGCGCTTAGGCATGGAGAAGAACTTCCTCTTCGGCACCAAGAAGCGTTTCACCAACCCCCGCAAGCACGAGGACGTGCTCACCACCGGCGGCATCTACATGCAGGCTGCCAAGGATTTCTCGCTGTCAAAGGCGGCGCTGAGCGAGGCGGCGCTGATAGATATGCTCCGCAACGCATTTACCGGCACCGGAGGCGGCTCGACCCGCAAGATACTCGTGGGCGGCAGCGAGCTGATCTCCTCGCTGAGCAAGATAGCCACCACACATGTGGTCATGGGAGCGCAGACCTTCACGCGCTGGGGCATCGATTTCAACGAGATCACATCGAAGTTCGGCACGCTGCTCGTCAAGTACAACGAGGTGTTTGACATCTGTGGCCATGCAGCCGACGGGCTGGTGTTTGATCCGCAATACCTGACCAAGTATGCCCATGTGCCTTTCAAGGCAGAGCGTCTGGATCTGCGTACCAGCGGCCAGCGCAATACCAATGCCGTCGTGGCTACCGAGGCGAGCTGTCTGGTGCTCCGTTGTCCCGATGCCCATATGCGTGTACATCTTACCGACTGACATTATGTTGCTGAGATTGACGCAATCAGAGATGCTCAAGCAGTGGCGTTTGCTCACACTGCTTGAGCCTCTCGCTCCGATAGACGGCGGTGCCGTCAGCATGGAGCGGGAGGATGCCGTAGATGCCGATGCGCTGTGCATAGCCAAGATGAGGGCGTGGTATCTGCGCCAGCTTGACACCGCGCCTGTCAATCTGCTTGAGGTGGCGGATATAGGCTCTTCGCTTAACCTGCACTGCATGGCAGAGGAGGATGCTTGTATCATAAGGTTGCCGCAGGAAGTGAGGCGCGTCGTAGGCGTAAGGCTTACAGGATGGCGCGAACCGGTTGCCCCTATGACCGACGAGGAGAGCCGGCAAGCCGCATCGCGCTCGTCAAACCCCTATCTGCGCGGAGGGAACTGTCGTCCTATAGTCACGCTGCGTGACCACACTCTGCATATCCTGTCATCGATTCTGCCAGAGGCTGGCATCCAGGAGGTATGGGTGGTCAAAGAGCCTGATGACGGCATGTATGTCATGGACGAGGTGCTCCTCGGAGGCATCACGAGCGAGAATATGGATTTGTAAATGTGTACACATGTAGGGACGCGGCAATCCTACTACTGTCAATCTTAATTGGGTCATGTAAGAAATCGTAACAGTGTAGGGACATGCCATGGCATGTCAGCCCAACAACAGACGTGGTGATTGCGAAGGTCATGGAACGCTGACATGCCATGGCATGTCCCTACACCAGGCATCTGAGATTTCAGAATAACAACTTGAGGTATCTCATCTTGTCATATATAACACATCAAAGATTGACCAGTAGTAGCCGCGTTCCTACTCGTAAAAATAACAGGATTGAATTTCATAGGAGGATTTGAATTATGAAGACAGGATATGCTGATGCAGCCAAAGCCGATGCGGCAGTGTTTGCTGCGGCTTATGATGCATGGTGTGGCGGGGCGGAGCTTCGCAGCTCGAGGACACGCTATAAGGACTTCACTTATGGGCGACAGTGGGGCGATATGGTAGAGTCGCCGAGCGGACACATGATGACCGAGGGGGAGTATTCGCGACTGTGCGGACGGACACCACAGACCAACAACATCATACGCCAGCTTGTCAAGACTATCGTCGGGAGGTTTCGGGCTTCGCTGCGCGAGAGGACAGATGGCACTGATGGGTCTTCGCGGACATGCCATGGCATGTCCCTACAGGAATGGGAGTATATCAGGCGTGTCAATGCTCTGGATGAGCTGGATGCGCGGATGCTTGAGGAATTTCTGATTTCGGGGTGTGCCGTGCAGAAGGTGGTGTGCGAGCGCAGGCTGCATGACAGCCATGAGAGGGTATGGGTTGACAATGTGAGTCCGTCGCGCATCTTTGTCAACCGTTTCCGTGACCCTCGTGGCTGGGATATCGAACTTGTGGGGATGCTTCATGACATCAGTCTGACCGAGGCGGTGATGCGGTTTTCGCATGGTGACGAGACGCACCGACGTGACATCGTGCGGGCTTTCGCTTCAGTGGATGTGCCGTCGGGCATAGGCAGTTCGCAGCTTGGTGGCGGTGAGTCGCCTGACTTCCATCTCGCATCCGAGGGCAGATGCCGCGTCATAGAGGTGTGGACTCTTGAGAGCCGTGAGGTGTTACGTCTCTCCGATCCAAGCCGTGACGGAGAGCTGATGGTAGATGTGGCGGAGGCAGGTCGCGTGGAGCGTATCAACAGGCAGCGGATGCGTCAGGGTAAGCCGCTCATAGAGTCGCACCATGACACCACGCTTGTCTGGCGATTCAGATTTTTTGCTCCTGACGGCACTCTGCTTGACTCAGGTCTGAGCCCGTATGCCCATGGGTCGCATCCGTTTGTGGTCAAGTTCTTCCCGATGACCGATGGCGAGGTGCATTCATTTGTGGAGGATGTGGTCGACCAACAGCGACATGTCAACCGCCTGTTGACGCTTATCGACCACATAATGACATTCTCAGCCAAGGGTGTGTTGCTCTATCCTGTGACCGCCAAGCCTAAGGAGTATACATGGGAGAGGATAGTCAGCGAATGGTCGTGCTGCAACGGAGTCGTGCCCTACCAGCCTGCGGGAGAGCATAAGCCCACTCAGGTGGTGTCAAACGGCGCGGATGCCGGGGCGCATAAGCTCCTGTCGCTCGAATTGCAGCTTCTTGACCGCATATCGGGTGTCAGTGGAGCCTTGCGTGGCGAGAACCCCAACACCAATGAGGGTGCTGCAATGTATGAAAGCCGTGTGGAAAACTCGATGATCGCACTGCTTGATGTCATAGACTCCTTTAACTCGTTTCGCGCCGACAGGGACGGTAAAATGGGGATGGCACAGCTTGTTTAACGTTTGTTTGCTTTGATGGGCAATAAGCAAGCTGTGGTTATATGGTATATTTGCCAATGTAAAAATAACAATACACTTACTCTTAAAATTTGAATTGAAAATGTCCGCTATGACCCAATCCACCATGCTTCGCGACCATGATTTCCTGATGAGCTGCCGGCGAGTCATGAAAGAAGCCACCGCTGACAAGCCTCTGCGCGTGTCGGATATTTCGGCAGCAGCGGTCACTACAGGGGTGACCGGCTATTACATGACCTATGATTATGCCCTGCGCATGATCAGATATGTCAAGGCGCATCCCGACAAGGCTTCCGGGCTACGCAAGCGTCAGATGTGGGAAGATCTGGCGACGCAGGTGGAGAGGGTGATGGCTTCGCAGGGAGTAAACCAGCGCGATGCCCTGGCGCGTGTGATGGCTGACGGGACGATGCGAGGATACCAGCTGGCGCTATCGACGGCTGTGCGCAAGTTTTTCACAGCCCGGGCGAGGGGGCGGAGGCATCTGAGGCGTCCGCTGCGATAATCGGTAAATTCTTATAAATCTTATATAAACGGTAGCTATGAAAACTATTACTTTTTCGCTTGACAAGGCGAAAGTGCTTGAGACGGTGTATGCCTTCTCTGCCATGAGAACTTATCATCGTGACGCTCCGAAACCGCTCGGACGCGATGAGGCACCTGCTCTGATGAGGCTGATGGAAGCCTCGGCAGTCAACGTTATGGCAGAATTGTTGCGGTTCATACATGATGCCGATGTGCATGGAAAGGATTGCATCTCGCTTACGCTGAATGTGCCGGAAGGGGTGACAGTGTCGCCCGCGCAGCAGATACTCATGGGTGTCAAGCTGGAGGAAGCCGTGGCATTAGGAGTATTGGAGCTGGCGTTTGACACGGTGTGTCCGACGGTATCAGCAGATGCCGGCACTTCGGCTGTGTCGGCGGCGAGGGAGATTGCCGCCGTGCTTGACGCGATGCCTGACGGATTGCGTCTTGCTCCGCATCCATGGTGATGAGGGGGGATGGTTTGATTGATGATTTTGTTGGCACAAGCAGCGCAAATATCCTGAAATAGTGTTGCTGAATATTAAAAACTTTGTTATCTTTGTTGCTTCCAACATTAGCCAAATTCAGAAGAGGCGTTAACTGGAACTGATACCATCTAAAATCATCAACCAAACCAACTTTTCCCTTATGAGACTACATCTGTTACTGCTATGTCTGCTGACAGCTGCGGTGCCGGCTCTGGCACAGAAAGCGGCGGTCACAGGCACTGTCGTAGATTCGACCACCGGAGCGCCGTTGCGAGGCATCCTGGTGACTCTTGACAACCAAGGGCTCAAAGCCGTCACCGGTCCTAACGGCGACTTCCTGATCCAGGGCGCCAAAGCCGGAGATGATGCGCTCTCTATCGCCAACCCCGATTTTGATCCTCTGACTTCAGGGGTGGAGCTGGTGGACGGTCAGACTGTCAATGTAGGCAATCTGATCCTGCGCAATGCCAATCCGAGCACCACTTTCTACGAGGATCAGGAAGACATATATTTCGATGAAAATGCCATCGAGGACGAAGAAGGCGCATCTCAGGCTGTGGGTGCGCTGACCGGCGCATCTGACAATATATATTACAATGCGTCAAATTATGACTGGAACCTGATGCGCTTCCGCTTCCGCGGATATAACTCGGAGTACTCCGACACCTATATCAACGGCATCAAGCTCAACGACCTCGCCCGCGGACGCTTCAACTATTCGAGCCTTGGCGGACTGAACCGCGCTTTCCGCAACAAGTCGGTGGCTGTAGGTCTGGGTGCATCGACCCATGGCTTCGGCGACATAGGCGGAGCTACCAACATCTCGACCATCACCGACGAGTATGCTCCCGGTTTCTACGGCTCGGCGATGTACACCAACTCCAACTACATGCTCCGCGGCATGGTGCTTTACTCTACAGGCATCAATCCCCACGGCTGGGGCGTGACCGTAGGTGCTGTGGCTCGTTGGGCTAACGAGGGTGTCATTGAGGGTACATTCTACCACTCTTATGGCTATTTCCTCTCGGCTGAAAAGCGTTTCAACTCCAAGAACCGCCTGGTGCTGACAGCCTTCGGTGCTCCAACCGAACGCGCCACTCCGCAGATGACCTATCAGGAGGCTATGGACCTTGACGGCAGCAACCTCTACAACCCCGGCTGGGGCTGGCAGGACGGCAAGAAGCGCAGTGCCCGCGTGACCAAGACTTTCGATCCCACATTCATGCTCAACTGGCTCAGCAATCCGAGCCACTCCACGAGCATCAACACCGGTGTGGCTGCCCGGTGGATCAACTACTCCAACTCGGCTCTCAACTGGTACAATGCCGCCGACCCGCGTCCTGACTACTACCGCTATCTGCCGTCGTACTATTCCGATGATCAGGCTGCCTACGACCTTTACACCGAGTACTGGGCGAATCCCGTCAACCGTCAGATCAAGTGGGACAACCTCTATCAGGCTAACTACCTCAACAACTACCAGAACGCTACCGAAGGCACTGACAAGGGTTCGACCTACATCCTCGAACGCCGCCACAGCAACCAGTTCAACTTCATACTCAACTCTACCGTCAACCACCGTCTCAACTCGGTGATGACTCTTCAGGGCGGAGCTAACCTCAACTACACCAACGCCCACTACTACAAGACCATCGACGACCTGCTCGGCGGTGAATTCTGGCGCGATATCGACACATATGCCGAGCGTGACTTCCCCGATGATCCCTCTATGCTCCAGAACAACCTCAATGATCCTAACCGCAAGGTGGGCAAGGGCGATACTTTCGGCTATGACTACAACATACACGCCATCCAGGCTCAGGCATGGATCCAGAATATGATAGCTCTGCCCAAGTGGGATATCGACTATGCTCTGAAGATGAGCTACACACAATTTTACCGCGACGGCAATATGCGTAACGGACGTGCCCCCGACAACTCTTATGGCAAGGGCAAGACCCACCGTTTCGACAATGGCGCAGTAAAAGCAGGTGCCGTCTACAAGCTTGACGGTCACAACTTCTTCAGCGCACATGCCGGTTACGAAAGCCGCGCTCCGCTGTTTGAGTATGCCTATGTATCACCTCGTATCAAGGATACCGCCATTGACGGATTACAGAGCGAGCGCATCGCTTCGTTTGATGTCAACTATACATGGAACTACCGCCGTTTCCGCGGTCAGATTTCCGGCTTCTGGACTGAGATGATGAATCAGACAGAGCGTAGCTCATTCTATGACGATTACTATTCGACATTTATGAACTATGCGCTCAAGGACGTGCACAAGGCTTACCGTGGCGTAGAGCTTGGTCTTAGCTACAAGATTACCCAGAGCATTGCAGCAACATTTGCCGGCACATATGCCCGTTACCAGTACCGCAACAACCCGATGGGTGTGCGCTCTTATGAAAACGGTGCCGAGCCGGATAAGGAAGCCCGCACATATCTTAAAAACTACTATGTAGGCGGCACTCCTCAGGCTGCATTTAACATCGGCATCGACTATCAGGCACCTAAGATGTGGTTTTTCAACATCAACGGCTCCTGGATGGGTGACAGCTATGTAATGCTTGCTCCTACCCATCATGAGGCACTCCCCGAACTGTGGCAGCAGTATCCTGATATGGCTGCGCTTGAAGATGCAGTGATAGGTCTCTCTGGTCAGGACAAGCTCAAAAACGCTTTCGTCCTCAATCTTTCAATCGGCAAGGTGCTGTATGTCAACCGCAAGCTCTCGCTCAACTTCAACCTCAACATCGACAATGTGCTCAACAACCGCAATGTCATGACTTACGGTTACCAGCAGGGACGCTTCGACTACAAGGAGTACAACGCTAACAAGTTTGAAAACAAGTTCTCATACGCCCAGGGCATCAAGGTGATGTTTAATGTAGGCGTGCGCTTCTAAGCCATAGCATCGATTGAAGAAAAACACACTAACTTACGCATAACCACATATGAAACTACATAGAATACTTCCCGCACTCGCCCTGCTCGTGGCTTCGGCAGGCATGGTGAGCTGCGACAACGATTTCGAGTATCCGCCCGTGATAGTCCCGACGGCTACCATGGAGGCTAACACCACCATTGCCGAGCTGAAACAGCTCTACTGGAATGCCGGCAGCGGCGACAAGTGGTCAGTAGAGATAGGCAAGCGCAGCGACGGTCAGGACATCATCATAGAGGGTACTATCATCTCAAGTGATGAGACCGGCAACATCTTCAAGTTCCTCATGGTGCGCGACGATGACGGCGAGGCTGTCACATTCGCCATCAACAAGGGCACTCTTGATGATGAGCTGTATGTAGGTCACAAATACGGACAGCGCATAGTCGTTGACGTGACAGGCATGTACATAGGCATGGCTTCCAACCAGTTTGAGATAGGCATCCCGAGCGCCGACTACGGCATCTCTTACATAGACCGTGCCGTTTTCGATGAGAAATCTCAGGTTGACGGTCTGCCTGGCAAAGTTGAGCCTGTGACCACCGACCTTACTACTGTCAACGGAGCTATTCGCAGCAACGACGGCCGTCAGAAATGGCAAAGCCAGCTGATCGCTCTCGACAATGTGCAGTTTGTTGACGGCGGCGCAGCCACTTTCGGCGACAACGGAAGCTGGGGCAACCGCTATATCACCGATGAGAACGGACAGCGTATTAACGTGCGCTGCTCTGGCAAGAGCTCGTTTGCCTACACCATGCTCCCCACTGGTCGTGGCACACTTGTAGGCATCCTCCAGCAGTATCGCGAGGAATGGCAGATACTTCTCAACGATATCAATACCGAGACATCGCTGATAGGGTTTGACTGGAGCACAAGCTCAGCCGAAACTATCTTCAAGGCAGGTTTTTCGGGCGGTAATATGGAGAACTTCTCTGTTGAAAACGTGACTCTGCCTGCAGGCTTGTCAAGCGTGTGGGAGGCTTCTACACAGTATAACTGCATCGTGGCAACTGGCTATGACAAGGGCAGTTCCACCAACTATGCTACTGATTCATGGCTCGTTTCGCCTGTGATAGACCTTGCTGGTGTTGATACTCCCTATATGGCATTTGATCAGGCGCTCAATTACTTCTCAAGCCTTGAAGTAGCCAAGACTCAGGCTACGGTGGCTGTGCGCGAAGAAGGTCAGACAGCATGGACCACACTGACCATCCCGACATATCCCACAGCCATGGGATTTGATTTCGTCAACTCAGGCGACATCAACCTCAGCCAGTGGGCTGGCAAGAAGATCCAGGTCGGCTTCCACTACATTTCTACCGCTGCTAAGGCTGGTACATGGGAATTCAAGAACCTCGTGGTGAAACCCACCGGCGTTGACACCCCTGTGGGTCCCGACCAGCCTGACGTGCCTACAGGTGACGTGCTTCTTAACTCTGCTTTCTCCGCTGGTCAGGATGATTGGACTATCGACAATGTGACAATGGATGGCATAGAATATGTCTGGGCACATGATGCGACATATGCCTGCATGAAAGCGTCGGCTTATGTGGGCGGTGCAAGCCATGCGAGCGACTCATATCTGATTTCTCCTGTCGTTGACCTTACAGGTGCTACGGATGCCAAGCTGACATTTGACCACGCACTCAACAAGTTCAACAGCCTTGACATGGCGAAGACCCAGTGCACACTCGTCATCCGCGAGGAAGGTCTGGCATCATGGACTGCTCTGACCATCCCCGACTACGGCACTGCTGCAAGCTGGACGTTCCTTCCTGCCGGGGAGGTGTCTCTCGCCGCCTATACAGGCAAGAAGATTCAGATAGCTTTCCACTATACCTCTACAGCCGATGCAAGCGGCACTTGGGAAGTAAAGAATGTGCTTATCAAGAAGTAAAGCCTTATTTCAATACCTAACACTACGAAATAGACACACTCATGAGAAATATAAAATCATATCTGACCCCTGCGCTCGGTGTGACTGTGACGCTGCTGATGGCTTCGATGACATCGTGCAACGACTTTACCACCGATGCCCCGGCGTTTAATGTGCCGGTGGCGACTTTGCAGCCCAACACCACCATCAAGGAGGTGAAGACCCAGTATTGGGACGATGCCACCAACTATATTGACCAGATAAAGCTGGCTGACAATGGACAGCACGTGATAGTGAGCGGTCGTGTCATCTCCAACGACCGTGCCGGCAACATATACAAGTCGCTTTATATCCAGGATGCCACCGGCGGTCTGGTGCTGTCAATCAACAAGAACTCGCTGTATAATGACTACCGTCAGGGTCAGGAGATCGTGATTGACCTCACTGACATGTATATCGGCAAGTACAACGGATTGCAGCAGATGGGCTTCCCCGAGTGGTATGCCCAGGGTAACGCATGGGAGGCTACTTTCATGCCCTATGAGTTCTTTGCCGAGCATACTCAGCTCAACGGTCTGCCCGAGCCTGATAAAATCAACATCACTACAGTCAGCGACTTCACTACGTTTGATAAGACTTCGGCTGGCAAGATAGAGTGGCAGGGTCGCATCGTGCGTCTGCAAAACGTGCACTTCAAGGATGCCGACCAGGATCTCAACTTCACTGACGGCTACAAGATCAACACCAACCGCACTCTCTGCGATGCCGCCGGCAATGAGATTACCGTCCGCACGAGCGGCTATGCCAATTTCCGCAATGTGCCTCTGCCCAAGGGCAACTTTGACCTCGTGGGTCTGCTCGGTTTCTACGGCGACGACTGGCAGGTGATGCTCAATGATACGAGCGGTCTTGAGGGCGTGACATATGAGAAGGGTACTGTGATGAATCCCTACACTGTGGAGGAAGCTCTCAATATAGAGAATGCTGCAGGTTACGACAACAGCATCACTGGCTGGACCGAAGGATACATCGTGGGCTGTCTCGCTCCTGAGGTAAGCTCTGTGACGTCTGATGCTGACATCGCATGGGACGGTACCGACTATCTCGGCACTACTCTCGTGATAGCTCCGACGGCTGACACCAAGGACATCAACAACTGCCTCATATTCAATCTGCCTCAGGGCAGCGAACTCCAGACCAAGGGTAACTTGATGAACAATGCCGGCAACCTTGGCAAGCAGATGAAGATACGCGGCACTCTGATGCACGAGTACGGCATCGGCGGCATCGGCAACATCACTGGTGATGTCGACAGATTCTGGATTGAAGGAATGGACGAACCTGGTCCTGGTCCCGACCAGCCTGTCACTGGCGGTGACGGAACGGAGGCAAGCCCCTATAGCTGTGCCCAGGTGATAGCTCTCAATCCTCCCAGCAAGGACACTCCTCTGGAGACAGGCAAGTGGGTCAAGGGTTACATCGTAGGTGTATATAACTTTGACAACACCGGCAACCAGTTTGAATTTACCGGCACTGTGACTGTCAACACCAACATCCTTATCGCCGACTCGCCCTCTGAGACATCCGATGCCAAGATTGTCACAATCAAGTTGACCGCGGGTGATGTGCGTAACGCTCTCAACCTCGTTTCTAACCCCGGCAACTACAAGAAGGAAGTGTCAATCTACGGTGATGTGCAGAAGTATTGCGGCAAGCCCGGTATGCAGAATGTAACAGCCTATAAGATTGACGGTCAAGGCGGCGATACACCCACTCCTCCCGGACAGATAACCGGTGCAGGCACCGAGGCTAATCCCTTCACCGCCGATGATGTCATCATCATGAATCCGCAGAGCAAGGATACTCCGGCTGCAGGTCAGAGCGATGTCTGGGTCAAGGGCTATATCGTAGGCTTCTATGATTTTGACAATAAGGATAACCAGTTCCAGTTCGGATCATCAACCACAATCACCACCAATATCCTTATTGCTTCATCTGCTAACGAGACATCGGTTGACAAGATTGTAGCAGTGAAACTCCCTGCCGGAGATATCCGTAATGCCCTCAACCTCTCGCAGAATCCCGGTAACTACAAGAAGGAGGTGCTGCTCCATGGTGACATCCTCAAGTACTGCGGCAAGCCTGGCGTGGCTAACCTCAAGGGCTATAAGCTCGACGGTCAGGGCGGCGGAGGCGGTGACGATCCAACCCCTCCATCGGGTGATCTCACGGGTGATGGCTCCGAAACCAAGCCCTTTACCGTAGCCGACATCCGCACTCTCAATCCACAGAGCACCAGCGAAATCGCAGACGGTCAGGCTGGAGTATGGGTAGAAGGTTATATAGTAGGTTACTACAACAATTATAAGTACGCATTCACAGCCGAAGGCGCACCCTATGCCAACGTGCTCCTCGCACCCACAGCTGACTGCACCGACGAGGGCAAAGTCATAGACATCCAGCTCGTGGCTAAGAGCGATACACGTGCTGCCCTCAACCTCGGTGATAACCCCACGATGCTCGGAGCCCACGTCATGGTCAAGGGCGACGTACTCAAATACAACTCCATGCCCGGCATCAAAAACACCTCCGCCTACAAGATCCTCTGACCCCAACCGGTCACAATAACCCCAAACAGGCTCCGACACCTCCCGTGCCGGAGCCTGTTTCTTTTTATCAAGCCGCACCACAGTTTGTAGGGACATGCCACGGCATGTCCGCCCTTCCAGAGCATACATATCCCTGTATCGAGGAGGGTGTCGTGGGACTTCCAAATTGTATATACTTAATGCTCGCGGTGTTAGCCGCGAGGGGTGTAGTAGCCACATGCAAGCAAGCTGTCAGGCTTGCGCAGCTTGTGGGAAACGGATGTAATGGAAATCCGGCGGTGTAACTGCCGGGGCATTCGAAAGCATCAGCCCTGGCAGCTAACGCCGCCGGCATATGATGGGGAATTTTGGACCACAAGCTTCACAAGTCTGACGACTTGCTTGCATGTGGCCACTACTCCCGCCGCGGCTATGCCGCGCCTTTCCACGCTAAAATAATTCCAAGAAAACAGCATTTGGGTCGCGACTTTGAATGTTATGCATTCCTTGTGCAACGGAATGTGCTGGGATAAAACGCAAGCCAGGCTCCCGGGTATATCCGGAAGCCTGACTTTATGATGGGAAGTATGTGGGGCTATGGATTAGCCGTTTACTTTCTTCATGTGGGCGATGAGGTCGAGAACCTTGTTAGAGTAGCCGATCTCGTTGTCATACCAAGAGATAACCTTAACGAAGGTAGGAGTCAGCTGGATACCTGCCTTAGCGTCGAAGATAGAGGTGAGGGGGCAGCCGAGGAAGTCGCTTGATACGACTGCGTCTTCGGTGTAGCCGAGGATGCCCTTGAGTTCGCCTTCAGAAGCTTCCTTCATAGCGGCGCAGATTTCGTCGTATGTGGTGGGCTTGGCGAGGTTGACGGTGAGGTCAACTACAGAAACGTCGAGGGTGGGGACACGCATTGACATACCGGTCAGCTTGCCGTTGAGCTCGGGGATAACCTTGCCTACAGCCTTGGCTGCACCAGTAGAAGAGGGGATGATGTTGCCAGAAGCAGCACGGCCACCACGCCAGTCCTTCATAGAGGGACCGTCGACGGTCTTCTGTGTAGCAGTTGTAGAGTGAACGGTGGTCATGAGGCCTTCAACAACGCCGAACTTATCGTTGAGCACCTTGGTGATAGGAGCGAGACAGTTGGTGGTGCAAGAAGCGTTAGACACGAACTGTGTGCCCTTTACATATGAATCCTGGTTTACGCCGCAAACGAACATGGGGGTGTCGTCCTTAGAGGGAGCAGACATAACCACGTACTTAGCGCCGGCTTCGATGTGAGCCTGAGCCTTCTCCTTTGTGAGGAAGAGACCTGTAGATTCAACAACGTATTCAGCACCTACAGCACCCCAGCCGATTTCAGCGGGATTCTTGCATGCTGTAACGCGGATTTCCTTGCCATTGACGATGAGGAGGCTCTTGTCCATGTCATAGTCAACAGTGCCGTCGAAGCGACCGTGCATTGTGTCATACTTGAGCATGTAAGCCATGTAGTCAACGGGCAGAAGGTCGTTGATAGCGACAACTTCGATGTCGTCTCTCTTGCAAGATGCACGGAACACAAAGCGTCCGATGCGGCCGAAGCCATTAATACCGATTTTAGTCATAGTTATTAAGTTGTAAAAACGAAAGTTTCTAAAAATGAGCGGAAACCACGGAGTTTTCCGCCCACAAAGTTAGAGAAAATTTGGCAATATTCTGTTTTTGAGGAAACTTTCGTGTGTTAAATACTGTTGAAAAGATAAATTTGACGGCAAATTTCACTATCAGTCACATAATTTTATTAATTTTGCGCTTCCATAGAGGGGTCTATAGACCTATATGCAACGGAATCAACGGATTACGCGAACTTGAGGACGTGACACTGATATTTCCGCATGTTAAGTACAACCCACATTTTTAAATATAAGAATCATGAGCAATCTCTTAAAGGAATTCAAGGAATTTGCGATGCGCGGCAATGTCATCGACATGGCTGTCGGCGTGGTTATCGGTGCCGCTTTCGGCAAGATCGTTTCATCGCTCGTTGACGATATAATCATGCCTCTTGTAGGCGTTGCCACAGGCGGCATGAATTTCACTGACTATAAGTGGGTGATCCAGAAGGCTGTCACGGATGCGCAGGGTGCCGTCATTACACCCGAGGTGGCTATGAACTGGGGCACATGGATCCAGACTATCGTTGATTTTATCATCGTGGCGTTCTGCATCTTCATCATGATCAAGTTCATGAACAATCTGCGTAAGAAGAAGGAAGTGGAGGAGGAAATCGCCGCTGAAGCTCCGGCAGAACCCACCGCCGAGGAGAAGCTGCTGACCGAGATCCGCGACCTGCTCCGCGAAGAACAGCAACAGAACGCTGCCAAGAAATAGTTTTGTAGGGACATGCCATGGCATGTCAGCTTGCGGCAACGTATAAAACGCCTTCATTGGCGGACATGCCATGGCATGTCCCTACAGGAATAGATAATACTACAACTAACACAACATAGATACGCAATGACAAAGAGTCTTGTTTACACATGTACAGGTGACAACGGCACGACTTCGCTCGTGGGCGGTGTCCGCACAAAGAAGAATGACATCCGCGTGGAGGCTTACGGCTCGGTAGACGAACTTAACGCCAACCTCGGCGTGCTTGCCACATTTCCCACCCTTGACCAGCAGGCTCACGACCTGATCATCTATTGCCAGCACAAGCTGATGAACATTGGTGCGTACCTTGCTACTCCCTATCCGGCAGGCGAACGCCACGAATGTGACGGTATCACCCTTGCCACTGTAGAGCGCATCGAAAACGCCATCGACCACCTTGACGAGGGATTGCCTCCCATGACCGGATTCATCCTACCCGGTGGTACAGGCACCGCAGCCCAGATCCATGTATGCCGCACCATGTGCCGTCGCTGCGAGCGTCGCATCGTAGGTCTCGCAGAGGAAACATACATCGACCCGATGGTGCTCCGTTTCATCAACCGCCTGAGCGACTTCCTCTTCGTGTTCGCCCGCTTCAACAACATGTACCGCCAGGTCAACGAGATCCTGTGGGATAAAAATTGTTAAGCGCGCATATTTCGCGGCTGTTGCTGCGTTAAAGATATGACAGAGGACAAAATATCAACCTATAACACACGACACAAACAGTATAACTATGTATTGGACACTTGAACTGGCTTCAAAGCTTGAAGATGCTCCCTGGCCCGCCACCAAGGACGAGCTGATAGACTACGCGATGCGTTCGGGCGCACCTCTCGAGGTCATCGAGAACCTCCAGGAAATCGAGGACGAAGGCGACACCTACGAAAGCATCGAAGACATCTGGCCCGACTACCCCTCCAAAGAAGACTTCCTCTTCAACGAGGACGAATACTAAGGTGTGAAATCAACACAAATACCTGCTAACCAGCCATATAAACTAAAATAATTTGTTTGTATGGCTGGTGTTTTATAGCCTCGGATGCCCATCCTACCTCAAATGGTACAATATGGTTGTATTTTTTAAGTGATAATCCATATTTGTTTGTATGTGAGCAATTTCATCAACGCCATTGTAGAAATGTCTAAAAAGTTTTATCTTTGTGTGTTAAAATAAATCCATCTTTATGAAGCTTGAAATTGATATAAAGGATCGTCCAGAAATGCTCTTGGATGTTCTTCCTCTGGATGAAGATCCTCAGAATTGTTCTCAACCTAAATTTTCTCTGCAGGACATGTCTGCGGAGGGTGAACAAACGGACATATATCTGAAACTCACATTGATGGAAAACAATGTGTTTCGCATTGATTTTAAACATTCCGATGTTTCTGAAACAGAGCAGACACTCAAGGCAAAATTAGAAAATCTGGCTGACAAACTAATTAATTCATGGAGAGAAGGAATTAATCCTTTTGAGGAAGATGATGAAGAAAAGGCTATCAGTAATTTTAAACCTTATGATGTACGTAAAATTCGGATAGATACCAAAACATTTCCTCTTCGACAAATCAAGGACATGATTGTGGATGGGGATCTTGACCTTTCTCCAGACTTTCAAAGAAATTTTGTATGGGAACAGAAACGGCAGTCTCAACTCATTGAATCTGTGCTTCTTAGAATCCCTCTCCCAGTTTTTTATTTTTCGCAAGATGAGGATGGGACACTTCATGTTGTTGACGGTGTGCAACGCTTAACTTCCATATATAACTTCATGTCCGGAAAGACAAAACTTTCTAAACTGGAGTACCTAAGTGAGGTCGAAGGACTTTATTTCCCAGTCAAGGGAGCCAATGGTGAAGCTAGAGCAGCTGATAAAGTGCTTGACGAAAAATCTGTTCGCATCATTAATCAAACACAGATTCTAGTCAATATCATTGATTCGGAATCTCCGTCTCAGGTCAAATATGATGTTTTCCGCCGCATTAACACTGGAGGTCGTCCCTTGAACCATCAAGAGATAAGGAATTGCATAGCTTCTACCTCCGTCAGAAATTTGTTGAATCACATGAGCCAGTCGGAGGAATTTCTTGAGGCGACGCAGAATAAGGTGCCTGTCACTAGAATGGTTCCTGAAGAACTTGCTCTACGTTTCATAACGTTCAGAAGATTCTTGAGCAGCGAAGGTGGTTTGGACAACTATTCATTATCAATGGAGGCTACACTTAATCAGACGGTAGATGACCTTTCAGTATCTCGAAATTTAGACATGAGCTGTTATCTAAATGATTTCCGAAATGCTATGAAGAATGCCGCTTATTTATTTGGCAAAGTTGCGTTCCGGAAAATAGACTTGAATTCGGCAAAACGTCGAGGTGGCAATGTACTTAATAAGGCGTTGTTCCTCTCCTGGAGTCTTGTGTTGGCAGATTTTGACCATGATAAGATTAGAAAAAGGTTTCATCCTGATGCTCTTGTTGAACCGCTAAGAAAACGAATAGCAGAGGATTCTCATTATTCTTCTTCTATCTCCAACGGTACAAATGACAAAATTAATATTAAACGCGCTTATGAGACTGCACAGGATATTGTTCGACAAGTCTTGAACCTAAATAAAACATTATAAAACCATGTTTACACTGCAGATTGAAAATTATAAGTGTTTCAAAGAATCTCAGCCTGTTGCAATCAACGACCTCACAGTCCTCGCTGGTCAAAATAGTGTTGGGAAAAGTTCCATCATTCAATCTCTATTGTTACTGCATCTCGGAGTTCAATTGAAAGATGTGGGACAAATGTATGTCAACAGTCCTGAATTGAGTCTTGAGCTTGGCACAGCATCTGAGCTTCCTAATATGGATTCTGGGTCAGAAAAATTCACGATAGGTCTCTATGACGATGATTCTGGAGCATCCAATGTTGTGGAATTTGAGGTGCCTGATGATGAAGATTTATGGTCCAGTTTAATTATAAAGGCTTTATATCTAGAGGGTGAAACAGAAGAAGGAATTGAAGCCTTATCTCGACAAGAGTTCTATTATCTTGCATCGGAAAGACTTGGACCAAGAATTTCCACAACAATGGGAAATCTTCTATTTCGCAACACTGGCTGTAGAGGAGAGTTCTCTGCTCAGGTGCTTGGAGAAAGGGAAGGGCGAATTAAGGTTGAGAAATTGAGACTTTATCCGGGAACCACAAATCCAAATCTTGAAGCTCAAGTTAACTATTGGTTGAATAGCATCATTCCCGGTACTACAGTAACAACAATAAACAATCGTTCCTCTTTGCAGCAGCAAATAGTAATGAGACGCGGGAACACAAATGTGAAGGCAACAAATGTGGGATTTGGCATCAGTTATATTCTTCCGGTTATCATTACATGTCTGATAGGACGCAAGGGGAGTTTTGTGTTGATTGACACTCCAGAGGCGCACCTGCATCCCACAGCTCAGACCGCACTTGGCGAGTTTATTGCCAGAATGTCTATGACTGGACTCCGAATAGTGGTCGAGACTCATAGCGAGCATGTGATTGACGGCATGAAACTTTATGCCAGCGAATTCAAAGAAAATCGTGGGCGCATTTCAATTAATTTCCTTTCTTCGACCGAAGATGGCGTTCTCGTAGTTAAGACAATAAATTTTACGGAAGATTTCAAGTATGATGCCTATCCCCGAGGTTTCATGGATCAGTCTGTAAGAGATTTTCACAGACAGCGAGAGATTCTGCAAAATCAAGTATTATGAATCAATATCGATTTTATATCGATTCTGACTCATTTCAAAATTCAGAAATGTCTCAGATTTATAATTATCTGATAGATTTATCTTGGATGATGAGTCAGGCTTTGGATGACATTCCAGAAGAATTCATTCATACAAATAGCAACACTCTGCTGGCTGGTCATGACAAAAATGGATTAGATATTGCTCAGGAATTCTGGCAATCTACTGATCTGCAACTTCAGATTGTATATATCTCTATTGCAGGAAAGATAGTGGAATGTCCCACAGGGCATATCATATCCTCCATAGAGACAATGGATAAAATCTATGCAGATTCCCATAACGCATTTACAGGTCCCTTTTTTTATCATACGACCGAGCGGCATATAACCACTAGGACGCAATATCTGGATTTCAAGGCTGCGCATCCAATAGATTTGGGCAGTTCGTGGAGTCGAAGGCATAGGATTTGTCCACGTGTGAAATTTCTCAAAGACGCTGAATCAGAAATTGAGAAATTTCCAGCGTTTTGGGACAATGTGATGCGCAGAGCTGAAAGGCTTAATCATTTTGCTGATAATTATTGGACAGGGGAATTCTCTCATATTGAATTCAAGGATTGTGAGAATTTGGATCTTGCGGATGAAGGAAATACAGTAAAAACGGATCCAGAATGTATAAGGCAACGTTTGGCTCAAATTCCTGGAGAAGGATCGAGGTCGGCATTCCTTCATTTTAAGATAGGGGCGAAAAGGATGAATGTTTTTCCAGACAACAAAAATAAAATATTTTATATCACCTATTTTGGGAAGCATCTTAAAACCAAAAAATTCTAAAAGCAATCTCCTAATTGCTCACATCAAATGGTTTATATATAAAGCCTCCATTTTGTATATTTTAAGGCTTGATATTTATTTGGACGGTAATATTCTCCATTAGTGTTTTATCCTCTCAAAGGGCAAAAATGTTTGTAGCTTGCTTAAAAAGCGTTAACTAAATCGCTGATAATCAATCTTGATGCTGATCTTCAATGATGACAAATACTAAGACTTGAAAATACACATAAAATTTCCACCAGCATATGAACTAAAATGATTTGTTCGTATGGCTGGCGTTATGTTAAGAGGTTAGGCTAAATCTGAGAATTGAACAGATTTTGAATGACATTTTATTAAAGTTTCAAAAATTAGTGCTAATTTTGTGATGCAGACCACGATGCAGAGACCTTGGTTTGGGTTGAGGCGGGAGGGGCTGTAAGTACATAATAAAAAGCGTTTACTTGACGCTCTTTCTTGACTATCAGAAATCTGGAAAATTTCAATCGCAGTCAGGGAGGGGACAGAGTGGACGCCTTATGTGGATATGACTGTATGCCAATTGGGTTGCCACGTGAGTGTCATAGTCCTGTTGGCTATCCATATTCCGCGTGAGGTCTCTGCCTGTCCGTTCTACTGCGATGGGCATTCCAGAGCCTCTGATAGTGAGAACGGACAGAAAGTACGGCTCTCACGCTTTTTTTGTAAACCAATCTAATGCTAATAAGTGAGCCTATTGGCATAAGCATGCGAAGTGAAGAATTTATTTTTAAAAGTTTTCTTTTGTATCTCGTTGATTTTTAGCACGAGCCAGATTTCACATTGCCAAGATGGGGAGTTATCAGACTATTTTTATCCTTGGACAACTTTTACATATGTTTGTACCCCTGATTCTCAGAGTGGCAACTCTTATATCACGCGGTCCTACAATATGTCGAAGAGAAATACACTGACGCAAAAAACGGATGTCTGGCAAGGTTTGCAGTCAGCCCCGATGTCAGAGACATTATACTATGTGCGTAAAAGTAACTATCCAATAAGAAAAGCCATTGTAAGTTACAGCCAGATAGAGGTAAATCCTTTTATTGGGAAGCAGATGTATAAAGACCGCATCCTGATGTTTGTGTTGCCAGACAAGGATGGAAAAGAAGTCTCATGGGAAGAATCAAGAAAGGGAGAGAAGTATTCTTGTACTGCTCGGTTTGCGTATGTTTCTTTTTATTATGAAAAACAGAAAATTTATCGTAAAGCAGTAAAAATGACTAGAACCACACAGCTTGAAAATGGAGAAAAAGTGGTGGAATGGTCTTATTGGGTTCCCAAATTAAGCAGGTTGGCAACCTTTGGTAGATGGGGTGACGATGATAAGGTCTCTCTATTGGAATTTTCTCTGATGTTGGATCCTGATTCAACTATTGAGGAGGTGACCATCCATGAATATATACAAAACAAATAGAAAGTTAATCCGATCTCGTATGCGGTTGGCTCAAAATGTTTGCTTGAAATGGATATTGAATCAATAATAGGCTTGGTTGCAGGAATATTCGGAATAGCGACTGGTGTAGTATGGCTTGTTGGTGAAACTAAAAATAAGATGAAATCCGCCTCCGCGGGTCATCTATTTAAAGAGCTTACCAACAGAGAGCTATCTGATGCCAGACGTAAAGATATTCTCAAGCGCCTGAATAAGACATCAATTATAGCGGGGCGCATCACGAATGGCTATATCAGTAAATTTCAATTAAATAGCAGAGGTAAGGAGAAACTCTTTTTGGATCTATGTGTGCAGAACAATATTGAACCGACTGGTGATCTATGTCGAGAATTGCTGAATGTAAATGCACCAGCGTTGCAGAAAAGATATGAGGAAAATAAAGCACAGATTATTCGGAATAATCTTGAAAATATCAAGCCTGTGATTAATGTGAAACAAACGGTATATTTTTCTCAGCATCTGACTGCATACAAATGTTGGAATAATATAAAGCAAGCACTTGACGCGAACGGCGTTGCATACGGTCTGCTTCCCAACACAAAAGATATATGGGTGAGGGATTTTATGCCCGCGTATGTTAACGGGAAATACGTTGCTTATAAGTACAATCCTGATTATCTTCAAGACAACAGGGAATACATAACAGATGACATATCGGATGTATTTAATTTTTCTGATGATTCTGTTGTGGAAACGGGGCTGATTCTTGACGGCGGCAATATAATAACCTGCGGCAACAAAGTCATTATGACTGAAAAGATCTTTGTGGAGAATCCCGGGTATACCAGAGAACAATTGATTCAAAAAATTGAAATGGACTTCTCAGCAAAATTGATTATCATACCTTGGGACAGGGAAGAGATATATGGTCATGCCGATGGAATGGTGCGCTGTGTATCGGCAGATCATGTACTGATTAATAATTACAAGGATATAGACCCTGAGCTATATGACAGATTGCTTGAGGCTCTGTCGCCTCATTTTTCAAAAATCTCGGAGCTTGAATACGGTAAAGCTGCGCGCAGTCAGAGCTGGGCGCACCTCAACTATCTTCAGGTAGGTGACCTGATATTTGTCCCTCAATTGAGAATATCAAGCGATCAGCTCGCAATAGGGCGGCTCTCAGAGGTGTTTGCGGGTTCGACCATCGTTCCTGTTGAAGTAAACAGTATTGTAAGAAAAGGTGGCGCCCTCAATTGCGTGTCGTGGAATCATTTTGAAATATAAATATAGAACAAATGGAAGCTACATTTAATTTTATCATTTTCTGTGTTATTTTTATTCTTGTTATCTCCTTTGTCGGCTATCTTATGGTTCGGCCGATAATTCTATGGTACTTTAAAATCAACACTCTGATTTCAACGATGGCAGAGAGTAATTCTTTGCTGCGTGAAATCAGAGATGAACTGAAAAACGGACATCAGCCTTATTCATCTCACACACCTCAAAACGATTATAGCGAATACATGCCCAAATAAAACAGTGTAAGGGATACCGATGGCTTTGATGCCAGTGTCTGATTGATGTAGGACTCACATGCTGTCTATGACTGATGTGAGGACAGGGTGGTGTCATGTCGCGTTGGCGGGGGTGGGAGATGGGCTGCCGAACAAAAATGCCGAGCAGATGTTATGCTTAAAATCAGATTTCAGGACAACAGAAAGTCGTGTTTTCTTGACTTTCTATTGTTTACCGGACTCATATTTATTGTTAAAAAATATCTGACACATGGCTAAGAATCAAGACACGGTATGTGACGATTGGAGATCCCTAACTGTATATCAGGTGATGATCGGTTCGTTTCTCCATAATACTGAAGGGGCTGAGGGTTATGACAGCCTGTGGGGTCCTGACGGAGAGAGGAAAAACGGGAATATCAGAGGCGTGATAGATGCTCTCGATCATATGGTGCGCATCGGTGCCACTGCTTTGTGGCTCACTCCGATATTTGACAGCACGGATGCCTTGGGCGGAGAGAAACTCCAGGCTACAGGCTATTTTGCCAAAGACTACTTCAAGATTGACCCTCACTTCGGTACTGAGGATGATTTGAGGGAACTGGTCAACAAAGCTCATGAAAGAGGGCTGTATGTGTTTCTTGACGGTGTTTTCGGGCATCATGGTGGTGTTGACAAGCCATCGCCGTCAGGTTATGAGATAGATTCTACTCCTGCGTTAAGCGAACGCGGAGAAGAAGGCGGAGAGGGGAATGTTAAGTATCCCGAATCGCTCGACTACTTTAAGGAGGTGGCTACATACTGGATTGACAAATTTGAAATTGACGGGTGGCGCTTCGACCAGGCATACCAGCTGTGTCAGGACGGACATAATTACTGGTGCGAGATATCCGCAGCTGTAAGGGAGTTGTGTGAGAAGAGAAAAAGCGAAGGGAAGAAATGGGGTGTGCTGGGATATATGGTCGGTGAGGACTGGAGCGATGCCGGGGGCATCAGCAGCCGGATTTTCCGCGATGGAGGGCTCAAGAGCGCATTTGACTTCGACGGCAAGCAGCTTATAAGCGGAGCCATGGACGGTCAGGGCTACGGAGGACTTGACAACGGCTGGGACGATGTTATAAGGGTGTATTCATCGCCTTCCGAGCGTGGCTATTACCCTGATGACGTGTTACCTAACCTGTTTTTAAGCAATCATGATGGAGTGAGGGTCGGTGACAATTTCTATGATGACGGTGACGAAATCAATCTTATGACGAGGTTTGCCATTCTGGCAGGCTATCCCGGTCCTGTCACACTTTATTACGGAGACGAGTTCGCCGACTTGTCGCGCAACTGTGACGGCAGCCAGCCTGACAATGCTTCCAGAACTTCAGGGCATCTCAAGGCTGAAGATGACCGTGAACGCCGGTTGTTCAATTACGTTTGCGATGTCATGAATTTCCGCCGTGATAATCCTGCGATGTGGCGCGGTCGCAATGAATTTGACCGTTACCGCAAGGATGATGCCGAGATACTTGTCGTCGTCAAGACTGACGATGAGACCGGTAACAAGGTCGCAATGATATTCTCTGACAGGGATGCCGAAGTGGCACTTCCCGGTGAAGAAGAGCTCCGCAAAGTCAAGGGCTATGTTCCCGAACTGATCAAACTTTCCTGATCAGTCGCATCTTGACAAATCCCCGCAGGAGCTGTGCGCCACCTACAGTGGCGGAAACCGCTGGCGTGACAGTAACATTGGTCATACATGCCTAAACGGCTTGTATGACCAATGCCTAATATATGCGATCCCGCTGGGGTCGTATTGTGTCATCTATGCTTAAATGAACAGCATTGGGTCGCGACCCTACTGCCGGTCAATCTTTTACTGCATATGGCTGACAAAATGAGATTGCCTCAATTGCTATGCTAAAACACTGTATAACTCTTGTAGGGACATGCCGTGGCATGTCTGCTTTCAGCAGCACTCGCAAATGCAACGCCTGATGGGCGGACATGCCACGGCATGTCCCTACACTATTACGATTTTCTTACATGACCCAATTATGATTGACCAGTAGAAGTCGCGACCCTACATCTAAAACTGCAAATTTGTGTGGTGGTTTAGTGATTTTTAACGGTTGGGGGTCGTCGGAGGTAGGGGGTGGTGCGTCTTATTTGGTAGAAGCATCAATGACAGGACTGTATGTTTAAGAAGAGACGACGCGACATCATCAGCAGGGTAATCGAGAGCAATCTTGATTACCTTGTCAGGTTTGCTTATTATCGGTTGGGCGACCGGGATGAGGCTGAGGACCTTGTATATGATGCCATATTGCGGTTTCTGGAGAAGGATACCGGGGCGATTAAGCCTGAGGGTGTCAGGCTCTATCTGTTCAGAATCGTGCACAATCTTTGTCTTGACAGGATGCGGAACGGCAGACGGGAGCTGATACGGATCGAGGGCTTGGATGTGGAGGACTGTAGGGCTGATGCCCTTGACCGGGAGGAGGTGGAGCGCATCAATGCATGTCTTGACAGTCTGCATCCACGTGAGGCTGAAGTGATAAGGATGAATGTGGTCGACAATCTTTCGTTTGTGGAAATCAGCAGTATCCTCTCCATCCCGCAGTCGACTGCCAAATCACGGTATAAAGCAGGGATGGATAAATTAAGAAAGCTGTATCTAACCAATAAAATGTCATAGCATGGATGATTACAAAGATATGAGAGACCTGTTGAAGCCCCGCCGTGACATCAAGGCTTCGGATGAGCTTCGTGAAAAAGTCCGTTCGGCTCTCGTTATGGAGCGCAGGAAACATGAAGCGAGGAGGTGGATGGTCGGCGGTCTGTGCATTGTGACCGCGGCTGCCGCTGTCATGCTGTTCGTGCTGCTGCCCACGGGGCTATCGGCTAAGTCGGTGCTTGCTGATGCCATAGACGCTTTCCGCCATGCCGAGACTGTCGATATGACCGTTGAGGTGAGGACTCGTCCGATGGAAAACTTCCGCTATATCGATATGAATGAGGATTTTGTCAGGCACCATGTGCGTATTGCCGATGCTGACTCGCTGCTGCGGTGGCGCATTGACAAGGGAGAACGAGTGGCTACAGGCAGCGGCAGGGACATATATACATGGATGCCCTCGCTGCGATTGGGATGGCATATCAAGAGTCCGGATTATGAAAACATTCTGGGGTATCTGGCAACTTTGCTGACGCCTCGGAAGATACTTGAATATGAGTTAGACAACTGCACAAATGGCAATAGGGCAGATTATAAGATAGCCAAGAAAGATGGCGACATCATACTTACCTGTCATGCCGCTCCGCAGGGAAATTTTGAGAATCCATATTTGCTCAACACTTCAATCGCTGAGTCAGAGAATGTCAGAAGATACGTGATCGATGCCGAGTCAAAGAGGCTGAAAAGCGCCACGGTGAGCATCGTGTCAGGCGGTCGTGAAGTCGAGGTGCTTAAAGTGTCAGGGCTTAAATATAATCAGCAGACAAAAGAAAACATATGCGTGCTGCCTGACGGCATACGGTTTATAGAGACCGACGAGCAACCGGATGGCTTGAAGGGACTTAGTGCCGAGGAGGCAGCCTCTACCGTCTTGAATGCCTTTGCCGACTGGGATGAGGGAATACTCAGCCGGATGATGCCACGCGAGTGGGCTGATGTGGCATATCGGGAGAACCTGCGCGGGTCAAAACTGATTTCAATAGGGGAGTCATTCACTTCCGGCTCTGGAAATTCGATTTTTGTCCCATACACACTTGAACTGCGTGACGGCACAAGGTATCGCCATAACATAGCGTTACAGAGATCTGACACAGGCGGCTGGGTTGTCGTGGGCGGACTATAGGGAAATCATAAACCAATCAATAATATAATCACAATGTCATTAACCAGATTAATGGCAGGGCTATTGCTCTGCCTGAACGTCAACACCCTTATTGCGGCGACTCCGACCTACGAGGGACGAGTGAAAGACGATTGCGGCAACCCTGTAGAGTTTGCCAATGTGACTCTGCAATCCTTGAACGATTCCACCATGATCGACGGGACGGTGACGGATGAGACAGGCGCGTTTGCTGTCATCGGCAACAGCTCCCCTGCATTTCTGCGAGTCTCGGCGATGGGGTTTGAAACGAAGACGGTAGACAATCCAGAATCAAACTTAGGTGACATAATCCTTACCCCTGAATCGTTTATGCTCGGAGAGGTCGAGGTAAAAGGTTCGCGTCCAGTAGCGAAGCTGAAAGACGACGGGGTGCAGGTAGCTATATCTGGCACATATCTCGCCAATACCGGCACCGCCCTCGAAGTGCTCGGCAAGATGCCTTTTGTCGCCAAGTCGGGGTCGGAGATTGAGGTCTTGGGCAAAGGGGCACCGCTGATATACATCAACGGCAGGCAGGTCCGCGATATGTCGGAGCTTGACCAGCTCGCCTCGTCGCAAATCAAGAGCGTAGATGTCGTGACCAATCCTGGTGCAAGATACGCGTCGACAGTTAACGCCGTAATACGGATCACGACGGTAGCTCCCGTGGGTGAGGGATTCTCGGTCAATGACCGCACCACTGTCGGTTACAAGCATTATGCGTATATGTTTGAGCAGGTGAATTTTAAGTGGCGTAAAAACGGCTTTGACCTATTCGGAATGCTGAATTACGAGAATTACCGTGAACGGCCAGGGGCATTCACCCAGACCACGCAGTATCTTAAGTCGGGCATTGTGCATCAGGACAGCCACGGACGTGATTATGCGAAATATCCTGTCTGCCAAGGAAAGGTAGGACTTAACTATAGCATGTCATCACATAATTTCGGACTATATTACGACTTCTCTTTCAAGCCGTCCACCATCAATGGCAGCTCTTTTGCCGACCGTTACATAGATGATCTGTATTCCGAAACCCTTGAAAACTTCACTGATTCCAGACGTCATAACCGACAGCATCTGCTGAGCGCATATTACAGCGGCGATATAGGCAAGTGGCATCTATCAGCCAACTTTGATGCCCTGTGGCAGATAAATGACCGTAATAACGCGGAGCGGGAAATCTCTACCATAAATCCCGCTCGAAACTTTACGACCACCAATGATGTCGGCAACCGTCTGCTTGCCGGTAATGTCATGGCATCATTCCCGGTTTGGAAAGGTGATGTGAGATTTGGGTCGGAAGTAAGCAACATACGCCGTACTGACCGATATGATGGCGATGCTGCGTACATCATCGACAATGACATAAGGATAAGCGAGACCACTACAGCTCTGTTTGCGGAGACAGAGCAGACTTTCGGAAGTGTGTCGGCAAGTGCTGGGTTGCGCTGGGAATACACAGACTCGAAGTATTGGCAATACGGAGTGCTCCGCGATGACCAGAGCCGCAGGTACCATAATCTCGCTCCATCGGCTTCCTTGTCGTTACCTGTCGGTAATGTGACGACTCGCCTCTCATACATGAGAAAGACATCACGTCCGGCTTTCGAACAGCTGAGTTCGGCTGTGAAATATATCGACAGATACACCTATGAATCGGGCAATCCCAATCTGCGCCCCGTGTATCGTGATTATATCTCGGCTTCAGCATCATGGAAGGACTTGGTGGTAGAACTGGAATACTACTCGACAAAGAATTATTTCATGTGGCAGACATCGGAATATCCCGGAGGCAATGGTGTCACACTGCTGACGATGGTCAATATGCCGAGGTTCAATACTTACGGTGCTTACATCAACTATGCCCCTACATTCTTCGGCTGCTGGCATCCGTCACTGATGGCTGGTTTCAATGCACAGGATTTCAAGATGGTGCATGCCGGTGAAACGGTCAAGTTGGACCGTCCCTTGGGGATATTCCGCTTCGACAACGCCGTGCGGCTTCCATGGGATATGTGGCTTAATGTCGATTTCTCGGCAAGGACATCAGGCAACGGTGACAATTTCTATCTGAAAGCCTATTGGCAGTGCAATCTCGGATTGTATAGATCGTTTGCCGATGACACGTGGAGCGTGAAATTGCAGCTCAACGATGTGTTTGACACATGGCGGCAAGACATAACATTATATGACGCGATGAGCACCATCTCTACTAATAAAATCCTTGATACACGCGACCTGTTGCTCACCATCAGATACAATTTCAACTCCGCACGTTCGCGCTACAAGGGTCGTGGCGCCGCAAATACCGACAAAAGCCGATTCTGAATACGGTTACGTAATTTTTGTAGGGACATGCCGTGGCATGTCCGCCCAGCAGACGTTGTTTGTGAAAGCCGGGGAAATCGGACATGCCACGGCATGTCCCTACAGTCGAGGTGTTATTGGTACATTTTTGCACAATATACGATTGTTTGTAGATGTTTTGTAGATGCGATGTCTATTGATTGTAGAGTAGATGTGTGGTAAATTTGTGACATGAAAACATCGATTTGCCCTGCTGGCTCATTTATAATCTTATGTGTTTGTGCCATAGCCCTGGCTGTGGGCTGCGGACGTAAGGCTGAGAGGCTTGCGCCTTGCGGATGGGAGGCAACCGGTAAGCCTTCTGATTCTCTGCTGGTGCTTCTTGACCGGTCACTCTATAGTTATTGCGACCCTGACTCGCTTGACTCGCTTGTCGAGAGGTATGTCAAAGTGTCCGGCGAAGAGGATCCTGATGGCATTTACGAGCATCGTCGGCTCTATTGGCAGGGGACTGCGCTTTTCGGTCATGGCGAGTTTGAACGAGGGGATTCATTGCGCAGGCTTGCCATGCAGCGCTGTGACTCTTCAAGGTTTCCGCATGACTATCGTCTTTATCGGCTGGCTACCGAACAGCCGACAGATTTTCCTGACAACGCCAGCCGTTACAAGAGGTATCTGTCGGATCTGAAGGCGTTTGAGGCAGAAGGCGACCTTGTGAGTGCGTTTTCGCGTAGTGTGTTGCTCTCTCAGTTGATGTCAGAGGCGGGCATGCACCGTGAGGCGTTGGATTATGTCTTGTTGGCTGACAGTCTGCTGAAGAAGGCTGATCTGCCGCTGCTTCGCATCAACAACAAGGTCAATGTGGCTTCGTGTCTGTTTAATGCCGGTGACACTGTCGGAGCAGTGAGGGCGTTGGACGAAGTGAAGGCGCATATCGGCGGTGAAGGTAACGAGGGTGTAGAGGCGATAATAGATTTCAATAAATATGAGATGACCGGCGATACCTCTGCTCTGGCTGCGGCGTGGAGGATTGTGAGAGGTAACCCGGACTTGGCGAGGATGCAGATGCTTGTAGGTGCCTCCTTGGTAAAATCAGGCATGCAGATGGGCGATTATGGCTATATAATGGCGTTGCTGAAGGAGTCTGATGAATATGCGTTTCGCCCCGAGGAAGAGCTGTCAATCAAAGAGGCAATATTAGACCTGTCTGTTGACGATGGAAATGTCGGGCTCATACGTGATGCTGTCCACGGTTATGAGGAGGCTGTGGAGCGCTATCTCAACGAACAGAAGAAAGGGGAAGTCATCTCGGCACAGATATCGTCAATGATCAGCGAGGTATCGCTGAATGCCGAACGAGAGAAACAGCGGAGCCGTAACATGCTGTGGACCGTACTGGCTGTTGTGGGAGTCGTGGTGGCTGTCGGTGTGATTTGCGGAGTGATGTATATCAACCGTAACCGGCGCATACTTTTGTTGACCCAACTGGAAATCGAGAGACATCGCCGGCGACAGATAGCAACTGATCTCATGCTTGCCGAAAGAGCTGACAGAGAACCGGAAATAAAGACGGTTGCTGACGATGAGGCTATTGATGACATGGACGGCAGGTTTATGAAACTGTTCGTGGCACGATATCCCAAGGTCAGGAAGACCGGGCGGCGATTGGCGCTTTATATCTGGAAAGGCAAGGATACAAGCGATATCGCGCGGATCATGAGCATACGCAAGGAGTCGGTGATGCAGGCGCGATGGCGTCTGAGGAGCCAGATGGATCTCGCGCCCGAGGAAGACCTTGAGGTCATCATCCATCAGATGGTTGTGTGAGGGGCGAACTGCAATAATGAAAACTCGATGAAGATTTGCACTTGTCGTTATCCAAAATTCACGCAAAAAGGTAGGGACATGCCGTGGCATGTCCGCCCATCATGTGATGCATTTCGGGATGTTTTGTGGGTTGGGGACATGCCACGGCATGTCCCCAGGTAGAAAAGCATACGGTCAGCGTCGGTCGGGAAGCTGCGAGGGGGTGAGGTGGAAGCCTGAGGTCTTTTTACTCTTGGTCGGCTTTGCCGAGGTTTTGACGGCTTTGGCAGAGCTGCTTCGGGTGTTGGTGGCAGTATAGCCGTCAGCTTGGCAGCGTTTGAGCATCTTGTTTATGCGAGCCTGGGTGTCGGGGTGGTCAGAGAATAGGTAGGAGAGTCCCGATGCTCCTGCGCCCCCGGCTTGCTCCATCTGCTGGAGTTTCTGGAATGCCTCAACCATGGCGTAGGGGTTCTTGCCGTGGGATTTCAGGAAGTCGTAGCCGTATTGGTCGGCGGCTTCTTCCTGAGAGCGCGTGTACTTGTTATTGACCAGAGTCTCGCCTATGGCTCCGAGCTGGGAGTCTGTGATTGCAGCCACCGAACTTGATGTGGAGGCAAGTACATCTTTGAGAGCTGAGGTGCGCATGGCGTTCTGGAGTCCCTTGCGGCTGTCGTGGTGGGCTACGTGCCCTATCTCGTGGCCTATGACCCCGAGCACTTCGTTGTCATCCATCAGGTCCATCAGTCCGGAGTAGACCCTGACCGATCCGTCAGGGCAGGCAAAGGCGTTGACATCGGAGGTCATATATACCTTGAAGTTGAGCGGAGTGCCGTCAACGTCGGTCAGACCGCTTGTGAGCTTCGCCAGACGTCGGGCATAGGTGGAATTGGCGGGAGCTACCTTGTTTTGCTGATCCATCTGCACCACCGACTGGTGGACGTAGGCAGCCAGCTGCTCGTCGGAAATCGACGATGACTGTGCCATCTTGCTTACTCCCTGCATGGCGCGATCCATGTTCATGGAGGCGCATGAGGTCAAAGACAGGAGGGCGACAGTGGCAAGTATGTTGAGGAGGCGTTTTGTCGTATACATGATCGTAGATTTTGTCGTTGCTATATATCTTATAAACAATGACTCGTGGAAAATGACTGAGCGGGCTGACTGAATTTGTGTAATCCTGTAATGGGAGTACCTGCTGGCATATAGCATGGAGGTAGTCCCTTCGTGACTTACTGGTTTTGTAGGGACATGCCGTGGCATGTCCGCCCCACAGGTGCGATAATTGCAAAAACTACGGAACGATGACATGCAATGGCATGTCCCTACACCAGTCTTATGACGTATCAGAAAAACAAGGCGACTGGGTCAGAAGCGGTTGAGTTCGGTTTTGCCGGCTCCGCTGCCGCGGTAGCGGTCACGGGTGAGGTTGAAGGAGTATTGGAGGGTGAGCTGGATGGTGCGGTTGGTGATGTGGGTATGCTTGTAGAGGGTTACATCGCGGTTGTATAGGGTGATGTCGCGGTTGCCTTTGTTGAAGATGTCGTTGGCTTCGAGGGTGACGCTGAGGTGGTTGTTGAGGAACGATTTGTAGAGCTTGGCATTGAGATAGGAGGTGGAGGAGAGGTGGACGTTTTCGGCGTCGCCTGCGCTCATCCATTGGAGGTCGACGTTGAGCCATATGTCGCCGGGGATGTGGATAGCATTCTGGAACTGGACCAGACCGATGGGGTTGTCAAGACTTTTGCGACTGTCGGTGTAGTCGATTGTGTGCCACTGCTTGATGATGCCGGCGTTGACCTTGGGTTGCCATATGCCGAGCTGGAACTGACCGCCTACGAATGCCTCAAGCTGCTGGAGCTTGGGGAAGTTTGCTTTTGTGATGAGTTTGATCTCGCCGTCATTGCCGTAGGGTATGGTGGTGTCAAGGATGGGGTCTTTCTTGTAGGAATATGACAACTGTCCGAAGAAATGGCTCCATGTGCCTTGCAGCTCTATGTTGTGGATCTTCTCGGGGCGCAGATAGGGGTTTCCGCCCTCAAATGTGAAGCGGTTGATGTAGTCTATCGTTCCATCAAGAGAGCTGTATGTGGGTCGTTGGGTCTTGTGGGTGTAGCTCAGGGCGAGGTTGACTTTCTGTATCATGGTACCTACCGAGAGGGAGGGAAAAAGATTGTCGTAGCTGCGGCTCATGTCGTCGCGTCGCTGTCCGTTTTCAAGGTATTTGAATGCGACATGCTCATAGCGCAGTCCGGCTCCGACATTCCATCTGCCGAAACGCTGGGCTATCTGCACGAATCCGGCGATGTTGCTTTCGTCGACTCGCGATGAGGCATCGGTCAGCAGGGAGGTATCTGTTGCAAAATCTGTGGTGAAACGTGATGATGTGTATTCTTCGCCTACTTCTATGTTGCCTTTCCACAGAGGGTAGCCCAGCACGAGCTTCTCGGCAAAGAGGCGGCTGTGGTTGGTGGTGGCTGAGGAGACGCGGGCATCGTCATAGTTGTCGCTCGCCTCATTGTTGATGAGGTCGGACGTTTCCTTGCGCCACATGTAGTCGGTATTGAAATCTATGCCGAATTTGCCTATCTGACCGCTGTAGTAGAGGTTGGCGTGATGGCGTGGCATGGCATCGCTTTTCTGCCGTCCGTTTACTGAAAGCTCGTCATAGGGCATGCCGTCAGCCAGTATCTGACTGAAACCGGAGAAATTCATATCAGCTTTCTTTACCCCGTTGGTGTAATAGGCTCCTATGGAATGGTCGGGGTTAAAGAGATATGAGAATCCGATTTTGCCATAGAAATCGTGGGTTTTGGCGTTGCCTCCCTGCTCAAGGAGCTGGTTCCATGTCACGGTGGAGCGGGTCAGCATGTCGACGGTCTTGGCATCCTCATGTTTGCCTCCGAGATAACCGAAGTTGCCAAACAGTTCCAGTCCGCCGGTGCGGTATTTCAGGTTGACCTGCTCGGCGGTGCGGGCGTATTTCTGCACCGCTCCCGAGGCGCGTACGAGTCCGCTGAAGCCGTCGCCCTGCGGAGTTTTGAGGGTGATGTTGATGACTGACTTGACTGATGCGTCATATTTGGCACCAGGGTTGGTGATTACCTCGATATTCTTGATGTTGGCAGAACTGATCTGAGCCAATTCCGATACGTCCTGAAGCAACCTGCCATTGACATAGATGGCTGGGGTGCCTTTGCCGAACACTTCATATGAGCCGTCTTTGCCGAGCACCATCGGTATCTGAGGCAGCACATCGTTGGCTGTGCCGGCATGCTCGAGCTGAGTGCCCGAGATGCGCGTTAGCAATGCGCCGGCTTTGAGAGTGGTCACGCGCGGATTGGCTTTTACTACCACTTCGCCGAGGGTGTAAGTGATGCTGTCGGCAGGGGTGCCATTGGTCTGAGCCATTGCAGATGCGAGGGAAGCTGCGGATAGGATGATGGTGGCTATGGTTTTCATTTCTATAGGTTTTTAGATGGTTGGTTATTCTGATAATTTCTCGTGGATTTTTTCTATTAATTTTTCTTTGATGGTTTCCTTTACAGCGTCTACGGGGTCGAAGTCAAGTTCTTTCACGCTGAGGGCTGTGGAGTAGTCGTCGGAGAAGATTACATCGGCGAAGTGACGGGTCATGTCTCCTGATGCGCTGTCGGTGACGGTGTAGATTACGCCTACGCATGGATGTGTCGCGCCCATAAACAGGGTGTCGCGATGGTTTGACATGCCTATGAAACCGAAGGATTCACTCTCGGAAAGATGTGGCGAGACATGCTCACGCATGGTGTGGGCGATGCGGCTTTTTCGGTCAGGATCGCATGCGCAGGTTGAGATAATGACCAGCGATGCGATGGTCAGTAGGAGTAGGAATGATCGTGAGTGTGCCATGATTTTCTGAAGTTTTGATGTTTGACTTTGGTGCGGGATTTTGTCGTTCCCGACATTGCAAAGTTATGGTCAGAAAATGGCTTTTACCCACTAAACGGACATATAAATTGTCTGAATAGTCAGGATGTAAGTGTCTGATTATCAGTGTTGTTTAATCTCTAACATCTAAATGGGAGCGTTTGGAATCTAAATGACGGATTTGAGGTCAAATTTCGGGGTGTTTCAGCGATGTTTTCATAGGTTGATATGAAATGAAAACGCTGGGACGCGGCGCAATCAATGTTGTTGAAGCTGATATCAGATATGTGGAAAGATACGTCGGAGACGTGGCTGTCAGAGTCAACAGCGTTGAGACGCGCGGCACGTCCCAATGCTATTAACTTAACGAATTGGTATGTGCGTCAGAACATATGCCAAAAAATTGTAGGGACATGCCATGGCATGTCAGAAAATACTGTCTGATAGCATATGAAACGCACGTAACATCGGCGGACATGCCATGGCATGTCCCTACAACATTACTATTTTACAATACCCACATTCTCGTGTTTTCTGCTTAAGTTAATAGCAGCGCGGCATGTCCCCTACTGGTTGCCTTCTATGTGGGCGATGATGTCGCCGCTGTCTTCGGTGATGTTGAGCTTTTTGCGGATTACGGACTTGCGGGTGTAGATGGTGGCTGATGACTGTTCGGTGAGGACGCCGATTTCCTTGGTGGAAAATCCGGCTTTGAGGAGCACTATGATCTGTTGCTCTTTGTCGTTGAATAAGCCTGGGTGAGCTGTGGTGAGACGGGTGTGGAAATTGTCGTAGAGGCTGTCGATCATCTGATAGAATTGCGTCCAGTCTACGAGGGTTTCTATCGATGCACCGTCGGTGCCTATGGCGGAAATCTTGCGCAGGGCATCGCGGCTCTGCTGGGTTGGTATGCCGGCGAATGTCTTGAAAATGCCGAGCTGGCGCAGAAGGGCGGCTTTGAGTTTGTCGCTGGCAGATGAGGTTGATTTGTCTTCGTCGGCTTTCTGTGCGTCTTTTAGCATCAACTCTAACGTCTCGGCTCGTTCCTCCGCCTCGACCATGCGCCGTTTGCGGCGGCTGAGCACTATGTATATGATTACGCCGCTGACTACCACAATGAGGGTGATGGCTGACAGGAGCAACCACAGGCGTTGGCGTTGCAGTTTCAGCTCATAGTTGTCATCGTTAAGCTCTATCACTGACTCCATGGCTGTCTGGCGGTCAAATTGTGCCATGCGGTAATCGCGAGCCATGTTGCGAGTGACTTCGTGCATCAGTTCGCCGGGGATGTGTCCTGTCTCCTTGAACTTTAGCGCGGTCCTTAGCATAGCTATGCTCGCGTAAATGTCAAACACTGATTGGGTGCCGTACGAGTCCAGGCTGTCAAGCAGAACCACGGCTCTGCGAGTGTCCCCTGCATTAGCATAGAAATTGGCAAGTGACATCATTACGCTGATTTTCTCCCCCGGAGGGAGCGAATCAAGCGAGGGATATATGCCCTCGGTGACGCGGATGGCATCATGAGGACGTCCTGACCCGTTAAGAATCTCGGCGTATTCGCCGTAAAACTCCTTGGCGATGCCAGGGCTGACACGCTCCGTCACCCCCGTTGCCATGATGCTGTCAAATATGCTGAGAGCCTCGGTGTGATTGCCCTGATAATATCGGGCTGCCCCTTTCGCCGCGCCAAACCGCAGTATGTCCTCAGGCTTGGTGGTGTGGCGCAGGAGCCAGTCGGCATATCGGTATGCGTCATCATAGTCCGCGCTGTGAAATGCGCCCTCGCAGATGCCTATATATGTGTCCCACAGAAGGGCTGGGTTCTTGATGTGTGATGCCATATCTTTGAGGCGGCGCAAGCCTGACAGCATGTCGCCTCTGCGGAAGTCGTAGCTTGACAGCAATTGCGAGGCTATCACCCAGTTGGATGTATCGCCGACAGCGAGATAGTAGGTTGTCGCCTCGTTGAGCAGGGTATCGGTGATAAGCGACCGCCCGACACCCACATTAGCCCACGCCCGGGTGAGGATATAGCGAGCTTTGAGCGAGTCAGCATCAAGCGCATCATAGTCGATGTCGCGCAGTATGGTATATGCACTATCAGGCCGCGAAACGACCAACCGCGAAGCAGCCGCAAGCCTGTCAGCCGCCGAATCCGCGCACCCGCTGACACACCCCAGTGACATCCACGCCATTGCTACACATATGTAATAGAGCAGGGATTTCATCGCAACTTTTATTTGTGTAAAAATAATAAGAAAATATGTGATGAGCAAAATTTAAAATCTCAGCAAATTGTTGTAGATTTGTAGAAATGACATTATCATATAAAATATGTGCACACGGCAGGAATGCATAGACCGACTGACTGAGGCAGCCCCGTATATCCGCAAAGAATTCGGGGTTACTTCGCTTTGTCTGTTCGGCTCCATGGCTCGTGGAGATAATGGACCGGATAGTGATGTAGATGTATGTGTAGATATGCCGCCTAAAATGGGGTTGGTGCTTGGTCTAAAAGCTTTCTTAGAGGAGCTTTTTGGTGTTCCTGTGGATTTGATAAGGAAGCATAAATATTTAAGACCGTTTTTTTTGTCACAGATAGAGAAAGATGCCGTTTATATTGTGAAACGGTGCCTGCGTCAGAATTGAAAGGCTTTATATGGTGCGGATGACGCGGCAGGGGTTGCCGACGGCGAGGGAGTTGGCGGGGATGTCGTGTACCACTACGCTTCCGGCTCCGATGGTGCAGTTGTCGCCGATGGTCACGCCGGGGAGAACGCATACGTTTGCTCCGATCCATACGTTGTCACCTACGTTGATAGGACGTGCATATTCCAGTCCGGCGTTGCGCAGGTCGGTTTCCAATGGATGTCCGGCGGTGTAGAATCCGCAGTTGGGGGCTATGAAAACGTTGCTTCCGAATGTTACAGGTGCTTCATCGAGGATGACAAGATTGATGTTGGAGTAGAAGTTTTCTCCGATGTGGATATTGTAGCCGTAGTCGCAATAGAAAGGCTGCTCTATGAGAAACTGCTTGCCTGTCGAGCCAAGGATGTCACGCAGGAGAGCTGCGCGCTCATCGGTGCACAGGGGTGAGAGGCTGTTGTATTCGTGGCACTTCTGCTTTATTCGCTGACGCTCGGCTATCAGCTGGGGGTTGTTGTTGGCATCGTAGAGCAGTCCGAGGCGGCATTTGTCTTTTTCGGTTTGCATATATCAGGTGTTCATAGTCTGTGTAGGGACATGCCGTGGCATGTCCGCATAGCGCAATATGGGATGGCATCGCCTGGGTGGCGGACATGCCACGGCATGTCCCTACAGGTGGTGGAGCAAAGGTAGCTATTCGGGGGTTAATGTGCAAAAGGAGGGATGTCGTGGCGCAGGCGGTGGCGGAAGTTGGAGTTGCGGCGGGATGGGGCGGAGTTGTCGATGGCGGTGCGGATGGCTTGGTCATCGCCGACGAGTACGCAGAGGCTGCGGGCGCGGCTTACGCCTGTGTAGAGGAGGTTGCGGTAGAGCATCGTGCGGTGTGATGATGTAAGCGGCATCACCATATACTCCACTTCTGATCCTTGCAGCTTGTGGACTGTGGTGGCGTAGGCAAGCGAGAGTTCTCCGAGGTCGCTGCGGCGGTAGGTGGAGCGGTTGCCGTCAGCAAATGTCACTTCAAGGGTCTGGTTGTCCGTGTCAACGGCTGTCACGCAGCCGGTCTCTCCGTTGTAGAGCTGGCGGTCATAGGAGTTGGATGTCTGCATCACGCGGTCGCCGAGACGCAGGGTCTTTGTGCCACGTGTGAGTGCCGGACCTGAAGGGTTGAGACACTGCTGCAGGTCGAGATTGAGTTGCCGCGCACCGAGCGGTCCCTCTTGCTGAGGGGTGACCACAAGGATGTCCTTGGGGTCGATATGCTGCCGAGAAGGGATTTCATGGGTAACGAGTGATAGGATGCGGTCATGGATTTTGCCGGGTGACGGCTCGCGTATGATAGAGAAGTCGCTGCCCTCGGAGGCTTCGGGGAGCAGTCCGGCATTGATGGCACGTGCCGTAGCGGCTATTGAGCTGCCCGGGGCGTGGCGGAAATTGTCGTTGAGGGTGATGACAGGTACTGTGCCAGAACTGATCATGTCGCGGAGCACATCTCCGGCTCCTATTGCCGGGAGCTGGTCCACATCGCCTACGATTATAATCCTGATGTCTGGAGGAAGGGCTTGGAGCAGATGATTGAACAGCACCTGTTCGAGCATAGAGCCTTCGTCGATTATCAGCACGTCGGCATCAATGGTTTTCTTCCTGTACCCTTCGCCAGGTCGGTGCCCGAGGATGCGGTGAATGGTCTTTGCCTCGCGCCCCGAGAGGTCTGACATGCGTTTGGCGGCGCGTCCTGTGGGGGCTGCCAGCAGCATCTCCTTGCCCTGCGACTCAAGCATGTCTATGATGCCGCGTATTGCCGTGGTTTTGCCGGTGCCCGGTCCGCCTGTCAGTATCATGACCGGATGTGTGGCTGCGGTCTCTATGGCTCGGAGCTGCTCAGATGTATATGGTTTGCCGTCACGGCCGGTTGTAGGAATAAGCGGCATCTCGTCAGGACGGCGGAACGCTTTGACGATGGATGCAATCTTGGCTGCGCCCTCTTTCTCCGCCTTGTAGTAGACAGGGAGGTAGAGCCCACCGTAGCTGTCAATGAGCCGTCTGTCATCTAAAAGTTGCGGGATTTCCTCGGCTATTTTTTCTGCACCCACGCCAGTGATGCGCGATGCGGTCTCTATCGCCTGATCACGCGTGGCAAACATGCTGCCCTCCTGGGCATATATCTTCACTGCGGTCAGCAACGCGCCTCGCAGACGGCGCGGATCATCGGGAGTAATGCCGAGTCCCTTGCCGATTCGGTCAGCCACGAAAAACGACAGTTTCCACACATCCTCTACCATCTCATAGGGGTCGTAGAGCACAACATCGGCAGCGAGTTTACCATAATGCGAGAGGATTTTCTCGACATGCGTGTCAGACAGACCGCATGAAAATAGAAATGCCAGCAGACGCATCGGATATTTCAATGCTGACACGCTATGGGTCAGAGATGCAATCTTTGCCTGTCCCATACCTGTGATTTCGGAAAGTGCTTCTGGGTCGGAGTTGATGACATCAAGAGTCCCGGTGCCGAAGCGGTCAACGATACGCGAGGCAAATGTCTTGCCAATGCCCTCTATGTAGGAGCTTGCAAGAAACGAGATTATCCCGTCAGGCGTAATCCTTAGTAGGGATAGTCTGTCATTGTCTGCCTCATTGTCGCCATTCATAACCTACAGCTGCAGTTATACCGAACCTGGGGCAATGAAATTTTCAGTAGCCGATCCGGGTGTGGCACTCTCCATCATCTCTTTGCTGAAGCTGAATGAAGCAGCATCTTGGTCAGTCACTACCGAGAGTAGTGCCGGACCCTGAGCCGAAAGCCATCGTCTCATTGCATCTTCGAGTTGCCGGGGATTTCGGACTGTTTCTGCGGTGAATCCCATGCTGCGTGCCATTTCTCCAAAGTCAGGATTGTGCAGGTCTACCTCGCTCGGTGTGAATCCGGCGAGAGCCATCTCCCACTTGACATAAGCGAGCGAACGGTTGTCGGCTACGAGAATCTTTATAGGGAGCTGGTATTGTACGATGGTCAGGAGATCTCCGAGCAGCATGGTCAGTCCCCCGTCGCCACATAGGGCTATTACCTGGCGGTCGGGACATGCCATGGCAGCTCCGATGCTCTGAGGCATGGCATTTGCCATGGAGCCGTGGGTAAACGAACCTATCATAGAGCGTCCCTTTGCGGGGGTGAGATAGTGTGCGCTCCAGAGGCAGTTCATGCCAGTGTCAACGGTGAAGATGCAGTCATCATCGGCGAGGCGGTCAAGGGTGGCGAATACATATTCGGGACGTATGCAGTCATTTGTGCCCTGGTTTGACACTGGTTTGGCAAGTTTGTGGCATATCTGGGAATATTGCTGGAGAGCGTTGTCAAGAAATTTGCGGTCAGTTTTTTGATTGATTGCCGGGAGCAAAGTCTCCAAAAATATCTTCGCATCGGCGCGGATACCGGCATCTACCCGGGCTATGCGTCCGATGCGCTCGGCACGGATATCTACCTGGATGATTTTCTTGTCAGTGGGGAAAAATCCCGGAAACGGGAAATTCATCCCTATCATGATGATGGCATCGGCATCGCGCACGGCATCTATTGCTGCCCATGTGCCGAGGTATCCGAGATGGCCGATATAGTTAGGACAGTGTCCCATCAGCTCCATCTGGCTCTTGAAGGTGGTCACGACGGGTGCGTTGAGCCTGTCGGATAATGCCCGTAGATCATCGGTGGCTCCGGCGCATCCTGCCCCGGCGAATATGGTCACGCTACGGGCGGCGTTGAGAATGTCCGCGCACTGATGTATTTCGCTTTCGGTAGGCTCAGGGAGATGCCCGGTGGTAAGGGGAACGCAAGATGCCTGTGACGGTTGAGCTGGAAGTGATATCACATCGGCAGGAAGTCCGATGACGCTTACGCCACCCAAGGAGATGGCTTCTTGCATGGCTGCCTGCATCATGTGCGGAAGTTGCTCGGGTGTAACTGACATCTGGTTGTAGACGCTGCAGTCGGAGAACAGGAGAGTTGGGTTGGTCTCCTGGAAATATCCGGTTCCCAATACTGACGAGCCGCAAGTGGAGGCTATGGCAAGTACCGGGGCGTTGGCTCGCTTGGCATCGTAAAGTCCATTGATTAGATGTACGTGTCCGGGTCCGCTGCTTCCGGCGCAGCATGCGAGAGAACCTGTCAGTTGCGCTTCGGCAGATGCGGCGAATGCTCCCGATTCTTCGTGACGCATGTGTATGAATCTGATGCGTCCGTCGCGACCTATGGCATCTGTGAGGGCATTGAGGCTGTCGCCGGTTATGGCGTAGATGTGTCGTATGCCGCCTTCGGCAAGCATGTCTACGATCTGGTCGGCTACGAGGTGGCTGGTGGTCGTGTCTTTCATCCTTGTATTTTTATCGATAGGTCATGTCGTTATCCGGTTACGGATATTGAATCAACAAGGTTGGAGGTGCGTTGGTTTTTTATAAGGAGATAGTAAGTATATGTCAGGAGAGCTTTATGATGATAGGTATGTAGGCTTTGACTTCGCTGGTGTGCTCGGTGTCCGTTTTGTCAAATGATTAAAAAATATGTTATAAAACCGTCGCATAGCATGTTTCGGCTGTTGGCAGAGAGGAGGGATATTGTTATTTTTGCATTATGGCTAACAAGATTCTTTGGGCTGACGACGAGATAGATCTCCTCAAGCCACATCTGATGTTTCTCCGTAACAAGGGCTACGAAGTGGCGACCGCCAACAACGGGCATGATGCGCTGGATATGGTGCAGACTGACCACTATGACCTTATCATACTTGACGAGAACATGCCCGGCTTGACAGGGCTGGAGACTCTGGTGCGCATCAAGCAGATAGAGCCGCACCTGCCTGTCATCATGATTACCAAGAGCGAGGAGGAGAATATCATGGACCAGGCAGTTGGTGCCAAGATAGCCGACTATCTCATCAAGCCTGTCAACCCGATGCAAATACTCTCGTCGATCAAGAAGAATCTCCACAGTGACGAGCTTGTCAGCGAGAGCGCGGCATCGGCATACCGCCGCGAGTTCGGCAGTATAGCCATGCAGATTGACTCCGCCCGCACCATCAAGGAGTGGATGGAGGTGTACCGCAAGCTGACTTACTGGGATCTTGAGCTGGCTTCGACTGAGACATCTATGGACGAGATGCTTGAGATGCAGCGGTTAGATGCCAATTCGGCTTTCTGCAAGATGGTTAAGCGTGAATATGAAGATTGGATCAGCGACCGAGGCAGTGCTACCGACCGCTCGTTCATCATGAGCGATGAAGTGTTCAAGCGGCGTGTGTTTCCACTGATTGACGGCGGTGACAAGGTGATGTTTGTCCTTATAGATAATTTCCGTCTTGACCAGTGGGGAGTGGTCAAGAAGATGCTCGCCGACTCGTTTACATTTGAGGAGGAGCTGTACTGCTCCATCCTCCCTACGGCTACGCAATATGCCCGTAATTCCATCTTCTCCGGACTGATGCCGGTAGATATCGCCCGTATGTTCCCAGACCTGTGGGTCGACGAGGATGAGGAGGAGGGGAAAAATCTCAACGAGGCTCCCCTTATAGCCACGCAGCTTGACCGTTTTCGCAAGCGGTGGAAATTCTCGTATAATAAAATCAACACCAACCAGGGCATAGAGCATCTGCTGCGTGACTTCCGCCAGATTGAAACCAATGAGCTTAATGTGGTGGTGCTCAACTTTATAGACATGCTCTCGCATGCGCGTACCGAATCCAAGATGATACGCGAGCTTGCCGCCAACAATGCCGCCTATCGTTCGCTCACGGAGTCGTGGTTCCGCCACTCAGGGGCTATCGACATATTCCGCCGTGCCGCGGTTGCCGGATACAAGGTGGTGCTGACCACCGACCACGGCACCATCCGCGTTGACAATCCCATACAGGTGGTGGGAGAGCGCAACACCAACACCAATCTCCGCTACAAGGTGGGACGCAATCTTGGCTACAACCAGAAGCAGGTCTACGAAATCAAGAAACCCGAACGCTTCGGGCTGCCGTCGCCCAACGTCAGCAGCGCCTACATATTCGCCACGGGCCGCGACTTCTTCGCCTACCGCAACAATTTCAACTACTACGCCCAATATTACACCGGCACATTCCAGCACGGCGGTATCTCCATGGAGGAGATGCTTATCCCGCTCGTAACTCTCACCCCGCGCTGACCCCACGTACAATACACTGTGTAGGGACATGCCACGGCATGTCCCTACATCATACAGGTTGGATCACCACAATCGACAGGTTTTGCAACACCCTCGCAACGCTAAAACTTAAGTGTTTAATTGATACTGCGCCCCTTTCGGGCGCATCTCTACCGTAACCGAGGGGCTTGCCCCTCGGTCAGAATGCATGCAGACACGCGCTGCGCTTTGCCGCAGCGCATCAGTCACTATCATGGTGATACTCATAACGTTTGATGCGCTGCGGCAAAGCGCAGCGCGTCCTTCTGAATAACTTTTCCGAGGGGCAAGCCCCTCGGCTACCAAAAAGATGCGCCCACAAGGGGCGCGTCAAAGCATATAATTCGACAGCATTGCGGCATGTCCCTACGGCTCGGCGATCCATTTGCATGGTGGATGTTTGTGCACCTGATATAAATCAAGCCCGCGCATCGCTGCGCAGGCTTGATTCAAATGAAAAACAAATCAAATTCTCAAGTAGCTCCGAGGGGAATCGAACCCCTATCTAAGGTTTAGGAAACCTCTATTCTATCCGTTGAACTACAGAGCCATATGGTTGTTAACCTGTAGGGACGCGGCGTGCCGCGTCATCAAAGGCTGTTTACCATTCGCCTGATACGTTGACGCGGCACGCCGCGTCCCTACATGAGGGCGAAATCACTCCTACAAAGGTAATGAATTTTTGCGTGAATAGGAGGTGAACTGGTACTTAACGCCGCTTTTTTCGTCAAGGTAGCGTGGGGAGCGGTTGGTCAGCTCCCACACGGCTTCATCCACTTTGGGGAAATATGTATCTGTGCCATCGGGCGATGCGACATCTATCTCTGTCAGCTCAAGGCGTGTGGCGTAGGGCATCGCTGCTGCATAGATTTGTCCGCCGCCTATTACAAACGGCGTGGCTGCCGGTCCGGCGGCGCAAAGTGCGGTCTCTATGCTGTCGACCACTTCGGCTCCGTCTATGCGCAGCGATGCATCGCGGCTGACCACGATGTTGCGGCGTCCGGGCAGAGGTCCCGAGGGCATCGACTCGAAGGTCTTGCGCCCCATGATGATGGGATGTCCCATGGTGAGGGCTTTGAAGTGTCGCAGGTCATCGGATATGTGGTATAGCAGATTGCCTGACGCTCCGAGTCCGCCATCGCGCGTGACGGCAGCGATGAGGGTGATGGATGCCGGGAGGAGATTGGATTTCATATGAAGCAGTTGGAGAGTGACGGGATGACTTTGGCTGCCGAGGCTCCGCGGTAGAGTATGTCGTACATGCCGTCAAGGATGGGCATGTTGACGCGGTAGTGCTGGTTGATTTCGTGGATGCACTTGGTGCCGTAGTAGCCTTCGGCAGTCTGCTCCATCTCCATGCGCGCCGCCTTGACCGAATATCCGCAGCCTATCATGGAGCCGAAGTTGTGGTTACGCGAGAAGCGCGAGTAGCATGTCACGAGCAGGTCGCCGAGATATACCGAGTCGCATATCTGCCGCTGGCGCGCACAGGCGGTGTTGATGAAGCGTTCCATCTCTCGGATGGCATTGCTGACGAGCATCGCCAGGAAGTTGTCGCCGGCTTTGAGTCCGTGGACCATTCCTGCGGCTATGGCATAGACGTTTTTGAGCACTGCGGCATATTCGATTCCATCCACATCGTTGGACTCGATGGTGCGCATAGCCTTGCCATGGAGGCATGAGGCAAATCGCTTGGCTGCCTCTATATTCTCGCATCCGATGGTCAGGAAGCTCTGGCGTCCGAGAGCCACCTCCTCGGCGTGGCAGGGACCGCCGATGACGAGTATCCTGTCAGGATGCACACCGAAGCGGCGGCACATATAGGAGGTGATGAGCTCGTTTTCATCGGGGACTATGCCTTTGATGGCGGACACGACATACTTGTCAGAGATGTCAACGGTAAGTTTGTCGATGTGGCTCTTGAAGTAGGGCGACGGCATCGCGAGCAGAATCGTGTCGGAGCTGTCCGCTACGGCATTGATGTCGCTGGAGAAGCATATCCGCTCTACGTCAAACTCCACATCCGTCAGATATGCCGGATTGCGGTGATGGCGTATGAAGTCGGCTATGCGGTCATCGCGCCGCATATACCAGTTGATGGTCTCGCAGTTGTCAAGCAGGAGACGGGCGAGGGCTGTAGCCCACGATCCTCCTCCCATGACGGCTATTTGGCCGGGGAAGTCCATGGCAGATTCGGGTATAGTATGGAGAGGTGTGTTTATTCGGCTTTCTCGGGACGCATCTGAGGGAAGAAGAGCACTTCCTGGATGGTGGTCTGGCCTGTCATGAGCATGACAAGGCGGTCCATGCCTATGCCCATGCCCGATGTGGGGGGCATGCCGTACTCAAGGGCGCGTATGAAGTCCTTGTCGATAATCATGGCTTCGTCATCGCCCTTCTCGCCGAGGCGCATCTGCTCCACGAAACGCTCGTACTGGTCTATGGGGTCGTTGAGTTCGGAGTAAGCGTTGGCAAGCTCCTTGCCGTTGACCATCAGCTCGAAGCGTTCGGTCAGTTCGGGGTTGTCGCGGTGGCGCTTGGTCAGCGGCGACATCTCTATGGGGTAGTCGATGATGAAAGTGGGCTGTATATACTTGCCTTCGCACTTTTCGCCGAAAATTTCGTCGATCAGTTTGCCCTTGCCCATCGATTTGTCAACCTCGATACCGAGGTCTTTGCACACTGCGCGGAGCTGGTCCTCGTCCATGCCGGTGATGTCGATGCCGGTGTGTTCCTTGATGGCGTCTATCATGGTCACGCGTCGGTAGGGAGCTTTGAAGTCTATCTCGTTGTCGCCCACCTTGACCTTGGTGGTGCCGTTGACATCGAGGCAGATTTTCTCGAGCATCTTCTCGGTGAAGTCCATCATCCAGTTGTAGTCCTTGTAGGCTACATAGATTTCCATGCAGGTGAACTCCGGATTGTGGGTGCGGTCCATGCCCTCGTTGCGGAAGTTCTTGGAGAACTCATATACGCCGTCAAATCCGCCCACGATGAGGCGTTTGAGATAAAGCTCGTCGGCGATGCGCAGATAGAGCGGTATGTCGAGTGCGTTGTGGTGGGTGATGAAGGGACGCGCTGCCGCTCCGCCGGGGATTGACTGGAGTATCGGGGTCTCCACCTCCATGTAGCCGGCGTTGTTGAAATATTCGCGCATGGAGTTGTAGACCTTGGTGCGCTTGATGAAGATGTCCTTCACGCCCTCGTTGACCACAAGGTCTACATAGCGGCGGCGGTAACGCAGCTCGGGATCGTCGAAAGCATCGTAGGTGACGCCGTTCTGGCGCTTGACGATGGGGAGCACCCTCAGCGATTTGCTCAGCACGGTCAGCTTCTTGGCGTGGACGGAAATCTCGCCAGTCTGTGTGCGGAACACGAATCCCTCTATGCCTACGAAGTCGCCTATGTCGAGGAGCTTCTTGAACACTACATTATAAAGGTCCTTGTCCTCTCCAGGGCATATCTCGTCACGGCTGACATAGACCTGGATGCGTCCGTTGGCATCCTGAAGCTCCATGAATGAGGCTTTGCCCATGATGCGGCGGCTCATGATGCGCCCAGCCACAGCCACTTCGCGCTGCTCTCCGCCATCGGCTTCAAACTGCGCCTTGATTTCGTCGCTGTGTCCTGTCACCGGGAAGAGGGGGGCGGGATATGGGTCGATGCCGCGGCGGCGGAGTTCGTCGAGACTGTTGCGGCGTATCTGTTCCTGTTCGCTGAGATTCTGCGTAGCCATATTTGTTGATATGTTGATGTCTTGGTCTTACAAATTGTGATAACAGTGTGCGTGACTGATAAGTACATAGCACCGCACAAAGTTACGCATTTTCCTCCAACCCTGCAAAAGCTTAATTCTGTGCCAAATTTTGGTCATGCCAGTTTTTTTTTATAAATTTATCACCGCCGTAATAATTACCACGGTGACAGAACATGAAATTCTATGGTCGAACGAAAGAATTAGAAGAGTTGAGACGCATACAATGCCGCGCTTTTGACTCCCGGTCGAGAATGACAGTGATAACAGGTCGTCGGCGTATCGGCAAGACATCGCTTGCTTTGCGTGCGACCCAGGGTGAATGTCCTACGGTGTATTTGTTTGTGAGTCGTAAAAATGAGGCAGCGTTATGCTCGGAATTTACAATGCTGATCTCCACTCAACTTAAGATTCATGTTCCTGAAGGAATGTCCTCTTTCCGAGAGCTGCTATATTTTCTTATGGAGGCCGGTAAGAGCATGAAATTCAATCTTATCATTGATGAGATTCAGGAGTTCTTTAATATAAATCCATCGGTATTCAGCGACATGCAGAACATATGGGATTCGTACCGAGACAAGACGCATGTTAATCTCTTGCTCATGGGGTCGGTGTACTCGATGATGCATAAGATTTTTGAAAGTTATCATGAGCCTTTGTTTGGCAGAGCTGATGCCATCATAAGGCTATCAGGTTTCGGCATAGAAACTATGAAGGAAATTATGCGCGATTTCCGACCAAATTATTCCAACGATGAACTGCTTGCGTTTTTCTGTGTCGCTGGTGGTGTCCCGAAATATATCGAACTGTTGTGCGAGGATACAGATTTATCTATTGATGGAATGTTCAACTACATTATCAGAGACAATTCTCCGTTTGTAAATGAAGGCAGTACTCTTCTGATTGAGGAGTTTGGAAAGGATTATGGATTGTATTTTTCGGTTCTTAACTGTATAGCCTCTGGTATCAACACGCAAGGTGCAATTGAAAGCACTCTGGGTGGAGTGACTGTGGCTGGACATCTGAAGCGATTGATTGAGGACTACTCGCTGATAAGGCGTGTGCGCCCGATTATGTCCAAGCCACGTTCTCAAAATGTACAGTATGAAATTTCTGACAACTTTCTGAGATTCTGGTTCAATTATTTTAATCGAAACCAGACTCTGGTTGAAATGGGTAATTTTGATTTGATTCGTAAGATTGTGATGGCTGATTACCCGACTTATTCTGGTTATATGCTTGAAAAATACTTTCGTCAGAAAATGATGGAAAGTCATGAATATATGAATGTAGGTTCGTGGTGGGAGCGTAAGAAAGGAAAGGAAGCCAACGAAATTGACATTGTGGGTATCAAAGCTGACGATAGGTCGGCTTTGGTTGCTGAAGTGAAACGTCAGCGACGCAATTATGACCATCAGGAATTCATGGGAAAAGTAGAGCGCATCAGGGCATGCTTGCTTATGAAATACGACATTGAGCCCAAATTGCTGACATTAGACGAAATGTAGAATGAAATCAGATGATATGAATAAAAGAGATATGATTAAAGGATTTTATGCTTTATTGCTTGCTATGGCGTTGGGCGTGACTATGGCTCATGCTATGATGCCCGGACGCACGGTAGAGGTGGAATGTCCTTTGTGTGGCTGTGCCAAATCTATCACTACCCTGCTGAGCGGAAATACGTTTGGTTCGCGTCATTGGTCTGACACCAAGTCTCATAGTCCCGGCATGCCGCGTCTGCCCTATGTGTGGAAATGCGACGGATGTCATAAATATTATATTCCTGGAAAGGATGCGCCACGTGTAGGCTTTGGAGCTAAGGACTTGAGCTATGATGAGCTTAAAGAGGCCTATGTGCAATTGTCGGATAGCGGCATGGACGAGCGCAGAGAACTTTCGGTTCGCTTGGAGCTTGTCAAAGGCTTCAATGACAGATATCGTATTGGTAGAAGGGGCGGTAAGAGGGTCGAGCCGTCGGACCAGAGTGGAGATTATAGTGACGAGGAAAAGGCTTTTGCTAAGGACAATCTTCTCCGTACTATTGCACTGCTGTGCCGTCAAGAAAAGCCGTCAATACCTGTAATTGCTGAATTTTTCAGGGAAGCCGGAGACTACGGTTCATGCCTCCGTATGCTTGATTCGTATGTGCCTGAAGATGATTATCTTGATTATATAGCCATGCTGATACGCCAACATGCCAATGAGCAAGACTCTAAGGTGTTCGAAATACCTAAAAATTGGGAAAGCGATTACAAAAAACGTAAGAATGCAACCAAAGATACAGGTCCAAGTGATAAAGAAAATCCAAAGTAGCCTTGGAGGACAGCTACGATGGATTTCTGTTATAGACAAACGATTTGAATGGGTCAGTTGACGGCGAGGAGTTCGATGTCGAAAATGAGGGTGGAGCCGCCGGGTATGCCGGGCTGGGAGCGGCTGCCGTAAGCCTGTTCGGCAGGGATGTAGAGTTCCCAGCGGTCGCCCACGTGCATCTGCTGGAGTGCTATGATCCAGCCCGGTATGAGGTCGCGAAGACGGAATGCGGGAGCTACGCCGCCGCGGCTGCTGTCAAATGTCTTGCCGTTGATGGTCTTGCCTGTGTAATGGGCAGTGACGACGCTTGAGCGGTTGGGTGACGGGGCTGCGGGATTGCCCTTGCGGATTACCTTGTAGAGGATGCCTTTGTCGATGGGGTGTATTCCCGGCTCGGAGGCTTTTTGGGCGAGGTATTCGCGGTTGCGGAGTATGTAGTCTTGCTTGGACATTATAGGATAGGCTTATTGTGATTACATGTCCCTACAGGTGTGTGGTGTCAGAGGTATCTGCCGTTGAAGAGTTGCTTGATGTCGTTGACCATCTGCTTGATGCGCTGTTCCTGGGCTTTGGGACAGAGCAGGAGCACATCGCCGGTGTCGGCGATGATGTAGTCTTTGATGCCCTCCATGACTATCAGTTTTTCGCCCTTGACTGCCACGATGTTGCCCGAAGAATTGTATGACAGCAGGTTGCAGTTGTGAGCCACGTTGCCGTCGGAATTTTTGGGTGAGTTGTCATAGAGTGCGCTCCAGTTGCCGAGGTCGTTCCACGCGAAGTCTACGCGCTCGACATAGACGTTTTTGGCAGCTTCCATGACGGCGTAGTCTATGGATATGCTGGGGCAGCCGGCAAAGTGGCTGTTGATGAAGTCGCGTTCCTGTGGTGTGCCGAATGATGCGCTGCCCTTGTCAAATACGTTTGCCAGGTCAGGGGCGCAGTCGCTGATGGCTTTTAGTATGGATTTTGCCGTCCAGAGGAATATGCCAGAGTTCCATACGAATTCTCCGCTTTGCAGAAATACCTTTGCCAGGTCGAGGTCTGGCTTCTCGGTAAATGTCTTCACGCGGTTGATGTGGGGTGCCACGTCCTCTCCTACCTGTATGTATCCGTAGCCGGTTTCAGGGCGTGTGGGGTTTATGCCGAGGGTGAGCAGGGCGTCGTTGCCCTCAACAAACTCAAATCCGCGTATGACCTGCTCCTCAAATTTCTTTTCGCCGAGGATGAGGTGGTCACTTGCCGCCACTATCATCGAAGCATCGGGGTCAAGGGCGGCTATGTGGCGTGCTGCCCATGCTATGCAGGGGGCGGTATTGCGTCGAGCCGGCTCAAGCAGTAGCTGGTCTTCGGCGATTTCGGGAAGCTGCTGGCGGATGAGAGGTGCGTAATCCTCGTTGGTGACGAGTATGATGTGGCTTTTATCGACGATGGGGAGTATGCGGTCATAGGTCATCTGTAACAGCGAGCGGCCTGTGCCAAGAAAGTCGATAAACTGTTTGGGATAGGATGTGCGGCTGTAGGGCCAGAAGCGGGAGCCGATGCCTCCGCACATTATGACACAGTATCTATGGGGATTGATCATGGCGTATCGGGTAAGTGGTTATGGAGAGGGAGAGTGGAGTGGATTATGATGTAAAAAAGCAAAGAATCCGAGGGGAAAGGCTACGTGAGTCCTCCTCTGCGGATTCTTTGGTTATTTATGGAAAAATCTATGTGTAATCGATTAGTCGATTTCCTCGTCAGCTTCGTAGCCGCCCATCTCGCGGATGGCGTTCTTGAGCATGGTGTACTGCTGGAAGAGGTGGTTTACAGGTACCTCGCCCTGAGTGTAGTCATGCATCGGGCTCTTGAGGAAGAAGCTCAGGAAGCGCTGTGTGCCGTGACGGCCTGCGCGGGCTGCGAGGTCGCTCAGCAGCACGAGGTCGAGGCAGAGGGGAGCGGCGAGGATTGAGTCGCGGCAGAGGAAGTTGATCTTGATCTGCATGGGGTAGCCCATCCAGCCGAAGATGTCGATGTTGTCCCAGCCTTCCTTGTTGTCGTTGCGCGGGGGATAGTAGTTGATGCGCACCTTGTGGTAGTACTGGGTGTCTTCGTCGTTGCCGTGACCGTAGAGGTCGGGCTGCTTCTCGGGCTCGAGGATTGACTCGAGGGTAGAGAGCTTTGATACCTCCTTGGTGCGGAAGTTGGCGGGCTCATCAAGCACGAGACCGTCGCGGTTGCCGAGGATGTTGGTAGAGAACCAGCCGTTCAGTCCGAGGCAGCGTGTGCCGATGATAGGAGCAAAGCCGCTCTTGACGAGGGTCTGACCGGTCTTGAAGTCCTTGCCGGCGATGGGCATGCCGGTCTGCTCTGCGAGTTCCCACATGGCGGGGATGTCGACGGTGGTGTTGGGAGCGCCCATGATGAAGGGAGCGCCTTCCTTGAGTGCTGCATAAGCGTAGCACATAGAGGGGGCGATGTGCTCCTTGTCGTCAGCCTTCATGGCTGCCTCGAGTGCTTCGAGAGAACCGTGGATTTTCTCGTCAACGGGCACGTAAACTTCGGTAGATGCAGCCCAGAGAACCACTACGCGATCCACACCGGTCTCTTTCTTGAAGTTGCGGATGTCTTCGCGGATCTGCTCCATCATGTCCCAGCGGTCTTTGACCTGCTTTACGTTGTCACCGTCGAGACGCTTGGCGTAGTTGTGGTCAAAAGCAGCCTTGAGGGGCTTGATCTGGATGAGTTCGTCCTTGACGGGCTCTATATCTTTTTCTTTGAGAACTTCGCAGTTGATAGCGCTTTCGTAAGCGTTGGCGGGATAAACGTCCCAGGCACCGAACACGATGTCGTCAAGCTTTGCGATGGGAACGATTTCGTCATACTTGAGGTACTTCTTGTCAGCGCCGCGACCCACACGGATTTTGTCATACTGTGTCATTGAGCCGACGGGCTTTGCGAGACCCTTGCGGGCCATCAGCACGCCGGTCATGAATGTGGAAGAAACGGCACCGAGGCCTACTACCATGACACCGAGTTTGCCATTGGCGGGTTTAACGTTAGATGTGGCCATGATTTTGTGTTAAATGGTTGTTTTGTGTGTTTTTTGTTTTGATTTCTCGTTGGTGGTGCAAAGAGTGAATCGGCTTGCATGAGATGTGATGTGGTGGAGAGAAAGACACTTCTTTTTCATCCACAGCCGACGGCGGACAGGTAAATGCCGCGGTCTTGGATTGCACAGCGGGCAAAATTACAGCGAAAAATCAATATGTGAAAATATTTGTAATATAATCTTCGCAAATATTCTCTAATATTAGTTAATATATTGCGTATTTATATAAAATAGGATAAAATAGTAGAGGTTTTGAACAGTAGATGTTTAGTAATGTTAAAGGGGCTTTAAGGTCTTTAAAGTACTTAATGACCTTAGAGGCTCTAAGGGGATGAGCCTGTCAGCCGAGGTGGAGCATGGTCAGGATGTCACGCAGGTCGGAGATGACGGAGGGGTGGGTGGCGGCATCTTCCTCGGGAGTCCAGCCTTTGCCTTTGAGCCAGGCAACGTGGCATCCTAAGGATTCTGCCGGAAGGATGTCCTTGCGCAGGGAGTCGCCTATGACGAGCACCTGCTGCGGTTGCATCCCGAGGGCGTCGACTCCGAGGGCGAAGATGGCTGGGTCGGGCTTGCGCACTCCCACAACTGCGCTCTCCACGATGTGTCCGAAATAGCGACGCAGGTCAAAGTCTTCAAGCACGCTCTCCACGTTGCCGTAGAAGTTGCTCACCAGCACCATCGGATAGTACTTGTGGAGGGTTTCAAGTACCGGACGGGCATCTTCTACCGATGATTTGGCGCGGTCGTAGCAGTATTCTGCTATAGCCACTGCGAGGCTTTCGGAGTTGTCGGGGAGCAGCAGCCCACGGCTGATAAGCACACCCAGCTCCAGCTTCATCTTGATGAGAAGCAGGTCGTAGAAATTATGGTGTGGGAGGATGTGGCGTGTACGGGCGAGTTCGCGTTCGGTCTCCACATAAGCGTCGCGGAAGTCGGCTTTGCTGACATCTACGCCGGCATCTCGGTAGCCGTCCCATATCACCTCGCTCCAATGGTCGCCGTGGCTGTCGATGGTGCCACCGTAGTCAAATATGATGCCTTTAATATTTTCCATTGCGTAAATCGTCGGTCAGGCGTCGGCAGATGTTTTCGTGACGCACGTTCATGTATATGAGTATGATGTTGAATATGGTCAGTTCGGCTGCGAAGTAGAGCCACGGCATCAGACAGAGGATGGAGACGAAGAGGATGATGCTGCGCCAGTTGAACGACAGGATGTTGGTGTACTTCATCAGCGGCAGGCTCAGGCGGCGGAAGTCGTCGCGGAAGCTCTGCGGTATCTCTCCGTCGGGGAAACGGCGGTGGAGCTCTGCGCGGAGCTGCTGCATGGCGCGTGTGTGGCTTTCCTGGTTGGCGGTATAGTTGGTGTATGATGACAAGACGAGTTTCTTCCAGAAGTCGTGTTTCCACGTCAGGGCGTCGAGTTTCTCGCGCAGCTCGGAGGAGTTCTCAAGTTCGCTCCCCTCCTTGCCTTTGAGGAAATAGAGGTGGAACTGGCGGTAGTAGTCAGCCGAGGCTGCCTGCTTGGCGTGGCATATGCCGGCGCATACTGCCATGACCCATATGACCCAGTGGTGAGCCTGGAAAAAATCGCTGGTGACAGTCTCGCGCAGGCAGATTGCCACATAGATGGTGGCAAACCAGATGTCGCCGCTGAGTCCGTCGAGTATGCGCCCGAGACGCGAATACTGCTTGGTCATGCGGGCAAGCTGGCCGTCCGCGCTGTCAAACGAGTTTGCCCATACGAGCAGCAGGATGCCTATGAGGTTGATCCACAGCACCGGGAAGTAGAACGCCACGCCGGCTCCGATGCCGAGAAATATGCTCGCTATGGTGATGGCATTGGGGGTGACACCGAGCTTTTTGGCAAGCATCGCCCACGCATATCCGATGGGTCGGTAGAAGTATATGTCAATGGTCTCCTCGGTGTCGAGCGACTTGAGGGAGTCACGAAATGATGTCTTGAGTGTCTTCAGGTCGGTGTGATTGGTTGTATCGGACATTTCTCAATACGGTTGTGATTGACTGAATAAGGTGGTTATTTATACATGTCACGGAGCGCATAGGTCTTTTCGCGCAGGTACGCACCGAGGCTTTCGGGCGAATCGCCATGGGCTGCCTGTTCTTCGACCGATATGGGGTCGCCGACGCTGATATGCAGTTCCGTGCCGTTTTTGCGGAACACTTCTGCAGGGAGACGCAGCGAACGGGCTGGCCAGCATACATGACCAAGGAAGTTACACCACCAGCTGTTTTTGCCGTGGAAGAAGATAGGTATCACGGGTACTTTTGCCTTGTAGATGAGCTGCAGCACAGTCTTCTGCCATTCGCGGTCTATGGGGCGTCCGTGGCGGTCGGTCTTGCTCATCGCTCCAGCGGGGAAGAATCCTATGGGGTGTCCGTCCTTAAGTCGGCGCACCACTTCGCGTATGCCGTTGACGCTGACACGGCGTTTTTCGGGGTTGTCGCTTGCCATGGGGTCGACGGCGATGAAGTTGGGGCGCATGGCTGATATGTGGTTGAGTATCATATTGACCATGACCTTGTAGTCGGGGCGGCGCGATGCCACGAGATGTATCAGCGCGATGCCGTCAAGCGCACCGAAGGGGTGGTTGCTGACAGTGATGAATGCCCCTTCGGGCAGATTGTCGAGCACAGCCTCGTTGTCGATGCGCAGGGTGTTGTGAAACTCCTCGAAAAGCAACCTCTTGACAAATTCCGGTCCCGGAGTGTCGCAGCAGTGGGAGTGCACGGCGTTGACCTTGTCTACTTCAAGGGCATGGAGAAGCCAGTTGACGAGCTTGCGGTGTCCGGCAAGACGGGGTACCACCGAGACCACATCATCGTAGTTGAGCACGTCGGGGCGTATGTCGGTGGCAGCCAGGGGGGCGTCTGGATTGGTTGTATTTTGTTGTTGTGTCGTGTCAGTCATAGCTGATGGGGAGAGTGGCGTGGGGTCGGGATTATTTCAAGCCGCGCTTCTCGGCATATTCCTTGATGCACTTGAGTATGGCGCGGGCTATGTGGGGGGCGGCTTCCGTGCGGCAGGGCGCGAAGCTGGGCCAGTCGTTGAAGTCGATGATGCGGATGTCGCCGGTCTCGGAGACGATGCAGTCGCCGCCGTAGATTTTCACATCGAGCAGTTCTGATGCGCGGTCGCATATGTCGCGTAGCTTGGCGAGATCGAAGGGCAGATTGTGGCTCTTGCCGTTGATTTCCTCGTAGCCGTATTTGCTGTGGCCGTTGTCAAAGGGGTAGAACCAGTAGAAGAACGGCGAGCCCTGTATGCCGTAGAATTTGATGAGGTCGCCCTCTAAGTGGCGGTTGATGACGGCGCGTTTGATGCCGCGGAGGAAGTATTCCTGAAGCACCTCCTGAGCTTCCTCGGCATGGCGCACGTAGCACACGTCCTCCTTGTGCTGGCTGTGTGACTCGCCGCGCTTGATCCAGCACCGCTCTATGCCAGCCTTTGACAGGGCATCTTTGACAGCCTCGTTGGTGTTGGCGATAACGCTGTCGGGGTAGGGTATGTTGTTGCCTAAGAGTATGCGGGTCATGCGTTCGCGCATGCAGTTCTGTATGCCGTAGCCCGAGTTGATGACGAGGCATCCGGCATCCTCCTTTGCCTGGAGGATTTCCATGGACCGCTGCTCGCGGCACATGTTGATGATTACAGGCTCGGTGACCAGTCCGGCTGCGAGCTGCTCTTCGTTGTATACGGTCACTATCATGCCGCGTTTGCGCAGCTGCTCGATAGTGCCATTGAATATGGCGGCATCGTTGCCTATATGGTTGGGCGAATAGGCTCCGGCTCTCATTATGCCGGCAATCCTTGGCTCTGACATGATTGGAGTGTTAAAGGGTTGTATCTGTGTTGAGGAAATCGCATGCTTTCTTGATGTCGCCGCTGTGGTCCACGTCAAGTATCATGCCCATATCGTAGGCTTTGAGTGCGAAACCGTCGCTGACGAGTGCCCGCTGGAAGTCGCGCATGCGCGTCACTCCGCGTTCGAGGCAGTCATGCAGCACCGGGAAAGCCTTGTCGGTCAGTCCGTATATTCCGCCGGAGATGTAGCGTTCGCCACCCCAGGGCTTGTCACGGAAGGCGGTGATCATCATGCGGTCATCGACATCCACATAGAGTGGCTTCTCGTCATCGATATATGAGGTGACCGCCATGTAGCCGTCGGCATGCTCGTCAGCCTCGAAGCTGGCGATATACCTCTTGAAGTCTTCGGGGCGGAAAATGGTGTCGACCGTAGTCAGGCAGAAGCGTCCCTGAGCCATCACGCGGCTCAGCTCGGCGAAACTGTACATGGAGCCGGGGGTGGATTTCACCACTAAATTAAGAGGCACGGGAAGCGACAGGCTTTCGATGAAGGCGCGTACCTCGGTCATGTGCTCATTGACGATTATGGATACCGACTCGGCGTTGGAGTCGAGAAATATGTCTATGAGACGCTGTATCATCGGGGTGCCGTTGATGTCAACGAGTGGCTTCGGTTTGCTGACACCCTCCTGGGCGAGGCGTGAGCCTTCGCCGGCGGCGATTATGGCGTAGTTCATGCGTTATGCTGTTTGATTATGGTCAAGCCTCGTCGGAATCCTTGGTGAGGTCAAGCACCACGTTGTCCTTGGTGTTTTTCTCGTGGAATACCTTCTTGAGCGGATTGGAGGTGGCGGCATCGTATGATGCGCGGTGGTTGCATATGTCTATTGCTTCGTAGATGGCTTGACGGAACGATGCCTCGTCGGCTTCTCCGCGTCCGGCTATGTCGTAGCCGGTGCCATGGTCGGGCGATGTGCGTACAGCTGACAGTCCGGCGGTGAAGTTTACGCCCGAACCTCCGGCTATGGCTTTGAACGGTGCCAGTCCCTGATCGTGGTACATGGCGAGCACTCCGTCAAAGCTTCGGAACAGCCCGTGACCGAAGAATCCGTCAGCGGCATAGGGCCCGAAGCATTCGATACGCTCCTTGCGGGCTTCCTGTATGGCGGGTATGATGATGTCCTGCTCTTCAGAGCCGAGAAGTCCGCCGTCGCCGGCATGGGGGTTGAGCGACAACACGGCGATGCGCGGATGCACTATGCCGAAGTCGCGGCGCAGCGAGGAGTCGAATATCTTGAGCTTCTCGATGATGGCATCTTTGGTGATAGCCTGCGGGATGCGTGAAAGAGGCAGATGCGTGGTCACGAGAGCCACCTTTACCACTTCGTTGTAGAGTATCATCAGAGACTTGTCTGTGCCCTCTCCGAGTGACGCTTCGAGGTATTCGGTGTGACCCGGGAAAGTGAATGTCGAGCTCTGGATGTTGGCTTTGTTGATGGGGGCAGTCACCAGGGCGTCGATGGCTCCTGAGCGCAGGTCGGTCACCGCGCATTCGAGGGCTGCATACGCTGCGCTGCCGCCTTCGGGAGTTGACTGTCCGGGGTCGATGCGTGTGTCATCAGGCACTACATTGATGATGTTGACGGTGCCGGGTTTTGCCTCCTGGACCTCCTGGATGACATTGACGGGCAGGTTGGGAAGCCCGAGCGTCTTGCGGTAGGCGGTCAATATCTTTGCCGAACCATAGATTACGGGTGTACACATCTCAGGCAGACGAGGGTCGGAGAGGGTCTTGATTATGACTTCGTAGCCCACGCCGTTGATGTCGCCATGAGATATGCCTATGATGAGTTTGTCTGTTTCTTTCATGGGGTAGTGAAATGTGATCGCAAGGGCATGTTGCCGCACTTAAACCGTCAAAATTACGCATTTTTCGGCGAAACTGCAAACCGCTGTCGATAACGACGTTAGCATCTGCCGAAATGCAGGGTGATTCGGTGCTATAATAATTTCATGTTTTTGAAACAAAAATGAAACATTATTTGTAGAATTTTGTAGACGAACAAGAAACGACAGGATTTGTCGACACTTCTCAATATCAATTTAAAGTCTATTAAAATCCAAGACGTAACTGATGGATCTGTTTTTCGTAGGAATTATCATTTTCCTTTTCGTGCTGGCGGTGTTTGACCTGTCGGTGGGTGTCAGCAATGATGCCGTAAACTTTCTCAATTCGGCGATAGGGGCTAAAGCGGCATCCTACAAGCGCATAATATTGGTTGCCGGTGCTGGCGTGTTTATAGGTGCTGTGATGAGCAACGGCATGATGGACATAGCCCGCAACGGTATATTCCGCCCCGAATACTTCTCGTTTTTCGACATCCTCTGTATCTGCATGGCTGTGATGGTCACGGATATCATATTGCTCGACATATTCAACAATCTGGGTATGCCTACGTCGACCACCGTGTCGCTGGTGTTCGGGCTGCTGGGTGCCACATTTGCCATATCGCTGCTCAACATATTCGGAGGGGCTGCGGGCGTGGATCTGTCACATATGATCAATTCGCATAAGGCGTTGGAAATCATTCTCGGCATATTCTTGTCGGTCGCTATCGCGTTTATATTCGGTATCATAGTGCAGTTTTTGAGCCGTCTGCTGTTCAGTTTCGACCTGAAGAGCAAGATGAGGTGGAAGGCTGGTCTTTTCGGAGGCATAGCCACTACCGCTATCATATACTTCATGCTTATCAAGGGAGCCAAAAGCCTGACGTTCATGACTCCTGAGGTCAAGGACTGGATAGCCGGCAACCAGCTGCTGATCGTTGGCTGTTCGCTGGTGTTTTTCTCGGTGGTGATGCAGGTGCTTCACTGGTGTCGTGTCAATGTCCTCAAAGTCACGGTGTTGCTCGGCACGTTTGCCCTGGCGATGGCATTTGCCGGCAATGACCTTGTCAATTTTATCGGCGTGCCTCTGACAGGGTTTGAGTCATTTCTCGACTACAGCACCAATGGCACCGGTGTACCCGACAGCTTTATGATGAGTTCTCTCAACGGTCCGGCTTCTACCCCTGTCTATTTCTTGCTCGGAGCCGGTGTGATAATGGTAGTTTCGCTCGCCACGTCTCCCAAGGTGCGCCACGTCTCCAAGACCGAGATAGGGCTTGGCAGCCAGATGGAGGGCGATGAGATGTTCAGTTCGTCTAAAGTAGGACGTCAGTTGGTCCGTTGGACGCAACGCACTCTTGACACTGTGAAAGCTCATACACCGGAGAGTGTGCGCAGGTGGATCAATCGCCGCTTTGATGCCGACAAGATGGATCTGGATGAAGGTGCGGCGTTTGACCTCGTGCGTGGCACTGTCAATCTGATGCTCGCCGGTGTGCTTATAGCTGTCGGTACTTCATTGAAGCTGCCTCTGTCTACGACTTTCGTGACCTTCATGGTGGCTATGGGTACATCCCTTGCCGACAAGGCGTGGAGCCGAGAGAGTGCAGTGTTCCGCATCTCAGGTGTGATAGCTGTCATCGGCGGATGGTTTGTCACCGCTTTTGTGGCATTTGCTGCCTCAGCCTTGATAGTCAGCGCGATGCATACCGGTGGGCTGTGGATCTTGTATCTGTTTGCCGCTCTTGCCATCTTCATTCTTATCAGGAGCAACCGCCGCTTTAAGCGCAAACATGCCGAGATTGAGAAGACCACCGTGCTCGGGCAGCTGCTTAAGAGCTCTGACGAGCATGAGAAGCGAGTCCTCTTCCGCACTTACATGACTGACTGCCAGCTTGACGGTCTCAACCATGCGCGCGACATGTATGATGCCATGGCACAGGGATTCATCAACGAGGAGGCTGGAAAGATACGCAAGGCTACTCGTCGTGTGGTCAAATACAAGACAGTGCTCAAGGAATACCGCCGCAAGCAGATGCTCGGTCTGCGAAGCCTTGCGCCTGTGGATACGCTGCGCTACAGTTCGCCTATGCATCTGTCAAACAATGCCATGTCAGACATCAATTACTGCCTCCGACGCATAGGCGAGGGATGCCTGGAGCATGTCGACAATAATTTCCGTCCCCTTCCCCAGCATGAGGCTGTCACGCTGGCTGACATCGCCGGTCAGGTGGATACACTATATGGCGAGGCTATCGAGGCGGTCAAGGTGGGCGACGGTGAGGTAATCGCGACTGTCAGGAGCGACTGCAACCGACTGAAGATATATGTCGCCAAGAAGATAGGTCAGCTCATAGAGCAACTGCGCACAGTCAATGCCGAACAGCTCAAGGTCATGTATGTGTATCTCAATGTCCTTCAGGAGACCCGCGAGATGCTCGCCATGCTCCATAAGCTGCTGCGTTCGTCCTACCGCATCCAGCGTCCTACCGCCGAGCCTTCCTACGAAGAAGATGTCATGGTGTGATATCGCTGCCTGAATGCTTTTAACTTGACGAATTGATATGTGCGTCAGAACATATGCCCAAAGTTGTAGGGACATGCCATGGCATGTCTGCTGATACTCAAGCACTTGCAGATTAGACATGCCATGGCATGTCCCTACAACATTGTGCGATTCGGAGTTCTGCGACACCCTCCCTAACATGTTGACCTCCGCCGGAGGTCTTGAATACAAGCCCTTAACAGCATTGTGCCGCTGGCTGACGGTGGCATGAGAAGAAACGAGAGCCGTGCCTCCTGATGGGGGCACGGCTCTTGCCGCATATTATTGTTTTGAGTTAGAAACCGCTCCCGGTCCGGAGAGTGTATACTTGAAAGTGGAGTTGTAGTTGCATGAATTCTGTAATGTGATGCCCGGACCAGGTAAATACGAGGGAGTTGCGTCCCTGCGTTATGTCGTTGCAGACATGGGTGCCTGATTACTGGTAGTCGGCAAAACGGGTCTGGAGTTTACGGCGCGCGAAGAAGATGCGTGACTTGACGGTACCGAGGGGTACATTGATCTTTTCGGCAATCTCGTTGTATTTGTAGCCGGCAACGTGCATCGAGAAGGGGATGCGGTATTCGGCGGGAAGTTCCTTGATGGCTTGGGTTATCTCACCGGCGCAGTATGTGCCTTCGGGGCTTGTGATGCCTGAGTCCTGTGAGAGGTTGAGGTGGAAGAGGTCTTCGGTGGTGTCGATGACCGTAGCCGAACGAACCACGCGGCGGTAGTTGTTGATGAAGATGTTGCGCATGATAGTGAAGACCCAGCCTTTGAAGTTGGTGTTCTCGGCAAATTTGTCTTCGTTGGCAAGCACCTTTAGAGATGTGTCCTGAAGGAGGTCGTATGCGTCATCACGGTTGGAAGTGAGCATCATAGCGAAGTTGAACAGGTTGTCCTGCATCTTGGTAAGTTCGAGTTCGATAGCGGGTTTCATAATGCGGATAGATTTAATGTTGATGGAATTTGGTTATGAGTGATGCCTTTATTTCTTGTCCCCTCAGTAGGCATCCGGAGGAGAGAGGGACTGGTGAAAAATGGAGTAACGAAGTTGTTGAAGTTTGTTTGGTTTAGTGTTCTGATACAAAAGTATGAAAGTGTCATCCGCTTGTCAAGTTTTTTAGCCAAAAAAATCAAGAAAAAAGTCAAAAAAATGAACAAAATTTGCAATACTCTGGTAATCAATGAGATATGATATGGATTGCGGTAACAAAGATGTAACAAAATCATCATTTGTTACATTTTGTGACGGTTACGTGCATAGATGTAGGGACGCGGCGTGCCTACAGATTTTGATGTTGCAACACCCTCACAGCATCGGTCAGCGCAGACCGCGGAGGAAGTCGGGGGTGGACATGCGGCGTTTGCCGGGGGCTTGGAGCGACAGCACCGACAGGCGGGTTGTTGCAGTGTCGATGAGGAGGCGGTCACCGTCTATGGTGGCTGTTCCTGGGGTATTGGTGGATGGCGTGGCTGTTATCTCGGAGCTGAAAATCTTGAAGTCTCTGGGAGCTTCGCCGTCTAATGACAGCGGTGACCATGCCGCGGGGTAGGGAGAGAGACCACGGATGAGGTTGTGGATATCCTCAGCTGGACGGTTCCAGTCGATTTGGCACGTTTCACGGAATATCTTGGGGGCAGGGGTTGGCTCCATGCCGGCGAGCAGTTCGCTCTGGGGCTGGCGCACCACAGTGCCGTCAAATATCTTGCGTACAGTGTCCACTGTCAGATGTGCGCCGAGTTCCATCAGACGGTCATGCACATCGCCCACGCAATCGGTGGGATGGATAGGTGTCGATACGTGGTCTATGATGTCGCCGGTGTCGATGTCGTGGCTGAGGAAGAATGTCGTCACGCCAGTCTCGGTGTCGCCGTTGATGACTGCCCAGTTGATGGGGGCAGCTCCGCGGTACTTGGGCAGCAGTGATGCGTGGAGGTTGAAAGTGCCTAACGGGGGCATAGCCCACACCACCTCGGGCATCATACGGAACGCTATGACCACGAAGAGGTCGGCACCGATCTGACGCAGGGAGTCGATAAACTCCGGGTCGCGGAGTTTATCGGGCTGCAGGACCGGGATATTGTGGTCAAGAGCGTATTTTTTGACAGCCGACGGGGTCATGGCATGGCCGCGTCCGGCAGGCTTGTCGGTGGCTGTGACCACCGCAGCAATGTCGAAACCCTCGCTGACGAGAGCGTCAAGCGAGGGCACGGCAAATTCGGGAGTCCCGAAAAATACTATTTTCTTAGACATGTGTCAGCAATGGGGTGATCACTGTTCGAATACGATGACATCACCGATACAGAAGTAGGCAGGGGTCAGCATGCCATACTCGTCTTTCTTGGATGATTCCATCTGGCAGTAGATGTAGTCTACTTCGCCGAGGGGCTGGAGATTGACGCTTACCCACTCTGAGAGAGGCTGTGTGCCGTTGGCGAGGTGGGCTGTGACCGTGCCTGTCTTGTAGCCGTTACGCACACCGATGAAATATACTTTGAGGAAATCATCAGCAGAAGTGAACTTGTTGACCTCTGCGCCACCGTATCCGTATCCCCTTGTGATGGCGTAATAGGTGTATGACGAGTTGGTCACCGACACGCGATAGGGGCGGAAAGTGGATACAGTCTTGGGTGTCATCTTAAGAGACGGATTGGCGGGGATGGCATCAAGAGACTCGGATGTGTTCCAGTTTGCCACCATGAAGGGGAGTTTGCCTCCGGCATAGTTAAGACCTCCGGCGGTGATTGAGCTCCACTGGTAGTCGAGGTAATCGGTCTCGTGTGCGGCGTTCTCTCTGCTGTTGGAGGGGCAGAAACCTGACCAGTAGTATGTAGCTCCACCGTCCCATGTGGTCACCTGATGCGAGAAGTTGAGACCTGTGTATGTCAGGGCGTTTGTGGTGGTGGGATTGTAGCAGTCAATCCAGGCTCCGTTGGCAGAGCTGTATTGTATGGCTGAGTTGGTGTTGAATGTCACGCTTGCCAGGCCGGGCACTACTACGGGTGCGTCGTCATCGTTGGAGCATGATGTGAGTGACAGAGCGATGGCGGAGATAGCCAGAAGTGACGAAAGGTATTTTTTCATCTTAAGTTAGGAGATTGGTTGATAAGGTTGTAGAATGGATTTTGGTGATGTTGAGAGAAAAATGACACGTCCCAAACATTGATAGTGGTGTCAGGACGTGACATTTATGTTGATCAGGTGCCTATAGGCTCCCTGTGTAGATTATTTCTGTGCGTTAACGTCAACGAGCTCGATGTCAAATACGAGGGTCTCGTTGGGTTTGATGCTGCCGTCGGGAGTGCCATCTGCACCATAAGCGAGGTTGCCGGGGATGATGACGGTGTACTTGGCACCCTTCTTCATCATCTTGAGGGCTTCGGAGAATCCGGGTACTACACCGTTGACGGGGAAGTCTACTGCACGGTCGCCGCTTGTGTCAAATGTGGTGCCGTCGATATGGCGTCCGGTATATTTGACCTTTACGACATCGGTGTCTTTGGGTGACTCGCCTGCACCGGCGTTGTCAACCTTGTAGACGAGACCTGATGCAGTGGTCTGATAAGCCTTGTCCTCTGCCTTCATCTTTGCTGCGTACTCGGCACCAGCCTTCTCGTTGGCTTTGGCTTCGGGTGAGTTGGCAGCCTCTTCGCGACGGGCTTTCTCGGCAGCCTGCTGGGCTTCCATGGCCTTGCGCTGTACCTGCATCATCAGACCCTGGAGGGCTTCGCGGTTCTTAGCCATGTCGGCTACGCTGTCAGCCTTGAATGCCTCGGCGAATTTCTCAAAGAGGAGCTGGCGGTCAACCTTGATGCCTGCCTGCTCGGGGAAGCTTGCCTGCTGCATCAGTCCGAGACCTATGTTGAGACCTGCCATATAGCCCTTGTCGGCTGTGTCAGCCATGAGGACAGTCTTGATACCGGCGAGGATGGCATCCTTTGACATGGATGCGCGCTGGGCAGAGTCGAGCTGTGCATAGCTGTTAGCGATGTCTGCACCCTGCACGGTGCCCATATATTCAGCGATTGAGTCAGCGAATGAGTCGTTGCCCGTGCTGCTTGACTTGGAGCAGCTTACTGTTGCGATGGCGATAGCGGCGATACCGCAAGCCATGACGAGTTTCTTCATAACGGATACTGTTAGTGAATGATAGAAGTTGTAAATATAATGATTGAGTTTTGTTTCTTTATTTGCCGATGACCTCAAGCAGTTCCACGTCAAAGATGAGTGTGGCGTTGGGACCTATCACGCCGCCGGCACCGTTGGGACCGTAAGCGAGAGCCGAGGGGATGTAGAGTCGCCACTTTGAGCCGGCTTTCATCATCTGGAGGGCTTCCACCCATCCGGGGATTACCTGTGTCACGCCGAATGTGGCGGGTTCGCCGCGCTCCACGGAGCTGTCAAATACTGTGCCGTCGATCAGTTTGCCGGTGTAGTGCACCTTCACCTGGTCGGCAGCTGAGGGCATCACGCCTGTGCCCTCGGTCAGCACTTCATACTGGAGACCTGAGGGTGTGGTCTTCACTTCGGGGCGTTTGCCGTTCTGGTCGAGGAAATCTTTGCCGGCTTTCTCGTTGACATCCGCCATCTTGCGAGCTTCAGCCTGGTTGCGCTCCTCCATGGCGGTGAAGAACTTGCGGATTTCCTCCTTTGCCTCGTCATAGGTCATTTTGGGTTTAGTGCCGGCAAACACTGCTTCGACTCCTGCTGCAAATTCTGCAAAGTCGAGTTCCTGAATGCCGGAAGCCTTGAAATTGTTGCCCATGCTCAGACCGAGGGCATAGCTGATGCGGTCAAGACCGGTTGTTTCCATAAATCTATAGTGTTGAAAATTATATACTTAAACTGTCGGGGCGCATGCCGCAACGAGGCTGCGGATTAGCCGAGGCAAAGGTAAGACTTTATTTGATGATAACGCCACATTATTAAACAAAAAATGCTTAATAATAGTTCGCACCCCCTCTGTGTAGGGACATGCCGTGGCATGTCCGCTTTCCACAGTGTTCACGATTGCAACGCCTGATGGTCGGACATGCCACGGCACAATGTCACTAACTTAAGGATTTACAAGCAAGTCGCGCCCCTTGTGGGCGCATCTCTCTGTTAACCGAGGGGCTTGCCCCTCGGTTAGATATGGAAATGTACGCGCTGCGCTTTGCCGCAGCGCATCAGTCGCTATCATGTTGAGCATCATGGTGTTTAATGCGCTGCGGCAAAGCTCAGCGCGTGGCATAGGCTGACATTTACCGAGGGGCAAGCCCCTCGGTTACCATAGAGATGCGCCCTTTCGGGCGCGTACATGGGGAGACCAAGATTAGCTTAAGTTAGTGACATTGTGCCACGGCATGTCCCTACAAAATCCACGCGAGGTGTTGGATTGATAGCTTCTAAATTAAAAAGCTGGTCACTCATTTGAGCGACCAGACTTGGGTTAGAAATGCTACGGAAGCGTTTGAACGATTATGCTCAAGGGTTTATTTACCATAGCTTGCAAACATGTAGACTTTGTTGTTCACTTGTACATATACCGATGGGCTATAATACATGTCGGCAGTTCGCTCATATTCATCAAGATACCTCACCAGATCGTTATACAAACTTTTCTCTTCGGGAGAGAGATTGCCATAACCTTGGCTTTTCAACGCATTGTATGAGTTATAGTACATACTGCATAGCGTTGCCGATTCTCCATCGGAAGGGTCAACTCCGAAAATATAATAGAACCAGAATGGATTGACGAATTTTGCTTCGAAATTATCACCATTATATCGTGAAGTATAACCATAAGCCTGACTCCCAACCGAAATCTGTGTTTCTCCGTCTATGTCTCCGTGTCCGATGCCGAACTTGATAGTGGCATCGGGCAAGGCGTTGTGGAGGGTGGATGTAATTGTGAAATTCCACATATAGTCACTATAGGCGGCTCTTACTGTGACATGTTTACGGATTAATGCCTTGATCTGAGTATCAGAGGACGCAGGATCATCATTGCCGGATGTATTGCTGCCAGCCTCAGGTACGGCAGGAGCCACATATTCCGGCTCGTCATCGCCGCATGATGTCAGAAAAATCGGCGAAAAAGCTATCAGCACAGCCGCAAAAAACTTTTTCATTGGTTTAGTATAGTTTTTTGTAGTGCTTATTTTTTATAGAATGATCTGGGAGAATAGTTGGCTTCCTGTAAGATCAATTCTGTCTCGGTGAGATTGATGATTTTAAATACATCTCTACCAGAAGACTCCCAGTCGATGGTCAGATTGCTGCCGTCAAGAGACCAGGTCAGGGTTTCGTCAATGCTTGAACTGCCATTACGAGTCTCTTTGTCGTATCCCGTACCGTTTTCAAGAAATACGATGCTGTAGGTGGGCTCATCAGATTCTGCCCATTCGCCGATAAGGAGCTGGGCTTGTTCGGGAACTCCTGGTTCATCTTTGTCGTCGTCGCCGCATGAAGCTAAGGCTGTGACCATGAAGAGGTACATGAAGAACTTAAAAAACTTTTTCATGACTTGTGATAATTGGTTTTCGTCGGTCTTACAGTCCTCTCGACCAAAGGATTGATAAAAAAGAAACGTGGACTGGATTACCATATCGCGAATGATGGTCCTGAGAAAACCTTAAGTGCAAGATATGGAACAGCAGCCCACGCTATACGCGTGAGAACCGTCTTGTTATCTCTTGCACTGTGTGAAAATTTCTCAGGTTTTCATTCGCAAGAAAGCAAAACGCCTCTTAAATAATTACAAGTATGTCCGCGCATACTTCTATACGCACCGTAAAGGTAGGTCAAATTTCTGAATTTGACAAATGATGACAAGAAAGTCCTTAGTGTCTCTAAGGTCACTAAGGACTTTAAAGACTCTAAGGACTTTAAGGATTTTAAGGGGAGCGCGGCTGGTCAGCGGCGGCGGTTGCGGACGCTCTTTTCGGCGGCGGGTTGGGTGCCTGATGATTTGGCGCGCTTGACCTTGGGCTTCTTCTTTGATTTCTTTTTCTTGCTGTCAGCCTTCTTTTTGTCGGCTTCGCTCTTGCGGGCGCGGGAGTTGACCTTGGGGGCTTCTTCGGTCTGTGCGCCTTCCTCAGCCACTACGGGGAGTCCTTCGCTGTCGATGACAGGCGCGGTGGCTGAGGTCTGCCCGTTTTCGGCGGCAGCCTCAGCCTCCTCGCGGGCTATGCGGGCTTCTTCAAGTTCCTCGAGCGAGGGCACCCACATCTTCTTGCCCCAGTTGTCAAGGCTCTGCTGTATGCTGTCCTGCACCTCCTTGCGGCGGTCGGGGTCGCTGTACATCTGCATCAGCGAGAGGTTGCGCAGGTTACGGGTCTTGTAGATTTCGCCGTCATACATCACCTTGGAGAAATAGTCGGAGATGGAGTGTGTGGCGAGGTTGTTGTTGTCATCCACGAATATGGATGTGGTGGCAAGGTAGGGCTTGATGTCGGAATATTTGACCCAGAACATCGGATATTTCACTGCCTCGCCGCCGAAGTCGCCGCTGCGGTGGAGCACCGGGCAGATTGCCTCCACATGGCAGTTGACCTTGTTAGTGCGGTGGTCAAATTCCCAACGCTCTATTATATAATAGGAGAGCACCTCGTTGGAGGGTACATCGGCATCCTCGATGGTGAATCGCGGACGTTTCTCCGTAGAGCCCTTGGCATCGGTGTAGAGGATGTGGAAGCGGTCAAGCATGTCGCGGGTCTTGACGCGGTACTGGTCGTTGAAGATTTCGCGTCCGTCAAGATATTCGTAGACGGGGAGCTGCCCGGAGGCTACAAGCTCCATTATGATGCGGAAGAGGTTTTTCTGTCCGTCGATTACCTCGTCGGGATAGTAGAGCGGAGCGTTCTGCACCTTGTTGAGGTCGAGTTCGCGATATATGACGCGCATCCAGTCGAGGTCGGCATCGCTCATTGGTGTGGTCTCGGAGGCATTCTGCATGCGCTGTGTGATGCCCGGACCTGCCTGCTGGAGGGCGCGGCGACGTTCGGCGGCGTTGGTGCGCGACACGCCTGTGGTCGTGGAGCGTTCCTGAGCCATGGCTGACACCGTGGTGAGAGCCAGGAGGGAGAATGCTGCTATATAGCGTGATAATTTCATATGCTGAGGGATATATAAAAGAAGCGTGTTAGTTGACTATGACTTCCATGGGGCGCAGTGTTCGCTGGGTGCCGTCAGGCCCGGAGACCTTGATACGCGAGATGTAGAAGCGTTTGCCACGAGAGAGGCGGCGGAACGATTCGCGCTGGCGCGACGAGAAGTTGGGTCCGTCGCTGACTTCGGGTATGGCGTTGTTCATGGAATCAAACGATACGGTCTCGAACGATATGACTTTGAAGGGGGTATCAAGGATGCCGTCGTCGATGGCTGCCCCGAGACCCGATGCGCTCATCAGCGAAGCCTTGCTGATGGGGGTGTCGCCCTTGTAGCGTTCCTGTCCTGAAGCACCGTTGAACGGTATGAAAGGTGTGGGGTCAGGCAGACGGCGCACACGGAACTTGGTGGCGCTGATGCGCTGGTTGGCGCTTTCAAGCTGGGCTGTGACTACGATTTCGGCGTCGCTGCCCACCTTGCCGGGGCGCGCTATCCACTTGTCACCGCTTCGGGTCAGTGAGCCGTTGGTCATCGAGGCGTTGATTTTGCTCATCGGTATGCCGGGAACGGCTATGCTGATGGGGTTGTCGATGCCGGCATAGAGCACGTTCATGTTGGTGGCGGATACGGATGCCATCGGTTCCATGACGGTATATGACGACTTGAATGGGAGGGTCATGTCGGAGCCGTTGCCCATATTGAATGTCACGGTGCCAGAGTAATCGAAGTTTCCGGCTGAGCCTGCGGTAAATTCGTAGAGTCCGCGGTCATTGTTGAGGGTTCTGCCGTTGATGGTCACTACAGGGCGTGCAGTGGTGTCTACCGCAGCCACGACGATGTTGGCTGAATATTTAGCCCCTTTCATCACGTAGCGGCTCTGGGGGATGACGAACGCATTGAGCGAATTGACGCGCACATCCGTGGCATCAATGGCTGAGAGAAGCTGCTGGAGCGTCTCGCCCTCGGCATAGCGGAGGTCGTTCTGGAGTTTAGTCAGATGGGTGACGGCAGCCACTACGGGCTGCCCTTCAAATTTTGCCACCTCCCACTTGACAGGGAGGGCTATGCCCGGTTTTTTGACTGGAGATGTGGAGAGAGAAGCCTTGATATTGCGCACCACGGATGAGTCTGCGATCATCTTGGTCACGAAATCGGAGTAGGAGTCAAGTTGCAGACGGAGTTTCTCGCCGAGGCGCGAGGTGGGGTTGAGCATGACAGTGGCGGCAGACTCGAGGTCGTCAAGGTTGACGATATTGTGCGGGTCGCCCTCCTCGCCGTCGCTTTTGCGGACTATGAGATATTTGAGAGAGTCGATTTCGTTGTAGAGACGCTGCGATTCGTCGCGCACAGCGGTAGCTTTGGCAAGCCAGGGATTCCCTTTCTCGGGATTCTGGAGAGCCATGGCGCTGATAGCCCCGTAGATGCCGCTGTTACGGTCAGATGCCGTCTCGTTGGTGCGCGCGAGTCCGTCTTCGACTTCCTTGAAGCCGTCGAGGACATCGCTTGACACATTGAGTGCAAGCATTGCCGTCAGGACGATGTACATCAGGTTGATCATCTTCTGACGGGGTGACAGACGTGTGTTGCTCTGGGCCATCAGTTACGGGTGAATGGATTTGTGTCGGGTGTGGTGGGGTTGGAGGTGGGCTGTGCAGGGGCTGCGTCGGCAGGAGTGCCGGGCATGGGAGCGCGGTACATGTTGACGGTCATGGCGTGGATCATCTTCTCATATACCTGGTTGAGCTGCTGCATGTAGCGCGCCATCTTCTCGGTCTCCTCGTAGTAACGCGCGCTCTGCTGCGAGCTCTTCTCATACATGTCGCGGATGTCCTTGATGCCGCGGTTGACGCGGTCGATGGAGTCGAGCTGGCTCGATACGCTCTTGAGCTGTATCTCATAGATGGTGTTGAGGCCACCGATGTTGCGGTTGAGATCCTCCATCTGTGTGACGTAGCCTGTGGAGCTGGAGGATATGCCCTCGGAGTTCTCGGTGATGGCACGGTAGCTCTCGAGGAGCACCTTGCTGACCTCGTTGAGGGCTGCGGTGGTGTCACGCAGCTGCTCCATGGTTTGGGCGATTTCGCCCATCTTGGTCATGTAGTCCTGAGTGGCGGTGGCAAGGTCTGTGATTTCCGAGGGTGCCGGCACAGAGGATGTGGTGGTTGCTGCCTGTGAGGGAGCTGCCACGGTGACAGTGGCATGACCAGCTGATGTAGGCTGGCTAGCCTCAAGGTCAGAGGCGTTGATAGAACCGTTGATGAGCACACTGCCGCCTGTGCCTCCGAAATCGGGGCGGTCTTCGGGGTCGCGTGACTGGAGCACGGGGAACACGTCCTCCCAGCGGTATTCGCGCGGCGGACGGTCAAAGGCGGTGAGGATGAACATCAGCACCTCGGTGCCCATACCTATGCAGAGGAGTAGGTTGCCTCCGGGGAGGTGGAGTATCTTGAAGAGTGCGCCCCAGATGACTACGGCAGCACCTATGGAGTAGGCGAAGTTGAAAAACCGCTGGCCGCTCTCGCCAGAGAGGAAGCGCTCGACGCTGTTTTTATATCTTTTGATTTTTCCCATTGTCGTGTATGGTCAAAGAGATGTATGGTTGGATTCTGGTTGGTATTATGCGTTTTTATCAGTGGCGTGACTTGTTGCCCTTTGCAAAGCCGATCTGCGAGCGCACGCAGCGGAAGCCGATATATGAACGCTGCTCGTTCTCGTATTCCCACTGGCGTAGGTCGGAGCGTACGTTGTGTGCCACGTCTTTCCACGAACCGCCGCGGATGATCTTGCGCTTGAGGCGGTAGGGGTCTTCCTTGGCAGCATTGTAGCGGTATTCGGGGTTGAGGTCGCTCGTTATTTTGCTTACTGACGGAGTGTAGGCTGTCGATGTCCATTCGCTGACATTGCCAGCCATGTCATATAGCCCGAAATCGTTGGGCTGGTAGGTGCCTACACGCGAGGTTATCAGCTGACCGTCAAGGGTATAATTGCCGTCCTGAGGCTTGAAGTTGGCATAGAAGCATCCCTTGTCGTCATCGGTCAGCGGCAAGTCGCCTTCCCAGGGGTATTTGTTTTCCGACATGCCTGCGCGTGCCGCGTACTCCCACTCAGCCTCTGTGGGTAGGCGGTAAGGCTCTATGATGACACCGTTGCGTCCGATGGAGCGGCGCAGGTAGTCGGTACGCCAGTTGGCGAATGCGTTCGCCTGATCCCAGCTCACGCCTACCACGGGGTATTCGCTGTAGCCGGGGTGGGAGAAATAGAGGCGTACGTAAGGCTCGTTGTAGGCGTTCTCAAAGTCGTTGACCCAGCAGGTAGTGTCGGGGTAGACGTTGACGATGTAGGTGTTGAGGAAATCGTAGTCGCCGGTAAGGGCGCGTGTTACGGTCTCGCGGACTATCTCGCCTGCATCGTTGATGTAGGCTGTGTCCTTGGAGATGATGGGATTGTCGGTGGGCACGGGCTTGTCCGTGTCGTAGATGCGGCGTGTCGGGTCAAGACGGTTCTTGCGCTTGACAGCCTCGGTGGTGTTGAATATCTCGTAGCGGTAGTTGAGCTGCGTGGGGTCGAGTTCGCGCTTGCCGGTGATGGGGTTGGTGCGGTAGAGGCTTTCGATGGCTCGCTGCTCGTCCTCGTTGGCATTGCGCCAGGGTATGGGCTTGCTCCAGTTGAGGTGGGGGGTGATGGGGTTGCCCTCCTTGTCCTCCTCGATTTTGAAGGCTTCGTTGCCGCCGTATGAGGGGTCGGCGAGGCGTTCGCGGATGATGCTGTCACGCACCCAGAACACAAACTGCTTGTACTTGCCGTTGGTCACCTCGGTCTCGTCCATCCAGAATGCGTCGACGGATGCACCGCGGGCATCGGCAGCGAGATTCCAAGCCGAGTCAGCCTGCTGCGGGCCGAGGATGATGGATCCGCGGTCCACGAGTACCATGCCGTAGGGTGTCGGTTCGGTCCACGCAGTGCCTGATACGCCGGTCACTTCGCCTCCCGAGCCTGACGAACGTCCCAATGAGCCGCAAGATGCTATGCCCATTGCAATGATGAGTGCTGAGATATAGATGGTGATTTTTTTCATTTGTGATAACTTAGAGTATGCGTATGCTCTTGTGCTTGTATTTGTTATGGTCGCCGAGGTCGAGCTTCAGGCTGTAGCCGGCGAGGATTTCATGGCTTCCGGATGATAGTTTCGCTATGTCGGAGAGGGGGTAGTCATAGGAATACGCCAGGAAGAAACCTTTGTATTCGCCTGACGCCATGACCGACACTGCATCATTGTAGCGGTAACCGACTCCAAATGTAAGAAACTTTTTCCATCGGGTGCGGGCAGTCACCTCAAAAGTGGTGTTGCTGCCGAGGTCGCTTGCCACCATTACCGATGGCATCACTTCAAATAACGTGTTTCTGAGCGGAATATTGCTACCACCCATGAAATAAAGTGTAGGCTTTAAGTCTAATTTGTAATTTTTAGCGTCTCCGCTGAAGTCTGACTCCGCAGAGCTGCCCGAGGAAGCGACTGCATCTCCGAATGATATGGAGGGTGAATTAAGATGCAGCATGCTCAGCCCTGCCCAGAAAAGTTTGTGGGTGTAGTGCACGCCCAGACCTATGTCAAATGCCGTGCCGGAGATGTCGGTGGTGGGAATCGCCTCGTCCTGACCTATGTGGTAGTCATCATCGAAGTCTATCTCCACTTCGGAGCCTTTGAAGGTCATGCTCGACATGCCTATCTGCACGGCGGCGGTCAGTTCGCCCTTGAACATCTTCTGCTTGAACGCCAGCTGCACGTTGCCGCCGAGGTTGCTGAACAGTCCGTAGGAGTCCTGGTTGAGAACCAGACCCACGCCCCAGCGGCGGTCAAACAGCTTGAGGGGCATGTCGGCGGCGAGGGCGAAGGTGGTGGGGGCATGCGAGATGCCTACCCATTGCAGACGCGATACGGCGCGGAATCTGACGAAATCGGTCAGACCGATGGCAGCGGGATTGTAGTATGAGGGTACTTCGAAATACTGTGTGAAAAGCGGATCGGTCTGCGCCACCGCCTTGGGGGAGGCTGCGGCTATCACCGCTATGAGCATTGCGATGCGTATGGATAGTTTGCGTATCATCGACATTGTCCGTTATTCAAAGTAGAATGAGACCACCACCATGTTGGAGGTGACCTTGGAGAGGCTGTTGGTAAATGCGATGAGCGACGGCTGGTCGGCGAGGGTGGGACGGTCAGTCTGGAGTATGTTTGCCATGCCGAAGCAGAATTTCACCTCAGGGATGAGCTTGAAGAACGGCAGATAGAAGTCGCATCCGAAGCCGACGGTCAGGTAGTAGTCGGTGCTTTTGAGCGACAGGATGTCCATGGCGGGTTTCTTGCCGACGTCAAAGGCGGGCATCACTCCGCCGACGATGTAGGGGCGCAGGTTGCGCCAGCGGCGCGCGGCATACTTGAGGTCTATGGGGAGCACGATGTAGGTGCTCTTGATGTCGACGCTTTCGGTGACCCCTTCGTGGGGACCCGGGAGAGCGTTGTAGAACTTGACCGTGCGGCTGCCGAACCATAGTCCGGGTGAGAACCTGACGCTGAAAAAGTCGTTGAGGCGGAAGTCTATCAAGCCGTTGATACAGAAGCCTGGGGCATAGCTGGGCTGTTCGGCAAACCATTGACGCTTGTCGCCGTCGGTCAGGATGCCGTTGTTGGTCAGGTTCAGACCCTCGGTGTGCATGCCCACGGAAAATCCCAGATGCCAGGCGCGATTGTCGGCATAGGGGCGGTTGAGCAGCTTGTCGTCCTTGTATTGGGCTGCCGCCCCGGGGCTGCCGAGGGCTGATAGCAAGAATATTAGTATGCCGACACCCGTGATTGGGCGGGTAAGGGCTGAGATAAGCTTATTCATCTATAATGAAACGTGCAAACTGTCAGTTTATTGCGACATCGGGGCGGTAATTGTTGCAGGTCGCCTGAGTTTTGGCGATTCGGGTATCTTGTATCCGAGTCGTGTAATCAATATGGAGAATAGAGGGGTGAGATAATTGAAGAAGCAAAACGGTGCGTAGGCGAGAGTGGCTACACCGAGCACCGCCGATTGCGCCAGCCCGCACGAGTTCCATGGGATGAGCACTGATGTTACTGAAATGCTGTCTTCCATCGAGCGGCTGAGAAGGCGCTTTTCCAATCCGAAGCTACGATAGAGCGAGCGGTACATGTTGCCGGTTATGATGAGCGAAAGGTACTGGTCGCCGGTCAGGCAATTCATTGAGAGTCCGCTACATAGCGTGGCTCCTACGATGGATGTGCGAGACCTCATGCGCCGCGTGAATGCGTCGGTGAGGCGGCTGAGCATGCCGGTGCCTATCATTGCCGCTCCGAATATCATGGCAGAAAGTATCAGCCATATGGTGGGAAGCATGCCTAAGACGCCCGACGAGGTGATCAGGTCGTCAAGCGCGCTGTTGCCGGTAGTCAGACTTATGCCTGACCAGATAGTGCGCGCTACCTCCGCGAAGTGCATGTCAAGCTGAGGCTGTAATATGAAGATACCGGCGATGCCGGCTATGGAGGCGGCAATCATCACCCATATCGACGGGATGCGCAAGGCGATGAGCGCTAAGGTTATGGCTGGGATGACGAGCGTCCAGGGAGTGATGTTGAATGTAGAGCCGAGCGCGTCGAGCATTGCTGCCGTCTGTGATGCCGGGGCGGGGGTGAAGCACCATCCGGCTATCAGATATATGAGCAGCGCGACAGTCATTGCCGGGACGGTGGTTATGATCATGTAGCGGATGTGATCGAACAGGTCGACGCCTACGGTCGAGGACGCGACGACGGTAGTGTCGCTTAGCGGAGACACCTTGTCACCGAAATATGCGCCAGAGATGATGGCTCCGGCTATCCACGGGTCGCTGAACCCCATGGCTTCGCCTATGCCCATGAAGGCTATGCCTATGGTGGCGATGGTGGTCCACGAGCTGCCTGTCATCACCGATATGAGCGCGCATGTGGCACATGCTACCACTAAGAATGTATGGGGATTGAGGATGTTGAGACCGAATGTTATCAGCGTGGGCACGACTCCTGACAGCATCCACGATGAGGCTACAAGGGCTATGCAGATGAGTATAGGCACAGCCGGGAGGATCTGGGAGGCGCTGCGGCGCATGCCCATCACAGCTCCGCGGCGCGAAACGGTGCGGGTGCCAAGTGCGAGTCCGTAGGCTATCGCGGACGCTGCCAGCAACAGAATCGGTCCCGCCGACAATACAGCTCCGCTTCCAGCCACGACAATGACGAGCGGAAACGCGATCAACAAGAAAATCAGAGGTATGAGCGATGCGGCAAGTGAAGGATAATTACGTGTGCCGCCAAATGAGAAAAATGTCACAGTGTAGAGTAAATCAGTTTGGTTACATCGCAGGATTCTTCTCCACAAAGTTACAAACTGTCAGCCGATTACGCGCTATAGGTACGTATAAATCTCCCCAAAACCTCCCAATGAAAGTTAAAACATCATGCGAAACCGTAATTTTGGTACTAACAAATGCGATTTTGGTAATTGTGTGGAAACAGAATTTATGTAATTTTGCAACAATCACAAATATGCATATTGCTATGATAAAGAAAGCATTAACCACGTTGACATTAGGACTGTCTATGGCAGCTATGTCATGCACGGCTCAGACTGCTGCTACCTCCGAGCCGGCGAAAGTCTATTTTACTTCTGAAATCACGCCTGAGTCGCTTCTCGCTGTGTTCAAAGCTCTGGGTGTCAAGCCTGAGGGCAAGGTGGCAGTGAAAATCAGCACCGGCGAATCATCAAAAACAAACCATCTGAGCCCGCAGCTGATAGAAAAATTAGTCAAGGAGGTTGACGGGACTCTCGTGGAATGCAACACTGCATATAACGGCAACCGCCGTCACACTGCCGACCACCTTAAGGCTATCGCAGAGCGCGGTTATGACAAAATCGCTGCCGTTGACATCATGGATGCCGACGGGGACATGCTGCTGCCGATGCAGGATTCTACTTATTTCGCCGACAATCTCGTGGGCAAGCACCTTGCCAATTATGATTTCATGATCAATCTCGCCCATTTCAAGGGTCATCAGATGGGTGGCTTCGGCGGTGTGCTCAAAAACCAGAGCATCGGTGTGGCTTCGGCTGACGGCAAAGCCCGCATCCACTCCGCCGGTCTGACATCAAAAGCTGAGGATGCTTTCCTGAAACCTAAGAACGGTCAGGACGGTTTTTTGGAGTCCATGGCTGGAGCGGCGCAGTCGGTTGATACTTATTTCAAGGGCAAGAAGGGCATTGTCTATATCGACGTGATGAACAATATGTCAGTCGACTGTGACTGCAACGGCAATCCCGCCACGCCTGTCCTCAAGGACATGGGCATACTGGCTTCGCTTGATCCTGTGGCTCTTGACCAGGCATGCCTTGACCTCGTTTTCAACCACAAGCCCGGGGAAGGTGATGACAACCAGCCGCTTATCGAACGCATCAATACGCGCCACGGAACACACACCGTGGACTATGCCGAAAAGTTAGGTCTCGGCACCAAGAAATACGTCATCATAGACATCGACAAAAAGTAATTTGCCCATGAAGCACGCAGCGGTAATCACGTGGATATTATCGTCGTCAATATTTTCGGCTCTTGATTTATCGGGAGCCGAAAATGTAGATACGCTCCACACTCTTGGCGAAGTGGTAGTGACTGGCACCAACAGAGCCGTGCCTCAGAAGTTGCTTCCGTATACGGTATCGGTCATCGACAACAGGCAGCTGGAATCGACAGGCAACACACAGGTGCTGTCGGCAATATCGGGCATGGTGCCGAGCCTGTTTGTGTCGCAGAGAAGCATATTCGGCTTCGGGGTGAGCAATGGAGGTTCGGGGCATATCAAGCTGCGCGGTGTCGGTGGCGACAGGGCGAGCGGAGTGCTGATGATGGTCGACGGACAGCCGCAGTTTGCCGGCATCTACTCCCACCACATAGCCGATTTCTATGACAAGGATTATGTGGAGCGCGTGGAGGTGCTGCGCGGACCAGGCTCGGTGCTCTACGGTTCCAATGCCATGGCTGGCACCATCAATGTCATCACCAAGGATGCGCGCCATGACGGTGTGCGTACCACCGTGGAGTCGCAGAATGGCTCTTATAACACCTGGCTCTCGTCGGTGTCAAACACGGTGCGTTATGGGCGTTTTTCTTCGCTCGTGTCGCTGTCATATGACCGCACCGACGGCAACGTAGACGGGCTTGACTTCAAGCAGGCAAGCGGCTACGCCAAGGTGGGTTATGAGTTTTCAGACCAATGGAAGGCTTATGCAGATTACACTCTGATGAATTTCCGCGGGGATGACCCGATATATCCCACGCTGTTTAATCCGCTGTCTACGGATGTCTACCACCAGAACGTCACGCGTGGCGAGGCGGCTCTGACTGCTACCAACCATTACGGCAACACTTCGGGCAGCGCACGTGTGTATTATAACTATGGCAACCATTATGTGGATGATCCCCGCCACTTCCACAGCACGGATGACCGTCTGGGGGTCATCCTTTATCAGAACTTCCGACCGTGGAAAGGTGCGTCCGTGACCGGGGGATTTGATTTCGATGTGTATTCGGGCGAAATACCCATGTCGGGCGGCAATGAGCACAAGGAGGGGTCGATGAGTACGATGGGGCGCAAGACCATAGTGGAGTATTCGCCTTATCTGACCCTGTCGCAGATGCTCTTTGGCGATGTGTTGAATATCAATGGCGGTCTACGCATGGCAAACAGCGACATGTTTGACACGCAATGGGTGCCGCAATTCGGTTTTTCGGTCAATCCCGGACGTGAGTGGACTCTGAAGGGCAACCTCGCTATGGGCTACCGCAATCCGTCGTTCCGCGAACTCTACCTTTACCGCATGGCTAATCCCGACCTGCAACCTGAGAAGATGATGAACTATGAGCTGTCGGTAAGCAAATCTTTCTCGCGTTATTTTATGGGGGAGCTGACGGCATATTACAGCAAAGGTGCAGATATGATACAGACCGTCAATCAGAAAAACCAGAACACCGGCTCGTTTATCAACAAAGGCATAGAGCTGTCGGTTCGCAGTCATCCGCTTGACAATCTGTGGCTTACAGCTTCATATAGCTATCTCCACACATCTCTCAACAACCTTGTCGGAGCTCCAAAAAATCAATACTTCTTAGGCGTGGAATGGCAGGCGTTGAAATGCCTCAATGTCGCTGCCGACCTCAAAGGCGTGGGCGATCTCTACGTTGCCGATGACATGCACAATCAGAGCTACGCCCTGCTCAACCTCAAACTCACATGGCAAGTCTGCCGCTACATCTCCCTCTTCACCCGCTTAGAAAACATCACCGACGCCCGCTACACCATCAACCGCGGCTACCCCATGCCCGGCTTCACCGCCTTAGGCGGCTTCCGCCTCACCCTGTAGTTCATGGTTCAAGACAGAGATAATAGATGCTCAAACAAATCTCCGAGTTGTGAATAAGTGTAGGTGCGACCAGTTTGTTGACACTCTTCGCATGATTTCTTTGCATGCTGGATTGCGTGCTCTATGCTGCCACCATGTTTCTCAAAATACGTATGCAATCCATGACATTTCTTAAAAAACTCAACCTCTTTAAAATATGGACAATGTTTGTTGATGTCTTTTATGAGAGAATTTTGATCTGGGTAGAATTTTGAAGTGTATTCAAAATAATAAAGAAAAAAGAGCTCCGTACACCGATGGGTTTCAAAAAATCTGATTTCGCAATGAATGCCTTTGCGTAGTTTGATGATTGGTTTTGAGTATTTTTGTCGGAGACGGAGATATTTTGATGCCTCTTTTGCATTATCTTTGTTATCTACATCTATTATGCAGAATATTTTTTCATATCCTGATTTGATGCCGTTCTCTATCCTTTTAGCAAATTCTTCTAAACTTGAATGTTTTGGAATTGAAGGTTCAATACGGACACCATGGAGTATGTCTTTGAGGGAATTGAGGTAGTAGAACTCGGTAGGTCCCTCTCCAATGATCATTATGGGCTTCTTTTGGGTAGCCATAGTATTTTATTCAAGGTCAATAAAGAAAGAGCCAAAATCGGGTTTTGCTCCAAGTCGCCCTACTTCATAGGACTTGTGAAGAGACATGTTTTTATGTAATCCGAAAGAGTCTCCGCGGGAGTATTCGGAAGATGCGGAATGGGGGTTCTTATCGACAAACCATACGGTTCCTCTATTTTCGTTAAATGTATCTTCTGATAATAGAGCGGTTTCCTGGCTTGTGAAAATAAGTTGAGACTGATCTGAATTGAACAGGAAAACATTTAAATAATACATCAACAAATCATGGTGAAGATCTTCGCCTAGTTCGTCAAGAAGATATACATGGTTGGCAGTAATCATGTCATAGAGATGGCTCAACCGTTGGATATATTTTATCGTACCCATTGACTGGAGATTCAATGGTACTTCAAACGATCCTTCATCTGACTCATTGGTGAATAAAACTGATTTCTCCACAGGATTAAGCAACCGCTCTTTGAATGTCTCGGGAATGTCGGAGTTGGCAATTTGTTCCTTTGCTTCTGCGGGCAGATTGCGTTCCTTTGTAACTAATCGGAAATTCATGATGTTAAGGTCGGCTTTTCTTAACATTATATCAAAGAATTGATGCTTCTTTTTGCTTGTAGATACAAGGCTTAACTCTTCGGTTATACCACGTTCCGAATCTCCATCGATGTCATGATAGTGCTCTGTGATATATTTATGTAATTGGATGAAAGGTTCTATATCCTCTTTGAATGAATTTTTACGCCATACAGATAGGACACTGTGATTGTTGAGGGTGTTTTCAATAATGCTTGTCTGCGTAGCTTTGTGAAGTTTGAGACTCGGCCCAAATTCTATTTTTGCTTGGATTCCTTCCCCTATGAATTTACGGTTATAGAAAAGAGAGCGTGACTTGTTGGGATAGTAGAATAGGTTTTCTTTCAATATAAATCGATTGTTGAATTCCAATTCGTAGTCATACCTTATATCATTAGCATAAAAGGAGACGAACATTTTTACAGGCATTTCCTTAGTAAGCATAAATGGAAAATGTTTGGATATTTCCTCGGTTGAGTCTGTGGAGGGACTGATTAGTATATGGAAAATCTCATCTATGGCGACGAGTATGTTGGATTTGCCAGATGCATTTGCTCCATAGAATATTCCGAGCTTATACAGGTTGGTGCCGTCAGGCATTGTTGCCGTCATAACAGACGAAGGATTTTTTGCGGTGAAGTCGATCGTTTGTCTGTCCTTGACTGAAAGATAATTCTCAACCCAGAATTGGCGTATCATGTCCTTTAAATTTAGTATTTGCGTTACAAATGTAATGTAAATTGGTAATAAAACTCCATTTTAACTATGTTTTAACACAAACCGTGCTGCTGATGATTATCAGTAGCACGGTTTACATAATGGTTATATCGTAAATTAGAGTAGGGTGGGGCGGTCGGTGATGAGGGCGTCATCGGCTGTGACGGCACCGAGGCTGCCTTCTTTTGCCTGGATGCAGATGTAGGTCATGGGGGCGGCGGAGGTGCATTTGAGATTTCGGTCGCTGGCAGTGGATATGCGGATCACTGAGCCTTCGGCTATGTCAAATGCGGTGTCGTCGACCTGGAAGCGGCCTGCGCCTGAGAGGATGATGTAGTTTTCTTCGTTGGCTTTGTGGCTGTGAAAGAAGGGGACGGCTACGCCGGAGGGGAGGGTGCCGAAGGAGATTTCGCATGATGTGGCTCCGGTTGCGTCCTTGACAAACTGTTTGCCCTCGAATGTGTGGAGGTTTCCTACTGTGGCGTGGGCGAATTTGTCGCCATTGTTGATGATTTTTACGTCGCTCATAATTGTATCAGAGATAAATTGTTTAACTTTGCATTGGATAGCCACTATTGATTTGATAGCGCAAAGTTATATCCTAAATTTTTAAAATACAAGAAGTTACATAAAAATCAACAGCTTACTTCAAAGTAAGTAATATTGATTATGAACGCGTTACCGCTTGAAGAAAATCTGAAAAAATATACCTGTATATCAGCATGCCCGGTGCGCAACGTTGTGTCGCGCTTCTCGGGCAAGTGGGCTATGCTTATACTATGTGTGCTTGCCGAGAATTCATCCACTCGTTTCAACGCCATAAGCAAAGCCATCCCTGACATATCTCCTAAGGTGTTGACCGAAACGTTGAAAGGACTTGAAAGAGACGGAATTGTTAGGCGTAAGGTGTATGCAGAAGTGCCGCCAAAGGTGGAATATTCATTGACGGATTTAGGGCATTCTCTGATGCCTCATTTGCAAGGGATTATCGGTTGGGCAATGGAGAATTTTGACCGTTTTGCCCGCAGGTGACGAATGTATGGTTGCAGAATTGTGAGTCATTAGACGTGTAGGGACATGCCGTGGCATGTCCCAATGCTGTTGAATTAAAGTGCAGCTGCAGATAGATACGTCGGAGACGTATCAGTCGTGCGTAACCCCATGCACGGAGCGTCAGCGAACGTACATGGGGTCAGATGATATGCTATCATGATCAACCTCGGAGAGGTTGGGGCATACCCGCGTCCCTGCATCGTCATTTTTGTTTTCCATTTAAAATCAGTGACTTACACATAATCATGCGTACCACAACCTCTCCGAGGTTGATTTTACATGGGCATCCTGTACCCCCATGAACGTTCGCTGACGCTCCGTGCATGGGGTTAATCACAGCTTGCACGTCTCCGATGTACCTCTTATATTGGACTCATCGTCCTTGTCTAATTCAACAGCATTGCGGCATATCCCTACAAATTTGGCGGTGTTTTTGAGTGCTGAGACACCGACTTAAAGGACAAGGGTGGTGAATAGGCGGTCAAAGGTGGTGGCGAGGTCGGTGGTGGTGCCCGGGTGGGGGCGCGAGGTCTGGAGGCATGCGCTTTTCCAGGCTGTCAGCCAGCGGAACCGTTCTTCGGCGCGGTAGTCGGCAAATGGTCCGGTCTTGACAGTCATGTCCGCTACGCGAGACATCCCTTGAAGCTGGGATATGATTTCTTCGTGGGTGTGGGGGCAGCGGAATGCTTCAAGACGCTTGGTCGGGAGGCTGATGGCAAGGCGCAGCCAGTTGCGCCGCTTGCACATCATTATGAGACCGATGTTGACAAACTCGCCACGCTCCTCGTCAGGCATATAACGCACCACGGCGTATTCATATAGGTCGGTTTCGGGCATCGGCGGTATGGGTGATGAATATGTCGGCATTGGCAAGCCTTGTTGTCAGAAATTTCAGATACACTTCTCGCAACTCTTCGGGAGAGCCGGGCGCACCCTCCCATTGCAGCCAGTCGTCAGGGATGAGGTTGACGATGGCTTCAAGTTTCTCAGGTGTCAGCATCGCGATGGCTCGGGCATGAGCTTCTTCAAGCATTGATGCCTTGGGGAGCATCACATGGTCTTTGATATAGGGAAACGGCGTAAGGGCAGCTTTCTCCGGGTCGTTCCACGAGTGGTGGAAGTAGAGCGATGCCCCGTGGTCTATGAGCCATATCTCACGGTTGCGCCAGATGAGGGTGTTGGTGTTGCGGGCAGTTCGGTCTATGTTGGTCAGGAAAGCATCGAGCCACACTATAGTCGATGCCTCCATGGGGTCTATGTCGTTGGCGTAGGGGTCGAAGGTCATGGTGCCGTTGAGGTAGTGGAGCCCCAGATTGAGTCCTTGGCTCCAGCGCAGCAGGTCCTGTATCTCCTCGTCGGCTTCGGTGCGCCCGAAGTCCTCGTCAAGATGCAGAAACACCAGTTCAGGCACTTTCAGACCGAGCGCGCGAGCCACCTCACCGCCGATAAGTTCGGCAATAAGAGCCTTGGTTCCGTGTCCCGCGCCGCGGAACTTCACCACATAGCGGAAGCCGTCGTCAGCCTCCATCAGCCCGGGCAGCGACCCGCCCTCGCGCAGCGGCGCGATATACCTCACCGCCCTCTGCGTCCGCAGCTCCATGTCATTTTTGTCCATAACAAACCGATAGTTCAGTGTTTTATATCTCACATATCAATGTGGGAAGCACTCCGTTTTTTATTCCATATCGGAGGGAGCAAGATTTGTCTTGAATCTGATGCGCAATCCATATCTCGTCTACTATAGGTGTGAATAATAGTGCCCGGGATAAGTATTCGATCATCTCATTGTATGTGAAAGGAACAGTTCCTATGAAATGATAGGAACGTCCACTCGCTAATATATACCCTGTTCTACCAAGAAACTTGCATACAGCTTTGACGATATCTGTGTTAGTGCCATCAAACGGGATATGGAAATCAAGCATCGGGATATGTTTTATAGAGCCATCTATAAGTTTTACCTCGGAATTAATAGATTTCCTGTCCCCTTCAGCTTTTATTGATTGAAGAGAGCCGATTTCCGATACTGGAATTTCCGATACTGGAATTTCCGATATAAGATGAATCTTGTTATGTCTCAAGGATGAGCTTAGGCAGGTTTCTGACCAATTAGGGTTGTTTATGCAGCTCAGCATTATGCCGTTCCAAAACGGCACATTGTGTTCCGCTCTTAATTTGAGAGCGTTTTGGTAAACATCTTCGTCCTGATGAGTCCATAGATTTCCAGAGTCCTTTTTCAGGTCTTTTTGGGTCTCATAACCGATAACCTTTACAGAGGCAATCTCTGGATTGGCATTAAGGACTTTTTTTATTATATCTATTGTTGTCATTATTTCAAATATGTAGAATTTGGTCGGAATGCCTGATCAACTCCTCTAAATAACTCGGCTGGCAGATTGACCAAACCACGATTTTTCTTTTCTGATAGAGTGAGGTCTCTAATAGTATATAATTCGACGTCTGTAAATGCAGAGTCGATATCTGATACGACTATAGCTGGTACAGCATCTATTTCGGGGTTGTCTTTGTGGAGTTTGAGACATCTAGCATTCCCTTTGATTACGATGAGGCCGTGATGAGGATTGTCCTCAACTATGATAGGTGTCATGATTGACTCTTTGCCATCATTCATTATCAGTTTGGACAGGTGGTATAAAGGTATGCCGGAGTTGTCATATAGATGTTTTATATGTCTTAATTCTTTATATTTTAGGCTGCGAACAGTGTCTTTAAGAAAGTGAAGTTTGCTTATGGGTACATCTTCAAATTTAAAATGGGCATTTTTATATTGTGGGATATCTTTTAGTAGTTCAAATGCGGTGTTTTTGTCTAACTTCTTTAAAGATAAAGCTTCGGGATGGCTGTTGTCGTCATCAATGCCTAATCTCTCCATGATTACTTTTATGAACTGACTGTCTATTGTGTCATTGTAGACTTTGGCTTTAAATCCAGTGGATTGGTCTGCATGGGAGTCTTCAAATACCACACATTTGAAATCAGAGCTTTTGCAGAAAAAGAACCCTTGGATCAGTTTTTCGGGTGGTACGGGATGTGTTTTGCAACCGAGACTCTCTATTAGCCTCTTTTTTGCCCCTTGTGCCTCATCATTGGACGAGTCGCAGTTCTGATCATAGTACACTATCACAGATGTTGATGCGTTTATCCAAGACACTATGGTCGGGAACATCGGCCATACCCAGTCAAAGTTACGGTCTGATACATATATTGTCTCATACGTTTCATATGACCAAAAAGCTACTTGATTATACATCTGTTCTTGGTCATGCAGCATACGGCGGGGGGGTACTGCATATTCTCGAAAGTCGTCTCTGCTGAGGTCGCTATCAGTTTTTTGTATGAAACGTTCCATCGCTTTTTTCCCTGCTTGTAGCAGTTTATTGACCTCATTTGGATTTAACATGGAGAAATCAATTGCTGATACATTGCCCACGTTTATACCGACTTCGTTGACTTTTTGTTTTCCAAAAGTTTCGTCTTCAATCCCTATCTGCTTGTGTTGTAGCTCATCGGCTCCATATATTATAGTGTCAACCAGTGACATTACATATGAAGGTAGGTCTTTGGGGTCGGACTCATTTGATTCTAATTTGAATGAAAGGGTTTGGAAATAATTAGGTTTGTCTTTTGCAATAAAATCAGGTCGGTTTGATAACATGCCTCCGTCTACATAGATAGATTCGGAGCCATCCGCTATGCTCATACGTATGGGACTGAAATAAAATGGAATGCAGCAAGAAGCAGCTACTGCGGTCGCTACTGAAATGTCTGGTGTGTCGTCTTTGCTCCAGATTTTACATTTCTTGTTGCGTATGTCGCTGGCAAAAACATACAGAGGCAACTTAAGTTCCTGAAATGTCACATCTTCTTTCCCTGTTAATTCCTTTAACCAGATATTTACGGTGTTCTTTATATTGTCTGACTTAAAAACTCCGTATTGATGAGTTAGTGCACGCAAAGATCGCTTGATGTTTTTGATGGCGGTATGGTTTAATACATCAGAGCTATTTGTCTGGGACGTTTTCCATGAAGAAAAGAATCTTCTAATCTTTTTTGACCAGATGATTATTCTTAAAACCAATAATAAGAACCAATGAGCCTTTTTTTCTTCTACGATCGGTTTTGGTATATTTTTAAGTTCGTCGCTGTAGGCAATCTTGTTTATAAATTCGGGAGTTGCCCCCGCAGCTATGAGGGCTGCAAATATAGCGCCAGCCGAAGTACCTGCTACTTCTGAAAAAGAAATCCCCTTTTTTATAGCTTCCTCATACGCACCAGCATATGCAATCGCACGACAGCCCCCGCCTTGGAATACCCCGAGGCAGTTAGAAAATAAAGTGGCGCAGGTTTTCCAGTTCTTGTTTTGCGACATGGAGTATTACCGATTAAAATCTTGATAAAGTATCATATGGTGTGAAATATATTATGTCTATACTACACAAATGTAAAATAAATTATTCTGATTCCCACATTTTATTCATAAAATAATTTTTGCATTCCAAAGATTCCTTTTTTGCTGTGAAGGTCTGGTATAGCAGTCCGTCTTCGTCAGGATTGAGGAACTTGTGCCTTGGATAATATCCTCTCGTTTTCCATAAGCCGTTTTTACGCAAAAGATCTTCTTCGGAATATTTCGGGCCAGTATATTCTATAATCTTGATATCTAATAGATAATCGATTGGGTGATTCCCTCCGGTATATTTTACTATAGTGTAGCTTTTCCCTTTTATTGGGCGAGATATTTTCATTGGCGCGTAGCTGGCATCTATAGGATGATGGGTATATCCAGCCACATAGTCGTTGAGGAAAGATGTGCCATACCCGGCTGGACAGCCGCAGACCCATGCTCCTCCATGCAATGTCGATATGCTGTCAAGATAACCCAGCACCTTGTTGCGTTTCGGGTATCTGCCGGCATTTCCTTTAACAACAATCTCATCAAGGCGCATTACATGACGTCCGGCATAGTCGAGGGTGTCGTCATCCTCTGTGACGGAATCCGTCTTTGCGAGTATCGGAAAATAGAGGTCCTTTGAATGCCGGCGCACATCGGCAATCATCTTGAACGGGTCTTGGAACTCCAACTGCGGCTTCATTTTCTGACCCGACACAGGTTTCAGCAGCATGTCCCGCCCCAAGGAAGCCGCCATGTCGGAGGGTATTTCAAAATGGCCGTCCGCCGTTGTGGAGACTATGTTCAGGCTGCCTTCCTTGGCGGTGTAGTCAAACACGTTTATAAGCTGACCGTCCAAAGGGATGCGGGTGTTTTTCTTGCCCGACTTCAATCTGCCAGCCACAGCACCGTCGGAAAGGAAACGGCTTCCGGCTATTACCTTTGATGCGGGCTTCTTCTTTCGGATGCCTACGCAGTGGGAGAGTATATCAAGATTGGATGGAGGGTAGTCATACAGGCGGTCGTACACGCTGAGGGCGACCCTCGCCTTGACGGGATTGCCGTCAGGGTCGGTGATTCTGATTCTTGCCTTTACCTTGCTGCGGGTATGATATTCGGCACTGTCAATCTCCACTGTTGCAACGAGCGTGGGGAAATCTTCGGGAATATCACCCTGTTCAACGCCGTTTCTATGCAATCCCGACACGAACTTTTGGGCTTCCGGCAGTTCGTTGACAATAAGCAGCCGCTTAGGTGTCATCACTGTGTCGGCGAGCCCCAGTGTGTTCCTTGTGTGGACGTACATCCTGTACTCTCCCGTCTGCCAGTCGTCTCCCACATAGACCTGCCCCGCGCACTCGCCGTTGATTACAGGATATTTCTCCTGCCACACCACGCTGTCGGCGGGATTGACGATTTCGACAAAGGCGGTGTGTGCCTCGTCCGATAGCCCAAATGTGGAATCATTCAGCATGAAGCACTTGAACCACAGGTCCTCGCATGTCTCGTAGATGCCCTTGCTTGTGAATATGTGAGCGAAGTCGCGGGCAGAGACACGTATAGGGGCTGCCAACGCAAGCAATAGCAACAGCATCGCGATATTATGTATGTGGTGGAATTTGTTCATCGTTTCCTGTTCGTTTATCTTTGCCAACGCCGTTTTGACGGTAAATGTTGGATTTCTCCACGTCTATTTCAAAATGGCACTTTTGGATGATTCTCCCTTGCTGACCTCATTGTATTGGTCTACCTTTTTGCCGTATCCAAACGTATAGGTGGCGGACAGTGAAAACCTCATGTGGCTTTGGATGGAGTTAATCGAGCGGCTGTAGTCATAGTATTCGGATTTTAGTTCCTGTCTTGAGCCGTGCCAGCTTTTCCGGAAGAAATTATAGGCTGTGGCACTGACATTCCACCTCCCGTTGCCCCATCCTGCCTGTAGCTCGTACTGTTCTCCGGCATCCACTCCTCATACTCTGCCTGTGTGGCTGGATAGTGCCGTTTGAGGGAGTACGAGCCGACAAAGAAGAAGTTCTTGATGTAGTAGGACGCTTGGATGCGTCCGTTAAAGTCGTCTATCGAATACCTATAGGCTCCGTTTGTGCGATAAATCCAGTATTGAGGAATTAGGCTGACTACCAGGCTGCCGTTGAAGAATTTTGCAGTGGCATTAAGGTTGAACATCAATGCGCGGTAGTTGCCGCCGTTGGTGTATTTCTTCAGCATCGTGCCGTCTGGAGCTGTAGGCATGTACACCGTCACACATCGGTCATCGAAATTGAACAGTCCCCCGTTGGCGGCGAGTTGCCATCTGTTGTTTGGCAGCCATGTGTAGGTGAGGGTGCAGTTCATGTACTTGTAATCCTTAAGTCCGGGTGTTCCCGTGACCCACATGAGTTCATCTTGTCTGAGCATGTTGGGGCTTTTCTGAGACGCGTCGGGGACATCCTTGCCATAGTTCCACGACAGGGTCAGGAGATGCTTCTGTGCCGGCATGTAATTGGCATAGGCGTTAATCTGGGGGAAGTTGTCGGTGCTTGATATTCCGCTTATGCTGTTTTTCTCCCATGCCCAGCCTATTTCTCCTCCCGCCTGTATCTTGTCAAGTGTGAGGTCGTAGTGCATCCCGGCAAAATAAGCCTGTACGTCGTATCTCTGGGTGGATGGGGTGTTGCCCGTATATGATATGTCATTACGCCTCCAGACTCCAGACCCGAACAGCATCACCCTGTTATGACCATCTATCTGGAATGATAGCCTCGGGGTGATATGGAGGTCGTGGGAATTCTCAGCCGCATTGTTGGTTATGGAAAAATCCGAAGCTGATTTGTAACTGTATTCGGTCGTATTGTGTCCGTAGGTGTATATAATCTCGGTCTGTAAAGAGAACTGTTTGGAGAGAGAGAAGAAAAAATCACCATTGTACCCTGCTGTTAGATTCTTGGCTGATGACCTTTGATGGGAGACTTCTGCGGGGATGATGTCGGGTGAGTAAGCTTTTGAATTTGAAGACTCGTCGACGGGTGTGGTGGCATAGTTGAAATTCACACGGTTTGATGCCTGTATCTTCGATGAGGAGTACAGCGCCCGGAAAGCCACATTGTTGGCGTTGTTCCTGAAACGGGAGCCGTCTGTGTCAGTGTGGCGTGTCATTGTCTTTTGTCCCTCATTGAACAAGTCCGGTAAGCGGAACGTCTCGATATTGTCAGTCCCCCATGCCGGTCGGTCAGGTATGACTCATCGGCATATATGTCATAAGTCATGGATTTGTATGCCATCTTGGAATAAAGCGATGCGTCGGTACTGTTGACGCAGAATTGCTTTGCAGCCTTGACTTTTGTATAGCCCCCGTATTCATACTTTTGCATGATGAAGTTTACAACGTATCTTGCGCCCTTGAATCGTGCATCGGTGGGATGATTGTATAGCTCCACCCGCTTGACATCCTGAGTCCTTAGACCGTCCAGATCTTGTGGCGTCGCTTCGTTATAGTCTATGAAGATCGCCACCTGTTGTCCGGCGATAGTCTTTACGGTCAAAGAGGCAAGGTCTACATCGAGTTGCGGAATAGCCATAAGCCCGAGGAGTGATACCGCGTTTTGGGCTGCGTTTTTCTGCCGTGTTGCCGGGATATACGTTGACACGGCTGCCGATGTACGTTGGTTCTCAGCCTCAATGACAACTTCACTAAGCTGCTGCGATTGGAGAGTGTCGGTATGCAGGCTTATGGCACTGCATACGGTTGCCGTGCATATCAGCGAGTAAAAAGAAATGGATCGATATATGGCTTTACCGAGAGATAGAGTGCTCATTCTGACAATATGTATCTTGAAAGATGTACAAAGATAACGATTCTTATCAATTCTGGGGTTTTGAGAAACGAACATATGTGGGAACGGATTCTTTTTGTTATCTTTACAACCCCAAAACATCTTGAATGGAAGGTAGTGACAATAGTAATGCAATGGCGGAGGAGGCGAAATCGTCGGCTCTGAAGCCTATAGAGACTCTGATCCATGTCATCAGGGGGCTGCAGGTCATGCTTGACAGCGACTTGGCGAGGCTCTACGGGGTGGAGACACGAGTTCTAAATCAAGCAGTGAAGCGTAATATTGAGAGGTTTCCTAATGATTTTATGTTCCAGCTCACTAAAGATGAGTCTCAAAACTTGATGTCAGGTTCAAAATCACAGATTGTGATCTTGAAAGACAAACGGGGCAGCAATTTCAAATACCAGCCGTACGTCTTCACAGAAAATGGAGTCGCCATGTTAAGCGGCGTATTACGCTCAGAAGCAGCCATTGAAGTTAATATAAGGATTATGCGGGCTTTTACTGCCATGCGTAATTTTATGACAAGCAATGCTCATGTTTTCCAACGGCTTGAGGCTGTGGAGCATCATCAGCTGCTTTTGCAGAGGCATCAGAGCGAGACCGACATGAGGATTGACGAGGTGCTGACGCGGCTTGAAAGTAAGGAGGCTGAGCCTATAGAGGGATTCTTCTTTGACGGGCAGATATTTGATGCTTATGCTCTTGTGTCGGATCTGGTCAGGAAAGCGCGACGGAGGATAGTGCTCATAGATAATTATGTGGATGACAAGGTGCTGAGAGTATTGGATAAGCGTGGCGATGATATTTCTGCTACGATATATACTGATCCAAGGCATTCGCATATATCGCTTGACTTGAGCAAACACAATGCGCAATATCCTCATATTGAGGTACGCAACTGTGCGAATGTCCATGACCGATTTCTCATCGTGGATGATGCTGTGTATTTTATCGGAGGCTCGATTAAAGATCTCGGAAAGAAGATAGTGGCGTTCAGTCGGATGAGCCAGAATCCCGATGATATTATTGCAAACCTCAGATAATGTGCATATAAAATGAAACTGGGACGCAGTGCCAAGCAGTCTATTGTGGCATTCCTGTTTTTTCTTATGATGGCTGCGGTGTATGGTGCTCTGATTGCCGCCTGCAATCAGTTGCTCCGCCACTATGGATTGCTCAGTCAATTCTCTAAGGTCTCCCTTATTGTGGTGATGGTGATAGGTTTTTACCTTATATTCCGATGGTTTTGCCGTCGGCTTGATACGATTGTTAAACGATGAAAGATATTATGAGAAAGAAAGTGGTGCTCAGTGCTTATTGCTGGGTGGTTTCGGTGCTTTGCATCGCCGTGCTCCTGGGCATGTTTTTCTGGCAGCTGTCGGTGCCTAATGTCGGATGGCAGGTATGGGTGTTGCTCGGTGCTGTGGTATTTATGTGCCTGATGGCGGTGCTTTATGCCCCTGTATCTATCTCCCTTGACGGCGACAAGCTGACGCTTCATACATCCATGCTGAGGAAGTCGATACCGTTGGCACAGATAGCAAGCGTGGTCTTGTGCCCTCCGACTATGGCGGAGGGGCGTGTCATAGGCAGCGGCGGTTTTTTCGGATACTATGGCATATTCCGCGAAAAGAGCATAGGCAGATATAGAGCTTTCTATGGCAAAGCCTCCGACTGCTTCCTCGTCACGCTCAAAAGCGGTTATAAGTACATGCTCGGCTGTCAGGATGCGCCGCTGATGGTGGAGGCTATAAAAAGTCGGCTATGACTTATTGGCGGTAAAGTGTAAACACCGTTGTTTTGTCAAATCTGCCCGTCAGCTGTCTGCCATCCGTGCTCAGGCGTAATGTGTCAGGGTCATCATCAGGCGAGATTATTATGAGCTGACCTTTGCGGAGATACTTTTCTTTCATCGTTTTGGGCATCACGCTTAGCGAGGCTTTCAGAGCCTTGCGTTTAAGCCATCCCATGCCTGTGGCTTTGAGGGCTTCGTCATTGACGCGGATGTCGTTGTGCATTTTCAGTTCGGTATCTGAGAGGAATGTAACTGTGATGCCCATGGATATGCCATCCTTCAGAGCGGCGGCTTTTTTGCGGGCTTCTGCTATCGCTTTGTCAACCTTTGCCATCTCCTCGGTGGTGAGTTTACGCCCTTTTTTCTTCTCGGCTTGGCTTATGGCTTTGGCGCGCTGACTGGTGATTTCCGAGTCCATTTTGCCCAGTGCTGAGGCAAATATGTTGGGATTGCTGAATGTCTGTTCTGTCAGCTTTCCTTGGGCGTTGGCATAGCATGCCATAGCGATCATGGCACAAAGAGCCATGATGATTACAACGGAGTATGAAATTTTCGGCGATGTGGACATTTGGGGTGATATTTT
>LUJR01000046.1 GCA_001689515.1 Bacteroidales bacterium M7
TTTCATCACCCCAAATGTCCACATCGCCATAAATTAATATACACTGGGGCATGATTAAAAGCAAGGCGGCTTGATTAATTAATCAAGCCGCCTTGCATGTACCCGGACCCGGGATCGAACCGGGATGGATTGCTCCAACGGTGTTTGAGACCGTCGCGTCTACCGATTCCGCCATCCGGGCTGGTAGATGGTGCAAAGGTACGCATAATATTTGAAATCGCAACACTGCCGGGCAACATTGGGTGCGTGGCAGGATAACAATTGTGGCTGGACGGGTGTTAAATAGATGAAAAGTGCATATATTTGCAATCGTTTTTTAAAGACTGAACATTTCTTTTCTGAGATTATTATGATCGAACGGATAGTTATCATCGACAATGTGGATCCGGTGAGTTTCTACGGGGTCAACAATTCCAACATGCAGCTCATACGCAACCTGTTTCCGAAGCTGAGGGTGACAGCCCGCGGCTCGGTGCTCAGAGTGCTCGGCGATGAAGACGATACAGCTCTGTTCGAGCAGAAAATCAAGGAGCTGGAGGCTTACTGCGCCAAATACAATAAGCTGACCGAGGATGTGATAATCGATGTCATGCGGGGTGAGAAGCCCAAGGACGTCAAGAGTGACGGGGTTGTCATCTACGGTGTCAACGGCAAGCCGATTTCTCCGCGTAACCATAACCAGCAGCTCCTCGTGGAGGCTTTTAACGAAAACGACCTGACATTCGCGCTCGGTCCGGCTGGTACGGGCAAGACCTATTTAGCCATTGCGCTGGCTGTAAGGGCTCTCAAAAACAAGGAGGCGCGTAAGATAATCCTCAGCCGTCCGGCGGTGGAGGCTGGAGAGAAGCTCGGATTTCTCCCGGGTGACATGAAGGACAAGATCGATCCATATCTCCAGCCGCTCTATGATGCGCTCGAGGATATGATTCCGGCGGTGAAGCTCAAGGAGTACATGGAGAGCAACGTCATCCAGATAGCTCCGCTGGCATTCATGCGCGGCCGCACGCTCAATGATGCCATCATAGTGCTCGACGAGGCGCAGAACACCACGACCCATCAGATCAAGATGTTTCTGACGCGATTGGGCATGAATGCCAAGATGATTATCACGGGTGATGTCACGCAGATTGACCTGCCGCGGTCGGTCACATCGGGTCTGGTGCAGGCTCTTAGAGTGTTGCGCAACGTACACGGCATCGGCAAGGTGGAGTTTGGCAAGAAAGATATCGTGCGCCATGCCTTAGTGCAGCGCATCGTGGAAGCCTACGACCATTTCGACAAGGAGCAGGAACAAGCTGCCGAGGCTGAGAATGAACCCAAGCCCCAAAATCAGCAGTAGATCATCTTGCGGGTCATGCCGCCGTCGATGATGATGTTTTCGCCGTTGATGAAGTCATTGGCGGGGAGGGCGAGTGTCATGCATATGCGGGCGATGTCTTCGGGCTTTCCGACTCTGCCGGATGGATGTTGGGCATGGTCGGCTTCCGTCAGAGAGTCGTAATCATCTGTGGCTATCCATCCGGGAGAGATGCAGTTGACGGTGATGTGGAGCGGTGCGAGCGACATCATCAGCGAGTGGGTCATGGCTAGAATCGCACCCTTTGAGGCGCTGTAGGCAGTGGTGTCTGCCTCGCTCTGGATGGCGCGAGTGCTGGCGATATTGATTATACGGCCGTAAGGGTTTCGTTCGGGCTGCTTCATGCGGTGCCGCGCTAATGTCCGGGCAGTGACGAGTAGAGGAGTGACATTCGTGGCTAACACGTGGTTGAAGTCATCTACTGATGTGTCAATCAGCGGTTTGAAATCGGAGATGCCTACATTATTGACAATTATGTCTATGTCTCCCCCCTCATCCATGAGCGCGGTCAGGGCGCATACCAGTCTGTTGTGGTCGGTTACGTCCAAGGGGATAAATCGAGCGCCTGTAGCTTGCGCTGTGGCGGTGCCAGCCTTAGCGTCAGTGTCGCAAAATGCCACGCGGCATCCAGCATTGCAAAACTCCCTCACTATGGCACGTCCTATGCCCGATGCTCCGCCGGTGACAAACACCCGGCGGACACCGATTTTATATGTAATAGAGCCTGCCTGCTGTCCGGTAGGAGTCTTGCGCGGGTGGTATTTGGGAACGATGCCGCGGCGGTGTTGCTCCATTTTATTTTCAAGATAGTTGTCAGCCATGGTGCAAAAGTAGCTATAAAAAATGAAACCCGCCTACTCTTCACGAGCCGACGGATCTCTAACCTATGATTCACTTATTTCTTGTTGTCCTTGTGTTGGAATTGATTTGGGAATAGAAGAATAGCTATACAAATGTGATGTTGTCACAATTGAAATCGCGAAACTGTTTTTCACAGACTTTCACCAAATTTCAGTGCAAAATTACTTAACAATTCTGAAACATCAAAGAAATTTTGGTTAAAAACGCAGGTGCCCATGCGTTTCGCATTTGATTGTCGATGCAATGCCGCCTGTTGAGGTATCTGTATTTCTGTGACGTTGCAGTCATGATGTCGAGTAGAGGGTGGTTGATGGCTTTTTTTGTTTGACATGTGTCGGGGTGTTGCGGATGTGGATAAAAAAATGTAACTTTGCACCTCAAAACGTCCTGTACGTTGCGATACAGACACTTAAACACAACACAATAAATCAATTACGGCAATGAAACGTACATTTCAACCCTCAAACCGCAAGCGTGTCAACAAGCACGGCTTCCGCAGCCGCATGGCTACAGCCGATGGACGCAAAGTCCTCGCTCGTCGTCGTGCCAAGGGTCGTCTGCGTCTCTCTGTAAGCTCTTCTATCGCCAGCAAGTAATTTATGGTCGGTGAGGGCTGACGGGCTGATGCCCGCGCAGTCGATGCTTTAAAACATCTATTCAATCAGGCATAATTGCCGTTAACCGAGTTCCGCCATGTCTAACTGAGTCATAAGCGGTTTAGGTTATCGGCATTTTGCTTTTTTATACATTGGTCAACCAACCTAATATATTGTCTGTTATAACGTTAGAGTTACAGTAATATCATCAATAATAAATTTATAATATGACAATGAAAGTTTCAGCATCGTTAATCGTTTCGGCTATTGCTGCCACGACACTGCTGGCGGCATGCTCGGGCAATGGCTCCAAGACCGTTGACGGGGAGGAGATTTCCAATTTTGAAATCAGGGAGCAGCTTAAGTCGGCTTCAAAAAGTTACAAGTTGGTATATGCGTCAGGAGATACAGCCTACATGACGCTCACTGCCACGGTGCAGTGGCCGGTGGAGTTTGGCAAATCTAATCTTGTGGCGCTTCAGGATACTATAATAAACGCTCTCGGCACAAAGTCACCATACAATATCGACCAGGCGATGTCGGCATATGTCAATAACAGCGACATGGCAGGCATGGGCGCAGATGTGAAGGCGTCACCGGTAGACTCTATTCCGGCTATGACCGATGAGATAAATTCCTATGATATAGAGACAACGGTCAAAGTCACGGAACTCAACGAGCAGACTGTCACATATCAGATTTACAATTATTCGTTTACAGGCGGCGCACATCCCAACTGGGCATACACACCATTTACCTACGACCTTGCAGCCGGTAAAGTGCTGACGTTTGACTCGCTTTTCAAGCCGGGAAGCGAAGCGGCTTTGCGTCCGCTGATAGAAGAGGCTCTTGCCAATCAGCTCGGTGTCAGCAGTCCGGCGAAGCTTGGCAGCGCGGGAATCTTTATGGATCAGATGTTTGTCAGCCACAACGTGTTTGTGTCTGACGGGCAGATTGTATTCCACTACAATCCCTATGACATAGGTCCGTATTCACTTGGTCAGATAGATGTGCCTTTGGCTCCGTTTGTCATTGAGAAGCTGCTTACTCCCGAAGCCAAGCAGCTGCTGCTGAGCTGCTGAAACCTCCGGACATGCCACGGCATGTCCCTACAAGGTGAAGACTTATGAGATGATAAAGAGGGTGCTGCAACGTCAGTTGCAGCACCCTCTCCACGTTTCAACTATTTATTTATGAGAGCCTCCGTGCCGGGTATCACTACCAGACAGGGAGGACGAGGGATGTTATCTCATTTGGTGTGAAAGATTACATTATTCAAACACTCCGGCTGTTCAAATGGCTCATAGCAAGTCTATTAAAAGTGATTAAAATATGTTGACCCGCTATGGTCTGAGGGATATATGGCTCTCTTGCCATTGTTGTGAAATATTAGTATCTTTGTGGCTCATAATCACCAATTAAATCTATATGGATTTTGACCCCCTCCCTGCCATGGACGCATTGGCATGCTTTGTCAAAAGCTTCGTAACCATGGCACTCCCGGCATCGTTCGGTGTCCCCCAGATCATTGCCCTCTGCTGCGCGTTGGTCGCGCTCGTCATCTCCGGATTTGTTTCCGGCAGCGAAATCGCTTATTTTTCCATCACGCCCTCTCAGATTGAGGAGATAGAAGACCGTAATCCGTCATCACGTGTGCTTAAGCTCCTCGCTCAGCCCGAGCGGCTGCTTGCGACTATCCTGATAGCCAACAATCTTGTCAATGTGACCATCGTCGTGCTCTGTAACTATGCTCTGGGTCCTGTTTTTGAGGGAATGCCCGAGTGGGCGAGCTTCGTGCTTCAGACCGTCATATTGACCTTCCTGATACTGCTGTTCGGAGAGATACTACCCAAGCTCTATGCCAATACCAACAATCTCCGCTGGGCAAGGATGGCAACTCCGGGCATACATCTCTTGTCGAGCCTTTTCCGTCCGTTCTCGTCCGTTCTGGTCAAGTCCTCATGGATAGTCAAGAGGGTGGTGGCGAAGCAGGAGGAGACAGTCACCACCGATGACCTGACGCATGCTCTTGAGATTGCCGATGTGCAAAACTCCGATGCAAGGATGCTTGAGGGCATCCTCCGATTCGGTGACACTACTGCATCGGAGGTGATGACTCCGAGGGTGGACATAACGGACATTGACATCAGTGCCGACTTTTCAGAGGTGATGGAGACGGTCATATCGAGCGGTTTCTCGCGTCTGCCCGTGGTCAATGATTCGCAGGATGACATAAAGGGAGTGCTATACAGCCGTGATCTGCTTCCATACATAGGTGTTGAGCCTCCCAAGGATTTCTCGTGGCAGTCACTGCTGCGCGAACCCTATTTCGTGCCTGAGTCAAGGCGTATCGATGACCTCCTTGAGGATTTCCGTCGCCGCCACCTGCACATGGCTATAGTCATAGATGAGTTCGGCGGTACACAGGGACTTGTCACAATGGAGGATGTGCTGGAAGAAATCGTGGGCGATATCGATGACGAATACGACACTGACGAAAAGACCTACCGCAAGCTGCCTGACGACACTTATATATTTGAGGGAAAGACTCTCCTCAATGATTTCTTCCGCATCACCGGACTAAATGAGGATGACTATGAGGCTGTGGCGGCAGATAACGAGACTCTCGCCGGAATGCTGCTGTCGATAAAGGGGGATTTTCCTAAAGAGAAGGAACCGCTCGTCTATGGCAGATGCCGCTTCCTGATACTTGATGTGCATAACCACCGCATCGCCGAAGTACGCGTCAAGGTGATGCCGGACATACAGACTGCCGAATGAAAACCGCTGACACTATACTCATAAAGGATATTGACGGCATTGAAGATGCCGCCCGTAAGGTGCTTGCCGCTATCGGTGACAGGACTGTAGTGGCTTTCCATGGCGACATGGGAGCCGGCAAGACCACGCTCATCAACGCTATCAGCCGCATTCTCGGAGCTGTGGATGATGCTACATCTTCTCCGTCGTTTTCCATAGTCAATGAATACGTGGGCGCGGACAGCAACACCATCTATCACTTTGACCTGTACCGTCTCAACGATATAGAGGAAGCCTATGATATGGGCTTTGAGGATTATATCGACAGCGGTAACCTTTGTCTGATAGAGTGGCCCGACATAGCAGAATCCCTTCTGCCAGACGATGCGGTACATGTTTCGGTCCGGGAACTGGAGGATGGATCGCGAGAGGTGAGTGTCATCTGAGGTGTGATGCCGCCAAGGTAAACACAGAGAGTTTTATTGACGGGTTACAGGCATGTATGGCTTCGGCTGCTGCCAGGATGGTGGCACCTGTGGTCAGCACATCGTCGACAATCAGTATGTGCCTGAGCCCTTGCAGGTTGTCAGGAAGAGGTTTGAAGCCGTTACGGGCATTGAGCCAGCGTGCGTAGGCGTTGCGTCGTGTCTGTGTCGCGCGGTAATGTGATGTGGAGAGTCCGTTGACTACTTTTATGCCGCTTGTTTCTGCAAGTCCGCGGGCTATCGCCTCGCTTTGGTTGTAGCCGCGGCGCAGCAGTTTCAGAGGCGAGAGGGGGATTGGCACTATTGCATCTATGCCGTCAAAAAAGCCGTCGGTTTTCAGCGTCTGTGCATACCTGCGTGCCAGTATGCGCCCGATGCGTGGACGTCCGTTATATTTGGCGTGATGTATCAAATGGGCATAAGGAGTGTCGCGGTAGTACCAGAACATCGTTCCCACGCGGTCAAAAGGCACTTTTCCAGCCAGCCGTTGGTGAAGGAGACTGAAGCTTTCGCCGTGGAGATTGACCATGGGCATCTCACACAAGCATCTTAGGCATATGACATCCTCACCCTTGACCAATGCGCATCCGCACACTTCACATATGCGGGGCCATGCGAGATTGGCTATGGAAGCGATGAGGTCAGAAAGCATCTCAGTCATCATCTCTCCACAGAGCGGCACTCTTTATTATAGAGGCTATCAGAGGGAGTTCGTAGCCTCGTGAAGCTCCGTAGCGGAATATTTTGGTGCGCCCCTCGTAAGTCTCTGCTTCATCTTTGAGCGCTTTGCGTTTGGCTCTGAGCAGTTGCAGCAGATTGTCGGCGTATTCTTCGTCATCCACCTCGTCCATCGCTTCATCGACCATCCACGATGGTACTCTCTTGGCATAGAGGGCGGCGCGGATTTTGATGCGTCCCCAGCGCGAAAACCGGTACTTGTCTATCACGAAAGCTTTGGCAAAACGCTCGTCATCAACGAAACGGTCGGTTATCAGGCGGTTGATGATGGCAGATGCTTCCGAGCCTCGGATGCCCCAGCGGTGGAGCTTCTCGCGAAGCTCCCATGAGCAGCGTTCGGAAGCGGCACACAGTTCCTCCAATTTGGTCTGCGCCACCTCAGGCTCCATCGGTTCGTCTCTGCGTCGTCTCATGACTGGCGGGCGTGGATGAAACGTTGCTTGCCTCTCTCATCGCGTATAAGCTCGATGCTCATAAAGCCGGCATCAGCTACGGCGCGTCTCGTCTCTGCGGCGTATAGCGGATTGATTTCAAGCCACAGAGAGCCTCCGGGACTGAGGCTGACGGCTGCATAACGGGCTATGGCGCGGTAGAACTTCACAGGGTCATTGTCGGGAACAAACAGGGCTGTGTGAGGTTCGTGCATGAGCACATTGGCGCTCATGCCAGATATCTCTTTCTCGGCTATGTAAGGCGGGTTGCTAAGTATGATGTCGTAACTGTTCCTGACAGGAGTTGCGGAGAGTATGTCCTCCAGCTTGAAACTGATTTTGGCTTTGAGCTGTGCGGCATTTTCCTTGGCTACATCTAAGGCTGCCTGAGAGACATCTAAAGCAGCCACAGTGGGGAAGCGCAGGGCGCGTGCCATAGCGATGGCTATGCATCCGCTCCCGGTGCCTATGTCGAGCACTCTAAGATCGGTTTTGTCGCCAGCATCGGCTATCGCCATATCGGCAAGTTGCTCTGTCTCAGGACGCGGTATCAGTACGGCGGGGGAGACTCTCAGCGTCATGCCTAACCATCGTGCCTGGCCTAAAGCATATTGTATGGGAGTGCCACCGCAAATATCGGAGACAATGCTGTCAACATGTGATGCGAGCCAATCAGTGATTTCGTCATCGCCTCGTGTGATGAGGTCCACTTGGGTGTATCCTTTGAGCGCGGCGAATATGTCGCGGACCATCCAGCTGATTTCCGCAGATGTGAAGCCGGCTTCGCTGAGACGCTTTTTTGTATTATTGATACAGGACGAGAGGGTCATGTGAGGGCGATTATGCCTGTTACGAGTCCGAATACAGCCATCAAGCCTATCAGCGAGCCGATGATGCGGTTGACGATCCACATGGAGCGCAGGTTGAAGTGTCCGCGTACCTTATCGACTATGAATGTGATGGTGGTCCACCATAGGAGGGCTCCGCCAACGATGGACAGGTACCCGAGCACGTAGTGGTAGTATCTGTACTCAGGGGCGAGGAAGCTGAAACGTGCGAAAAGGCTTATGATGAAGAAAAGAATCAGCGGGTTGGAGAACGTGAACAGGAAGCCTGTCCAGAAATCGCGCCAATAGGTGTTGGCGGTTTCTGACGGCGGACGCAGCGAGCGTGACGGATTGGCTTTGAACAGATACACGGCGTAGCCTATCAGGAATATCGAGCCGATAATCTGCAATACATTCTGATTGCGCTCTATGAAGTCAATGACGAGCGATAACCCAAGCCCGGTGAGCAGACAGTATATGATATCGCTGAGTCCGGCACCGAGACCAGTGAAGAATCCCGGCCAGCGGCCTTTGGTGAGCGTACGCTGGATTACGAGTACACCTATCGGTCCCATAGGGGCTGATATGAGAATGCCTACCAGCAGTCCGCTCAACATTATTGAAAATATACTTGCCATATATGTCGCTCTATACGAGATAGCTCATTACTATGAAACAAATTGCAGGCGTATCAAGGTTCACTGACCTTTTTTGCCTTTGCCTTTTGGTTTGTAGCCGGGGAGTTGCTCTTTGGAAACCAACGGGGGCAGCGGGTCTATCCTGTCAATGGATGATTGGCGCGGATTGGGATGCTCGGTCATGAACTGGAGTATCTCAAACAGTGCCTGACGGTATCCGCGGAGTTCCAGTACCTCTGATACCGTATCAAGGGTGGGATGCCACTTTAGTTCGTCCTGTATGACCATGACGGTTTCGTACAAGTTACCGCTTCTCATCAGGCTCATAATCAGAGTCAGGGCAGAGGTGTAGGTCATGCGGTTGACCTGAGTGGATTGAACCTCGGTGCCTTTCTCTGCCGCAGGGTCTTGCAGTGCCTCACGCAAGGCTGTGCCATATTCGATGACCTTGTCAAACTGGCGGGTGAGATAGAGCATCAGGAACATCTGTTCGGCTCCAACGTCTGTCAGGTGATGGCGGAAATAGGATTCGAGCACATGAGCCACCATGATAGGACCGTAGTTGGCATCGGGTTGAGCCAGGTCGCGTGACCATTTGATCCATGCATCCCCCTCAGCCTCAGGATGCAGATCGCGGAAGCGGTCAAGACGCTGGGGTATGTCGTCAATCTGTAGCTGCATGAGCGCATTTAGTATGTCGCGGTCAGCAGGATAGCGGTCATTGGCTTTGAGCAGGAGTTCGAGAGCTTTGTCATTTTGCTTGAGCAGCCAGCTGTAGGTGGACGCCAGCAGTTGCAGCGGACGTGTGTTGCCTATCTCCATTGCATCCTCGATGGAAGCATCGTCAATGAGCCGTACGATTTCTTCCGGATCGCGTTTGAGTGCGAACAGTGCTTGCGCTTTGAGGTAGCGGGCAGCATTGTTTTCTGGCTTGATGGCGAGTGAAAACTCCACGCTTTGCAGGGCTTTCTCAAAGTCGCCTTTCATGCCCGCGGCATCCGTCAGACGGTTCCAAAATGAAGGATTGAAGGGATCGATGTTAGTCAGCTCCTCCAGATACTTGATCGCTGCGTCAAAGTCCCCGTTTTCGTAGAATACTTCACCCAGCTCGTAGAGGTATGTGGGCACATATGTGAGCTTGCTGAGGATGGTCTGGTGGTTTGTAGTAAGCCAGTCGTAGCATCCTAAGTCGGCGGCGAGATCTACGAGCTGTATAATCTCCTCGTCCTCGAATTTCTCCACCGGGGCGAGTATGCGGTCTAAATCCTCTATGGCTTCCGCGCCGGTGGGTTCTTTTACGCGGATGGTCAGTATGTTGGCAAGGATGTTTTCCGGGGGAACATGGCGCAGCATCCTGACCACGATGTTTCCGTCAGTCCCGGCATAGTAGGCGTGGAATGCGCGACGGACGGTCAGGGCTTCGCTGTAAGGGTAGTGTCCCGCAGCGTGGTACAGCACCTCGAGCATGATGTATTCATCCTCATTATCGTTGGCGAAGTCGTAGATTTCCACGAGTTCCCCTTCGGTGAAGAATGCCTTGTCATGCCCGGCACGTATCTCGTGTCGGAATCGGTCAGTGAGTTCCTGTCGTTCGTCTTTCTCGTCCATCTAAGTAGTTTATGTTTTGCCTGTAGGGACATGCCATGGCATATCCGCATCCCACACGGGGTTGGTTTGCTGTCGTGGTAGACATGCCATGGCATGTCCCTACAATGTGATTATAAACCTTTAAGTCCTAATATACTGCGTAACTTCTTGATTTGCAGGTAAATACCCCCCCCCATATTCGCGCCATGGCGAGAGGTCTATCATGTCACCCATCATCTGTTGGGTATCGGGTGTCTCAAATTCTTCGTAACCACCTACCGGAAAGAAGGTAACTTCTCCCACATAGATTTTACCGTTTGAAAGGAAAAAATCTACTCTTAGAAATGGCAGCCCTTTTGACAGCTTTTTTGCAACCTCGATCATTTCATCCAGATTTTCTGGACGTGGCTCTGCGATTTCGTCAACGGTGCAGTCTTTTTTGACTATAGGTAGTTTTTCCCAGTCAGGCAGTGAGTAATGGGTCACATGACGGCTGTCAAACCATGTCTTGTCAATGTATGCGATTCGGGGCTCTCCGTTGAAACAGAATAATCTGAAATCATCGGGAGATCTTTCTGTATTTTTGTTGGGGTCAAGGAATTCCTCAGCAATGATTTGTGGTGTGATGTTTTTATACACCCATTCTCTGAATAAATTATAATGGTTTGCTTTAAGATGCTCGTTGAGGAATTTTATGACACCATTGCGGTCAAAAGCAAGATTATGCTTGTCAAGGGCATTGCCTTTGTCAAGATCTGCTTTGTCCTTGACGATGATTACGCCACCACTGTCGTGGGTGGTTTTAAGCACGAAACGGTCGGGGAGTATGTCGAAGTCTATGTCTTCGGCTCGTTTCCATACCCCGAGGCGTTTTGGCACATATTGTTCGCCCACTCGGTCGGCAATCCATTTCTTTGCGGCATATTTGTCAGCCATGACGGTATACTCGGGCTTGCGTTCGAGGAGTTTCAGATACTGAATCTTCTCATTGAACGTGCGCGGATTGGTCAGATCAAGGTCATAGCCCATGATCTGCTTCCATTGGCGTTTGATTTTACCCTTGTCGTTGCCGAGGTTGCGGATAGGCTTGACAATGTATGTCCATAGTAATGTTTTTATTGCCATTTTTTGTCCTGTCGTTGGTCGTTGTAGGGACATGCCATGGCATGTCCGCATCCCGTCGGGGTTGGTTTGCTGCCGGGCGGACATGCCATGGCATGTCCCTACAACGTGTGTGTCATATTAGCTGGTTGGACTTATATCATTTCTTCTGCTCTTTTGCCCAGGTGTCTTTGAGGGCGATGGAGCGGTTGAAGATGAGGTGGTCGGGGGTGCTGTCGAGGTCGGGGGTAAAGTAGCCTACGCGCTGGAACTGGAAGTGTGCGCCGGGTACGGCGTTCTTGGCAGCAAACGGCTCGACCTTTATGCCTTCCACCACTTTAAGCGAGTCGGGGTTCATGTGGTCGTGGAAATCGCCTTCGGCTTCTGCCATGTTCTCCACCACGAAAAGGCGGTCGTAGAGACGCGCTGTGGCATCCACGGCATCCTTGGCAGATACCCAGTGGAGTGTACCCTTGACTTTGCGGGCAGCTCCGGGCATGCCGCTTCGGCTCTCGGGATCGATGGTGCAGCGCAGTTCGGTGATATTGCCGTTGGTATCCTTGATGACCTCCTCGCACTTGATGATGTATGCGCCTTTGAGACGCACTTCCTGACCGGGAGCGAGACGGAAGAACTTCTTGGGTGGATTTTCCATAAAGTCGTCACGCTCGATGTAGATTTCACGTGCGAAAGGCATCTCATGTGTGCCGGCATTGGGGTCTTCGGGATTGTTTTCCATGCTGACCATCTCTGTCTTCCCCTCGGGATAGTTGGTCAGCACCACCTTGAGCGGATTCATCACTGCCATCACTCGGGTGGAGATGGCGTTGAGGTCTTCACGCACTGCATGTTCCAGCAGGCTCATGGAGTTGAGAGCCTCATACTTGGTATAGCCGATGCGGTCTATGAAGTTGCGGATGGACTGCGGCGTGAATCCGCGGCGCCGCATGCCTGATACAGTCGGCATGCGGGGATCGTCCCATCCGCTCACAAGACCCTCCTTGACGAGCTGGAGCAGCTTGCGCTTCGACATGACGGTGTATGTCAGGTTGAGGCGGTTGAACTCTATCTGTCGGGGACAGTATTTTTCGGCATCTTCGGCGAGTTCCTTTACGAAATACTCGTAGAGCGGACGGTGCACCTCAAACTCCAGAGTGCAGATGGAGTGGGTCACACCCTCGAAGTAGTCGCTCTGACCGTGGGCGAAGTCATACATCGGGTACACCTTCCACTTGTCGCCTGTGCGGTGGTGGGGATGGTGGATGATGCGGTAGATGATGGGGTCGCGGAAGTGCATGTTGGGGTTTGCCATGTCTATCTTGGCTCGCAGCACACGTGCTCCGTCAGGAAATTCGCCGGCGTTCATGCGGTGGAAGAGGTCGAGGTTTTCCTCAGGTGTGCGGTTACGGTATGGGCTCTCGACCCCCGGCTGGGTAGGGGAGCCCTTCTGAGCCGCGATTTCCTCGCTGGTCTGGTCGTCTACGTAGGCTTTGCCCTCGCGGATGAGACGCTCGGCAAAGGCATAGAGCTGGGGAAAATAGTCGCTTGCATAGTACTCGCGGTCGCCCCAGTCAAATCCGAGCCAGTGTATATCTTCGCGTATCGAATCGACATACTCCACATCCTCCTTGACAGGATTGGTGTCATCGAAGCGCAGGTTGCAGGTGCCGCCAAACTTCTCTGCCACACCGAAGTCCATGCAGATGGCTTTGGCATGTCCGATATGTAGATAGCCGTTGGGTTCGGGCGGGAAACGCGTGTTGAGGCGTCCGCCGTTCTTGCCTGCCGCGAGGTCGTCGCTGACGATCTGCTCGACGAAGTTGAGACCTTTCTTTTCCTCGGCTGTTTCGGGAGTCATCGTTTCTTCATTCATAGTCACAAAGATGCTGATTGGTGTTTCTGTATAAAGGTATTTAGAAATCAGGGGAGGGCATGCTCATCGGCTTTTCACGCCGCCTTTGATGCCGCCCTTGACGCCTCCTGACAGGGCGAATATATTCTGGTCATAGCTGACGGTCTTGCGCTCCATCTCGCGTTTGCGCTTGATGGCAAGTGCCACGAGTCGGTCCATCAGTTTGTCAAACGGGATGCCTGTGGCTTCCCAGAGGTAGAACGACAGGGAGCCGGGGATGGTGTTGATTTCGTTGACGTAGATTTCGCCGTTGTCCTGGTCCATGATCACGTCTACGCGGCTCACTCCGTGGCACGACAGCACCCGGAAAGTCTCCCCGGCAAGGTAGCGTATACGGTCGCTGATTTTCTCAGGCAGGTCGGCTGGGATGCGCTTCTGCGAAGCCTGCATGCCCTGAGCGCCTTTGGTGCCACCCATGTATTTGTCCTGATAGCTGAGGATTTCGCCGCTCTTGATGGGTTCCTCGCACACCGATGTGGCGTAGTCGTCGCAGTCGCCGAGCACAGAGCAGTTGATTTCCTTGAGGTTGTCGACCATATGCTCCACGATGAGACGTGTGCTGTATTTTTCGGCTTCGTCAACCTTGGCGATGAGCTGCTGGCGGTCGGCGGCGCGCCCAATGCCGACGCTTGACCCGAGGTTGGCTGGCTTGACAATGACGGGATAGCCTATCTTCTTCTCGATTTCCTCAATCAGAGCGTCGCGCTGGGCAAACCACTGCTTGTCGGTAAACCATACGTAGGGGACTACAGGCACTCCGCATGCGCCGAGTATCATCTTCATCGTGATTTTATCCATGCCGTTGGCACTGGCGAGCACGTTGCATCCGGCATAGGGGATGCCGATGGTGTCGAGTACGCCCTCGAAGATGCCATCTTCGCCGTTGGAGCCGTGGAGCACCGGGATGACCACATCGAGATGCGCTATCACAGGGTTGCCGCCCAGCAGCGGTTTCTTGGCTCCGTAGAGATTATAGTCGCCGTAGGTGGGACGCATGTACACCTCGGTGCACTTTTTCAGGAGTTCAGGCAGATTGCGGTAATTAGCCACATCGAGCAGGGCTTCGCCGGTGTACCAGCGTCCCTGCTTGGTTATATATATAGGTGTAACGTCATACCGGTCACGGTTTATGGCGTGCATTGCCTGTGAGGCTGAAATAACTGATATTTCGTGTTCGGTGGAACGTCCGCCGAAAAACACTCCGATATTGGTTTTCATTAACTTATTTGAATGTGTCTGGTAAATCGTTTTCATATAGCACCGTGTCGCCGCTGCGGGCTATTGAGCCGAGCATGAGCTGGGCTTCGGCAAATGTGTCGGCTGTCTCTACGCGGCATTGTCCGCCTTCTATCGATGCTATGCCCTCGGTGAGTGCCTGACGGTTATATTTCCCCACGATGATGGCGATGTCGGCGGCAGTGGCGATGTATGTGCCGAGGCGGAAGTTGAGTTCTTCCTGCTTGTCGCCAAGCTCTATCATGCCTGGAGTGATGACTATGCGTTTGCCCGAGGTCATCTGGCGCAGCACGTCCATCGCCATTTTGGAGCCGGTCGGGTTGGAATTATAAGCGTCATCGATTATGGTGATGCCTCCGGCGGTACGCTTGACATTGAGGCGGTGCTCCACCTGCTCGATATGCTCCACGGCATAGGCAATTTTATCACTGTCCATGCCTAAGCGCAGGGCTATGATTACGGCAGCGATGAGATTGGAGATGTTGCATTCACCCACTAAGCGGGTGTGGAGCTTGAGGCGCATGCCGTTTTCACGGTCAACTATAGTAAACTCCGTGCCGTCAGCCCCATACTTGATGTCCTCTGCTATGTAACGCGCTGCGCCATTGGTGTCGTTGACCGCATAGCGGATGCACTCCACGTTGCGGACTGGGCGCGAGGCGCACATGGGGAAGTCGTTGTTGACCACGGCGAGTCCGTCGGATGGGAGCGCGTCGACAAGTTCGAATTTGGTCCGCTGGACGTTCTCTATTGAGCCGAACGACTCCAAATGTTGTTCTCCCACGGCGGTCACTATGCCCATTTGGGGGTGTACAAGGTCGCATATCTCCTTGATGTCGCCCACTTGCTTGGCTCCCATCTCTACGATAAATACCTCGTTGTAGGGCTTCATCATCTCGCGGACAGTGCGGATGACTCCCATTGGGGTGTTGAAGCTCCCCGGGGTCATCAGGGTGTCAAACTGCTCGCTCAGGATGCGGTGCAGATAGTGCTTGGTTGAGGTCTTGCCGTAGCTGCCTGTCACGCCTATGACTTTCAGGTCAGGCATCGAGCGGAGCATGTCGGCGGCTTCGTTGTAATATCGGTTGTTGATATGCGTCTCAACAGGTTTCAAGAGCCAGTTGGCTGCCATGGTGATGGGATGGCTGAGCAGATATATGCCGATGGCTACGCATGTGATGATATGGCAGACAGTATAGACGGCTCCGTCGAGCGACAAGGGGATTGCCACTGCCACTCCGGCGAGTAGGGCGAGCGCCATCTGCACGGTGTAGATGCGCTTGGCGCGGTTGGTCCACACGAGCGGCTTCTTGTATATAGCTCCCAAGAGCCGCCCAGTGACACATCCGCAGTAGAGGAATGCACACGGCATCGACACCACTGCCGGGACCATCGGTGTCAGCAGAAACAGCAGCATCACGATGCCCATCAGGCGTATGACCGATGTAGTGTCGCCCGACGAGCGCAGCCAGCGCATATACCGCTCGTTGCGGTATGAATTCTGCTGGAGCATCATCAGGTCGCGCTTCAGTTCTGCCGGAAACGGCACCAAAGCCATCAGGACTGTCAGTATATATATAATGTATATCACTGTCGTTGACATATATAGGTTGTTTAGCGGTCGGAGAGGAAGCTGGTCAGTACCGAGGCGAATTTTGCCGGCTGGTCAAGGAAGCTGTAATGACCGGCTCCGGGAAATGACACCAGCCCCGCTCCGGGAATCAGCCGGGCGATGGTACGAGCTTGATCCATCGGTGTCGCGGTGTCGTTCTCGCCCCATATCAGCAGGGTCGGGGCTTTGACAGACGGCATCACCTTGCGCAGGTCTTCATTGACCACCTTGCTCAGTATAGCTCGCATGCGCGGAGTGGCTGAAGCATAGTCCGAGGATCCTTGTTTGGCTCTCATGCGGTCGAGCCGCATGCGGGTATTCTCGCGTCCGATGAAGAAGTACATAAGCCATTTCATCATCTTGAACGTGTAGACCTTGCGGTAATAGGTCAGAGTGCGCTTGGGTTTGACACCGGCTGCGTCTACGAGTATGAGTTTCGCCACATCATCGTGTCGCGAACTGTAGAGGATTCCTACGCGTCCGCCGAAAGAGTGCCCAAGAAGCATGGGACGCTCTATGCCTTCGTGGCTGACGAGATCCTCGACCACGCGAGTGTACTCCTCCACGCCCCATACCACGGGCGGTTCGGGGCTCAGCCCGAATCCAGGAAAGTCGATGTTGTAGACCTTACATCCTGCTGCCAGTGCGGTCTTCTCAACGCTTGCAAGGGTGGCGGTGTTACATCCCCAGCCATGCATGAGTATGATGGGACGCCCTTTTCCAGAGACCGTATAGTGCACCCTGACACCATTGAGGGTGGCAAAGCGGTCAGCGTTAATGTTGGCAGAGCCTGATGATTGGTCGGACATATCTATAGCCATTGTCAGGTAAATACTGATTCAACCTACAAAAATAGTACTTTTCCCTCAAACCATCCGACCTGTAGCCCTATTTTGTTTGATAAAATTCAAACTTTTGGTGGATTGGGGAAAAAGTGTTACCTTTGTGAGCTAAAATCCGTGTCGGGCTTGATGTGAAGCAGCCGATACCGTGTCAGAGATGCGGGTCGCTCGCCTGGCGGAGTAACCTTTAATAAACTCTTAATCAACGCAATGTACGTTATCGTAGAAATTCAGGGACAGCAGTTCAAAGCTGAAAAAGACAAGTTCCTGTATGTACACTATCTCGGCGAAGCAGTTAAAGAAGGAGAGAAGGTCGAATTTGACCGCGTGCTCCTCGCTGACGCTGACGGAGAAGTGAAGGTTGGCGCACCCACAGTGGAAGGCGCAAAGGTAGTATGTGAAGTCCTCACACCCCTCGTAAAGGGTGACAAGGTGATTATCTTCAAGAAGAAACGCCGCAAAGGCTATCGCCGCAAGAACGGTCACCGTCAGTACTTCACCAAAGTGTTAATCAAGGAAGTAGTAGCCTAACCCTCTAAATCATTCGCTAACTAAACACAATGGCACACAAAAAAGGAGTCGGCAGTTCGAAGAACGGCCGCGAATCAGAAAGCAAACGTCTCGGCGTGAAGATTTTTGGAGGTCAGTACGCTAAGGCAGGAAGCATCATCAAGCGTCAGCGTGGCACAGTGCACCATCCTGGTCTCAACGTAGGTCTGGGCAAGGATCACACCATCTACGCTCTCGTTGACGGCACAGTGGTATTCACCGTAGGCCGCAACGGACGCCGCTTCATCAACGTTACACCCTCTGAGGCATAAGCAGCACTATTTCTGTATGCCTATGTTGGAGCAACGTCAGCCCCTTGTGACTTGTCGGAGCTCTGACACAAAACCTTAAGGGAGCACGGATTCACTCCGTATCCTCCTGACCCCTCATAACCGCGCTGAGATTGTGGACCGGGCTATGCCTGGTGCAATCCGCGCGGTTTTATTTAAGATACCATCTCCTTAATAGGATTTCATTTACTGAGCGCATCCTCCTCCGATATCCGACAGCTTTATGCGCGGATTACGATGGGAAACACATGTATTGAATCACGGGGCTTTTTATATGTAAAGCCTGCCCGAGGGATGCTGAATAATTAAATATATCTCACCTCATCTATCTCTACTTATCTCAGCGATGTCAAAAAATCTATTAAGCCGTTACATCTGGATCATCGATACCATACGCAGGCATGGGTCGATCACTCGCGACGAACTTAACCGCCGCTGGCGTAATTCGCCGTTCTATAGCGGAGAAGATTTGCCACGACGCACGTTCTACAATTATCGCAATGCCATAGAGGAGTTGTTTAATGTCAATATCGGTTGCAATTCCTCTACATACGAGTATTTCATAGAATATAACGATGCCCACGAGGAAAGCATGACCGACTGGCTGCTTAACTCAGCTGCCACCAACAGTGTGTTGTCCGGAGCAAGAGACCTGTCGCAGCGTATCTTTATCGAAGATGTCCCGTCGGCTCGTGTGTATCTTTCGGTGGTCATGGACGCCCTCAGAGAGTGTCATGTGCTGAAATTCAATTACCACTCCTACAGCCGCTCGCTTCCCACCGAAGGGCTGCAGCTGGAACCGTATTTCCTCAAGATATTCCGTCAGCGGTGGTATATCACAGGGCGCAACCGTGCGGAGGACACCATCAAGACATATGCGCTTGACCGCATGTCGGATGTCACGATGGAGACCGAGCGGTTTGTGATGCCTCCCGACTTTGATGCCGAAAGCTATTCGCGTGATTCATACGGCATTATATTCTCCCATGGAGAAGCGAAGACTATACGCATCAAGACTGACTCGCGTCAGGCGAAATATTTCCGAGCACTTCCCTTGCACCATTCGCAGAATGAAGTAGTCCACGACAGCTACTCCATATTCAGCTATCGTCTGCGTCTTACTCCCGACTTCGTGCAAGAGCTTCTCGGCTATGGTCCACGCATCAAGGTCATCGAACCGCCCGAACTCCGCGCCATGATGGTCTCCAATCTCCGTGATGCTCTGGATCAGTATGCCCAATAACCCGTTGTAAATTGGCAGAAAAACGGTAAATTTGCAATCGGAAACCTGCAAATTCTGTCGAAGGATCGACTAACAAGCTGAAAGATACGTCGGAGACGTATCCGCTGTGCGTAACCCCATGCACGGGAGCGTAAGCGAACCGTACATGGGGCATAAGGTAAAGTCCTTAGAATCAACCTCGGAGAGGTTGTGACACGTTATACTCACCCCTCTGGCGTAAGCGGATGGGTCACAACCTCTCCGAGGTTGATTAGGCTATGTAGTGCCAGACCCCATGAACGTTCGCTTACGCTCCCGTGCATGGGGTTTCGCACGGCTGGCACGTCTTCGACGTGCCGACTGCATGAGGGTGATGCAAGACCCCGGATTTCACAATATTGTAGGGACATGCCATGACATGTCCCTACATCATACAAATAGAATCACCGCAATTGACAGGTTTTGAAGCATCCGCATGCGATGATTATTGATTGCAAATATGGAGAAGAAGAACATACGAGACCTGCACCGCATGAGTGTCGACGATTTCCGCGAGGGCGAGAAATCGTCGCTGGTGGTGGTGCTTGACAATGTGCGTAGCCTCAACAATATCGGATCGGTATTCCGCACTTGCGACGGCTTTGCCGTGGGACGCCTGCTGCTTTGCGGTATCACTGCCACGCCGCCGTCAGCTGAGATCCATAAGACTGCCCTCGGTGCGGAGATGTCGATGGATTGGAGCTACTATCCCTCGACCCTTGAAGCCGTAGAGGCTCTCCATGCTGAGGGATACACGGTGTGCGCTCTCGAACAGGTCCACGGCTCTGTGTCACTGCCCGAGTTTGTGCCGGAGGCAGGGAGGAAATACGCCATAGTCGCCGGGCATGAGGTACATGGCGTGTCACAGGAAGTAGTGGATGCCGCTGACCTGTGCTTAGAGATACCACAGTATGGCACCAAGCACTCCCTCAATGTAGCTGTGTCAACAGCCTTGGCAATCTACCAGTTCACCTTCCCTCGGCAATAATGCGGCATATGCGCTTCCATGCCTGACATGCCATGCCATGGCATGTCCCTACAATTTGGCGATTTCGTTGCCGTGCTGGTCTATCTCGCGGGGTTCGCAGCCTGGTTCGCTGTACCACTGTGAGTACATGAGGTAGTTGCGGGCTATCTTCTGGTTCATCTCGCGGGCTTTCTCTGGCTCGACCATCTTGATGAACTTGGCAGGTGCGCCTCCCCATAGCTCGTGAGGTCCTATTTTGGTGCGTGACAGCACCACTGATCCGGCAGCCACAAGTGCGCCTTCGCCCACTTCTGCATCGTCCATCACCACTGCGCCCATGCCTATGAGGGCGAGGTCATGGATCTTGGCTCCGTGGATGGTCACGTTGTGACCTATAGACACGTCGTCGCCTATTTCGATGGTCGATTTCTGATAGAGGGTATGGAGCACCGAGCCGTCCTGTATGTTGACGCGGTTGCCTATCTTGATCGTGTTGACATCGCCGCGCAGCACGGTGTTGAACCATATGCTGCATCCGTCACCTATGGTGACATCGCCTATGAGTTGTGCAGTCGGGGCGAAGAAACAATCCTGCCCATATGAAGGGGTGAAGCCTCGGAGTGGAATCAATAGTGCCATATTAAGTATCGGAATTGACTTGTTGGTAAGATGGTATGTGATGCAAATTTACAAAAATAGCTCTGATACGGGATGTTTCTTGACAGGAATTAATTACTTTTGCATATATGAAAGCTATACGGACATCTCCGGCAGAATATGCACGGTATTTCCCTGACCCTTCGGTGGCATATAACACTGTAGAGTTCAGCGAACTCAACCGCGCCAAGTGTCGGGATGTGCATTATGTCGTGCTGGCTGATGATGGCGGAAAAATTAGATTTGGCATCACCCTCGGAGAGGCTGATGGCGAGCTGAAAGCACCGTTTTCAGCTCCGTTCGGATGCATCGAAGAGACTAAACCGCAGCAGATCACATATTATTTGGAGGCGATGGATGCGCTACGTGTCTACGGCGAGGAGTATCATAGCCGTGTCCGTATTACATTGCCCCCAGCCATATATTCGCGCAGTTCCCACATAGAGAAACAGTATATGGCTGCGCTCTCACGAGGAGTCACATTGCTTCACTCTGACTGCAATTATGTGCGTCCGCTGCACCGCGGTGCTGACGTGCTGGATGAGGTCTCGCGCCATGCCCGCAAATGTTTCCGCACCGCGTGTCGTGCAGGTCTCGCCCTTAGTGTCATTGATGCATCCGAGAGGTCGGCGTTGCAAGAAGCCTATGGCATTGTCCAGTCCAATCATCAGACTCACGGATATCCTGTACACATGTCATTGGAGCAGATCGAGGCTACTCTAAGGTGTTTCGGTGACAGGGTCAGAGGTGAGGTATGCATAGTGTCATGCGGCAATGCGGGTGTGGCGGCATCGATCAATTACATCCATTCCGACGGTGTCGTCCAGCCCGTATATTGGGGACACCTTGTAGACTCCGGACATCTGCGCCCCATGAATTTCCTTGCTGTGGAGATGGCGCGCCACTATGCTTCGAGAGGGTTTGAATGGCTCGATCAGGGTACATCATCGCTGCATGGTATGCCCAATTATGGATTGTGCCGTTTCAAGGAGTCGCTTGGTTACGAACTGTTGGCGAAACCGACACTGCTTTTATGAAACTCTACGGTAAAATCTATGTAACCATATGAAAGCTACGAGACTCCAGCCCGACGAGTATGGCAAGATATTCACTGATCCTCTGCTGGTTTATAACAAAGTGGAGTTCAGCGAACTCAACCGTGCCAAGTGTGATGATCTGCATTATGTGGCTGTCACCGATGGCAACGGCAGAGTGCGTTTCGGCATCACTCTCGGATTGAGAGACGGAGAATTGAGAGCTCCGTTTTCGGCTCCGTTCGGATGTATAGAGGAGACCAGACCGCAGCAATTGCTTTATTACATAGATGCCATCCATGCGCTCCGTGACTATGCACAGACCTGTGGATGCCATATACGTCTGACCCTCCCCCCCGACATCTACTCCACAAAATCGCAGATTTCAAAACAATATCTGGCAGCGATGAGCGCCGGAGCGCAGATGCTGTTCACCGACTATACTTATGCCATGCCTCTCTCTCGTGGCATGGATGTGGCGCGTATGCTTAGTCCGCAATCACGGCGCAAATATAAGGCTTCGATAAGGGCGGGATTGGAGTGCCGAGCCTACGATGCTTCTGATGATGGTGCTCTTGCAGAGGCTTACCGGGTGGTCACCATCAACCATGAGTCGCGTGGATATCCGGTCCATATGAGCTTTGACAATCTCAGGTCCACGATTGACCGCATGGTCAGAGGCAGCGTATATATAGTTACTTCCAACGGGCAACCCATAGCCTCTGCTATCAATTATCACCACCTTAGCGGCATAGTGCAAGGGGTCTACTGGGGTAATATTCCAGAGGCAGCCGAGTTGCGGCCGATGAACAATATCGCAGTCAGTATGTCGATGGATTTCGCCCGTGACGGATTCAGATGGTTTGATCTCGGACCGTCATCGATCGACGGCATCCCGGATGAAGGTCTGTGCCTGTTCAAGGAGTCACTCGGATTCTCGCTCTTTGCCAAGCCTACCCTCCTGATATGATGGCTGCCGATTGGCGGAAAAGTCGTATATTTGCAGATACATTCATGTGGCACTTATGCCGTTCATGTCAAATTCTAAATCATTGTCCGATGTCAGTTAAGCAGACCATGGCAGAGATTCTCGATGCTGAGAGTCGTGCCATCCAGAATATACCATACACTCCTGCCTATGATCAGGCTGTAAGCCTTATAGTGGAGCACGTCCATGACCATGGCGGCAAACTTGTCACTGCCGGTATGGGGAAAGCAGGGCAGATAGCCATGAATATAGCCACGACATTCTGCTCGACAGGTATACCATCAGTGTCGCTGCATCCGAGCGAAGCGCAGCATGGCGACCTCGGAGTGCTGCAGCCAGGCGATGTCATGCTGCTGGTCAGCAATTCAGGCCGCACGCGCGAAATCATCGAACTGGTGGATCTTGCCAAGAACCTCTATCCGGCTTTACCACTCATCGTCATTACAGGCAATCCCGACAGCGAACTGGGGCATATGACTCCAGTGGTGCTTTCGACCGGCGGTGCGCCTGAGGTTTGTCCTCTCGGACTGACCCCGACTACCTCCACCACTGCCATGACAGTTATCGGAGATATCCTTGTGGTAAACGTCATGAAAGCCACCGGCTTTACCCGACGTGAGTATGCTTTGCGCCACCATGGCGGATACCTCGGTACTGTGGCATCCTCAGGCAAATAATCCATATCCATCGCATATGAAGAAAGTAGCAGTCATTGGCTCGTCGGCTCTCGGCATTAATGCCGCAGACGGGCATCCGATATCGATGTCACCCGAGGGACGCATGCTTCAGACAGCAATACACCTGGCTGATAAAGGTGTTCAGGTTACGTTTGTCAGTGAAGCGGCACGTGACCGTGTCGGTGATTTCATCGTAGGTCATCTGGCGGCACATGGTGTGACCACATCCAGCATTGACCGCTATGCAGGAGGCCACACACCTCTCAATCTGCATTTCCTGCCTGATGCAGAGCATGCCAAATCGGATACCGTGCGTTATCGAGTGTATCCCGAGGATGCTTTTGATGCTGTATGGCCCCGCATAGACCGTGACGATATCGTGGTGATGGGCGATTACTTTGCTGTGGCTCCGCGCAATATCAAGTTCATCAGGGAATTTGTAGGCTCTTGCCGTCAGCGCAGGGCACTCGTGGTCTATGCTCCGGGATTTGATATCCATGAGGGCAAACAGCTGACACCTGTCAAACCCTCGCTGCTTGACAACCTTGAGCTTGCTGATTTTGTGGTGGCTACCGAGGCTGAACTGCGGGAGTTTTTTGGCAGCAAAGACCTTGATTCTGCCTACCGCGACAGCATCTCGTTCTACTGCCCCAATTTCATCGGCCTGACTGTAGATGCCCAGGGTCCATGCATGCGTTATTACTCCCCTGCGCAGACCATACGCGAGCCGCTGCCTGATGAGAGTCTGGTGACGACCCGTAATGGAAATGCAGTCGTTGTTGCATCAGTGGTACGCGCCATGATGGAGAGCGGTGTAGGATTTATGAAGCTTGCCGAGGGACTCAATGCCGATGACCGCCTCGCTCTGCTGGCGGCTGTGGATGCCCCGCATCTGTCGTTATGAGAGCGTCCGCATCAATCACGATACAATATACATAGATACACCATATCATAATTTATCACATGAACGTCACCTCGTTAGATTCGCATTTTATGACTGTCGCAGCTCCCATAGGCACATTGTCGGGACTGCGCCGCCGCTCGGGCGGATTGCCCGAACTGATGCAGCAACTCATGTCATCAGAGGGCGTGGTGGCGTATGACTATCTGAGGATGCGTGCTCTTCGCATGGCTGACAAGGAAGAGGCTCAGAACGCCATACTCCTCTGCCGCGAACTGTGTGAATACATCGCCGAGACAGGTGACGAGAACCGTCAGATGTCGGATCTGCATGCCATGGGGCTGTCAGTGCTGACTGCTCTGCATTCGCGCGAGGGGCAGTCTGAGGAGGCTCTGGTGTGTGGAGCTGCGGCTCTCAATGTGATGATGCGTGAACCTAAGCGCAAGGATGCCGTCTTCCTCAGCATCCTTGGGTCGCTCCTCTATGACCTTGCGCAGGTGCATGCTTCGCGGGGCGAACTCAAAGCAGCCGAGAGGGAGATAGAAAAATGTGCATCCTTGTTTGAACGTCTTGCCAAGGATGACCCCGAGCGTTACGGTCCTGCGCATCTTGCCGCCATCGATGCAGCCGGAGGCATATACCGTTCGCGTGTCAAGCAGGCTAACATGCTTGCCCACTGTCAGGTGGCTACCATGACCTACATGGAGCAGCTTAAGGTGGAGGCTGGCGATGACCGCGCCATCACTCTCGCCACCGACAGTCTGATAGATTCACTTGCCACACAGGGGCGTACCCTGATGCAGATGGGACGTCAGCGTGAAGCTGTGGCGTATTTCACACGCGCTCTCAAGTTTCTCACCAAGATAGAGCCTGAGTTGACATTGCGCGGACTGAGCCTGTCAATAGATCTGGGGGAGGCTCTTGTGGCAGCCAAGGCTACGCGTGACAAGGGCGTGCATCTTCTCAACACCATGCTCCACAAAGCCACCAAGCTACATGCCGATGATGACCATAGGCGCATTGTGGAGATACTGCTCAATGTAAAGACCAATCGATTAGACATTCTCTCCATATGGCACAAAATCTTCCCAAAGTGACCGCAGCGTTATGTGTCACAGTCGTCTCCTTATGCCTGCTGTCTTGTAATAACCGAACCGATGATTCTGCGGATCATACGGTAATCCTTGAAAAAATCAAGCCGGTCAGCACTTGTGACTTGGGGGAATATGACGGCGTGATCAAGCCTCACCGCACTGTAAGCGTCAGCTCACGAGCCGAGGGCGTCCTCCAGAAGATGTTTTTTGCCGAAGGAGCGGAGGTAAAGCAGGGTCAGCCGCTTTTCCAGATAGACCCTACTGTCTATCAGGCTCTGGTCAACAAAGCCGCCGCGAATGTATCCAAAGCCAAAGCGAACCTGCGTAAGTCGGAGCGTGATTTGGCGCGAATCCGTCCGCTTTTTGAGGCGAACGCTGCCTCGCAGCTTGACCTTGACAATGCCGAAAATCTCTACGAGAATGCCAATGCCGAGCTTCAGACCGCACAGGCAGAACTCGAACTCGCACGGCTCAACCTCAGCAACACCATAGTGCGTGCACCGATTTCGGGCTTTATAGCACGCAGCAATGTCGATGTGGGCAGCTACGTCAGTCCGGGTAGCGGCGAACTGTCGTCAATAATCAATGTGGATACTGTCAATGTCGAGTTCAATCTTTCTGCCAAGGAATACCAGCGCAGCCGTCTGACCGGTGTGTGTTTTGATGCCCATTGCACTAATCCTGAGCACGAGACCGATTACTTCGTTACCGTTACGAATACCGACGGTCGCATACATCCTCAGCATGGTCGTGTGGATTTTGCCGCTCACCGTGCCGATGCTGACAACGGCACCATCTGTATCCGTGCCATTGTGCCCAATATGCCCCATGTGCTGATGCCTGGCACGCATACTCAGGTGGCTGTGACGGGCGGCCACACCCATTCGCGCGTAGCTCTGCCGCATGACGCGGTGGTAGAGGCTGACGGCAAGACGTATGTCTACGTGCAGGACTCCGACGGAGAGCTTAAGAAGTCGGAGGTGAAAATCGGCACAGCCATTGGTGACTCGGTGTTCGTCACCTCGGGACTCAAGATCGGCGATTATGTCGCTGTGAGCCATGTGGAGGAGATAGAGAATGGGAACGGATATAAGACGCTTAGACGCTGATGGGAAAGCGAGGTCTATATTTCATTGCCTGGGCTGTTGTCTTCACGGCGATAGGGGGCTGCCATCCTCTTAAGGATCTTCAGCAACCTGACACGGCTATGCCTGACTCATATACCGACAGCACGGCGACGGTATCGTCAGCAAGCTATGCCGACAATGACTGGAGGCGTGTGTTTGATGACCAGACTCTATGCGGTCTCATAGAGAAAGCTCTTGCCCATAACCATGACATACTCAAAGCTGCCGCCCGCGTTGATGAGGTCAGGGAGCTTTACGGCATCTCAAAATCCGATTATTATCCTACGGTGGATGCCACTATGAGGGGTGAGCGCGAGACCAAGTGGTACCATGACGGCTCCACACCTGATGGCAACTACTCACCTGATCCGCAGGTAGGCATCAAGGTGCATATAGGGTGGGAATATAACCTCATGGGTAAGCTCAACTATGCCCGACGCCAGGCAGAAGCTGACTTCAAGGCGACTCTCGATGACCAGCAAGCCATGCGTATGACGGTGATAGCGCAGGTGGCATCAGCTTATTATCAGCTCCTTGCACAGGAAACCGCCATAGGCATCACTCGTCGTACGCTGCTGACGCGTGAAGAGTCGGTCAAGAAAGCGAAACTGCGTTTTGAGGCAGGTCTGACAAGCGAATTGGTGTATCTTCAGGCACGTACCGAATACATCTCCACGCAGTCACTCATCCCCGAACTCAACCGCCAGGCTGAGATACTCCGCACGGCTCTGTCAATACTGACCGGCGAATATCCCACCGCTGTCAATGATGCACGCACTATTAATCTGAGTGATGTGCTTCCTCCGGAGCTGCCGCTCGGTGTACCGTCACAATTGTTGCAACGCCGACCTGACCTCAGGGCATCAGAGCAGCGGCTTAATGCAGCCGCTCAGGCAGTCGGTGTGGCTTATGCTGACCGATTCCCCTCTATCAGACTGGATTTCACTGCCGGTTTCTGGAACTCACGTTTTCCTGAACTGTTCAAATCCGCCTATTATTATCCCATAGGAGCGGTAGGCGGCTCTCTGCTGGATTTCGGGCGCAAGAAGCGTCAGCACAAAGCAGCGGTGGCTCGTTACGAGCAGTCACGCATACAGTATGAGCAGGATCTGCTTCGTGCGTTCGGCGAGGTGAGGGACGCATCGGTCAACTATCAGCAAGCGCATGCTTCGGCTGACTCAAAGAAAGAGCTTACAGTGGCAGCAGGGCAATATCTGAGGCTTGCTGTCATGCAGTACCATGCCGGCACGTTGAGCTATCTTGACGTGCTCGATGCACAGCGTCGTCTGTTTGATGCCGAGATAGGACTCAGCAATGCCATCCGTGACGAATATCTCGCCATGATCGAGCTGTATAAGGCACTCGGCGGAGGCTGGAACTGAGTGCCCGCAATCTCATCATCCAGCCATATGCGTCTGTTGCTTTGAGCAGAGTGTCGACGCAGTGACGGATGACGGAACGGCTCATATTGTGACGTGACACTATCTTCATGACATGGTTGTGGTACCACTCTATGTAGCGTCTGTCTCTCAGTGCTATCTCCTTACGTGCCTGATAGATAGCTTGATGATACATGCTGTGGAATCTGCTGTCAGAATTTGATACGCTGCCGGCATATACTCTGTACATCACCAGTGCCTCCCTGACTATGCTGATATGATGCCCGGAAAAAGCGCATTTGAAGGCAAAAGGGAAATCTTCTAACATGGGATAGCGCATATCCATCCCTCCTAATTCGCGCAAAAGCTGTGTCTGGATGAAAAATGACGGACCGGTGACGATGCCTCCGCCTGCATGTATGGCGAGATTGCGAGCCTGCTCTGTCGGCATTTCGTAGTCAAGATGGTTTCCCATGGGATACCATATCCCTGATGCCTCGCCGAAGCGGAATACGCCGGAGATGTAGAAGCAGTCGGCACATGCACGGGTTTCCTCGACAAACCGCTCTATGCATCTTGGCATCAGCATATCGTCACCGGCTATGTATTTGATCCATTCCCCTCTGACATGTTTCAAAGCATTGTTGTGGTTGGCGCAGATGCCTGAATTATGTGAGGTCTGGATGATGTCTGCTCGGACGAACATGCTGCCATGGTGTTTCATCCAGTCACGGCAGATGTCAAGGGTGTTATCTTGGCTGCAATCGTCGCTGACTATCAGTTCTATTGGTCCGCAGTAGGTCTGGCGTGATATGCTTTCAAGGGTTTCGGTGACATAGTTGGCTGAGTTATATGTGATTATGACTATGCTGACGAGGGGTAGTGTGGCTTCCATGGCTTAGAGGGCTTGAGGTTTGTGACGGGAGGGAATCCATGTGTGGTTGTAGGAGCTGGTGATGCCGAGGATGTACATGATTTTCAGCCTTGATATGACGATACGCTTCATCGCTGATGCCGGGATGCGGTGCCATAGGTCGGTGTTTTTCCATGGAGATTTATGGTAGAATCTTTTCCAGACGGCGTAGAGCGGATGGAACATGTATGTGCCGATGCGCCACGGTTTGTATAATCCCGTATAATGGATGATAGCATTGCGTTTGCCTGTCATTGCCGCGTGTACGAGTTTCTTGATTTTTGATGGCAGACGCTTGTAATAGCGGGTTTGCAGATATCCGTCCACGAGATTCCATTTCTGTGGCAGATATACCACCTCTCCCTCCAATGCCATGTTGAGGGCGTCTTGATCGGGATAGTCAAGTGTGGTCGTGGATATGATCTGCAAGCAACGGGACGTCAGGTCAAGAGCCTTGCATCGGTCGATATCCATAAGCATCACCCCTGAATTGAAGTATTGTGAACTGATGTGCAGACGGCGGCGGTGGGGCAGGATGTAATTATTGATGTCGGGAACGGCTGCCGCAGCTTTTCCATTGAGAGGATGGTTCCATATGTCACCGATGTCGGTGTTGACTATGATGTCGCAGTCAAGGTAGAGTACTCGGGTGACCTCCTGGGGAAGCGATGTTATGGCGGTAAACCTCAGATATGCTTCTTTAGGCCAGTCGCACTGATCATCAGGGAGTGAATCCAATTCAGATTGTGTCACGTGTATTATGTGCATGCCGCAGCCATACTTATCAGCCAAAGCTGCCAGTCGGGTGTGGTTGTCGGGATTGGTGTCGGTTGTGGCTACATGGATGTCGATATGGTGGTGACGGTTGTTTTCAAGCAGCGACGTGAGCATTACTCCTGCGTAAGGGCAGTAATTAGAGTCAGTACAGCAGAGGATGTGGATATTTGATGGTGTAGAAGAGTCGGTTTTCATGGTTATGATAATGTCGGTGGATAGGTCGGATAGTTCAGGAGCGTCGCGGGATGTCTATCCACGGTGTGTCGTAGACTGTAGGGATTTTCAGCTTCCAGCACATCCTGAGTCTCTGGCGATGGAAGCGTGTCATGATATGGGACGGGTGGATGCGCCGTATGCAGTGTCGCCATGGAGACATGCGGCGATAGTGTTCCCACAAGTGTTCCATCGGGTGGAATATCAGGCTGCGGCAATCCCACGGATGATAGGGTCCGTAGAAGTGGATTATGCCACGTGGATGTCCGATAGCTGTCGCAGTGACTGCATCCTGCTCTTCGGCTGTCAGTTCCGCTTGATTGCTTTTGACCAAAGCCCATGGCATGAGGTTCCACTCACAAGGCAGACGTTTCCACTGACCATGGAGGATTAAGTTGAGGGCATCCTGGTCTGGATAAGGCAGTGCGTCACCAGCTTCGTATATAAGACGGAGCATTTTGTCATGTACACGGGTCTGGCGCATCTGAGCGAGATCCATCAGCATCACGCCGGAGTTGAAATATCGTCGGGATTGGGGCAGCTCTCTCAGAGCGGAGAGCATGCCGGTCAGAGCAGCATCGGTGCATCGGTCGATGTCTGAGACCGCGGCGATGGCATATCCGTCCATGTCCGTCGTCCATAGCCGTCGGAGTTCGGTGTTGGCTATGATATCGCAGTCAAGATAGATGATTCTGTTTATGTCATCGGGGAGCAGGTCGGGCGCAAGAAGGCGAAAGCATATGGAGCGTGGCCATCTGCCCTGGTTATGAGCCAGACTCTCAAGAATCGGCGCAGGTATGGTTGTGATGTCGATTGAAGCCCCGTAGGTCTTGGCGAGTATGCCAAATAACTCCTTGTCCCTGTCTTTGATGCCGTCGGTGATGATGTGTACGGCTACGGATGTGTCTTTGCAGCATTCAAGAACGCTTGTTATTGTCACGCCGCAGTAGGCGGCATAGAGCGCGTCAGTGCAGCAGAGGATGTGAAGCGGATGATTTGCAATGGGGGGGGGTAAACATATGATTTACAGCGTTTTAGCTGATGCACAGAAATATCGTTGTTTGAATTGTTACTCTGATTCAGATGCAAATTAATTAATTTTTAGCTTAATGTGCAAGCAAATGGTCTATGTTGTGCAACATGGTATCATCTGGCATGTCCCTACAAAGTGGGTGATTCGTGGTTCTACTACTTCCGTCTGGCTGAGGAACATACTTTGTGGAGGATGCCGTAGATGTCGGTGCATTTCAGCAGTTTTACGTGCGCGGATTGGCTGCCTCTTACCATGACGCGTGACATGATGTAGTTGTGCCACCATCGGAGGTAATGCTTCTCGCGCCATGCCACTTTCATCCGGGCTTCGTAGAGTGATTGAAAGAACATCCGACGGAAAGCGTCACTTGACTGGGACACACTTCTGGAATGTACGCGGTATTTGACCAATGGCTCTTTGATAACGCTTATATGCGCTCCGCTGAATGTGTAGCGGAAAGCGAAAGGGAAATCTTCAAGCATCGGATAGCGCATGTCCCAGCCGTTCATGGCTCTTAGAGTGGCTGTCTTTATGAAAAATGTAGGGCCCTCTACTATGCCAGAGGGAGCGTTGGCAAGATTGCGCGCCTGTGTGTATGGGTCGGGACTGTCTAATAATTCCTTCATAAGGAAGCGCGGTCCCACAACATCGTGGAAACACCATACGCCGGAAATCAACATGTCATCGGCATTGGTGGCAGCTTCGGAGACAAACCGCTGGATGCACTCCGGAGTGAGCATGTCATCGCCGGCGATGTATTTTACCCATTCACCGGTGGCAAATTTCAAGGCGTGGTTATAGTTGGCGCATATGCCGCTGTTGCGGGGCGTCTGCGTTACTTCTGACCGCGTAAATACAGTGGCATGGGCATATGTCCATTTGCGGCATATCTCCACAGTATTGTCATCTGAACAGTCGTCGCTGATGATCAGCTCCATAGGTCCCTCATATGTCTGCTGTGAGATGCTCTCTAATGTTTCGGTGACAAAAGCTGCCGAGTTATATGTGATTACGATTATGCTGACCAGCGGCAGCTTCTCTTTCAGAGCTTCCATGGCAAAAGATGTGCTGTAGGTATCCATAGAGAATCGTATGAACTGGAGATTCCGAGACGTCGGAGCAGTTTTAGCTTGCGTATCGCCATGCGTTGTCGCCATGAGTCGGGACGGCTGATGGGGCAGGTCTTGCGCCACATGGAGCGTCGCAGGCTCTTGTCCCACAGATACCATAGTGGATGAAACAGGAAACTGTCACGGTTCCAGGGATGCTTGCAGCCGGTGTAATGAATTATGCCACGTGTGCGCTTGGCTGCGATCTCTCTAATCATTATCCTCTCTGGATCATGAAGAAGTTTGAAGAAGCATTTGACGAAAAAGCGGCTCTGCACGTTCCATCTCAGTGGCAACGGCATCCAACGGTGGCGCATCACTATGTTGAGAGCGTCCTGGTCGGGGCATGATAGCCTTTCGCCAAGTCTTTTGATCAGGTCAAGGGCTTTTGTGTGCAAGCCTTGGGAGCGGATTGCTGAGAGATCCATCACCATGACACCTGAGTTGAAATACCGTTGGCGAGGGTCAAGGTTGTGCACCACATTGAGTACTCCGATCATCAGATCGCTGTTGTGCCCCTCCTCCTCGGTGACGGCTCCGCACGCCATGCCGTCAAGGTCGGTCTCCCACAGAGGCCGCAACGGTGTATCTACGATTATGTCGCAGTCAAGATAGATTACGCGGTCTATGTCATGTGGCAGCAGGTCGGGTGCAAGCAGACGGAAACAGATAGCCCGCGGCCACTGTCCTATCTTTTCAGGCAGCTCTGCCAGTTTTTCCTGAGGGATATGGATGACATCTATCTCGCAATTATACTTGTCCGGCAGACAGAGAAAGCGGTTCATGTCACCGTCGCTGAATCCGTCAGTCAGTATATGTATGACGAGACGGTCGTGGCGGTTGCTCTCCAGCACCGAGGTCAGCATCACGCCGCAATAGGCGGCATAATTCCGGTCGGAGGAACAAAGAAGATGGATTGGTTTGATATGGGGGGGGGTAAACAACTGGTATTCAATGTGTTATAAATGCTAATGTGGATTGGGCTAGCCTCTTGTCCTGATCTGAGATGATGAATTTTGGCAAGAAGATTCGAGCTGGAGGAGATATGTAGAATTGGTTAATCGCAAAAGTAACATTTTTAGAGATGAAAATAATAATTATACAAGATGTTGTGTAGCATGGTTTGTTCATTTCCATATCTGGGCAAAAGGACCGCTATGTAATATTCGGTAAGCTATGGCAAGACGCCATATGGCAAATCGGGTGCGCAGGCTCATGTCAGGTTTGGCTTCTTTTGCCCAAAGGGATTTGCGTCGGTAGCGGTGCCATATGAATGCGAGTGGATGCCAATGGTTGATATCGGTTGTCCATGGTTTGAATTCGCTTGTGTAGTGGACTATGGCTCTGATGTTATGTCTCAGTATCTTGCTGACGAGGTTTGCTTCGGACGCAGGCAGATGTGGTCGGTGCCTAAGTAGCTGAGATGACTGTAGATTGCAGGATATGGGCAGATACACGACCCGTCCGTTGATTAGGATGTTGAGTACGTCTTGATCGGGACATCGGTATTTGTTGCCGGAAGTGCGCAGTATGTCTAATGCCTGGTCAAGTATGCCGCTTTGGCGCATGGCATCAAGATTCATCACCATGACTCCTGAATTGAAATATACAGAGTCGACCTCGAGGGTGGCTTTATATACACGATTAGGATGGTCATCGGGACCGTCAGGTGCGACAGCGCATAGTTTGTTGTCAAGTGCCATCTTCCACAGAGGCAGTAGTGGGCAGTCCACAGCGATGTCACAGTCGAGATATATCACGCGTTGCAGGTCGGCAGGCAGCAGTTTTGCAGCCAGAAGACGCATGAACGATGACGGTGGCCACTGCTTGACATCCTGAGGGAGCATCAGCAACTCATGTCGGGGAATGAGGTTTATATCGACATGGCAGTCATATCGAGATTCTAATGCTTTGAATCGGCGTATTTCATCCGCGGTAAGATGGTCGGTGAATATATGGACTTCAACAGGATGTCCCCCGGCATTTTCGAGAGCAGATGTTGCTGTCACCCCACAGTACAGAGCGTAATGGGAGTCTGTGCATAGCAGGATATGGATGGGACAAAAAGGGGACAATATGCTATATGGTTTTGATGGTTATGACGAGAGTGGTTGTTGCTGCCGTCAAAGTTATCAAAGTCCCCGACAGCATGTGTCGTAGTAAGGGTATACAAAAGGGGGACAAACGCTGTTTGTTGCGTTTGTCCCCCTCTTTTTGTATGATTATTGCGGTTTACACGAGATGGGCTATCAGCTCCTCGCGGTCACCTGGAAGCAGGTCGATGACGGGAACTTCGATCATGGTATAGGCTCCGGGACGCTGCTTCATGGATGCGCGTGCCACGCCTACGAGAATCTGTGCGGTAAGAGCCGGATTGTTGATTGACATGTTGAACTCCAGACGCTGGTTCTGGGTGCGTCCCGACACTCCCTTGCGTGTCATGTGCACTCCGTGACCCATGTCCTTGACTGCATCTATGGAGGGGACAGCCATCACGTGGGTCTCGTCGCTGGCAAAGTAGGGGTCTTCTTTGACAGCCTTTGTCACATCGGCGAGGTCTGCGCCTTCCTCAAGTTCCACATAGACCATGCGGCGATGTATGCCGGTGCCGAGGGGAATGGTCATTGACAGGGCGTCCTTTACTCCGGGCTTGGACTTGACGCATACGGTGTGGCCCATTGACATGCCGGGTCCGAAGTTGGTATAGGTAAGACCGTTGGGAGCGGCTGCCTGCATGAGGGTGCGCACGATGGAGTCGCTGCCCGGATCCCAGCCGGCGGCTATGATTGCCACTGAGCCGTGGGCTTTGGCTGCACGGTCGAGAGTCTCGCGGAGCTTGACGATATCGGTGTGGATGTCGAAGCTGTCGACGGTATTGATGCCCTGGGCGAGTATGTCTACGGCATGCTTCTCCACTTCACGTGTAGGGGTGGCGAGGATGGCTACATCCACCTTGCCGAGGTCACGGATGTCAGCGACTACGGGCAGGTCACCGAGTTCGGCGGGACGCTTTGAGGGGTCGCGTCGCACGATGCCGGCGATTTCAAAATCGGGGGCTTCCTGGAGCGATTCGACCACGAAGCGTCCTATGTTGCCGTAACCAACTACGGCTGCACGGATTTTTGTCATATATATGTCTGTTTGAGTTAGTGTTGTTTGTTAATTGACTGGACGATTTTCCGTCAGGATGTCTATCTCCTACACTGTAGGGACATGCCATGGCATGTCAGCCATGCACACACATTGAATACCGCCCTTCTGGGGACGCGGACATGCCATGGCATGTCCCTATATAGTTATGTCGTTCGTTAGGTGTGCGGATGCACCAGAGTGCATCCCTACGCTTGCATGACTGTTATTTGTTGCCGACGATGGTTTCGGTGTCGCGGGCTATCATCATCTCCTCGTCGGTGGGAACCACTACCACTTTGACTTTGGAGTCGGGGGTGGAGATGACTGTCTCTGTGCCACGGGTGGCTGCATTGACTTCTGGGTCGATTTTTACGCCCATGAAGCCGAGCGGTTCGCATACGTTGAGTCGTACACCTGTCTGGTTTTCGCCCACACCGCCGGTGAATACGATGATGTCTACACCGCCCATCTCGGCTGCGTATGCGCCTACATACTTGAGTATGCGCTGCTCATACATATCGAGAGCGAGGACTGCCATGGGGTCGCCGGCGCGGTCTGCGGCTTCGATCTCGCGCATGTCGCTCGATATGCCTGACACACCTGCCACGCCGCTGTCCTTGTTGATGATTTTCTGCATCTCCTCTGCACTGAGATGGTGCTTTGCCATCAGGAATGTCAACGCTCCGGGGTCTACATCGCCTACGCGGGTGCCCATCATCAGTCCCTCGGTGGGTGTCAGACCCATGGAGGTGTCATAGCTCTTGCCGTGGAGGACTGCTGTGATTGATCCGCCGTTGCCGATGTGGCATGTGATGATGCGCTGCTTGGCAATGTCTACTCCGAGCATGTCACACACGCGCTGCGACACATAGCGGTGGCTTGTGCCGTGGAAGCCGTAGCGGCGCACACCGTCCTCCTTGTAATATTTATAGGGGAGTGCATACATGTAGTTTTTGGCAGGCATGGTCTGATGGAAAGCGGTGTCGAACACTGCCACCTGCGGCACGCTGGGCATGAGAGCCGTGATGGCGTCGATGCCGGTCATGTTGGCGGGATTGTGGAGGGGTGCGATATCATAGCACTCGCGTATCATCTCTTTGACTTCGTCGTTGATGAGTACGCTGGCGTTGAACTTCTCGCCGCCGTGGACCACACGGTGTCCTACGGCGTTGATTTCGTCAAACGATGAGATGCAGCCGTATTCGGGGCTGATGAGGTTGTTGAGTATTGCCTGGATGGCTCCCTTGTGGTCCACGGTGCCGAGCATTTCGGTCTTCTTGGTGCCGTCGGGGAGCTTGAATTTGAGCATGCCGTCATCAAGGCCTATGCGTTCTACGCCGCCCTCTGCCATGACGCGGTTGTCGGCGGTATCTATGAGTTTGTATTTGACAGAACTGCTGCCGCAGTTGAGCACGAGTATCTTCATATCTGTATTGTTGTTAAGAGGAATATGTGATTGTCAGGATTTTTTAGGCATCGGGGCGGGGCATACGCCGCCACCCTGGCCGTGCTTGATGCCGATTGCCTGGTTGGCTGTGATGACGATGGTCTTGAAGATGTCCTCGGGGAAGCAGCCGCGTGAGAGGTCGTTGACCGGAGCGGCAAGACCTTGGAGGATAGGACCTACGGCTTCCACGCCACCGAGACGCTGCACGAGCTTGTAGGCGATATTGCCTGTCTCAAGAGAGGGGAACACCAGCACGTTGGCTGTGCCTGAGAGGGGACTGTCGGGGGCTTTGGAGTGGGCTACGCCGGGCACTATGGCGGCATCGCTCTGAAGTTCGCCGTCGACGATCAGTGAGGGGCACATCTCGCGGGCTATGCGGGTCGCTTCTATCACCTTGTCTACACGCTCATGCTTGGCACTGCCTTTGGTGGAGAAGCTGAGCATGGCTACTCGCGGTTCGATACATGCGATGTCACGCGCGGTCTGGGCGGCGGATACTGCTATCTGAGCCAGCTCCTTGGCGGTGGGATCGGGCACCACGGCGCAGTCGGCAAACACGAGGACGCCATTGGTGCCGTAGGGGAGGCCTTCGGGCACGAGCATCACGAATGCTCCTGACACTACTTCGATGCCCTTGCGGGGCTTGATGACCTGGAAGGCGGCACGGAGCACATTGCCGGTGGTGTTCATCGCACCAGCCACCATGCCGTCGGCTTCGCCAGCCTTGACGAGGAGGCATCCGAGATAGAGGGGGTTGGCGGCTGTCATACGAGCCTGCTCCATGCTGACTCCCTTTGCCTTGCGCAGTTCGTAGAAGAGGGGTGCGTAGGTGTCGATGACTGTTTTGTCACCGGGGTTGACTATGCGGGCACGGGATATGTTGTCGAGCTTGAGCGACTGCGCCATATGGGTGATGTCGGCGGGGTCGCCTATGAGCACTATGTCGGCTATGCCGTCGGCTATTATGCGGTCGGCGGCGGTGAGGGTTCGTGGTTCGGTACCTTCGGGGAGCACTATGCGCTGGCGCTCGCCCTTTGCTGTCTCGATTAATTTTTCAAAAAGGCTCATTTTGCTCTTATATTTAGTTTTATAACGTGTCGTGGTGGTGGGCGGACATGCCACGGCATGTCCCTACAGTGCTATGATAGCGGTTAGTGGCGCAGGAATCGCGTTGTAACCGCTTGAACATGCAAATATACGAAATCTCCCAAACACGGTTTTACGCCATGGTGCGATTTTTTAATGCCTTTCCAAAAATTTAGGGGCTTTTAAACCTTCGTGACATTGAGGTTGTTGTATAGTTAAAATTCACACATTATGGACCACAAAAAACGTAAGAAAATCAATGCCTGGCTCCTTATCGGAGTTTTAGTGCTGATAGCCCTGCTGCTTGTATGGCTAACGATTGCGTCATTCTTCGGTGACACCGATGTGGCTGCATTTATCCCCTCTGTGACTCTCTAAGCTGTCATAGCTGTTGTTTATAGTTGTTTTTGTTGCACCATGGGCGGCATATCCTTTTGGAGATGCCGCCCATAGACGTTTATGAGTGGGCTGTCACGGTCAGCATTCAAATTCCAGGGGACCCTCGCGGAGCACGTGGGGTACTATGGGGTCGGTCAGATCCACTATGGCAGAGCCTTGCAGACCGCCGGTGCCTCCGTCGATGAGCAGTGAGGCAATCTGGGCAAAGGCTTCCACGAGCACTTCGGGCTGTTGGGCTGCATCATCGTAGGGCGATGCGGCTACGGATGTGCTCATGATAGGATGTCCGAGAGCCTCGGCGAGGGCTGTGGCTATGGGGTTGTCGGGAATACGGATGCCTACCTCCTTGCGACCTTTGAACACCTTGGGCAGGTCATGTGACGGTGGGAGGATGAAGGTGAACGGTCCTGGCAGATAGCGTTTCATGACCTCGAAAGCGCGGTTGTCGATGCGGGCATATTCTGCAGCCTGTGACAGGTCGGCGCATACTATCGCCAAGGTATTGCGCTTGGTGTCAATCCCTTTGAGGTGGCTCAGACGCTCTATGGCGCGCTGGTTGAGGGCGTCGCAGCCCAAGGCATAGAGCGTGTCGGTGGGATAGATTATGATGCCGCCGTCACGCATGACATCGACGGCTTCGTCAATGAACCGCTGGTTGATGCTCGTAGGGTATATCTTGAGTGTTTTCATCACTAATAACAGTTATAATGATTAAACGAATGCTCATGTGTGTCGTAGGGACATGCCATGGCATGTCTGCTAACGCAGCCATCTCAGTCGTAACGCTTTTGGCGACATGCCATGGCATGTCCCTACTGCAATGACAGGATGCGTCTATATACGCATTCTATATCTATGCCACGATTACATTGGTCTGTAGACTAAAGTCATCGCTTTGTCAGGGGAGATGATGTCGGCTGCGACGTCTTTAAGCCGCTGGGGAGTGACAGCCTGATATTGGCTGACGAGGGAGTTGATGTCATCGTGCTGCATCTCTGTCTGGGCGAGTGTCTGCGCCTTGCCGAGGTAGCTTAGCATAGAGAATGTATGCTGGCTTTCATAACGTGTATGCGCCCGTGAGAGTTCATCGTCAGTGATACCTTCGCTCCATATTCTGGAGGCTTCGTTGATGAGGCGGTCAGTGGCACGGGTGATGTCTGCATCATCGTCAGATGTCAGTCGGGCGTTGAGCATGAGAAGTCCCGGCTCATCGCTGCCGAGTATGGATGCATCCGCCATGGTGAATAGCGGATCAGCCATCATGATGTTGCGGTAAAAGCGCGAGGCGTGTCCTGATGCGAGAATGTCGGTGATCTGGTCGCACTCTATGTAGCCGTCCTCGCCGTAACCTGGCATGCGGAATGCCACAGTGAGGGCTGTCTGGGGTACATTGCCGCACGCTTCCACATGTTGTGGTGAATCAATTGCGCCCAAGCGCGGATATCGGCGAGGGGCTATGGTGCGTGACGGGATGGTGCCGAACCACTTCTCGGCAAGCCGCAATGTCTCATCTGCAGTGATGTTACCGCAGACGGCGAGCACGGCATTGTTAGGGGCATAGTGGCTGAAAAAGAACTCTTTGACATCATCCATATCCACATCGCGTATGTGCTCAGGCGTGAGTCCTATGGTAGGCCAGCTATAGGGGTGGGAGTCAAACGCCATGCGACGCAGGTAGTGCGACATGTCACCATAGGGGCGGTTGAGGCAGGTCTGCTTGAACTCCTCGATGACTACCCCTTTCTGCACCTCTAATGTGCGCTCCGAGAATGCCGGCGACAGCATCCTGTCGCTTTCGAGCCAGAAGGCGGTTTCGGCATTGATGGCTGGCAGCACTATGTAGAAGTTGGTGAAGTCATTGGAGGTCCAGGCGTTGCTCATGCCGCCGGCTACTTCCACTTCCCGGTCAAAAGCCGGGACATATACAGAGCCGCCGAACATCAGATGCTCAAACAGATGCGCCATGCCTGTGCGCTGCGCCGACTCGTCACGTGCACCGACGTTGTACATGACATTGACCGCGACCATGATGGTCGACGGGTCATAGGCATGGACTATGCGCAGTCCGTTTGACAGGGTGTGACGTGTGACTTCAATCACGGTGCGTTATTCCTCTATGACTTTGGCTGACAGTATTTTGACATCCTCAAGGGGACGGTCGTTGCCATCGGTGGCTACGCCTTCGATTTTGTCAATGACATCCATGCCGTTGATGACTTCGCCAAACACGGTGTAGGCACCATCAAGATGCGGTGCGCCTCCCACGGTCATATAGGCTTCGCGCTGCTCTGGGGTGAGGGAGAAGTCCGTCGATTCGCCCTTGGCTTCGGTTTCGGCTATGAGCTGTTCCTGGAGCTTCTGGAGTCCTGCCTGGTCTTTGGCGCGGCGCAGCGACATTATAGTGTCGCGGTGCTGCTTGACCAAGCTGTCAAATATCTGCTGCATACCCTGCTGCTTGAGCTGGTGCTCCATCTGGCGGAGCTGCTGTTCGTTGAATTTGCGGCCGGTGACGATGTAGAACTGGCTTCCGCTTGAGCGGCGTTCGGGGTTGACCTGGTCACCGGTGCGGGCTGCGGCAAGTGCTCCGCGCTTGTTGAAGTATTTGGGGGCGATGATTTCGGCATCGATGGTATATCCCGGGTCTCCGGTGCCGAGCATAGTTCCTTTGGCGGCGTTGCGCGAGTCGGGGTCACCGGTCTGTACCATGAAATCCTTGATTACGCGGTGGAAAAGCAGTCCGTCATAGTAGCCCTCCTTGACGAGCTTTAGGAAGTTGGCGCGATGCTTAGGTGTGTCGCCGTAGAGGCGCAGGGTCACGTCGCCTTCGGTAGTTTTGAATTCTACTATCGCGTCTTTGGCAGGGGTGTTGTCAGTATTCATATCTTCACTTGGATTTTGTGCTTTGCATCCCATGACGGCGAGTATGACCATCAGCGGGAGAAGCAGAGAGAGTCGTTTCATTAAGATAGGTTTTATAATTGTAGGGACGCGGTGTGACGCGTCATCAAAGGGTATATGCAACGCCTGATGCGATGACGCGCCACGCCGCGTCCATACATTCAAACGTTTTATTGCCCTTGTTTGTTACATTTTGCCACCCTCAAACACGCGCTTGTGTATGCGGCGGAAATTGTCGTCGTTGGCTATCAGCTGGTCGGCGCGGCTCTCGTAGTCTGCGCCCCAGAGGCTCGGAAGCAGGTCGGGGATGTAGCGGTGCTCGCGGTCCTTATCTATCGCCGCCTTGACTAAGCGGTCTATCGCACCGCTGAAACCGTGCGCGTCTATGGCGGCAAGATAGCGCGCCGCCGACACGACAAACTGTCCCGAGCGGTCAACCTGTATCATATTGTCTACCAGACGCGATATGTCAAGGTCGTCGTCGCCTATATGGTTGGCGATGTATTCATAAGTGAGGAGTCCGTCGGCATCCTTGCTCAGCCGCTTTATATCGTCTTCTGTCATATGCTGTCAATGGGGGATTAATGTAAGTGGATACAATCTCTCATGATATATAATCAATGCAAACTTACTAAAAAACCGCCATATATCCTAATGCCTCTTTGCCATGGATGGTATGTTAGGCATCTCCCAATTTTGTTTGCTTAACGATTGATTGTGTCAAATCGAAGGAATAGGCATGTCGTAAGTCACGGAGGGACGAGTTTGTGCTTAACCGTGTATGAGGATATGGCGTAGCCATGACGAGTCCACGGAGGAACGAAGCGAAAGATGTGAGTCCCGGAGGGATGGAATTGTGGTGTAGACGCTACCATAAACTCGTCCCTTCCAGGACTTTGTCTTTAGTGTTGCTTAACCGTGGACTCGGACGGCTATCGCCGCCTCTCATCCACGGTTAAGCACAGGCTTGTCCCTTCGGGACTTCCAAAGCATGTCCATATAGAGTCGGTAGTGTCAGAATGCAGTCAGGACCGCCTGGTGGGGCGGTCCTGATACGAAGAGGGTATTTTTGAGGTCGGATATCAGCGGAGCTGCTGAGGGAGTGCCATGGGCACGCGGAACTTGGCATTGCGCGGAGCCTTGGCTGATGCAGCTTTCATGTCAGAGCGCTTGCTGACCATCTTGGCTGCCTTGGTGGTCATGGCATGCTTCTTGGTGATCTTGAGAGCTTTGTGGCTCTTGGCTGTTACCTTGCGGGCTGCCTTAGATGCGGTAGGAAGCACTACCTTGAAGAGACCCTGCTTGTTGGAAATCAGTTGAGAGCCTGATTCGGGAATGACTGCCATCATTGAGGGCATCGTGCCGTCAGGTTCTACAATCGCAGCGGGGAACGAAACCACTCCATTAGCGAGGGTTCCTGCGATGCCGGCATTGATCATGGCTGCATCAGATACTCCGTTTTCAGCGAGATAGTATGAGTAGCTCATGAGTTCGAGTGTCTCGTTGTCAGCAGGCCAGCTACCGGCTACGAAAGGCTGTACCTTCACGCACTGGGGATTTGTGGCATCGATGACCATAGACTCGTCACCGGGTACGAAATCGTCAAGACCTCCGATGGGGAAGTACTCTGTAGAGTAGGGAGTTACCACACGATACATGCCGGCTTCTGACTTGTGCTTCTGCACGGGGATGTCATAAGCGATGATGTACTGGTCGGGGATGATGCCGCCCTGGAAGTAGAAGGGGAGGAGCATATCGTCGGTCATCTGACCCATGCCCATGTCTTCCCAGTTGGCATCTTCGCCACCCATCTCGGTGATGGACTGGAACTTGACACCTACTGTAGATGTTTCAGCTACAGCTCCCTCATTGAGAGAGAAGGCTACGAATACGTAGTTGGCTGATTCCTGGGGCACCATATAGCGGAAATTCTTAGAGTTGCCCTCGGTGATGGTGGTTTCGGTGTAGCCATACAAGCCTTCGGGACGGGGAACAGCTTCGGGATCTTCCGATTCCTGAATGTCCTCATAGAACTTCTGCACGATCTCTATTGCATCATTGGCGTTTTTGGTCTGTACGAGGCCTACCACGAAGTCCTTGCAGTCAGAGCCGATAGCCTTGACTTCGGCATCAAGATATTCCTGAGTCTTGTCGGCGTTGAATGTATGACCGAAGTATGACAGCTCGAAGGTATAGTCGCCGAGTGATCCGCCGGGGAAGATGAAGTTCATCTGCTTGCTGTTGATAAACTGCGATGTACCGCTGCCTGACTGCTCGCGCATGATGAATGCGCCAAGACCTACGGCGTTGGGGATACCGTGGAATTCGTCAGTGCCAGGAGTAGCATCAGGGTTGGGCTCCATGAGCCAGCCGCCGAGTACGCTGATGGCTTCTGCATAGCCGGCATTGCCGTCAAATGAGTTCAGGTAGATGGGAGATACAAACGAGTCGTAAGCATCGCCGGCACCGAAGAGGTCGATGGGCACCTGATATGTCTTGCCGAGGGCAAGTGTCACAGGCTCAGATTCGCCCCAGCTGAAAGGCATTCCAGAAGGATTGGTAGCGTAGGTGTTCCAGAAATCGGTAGAGTATCCGGGAGGGCAGATATAGAACTCGATGCCTTCGGGCCAACCCTGAGCGAGTTCTTCGTCAGAAGCATCAAAGGGATTGTAGATGCGGTAGTGGCCCCAGTAGCCCTTGCTGCCTTCAGGCCATTCGGCATCGTCAACCTGCACTTCTGCATCCCATGTAGGATTGGTGAAGAAGCCCATGGTCAGCTTGCCCTTGCCGAGTGAGCGCCATACAGGCTGCGGATCGCCGGCAGAAATGCTGACAGAGAGTGATACCATATTGTTGGCTCCCAGGGCGAGGCTTGACGTCGATGTGATCTTGAGAGCCATCTTGTATGTGCCCTCAGCTGTATTGGTCAGAGTCACGGGGATTACAGCCTGGTCGCTGCCTTCGGCAAATGTAGCCGTGGTGGGGAAGCTCCAGGGATCAGCCGATGTCATGGGCACGGTGTATTCGCCCTTGGAGTCGGCTGTGAATCCGGCTACGGTAACAGTCTCGGAGCCCGAGGTGGTGCCGCGGCGCATGACTACGTTGAACACTGGTGAGGGTATCTGGTCGCCGGGCTTGTAGGTAGCGCTCATTGACTTGCGGTCAAAGGTCACGCCCTGTCCGGAGATACCGTCTTCATCCCAGTATTTGTCATCGCTGCACGACGATGTCAGGGCTGCCACCGCAGTAAATGCGGTGACTGCCAGGAATGAAAGTTTCTTATTGAGTTTCATATTCTGAGTTGTCTATTGTGATGATAGTAATGGAGGAGAGAGTCTCGTAAGTGGGATTATTCGGTTACCGGCAGAGGACGTTCGGATGACGGGTTGTTGTCGGCAGCAGAAATCATCTGGTTAGCCTGAAGCTCGCTGTTGGGGATTACATAACGCATCACGTTGCTCTCGGCAGGCACGTTGTAAACCCAGTTGGCAGGCCAGCCACCGCCGCGGCGGTCGATAGGCTTCTTCAGACGCATGATGTCGAAGTAGCTCAGACCTTCGCCCCAAAGCTCTACACGACGCTGGAACCATACCTCGTTCTGGATGTCGGTGGGAGTGTTGGCGTGGCAAGCGTATGATTTGAAGCGGTAAGTCTTGACAAACTTGGTCAGGGTCTGCTTGCCGCCCTCTGTATTGCCGCTCATTGCTTCACCCTCAGCCTGGATGAGATACATCTCTTCGATACGCATCAGAGGGATGTCCTGGCCTTTGACGGTGTTACCGAGCTGGTCCTGATAGGGTGCGAACTTGACCTGGTTGTAAGCGGGCATGTCTGCATCCTTGCAATATGCCTGCTGGGCTTCGGTCAGGTTTGCCGACTTCTTCTTGGAGTCAAGCCACCATCCCTTGCGGGCATCCTTGCCAGGAATCTGGTCGAAGAGATTCTTAGCCACCTGACGCCAAGCGCCTACTTCGGCATATGAGTTGCCGCAGAGCGAACCCATGTGCGAGGGCCAGTTGACGATACTTGAAGTCACGACGCGGTCTTGCTCGTTGATGGCGATGCCCCACATCCAGTTGCTCTCGTCGATTGACCACAGACCGGGCTTGGAGGCTGTCTCGAATGACATGGGCTGACCGCCAAACTGTGCGATGGCATCCTTGGCATCGTTGGCTGCCTCAAGATACTTGCCCATGGTCAGATTGACGCGGGCGCGGAGACCGTAGGCGGTAGCGAGGCTCACAAGACGCTTGGGCTTGGAGTCAAGCACTGCATCGGGGGTCACGCGGGCAGCCTTTGCTGCTGTCAGGTAAGAGATGGCATCGTCGAGGTCGTTCATGATCTGTGTGTATACCTCCTGCACTGTGGAGCGCTTTGCACCACCTACGGCAGCGATTTCGTCGATGTTCTTGTCAGTGATGATGGGCACACAGGGCTGTGACTCGTGGCCTACGTAGTTAAACTGGTAGAGCTGAGCGAGCACCCAGTAGTCATAGGCGCGGATTGCCTTTGCCTGTGCCATGTAGAACTGCATGGTGGCATCATTGCTTTCGCCTACGGTCTTGAGCAGGGTGTTGGCAGCCGAAATCTGGCTGTACATGTAGCTCCAGGCGAGGTTAGTGCCTCTGCCGTTGACATTGCCGTCAGAGAGGTCGTTTGACCATGAGAACCAGTTATAGCCGGAGTCGCATCCGAGCATGTCGATGCCGCGGCTGTCAAGAGCCAGCATCAGCGAGGGATAACCGAAGTCGAAGTGCTGTTCGTAGACCGTCATGTATTTGCTGAACTCAGCGGTGGTACCTGCCACAGCTGCCACGAGCTTCTCGGGGAACTCCTCGGTCAGATCTTTCTTCTGATCCGTGGTGGCGTAGTTGCCCTCAATCTGCTGGTCGAGGTCGTTACAAGCCACTAAGGCGAGTGCCGACAGACCGACGGTGAGGAATTTATTGATAGATTTCATATTTGGTTTAATCTTAAGGATAAGTCTGTTATTGATGGACTTTTATACGCGATTATCAGAACGCTACACGGATACCGCCTGAGATGGTGCGGCTGGGAGAGTATGTGGAGTTCTCTGACGCTGTGAAGCTCTGGCGGGGGTCAAGACCTTTGCGTGCGCTCCAGAGGGCTACATTCTCGGCAGCACCGTAGATGCGGAGCTCCTGCAGACCGAGCTTTTTCACCCAGTCTTTCTTGAATGTATAGCCGAGGGTGATGTTGTTGAGGCTGAGGTAGTTGCTTGAAATCAACCAACGGTCGCATGCAGCGGTATATGTGGTGTACTGGTCATTGGTGGCAAGACGAGGCACATCGGTGTTGGTGTTGGTCGGAGTCCATGCGTTGAGGAGATCCTTGTGCATGGCTTGTCCTATGTAGGCGGTTGCGCCGCCATACATCAGCTGGCAGTAGGTCTGGTCGATGATCTTACCACCAAACTGGTATGCAAACGAAATCGAGAAATCGAAACCGTATGCATGGAGGTCGGTGCCGAAACCACCATAAGCCTTTGGCATGAGGTTGCCGGTAGATACACGGTTGGTGTTATAAGCTTGTGTGCCTGATGTGGTGGCGTATTCATTGCCATTGGCATCCTTTGCCCAGTAGAGAGCAAGACCCGTAGTGGGATCAACGCCTGCATACTTGGTGACGTAGAGCTGGTACATAGACTCGCCTTCGCGGAAGATGCGGCTGCCTGAAATCCATTCGCCGTTGAGGTCGGGGTGGAGCTTCAGCACCTTGTTGCCAGCCCAGGTGATGTTGGCGTTGACATCCCACTGGATGTTTTTGGTGTTGATGATGTTGACGTTCACGTCAAATTCCATACCGTAGTTACGCATAGAGCCGATGTTCATGGGCATTGATGAGTAACCGATTGAGGGGCTGGTAGGCTTGAAGTAGAGCATGTCGGAGGTCTGACGGTTGAAGTACTCGATAGTACCGTCCACCTTGCCGTTGAGGAAGCTGTAGTCGAAGCCGATATTGAAGTTGTTGGAAGTCTCCCAGGAGATGTCAGGGTTACCCTTGAAGTAGAGGGTGGCATCTGACCATACGCCGTTACCGCCAGTGAGCTGGTACATATCGGTGTAAGCCGAGAAGAATCCGTAGAAGCCAGAGCTTGATGATGTGCCGAGGTTGTCGTTACCGTTCTGACCGAACGAAGCCTTGAATTTCAACATGTCAAGCCATGTCCAGTCCTTGGCGAAGTTTTCCTTGGCGATTTCCCATGCGCCGCTGACTGACCAGAAGTTGCCCCAGCGGTGATCCTTGGCGAAGCGCGAAGAAGCGTCGCGGCGGAACGAACCCATGAAGAAGTATTTCGAGTCATAGTTGTACTTGGCGCGGAAAAGCAGACCGCGTGTAGCGTAACCGTACTTGAGACCACCCACGTTGGGGTTGTCGATGGTGTTACCTACATAAGGTACGAAGGGGTTGTAGAGGTTGCTGCCTGATGCTGATACATACTCGACGTGACGCTCGAGGCTTTCGTAACCTGCCATGAGGTCCATGTTGTGCACATCGTTGAATGTGCGGCTGTAAGATGCGAGTGCCTGAAGGGTCAGAGCGTTATTGTTGGTTGCCTGTTGGATAGCTTGGCCACCGTAGGTCGAAGACTGACCGTAGAGGGGTGTATGGAGGTAGTGCAGACGCTCGTTGTTGGTGGTGTAGCCGAGAGTACCGGTCACGTTAAGACCTGCGATTGGGGTTACGGTGGCATACCACTTGCCAGTGAAGAAGTCTGTCAGATATTCCTCGGTGTCATAGAGGAGCGCGCTGACTGGGTTGGCTCCTGACATGAAATTACGTGACAGCCCGTGAGCGTCGTAGTCCTTGCTACCGTAGTCATATACAGGGTTGCCTGTAGCTTTGTCATAGATGATGTTGCCGTCGGCAGAGCGTAGATACATAGGATATACCGGACCTATCTGATAGGCGAGGAAGAAAGCGTTGCCCGATGAAGAGCTTGCATCGGTATCCTGGTCGCCTGGGTAACCGGAATTGGTGTAGACATATGACATGTTGGCACCGACCTTGAGCCAAGGCTTCATCTGGTAGTCCACATTGAGGCGGGTAGAGAAACGCTTGAAGTGGGAGCCCTCGATCAGACCGTCATTGCCGAGATAGCCGGCAGAGAGGTAATAGTTGATCTTGTCCGAAGAACCCTGGAGCGAGAGGTTGTATTCCTGACGGAAACCGGTGCGGAAAGTCTCGTCGATCCAGTTGTCGGGAGTATAGTAGTAGCTGCCGTCGGTGTAGCCGAGAGTAGCGTTGGGGTTGATGTCGAAGTTCTCGTTGAGGAAGAAGTTCTGACCCTGGGGCAGGGTGTAGATCTGGTATCCGAGGCTTGACCACAGGCTGTTGTTGGCAGTGGCGAGGGCTGAGGCTCCTGACACGCCGCTGACGTAGCGTGCATTGTTGTATATAGCCTGACCTACCATCTTGAGATACTGGTCAGTATCGGTGACCACGTCATAGTTGGGGAGAGCGCGGGTATTGGCACCCCAGCGAGCATCGAAGGTCACCTTCACTTCGCCGTCCTTCTGACCTTGCTTGGTGGTCACGAGAATGACACCATTGGCACCGCGGGCACCGTAGAGGGCTGTAGAAGCAGCGTCCTTAAGCACGGTCATCGACTCGATGTCCTGAGGGTTGAGCTGGTTGATGTCACCTTCATAAGGCAGACCGTCCACTACATAGAGGGGGTTGGAGTTGGCGTTGATAGAGCCGACACCGCGGATGCGCACTGTCGGAGCCACGCCCGGCTGACCATTGGAGCTGAGGGTCTGTACACCTGACACCTTACCTGACAGGGCTGAAGTGACAGTTGTCACAAGAGCGTCCTGAAGCTGCTCGGAATTGACCACCGAAGCAGCACCGGTGTATTCTGATTTCTTTACTGTGCCGTAGGCAACCACCATGACTTCGTCAAGGCGGTTGGTGGAGTTGACGAGCTTCACAATCATGCCGTCAGAGGCAGGGACTGTGGCTGCGTGCATGCCCACGTATGACACCTTAAGCTCCTTGACATTGGCAGGGAGTGTGATGGTGAATTGGCCGTCGATGTTGGTCGCCGTACCTGTCCCGCCCCCGATGGGCATGACAGTGGCGCCTACTAATGGCTCGTCATCCTCGGCGCCGACCACGGTACCTGTCACTGTGCGTGACTGAGCCGAAGCCGATACGGCGAGTGCGAAGACTGCCACAAACAATAGCAATAGCTTTTTCATAATTGGGTGAAAAACTTGGTTAAAACATACTGATGTTAAGAATGAACTATCTTTGCGGAAATCCCCTGTGCTAAGCACCGTCCACGCATCCTGTCGCGGCGTTACTCCGGGCCGGACAACGTACACTCCGCGCATGAAGCACGGCTGGGGGAGGGAGAGAGGCAAGAATCAATGACAACTAGATGTGATGTCAATGGGGCAACGAGCCTGAATATTAGAGGCTTGGGCTAATGTTAAATGCTAAATCGTGGCATCTGACCATGACGAAAGATGATAACGATAGGTTGCAAATTTACACTTTTTTATGTTTAGTTGCAAATCGTCAACATTTTTTTTGGCATTTTCACGAAAAAACGGACACTTTTTTATTGAATTTAAGGCTTTAATTTACGTTTGGTTCGGCATATTGCCAGCAATTATGGTCAATATTGATTGTAATCAGCTATATTTTGCTTGCAGATGGCGAATTATGGTGCTTATTGGTGACAAAATGATATTAACATTTCAGTGACGCAATAAATATATTTTTTGACTTAAAAATACTGTTGTATAACATATCTCATTGACGGCGCATTTATCATCCAAAAATGTGGTGACAGGAGAAGCCATATGCTGAAACACATAAATCTCATGTCATGGTATAGGCACGTCGGAGACGTGGCAGCTGTAGATAGCCCCATACACGGAGCGTTAGCGAACGTACATGGGGTTAAGAGCGTCAGACCAATCAACCTCGGAGAGGTTGTGGCACACCAGCTTACGCATGATGTGATGTTCGGGACTAAAATAGATTGAGAACGGTCACAACCTCTCCGAGGTTGATTTGAAGAGGAGTCATGACCCCCATGTACGTTCGCTGACGCTCCGTGCATGGGGTTACGCACAGCTGATACGTCTCCGACGTATCTTTTTGCTTGTTTGGCTTGGTTTCGATGGGGTTTTGCGCCATGCTTGCGTGGTCAGTGGAGGCGTGATGCGCGGTCGAGTAGGGTGTCTTTGATGTAGCGTGAGAGGGCGGCTTCGGTGCGGTGACCTGTGGCGGCGCAGATGACATCACGGTCATTGCCGCGCAGACGCATGTTGGTAGCAAAGGTGCGGCGTGCCGTGTGGCATCGTGTCAACTTCCAGCGCGGAAGGGTCTCACGCACGTAGCCTACGGTACCGTCTGCCCGGAGGGCGGTATATGTGCGTGTGATAGGGTCATTGAGCGATGCAAGCTGAGGCGTGGCAGCCATCAGTTGCAGCATCTGGTCAAGGCGGCGGTTGAAGCGGGTATTGGATGGCACACGTGGGAGTGAACGTCCCTCGTCATATCGCTGCAGCACAGCATCCGCCTCGGGTAAGATCCTCACCAGAGACTTGCGACCAGTCTTTGCTGCTCGGAAGCTGAAATACGAATCCCCTTTGCCGTCGGTGATTATGTTGTCACGAGTCAGTTGCGCGAGGTCGGAATACCTTACGCCAGTCCAACACATTATTATATATAGGTCGCGCACCCTGCAAAGCAACTGTGACGGCAGCGGGAACCTTGCCATGCAGTGCAGCTCTGTTTCGGTCAAAACCACCGCGTCCGTCTCCTCCCTTAATCCCTCGCAACGCATAAACTCCCATGCGAGGTCTTGGATATCTTGAGGTTGAGAACGTATCAGGGCTTTCAGTATCTTTATATGGTTGCCTATCGTGTTTAGTCTCAAATGTTTACGGTAAGCAAATGCAACGTATTGCTCATAGAAATCACGGTCAAGCCGGGCAAAAGAGAGCGTTGTGTAACCCTTTTCTGTAACAAACGCCCTCAGATAGCTGAGAGCGTGGCGGTAGTGCTGTATGGTTTTCGCAGAGACAGGATGTCCGTGTCGGCATCGCGAGGGCGCCTTGGCTATGAACTGCTCAAAAGCATTAATTACGTCAAGACCGCAATCAACAGGAGATATCAGACACTGCAACCTTTTGTGCGCCAAGCGTATAGCGCGAATGGGACGGTGTAAAAAACTGGATAAAATCATAAAAGATGGAATAAGTTAGGATTAGAGATGGTATAGATACGACATCTGATTGTATTGGACGCAAGCTGAATCCATAAAGTTGTAGGGACATGCCCCGGCATGTCCGCATCCGAGCGCGCGGAGTGTACGTTGTCCGGCCCGGACACCCTACAC
>LUJR01000047.1 GCA_001689515.1 Bacteroidales bacterium M7
GGTGGATCCGTCCATAATTATAAGTTATCGGCAATTGGATGAAATTTGTCGACTTATTGCAAAGATGAAATTTAATATTTCATTTATTAGTACAAATATTTATGAAACTCAATTATGGATGCCATTAAAGCAAGTAAGCTCACTCCTATTGCTCGTATCATCACCGACTTCCTGCAGCACTGCCAATACGAGAAGAATTTGACTAGTAAGACAATATACGCTTATAGGTCGGATCTAAACATGTTTCTCCACTACCTTCATGCTTCTTACCCCTTGTCGTTATCACTCGAACAGGTTTCGAAGGAGATTATCAAGGGGTATATGCAACATCTATTCCGATACAAACCGAAAACAGTGAAGAGGAAACTGGCGTCCTTGAAAGCCCTGTTTAACTACTATGACTATGAGCATGACAACTTCCTAAATCCGTTTCGAAAACTTCGGATTCGATTTAAAGAGCCTCTTGTATTGCCGACTGTCATGACCTGTCATGAAATAAGGAACATCCTGAAGTATCTATATCAGGCGAGATCTTCCAATCCCCATCCCGATGCCTACTCATACAAGGCGCAGACACGGGATATTGCAGTCATAGAGCTGCTGTTTGCTACAGGCATCCGTGTCTCTGAATTATGCGGACTGTCATGCCATGCTGTGGATCTACGACAAGCCACCGTTAGGATATTCGGCAAAGGGGGCAAAGAGCGCATCATACAGCTCTGTTCTCCAGATGTCATCAAAATACTGCGACAATATCAGCTACTATTCCAACCTTGTGATTCTTTTTTTGTCAACAGATTAGGCTCACCCCTTTCTCCGGCATCAGTCAGAACTCTTGTCAAAAGGTGCAGAACAGAGATTGGCATGAACAAAAAAATCACGCCCCACACGTTCCGTCATACCTTTGCCACGTTGCTGCTTGAAGAAGATGTAGACATTAAATATATCCAGAACTTATTAGGACACAGTAGTATAACGACGACCCAGATATACACGCATGTGAATATGGCAAAACAAAGAGAACTTCTCTCAACAAAGCACCCTCGCCGACTGATAGACCTCGGATGAATATGCGGCAGCAAAAAGTTTCTTCATAAATGCCTAAGCGTTAGACATTTTCCCTATCTTTGTAATGGAATATCCATTATAAGTACGACTTATGACAGCTGAGGAATACAACGAGTATATTGCCGCTAACGGAAGGGTCGAGGGCGGCTCAAAGGAGCATCTGTTCATGCACGAGGCGTCACAGGAGGCGATACGTGTCACAATGGAAATCAACAACAGATACCATACGCCCGATGAACTACGCTTCTTGCTTTCGCAGCTGACTGGCGCGGAGATAGACTCTTCGGTGGGACTGTTTCCTCCAATATACACTGACTATGGTAAAAATCTACATATTGGTAAGAACGTGTTTATCAATATGGGATGCAAGTTTCAGGACCAGGGCGGTATATTTATAGGTGACGGTTCGCTGATAGGTCACAACTGCGTGATGGCGACTATTAATCACGACCCGGATCCGTCACGGCGCGGCTCCATGACTTTTCGCCCCATACGCATAGGCAAGGATGTGTGGATCGGGGCTAACGTTACCATAACCCAGGGCGTGACCATAGGAGACGGAGCCATCGTAGCAGCTGGTGCCGTGGTTACAAAGGACGTTGCTCCGCGGACCGTCGTAGGGGGTGTGCCTGCCAAGCCCTTGAAGACCGTATGATGCAGTCTCAGATTGTGAAATAATTATACCCGAAAGGGTGTGATTGCGATGTATTATCTCTAAATTATACCAATTAGGGTATAAAATTATGCATGATATTTATATTGATACTCAAGATTCCAAGAGTCGTTTTGACATCGAATCTATCTTTGTGTGATACTCGACTTGGAGTTGCTTCGGCAGAAATGATTGGCTGATAAGGAGATGCCATTCAGGGATTGCCTTGGCGAAGCGTTGGAAAAGTTTTGAGATGGCTTTGTCGTCCATCCCGCTGTCGCGCATCGCCTTTTCAAAATCAAGGCGGTCTATGCGTTTCTTCTTGCCATTGAGAGTCAGAGCCAATTCTTCATCATCCTCGGGCATGGCTATGGCTGTTGACAGCAGATCGTAGGTCGGAGTGAGAAGATATTCATTGGCGGGACAATACAGGGAGAAATTCTTAAGGTGCATATCGGCGTTGCCTGTCAGCCAGGAGAACACTACTACTTCCCAAAAGTTGACAATGTTAAGAAGCGGTGCTGAGGAATATTGGCGGAGGTGTTTTGCGATCCTCTCGTATGAGCCTTTGTATTTGTCCTCGGTCAGACGCTCCGAAAGCTGGCACATATCCTCCATCGCAATTTTCCCGCCGCTCTTGGTGCGGTCCACACGTCGGGTTATGTAGCACAGTTCCCCATCGGCGAAACGTATCAAGGAGTGCGGCACGGTCTGGATTCCGGCGGCTTCCGCCATGTGCATTGTCAGGTCCTCGTTCTCGGGCAGGTTGGCAAAACGGTCGGTCTGAGGCTTGAGGATGTATCTGCCCCAGAGTCCGACTATTGTGAACCGTTGTGGCTCTCCGGCAGAGCCGCGGGCTATGTCGAGAGACAGTTTGGCCTGCACGCCGGTCACTGTCGTGCTCGCCGACACTATCTCGCGTGCCAGTTCCTTGATGTTGTCACGCGTATATGGCAAAGCGGGCGCAGTACCCGACTCAAAAATCTTACGGGCGCATCTTTTGTGATAGTCAATCTCGCCTTCGCCCAGCGGCTTGTAGCAGTAAAGACATTTACACATCTGTCGCCTCCTCTCTTCCTACTGGTACGACACTTACATTGCCAATGCAGTCCTTGCAGCACGCCAGCAGCAATGAAAAACGGTCACGCGCCGATATTTTCCAGCTCTGTTCGGCGATGTCAAGCAGCCAACCTTCGGGAATGAGTCCGTCAAAGAACGGGAACAATACTTTGTCGCGATATGGCCTGTCAGTCAAAGGCAGCGTCAAGCTCACAGCCATTGCGCCGGGTGAATCAAGATAGGCTGTGTCATATCTGAACTCATAACCGCCGTCATCTTCGGTAAGCCATCCTACAAGAGCGTTGTCCATGTATATCTTCGCCTGTTTCATGGCTTGCTGATTTTATATGGCTGCATCTCGGCTCCGAAGAGAGCCAGCACTTGATTCACTTTGTCAAGACGCAATGTCGCCTTGCCCTGCTCCAGCTCACGAACAAAGCGCAGACCAACTCCTGATTTCTCTGACAGGTCAATTTGGGTAAGCCCGTATTGCTTGCGCATTTCCTTTACAAATTTTGCTAATTCTGTCATGCGATTATACCCTTTTAGGTGCAAAGATAATATGTTTTCTTCGTATTATACCAATTGGGGTATAAATTACCTCTTATCGTCAGGCTTGGGAGCGGTTTCGGGTGATAAATTTTGGAGTTTGACCTCACGACCAAACGTAGGGATGCACATGCTCGTGCTTCCCTGCGTTTGTTTTGTCATATCTGCAGGTGCAGGATGGGGAAAGGCTTGCCGGTGGGATCGTACTCGTCGCGGCTGATGACTTGGTAGCCCATGGCGAGGTAGAAGCCGTAAGCTTGCGCGTTGTCCTCGTTTACGTCCACTTTGCGGATGCCGCATATGTTGACTGCACACTTAACCAAGGCTTTGCCGTAGCCGTGTCCCTGTCTTTCGGGAAGCACGAAAAGCATTTCGAGCATATCGTCGCTCAGCCCCATGAAGGCGGCAATCGAGCCATCCTCGTCGCGTATCACTGAGACGCGGACTGCCGGGAGATACTGGTCACGCACTAAGGGTCTGAAATACGAGATATCATCTTCTGTCAGGAAATGGTGGGAGCTTCGCACAGACTTTTCCCATACGCTCAGCAGTTCATCGCGGACGGTGTCGGTGAGCTGACTTAAGTTCTCTATATTCATAATGAATCGTATTTTTGAGGTCTGTGCTGTTGTTGTCAGTCAAGTATTCGCAATCGAAATGCCATGCTGTCAATTCCAGCATAATTGTAATGCTCGACCAACTTGAACCCGCATTTTTCGGCAACGCGCTGTGATGCGATATTGCTGGAGTCTGTCGTGACCAGCATGGACTCCAGCCGTAATGAGTTTCGGCAATATTCAATAAGCGTTTTCAGAGCCTCGGTTGTCAGGCCGTCGCCCCAATACTGATGTCCTATCCAATAGCCGACTTCACGCTCATGGGCTGCTGTGATATGGTGCTCCGTGCCTTCTGGCACAAAACCGATGCAGCCGATTGCTTCGTTTGACTCCTTAAGGACGATGGCGAAGCAAAAGGGGTTTGGTATGAAGAGTTTCTCTATGACCTCACGGCTCATCTCCACGGAAGTATGGCGGGGCCACAGTGCAAGCCTGCTTACACGCTCGTCGGAGGCATATTTATAAAGTGCATCTGCATCATCCGTTTCCCAATGGCGCAAGATGAGCCTGCCGGTTTCAATCATAACAGCGATGATTTCAGGTCGTCAGAGATAAACATCGTAGGGGTGAACTCCACAATCTGATAATCGGCGATGCCGTTGATATGAAACGGATCTTCGGCAATAATCGCCTCAACCGCTTCTCGGCTGTCGGCTTTCATCATTATCACGCCGCCGATGCGAGGTGTTTGGGGACCTGATGCGATGAAATCTCCGGCGACGTAGTGCTTGGCGAGATATTCACGATGCGCGGTGAGGAAACGGTCGACTTCGCTAAGCGGCTGCTTGTATGTAAGGATGGCAATGAACATGGCTTTATCCAGGAAATAGGTTGCAGAAGCCCTGTTTGTTAAACTGATAGTACATCTCTATGCGCTCGGGCGTATCGTTGTCGAGAAGCAGAAGCAGCTCCCGGGCAAATTCGAGCGTTGCCGAGCCGTTGGCAGTGACTATGTTATGGTCGCTGACTGCCTGTGCGTGGATATATCCGTCGGTATTCGTGTAGTTTTCTCCACCCCACAGTTTCAGTTGCTCTACGCCGTTGCCTGTATGCCTGACGGCATTGAGGAATCCGTGTTTCGCCATGAACGAAGCGGCATTGCAGATAGCACCGACGGTCTTGCCATTTTCAATGGCGTGGCGTACAATGGGTGCAACCTGCTGAGCCACTGTCGTGCTCCATCCGAAACCGCCGATCAGCACCAGCGCGGCGTAATCATCAGGCATCGTCTCAAATGAATAATCAGGCACAGTGAGGAAGCCGCCGATAGATCGGACAGGCTCCAGCGTAGGTGTCACGACCTTGTTGACATACTTGGGGCTTTCTTTCAGCGCAAACTCGTCAGAAGCGATGGCTTGCGAAAGATACACCGCTTCATGCGCCGCATAGTCAGGCAGCAGGATATATAGGATTTCGTTGCTCATGATTGTATGATGTTTTATTGGCAAAGCTTTTCGTGGGCAAATTCATTGTCTATCCAGATGGTCGCTTCTGTGCCGATGAAGTGGAGCAGCACATAGTTAGGGTCTGAAGGACCGCCGTGAAAATGATTGATATACCAGTCTTGCCACATCTCGGTGCGGATTTTGTCATCGGTGACTATCTCGACCGTGCCGCGTAAAGCCACACTTGCGCCATTGCACGAATAGCATAGTCCGGCTTTGGGATTCTTTGTGAAGTCAGCGACTTTCTCCGAATCCGCGCCTGTAGCCATCCACACCTCGTTGCATCCCGAAGTCTGCCCCTTTGCCATGGGCACTGGGCGCGGAAATCCGTCGGCATTGATGGACGCCACCGTGACATCCGGGCATTGGGCGAGCAGATCCACCGCCTTTTTGATAAGCGATTTTTCGCCGGGCGTTTTCCAGCGTTTGAGATGAGGAAAAAACTTTCGCATCATCTCCTTGGCTTGTTCCTGCGTCAGATGTTGTCCCGACTGGCGGTTGATCTCGTCGGTAAACCGGGCGCAGAAATCGATCATCTGCTCCATGGTCATGTCCTGCGTGAACCTGCCGTCCTTGTAGCAATAGATGCAGTAATCCTCGCTGCGGCTGCCGTCAGCCTCAGTCCCGCGGTTGTCCTCAGTCAGCGGCATCCCGCAGCTCTGACAAAATCTCTGTTCCATATCTCCGTTTTAAACAAGCCCGGCATAACACCCAGACCCACCATCAAAGATACCAATAACTTCTAAAACATAGGCAAAAAGCGGTCACAAATCTTCCAAAATATAGGCAAAATCACGCCGAATGTATTCTAAAACATAGGCAAGATGTGGCGTAATACTTCACTTGGAATGATTCTCTATCTCGTCACTGATGATACTTTGCCATTGGTGAATTGGATGACGAGGGGGATTTCAATTCCCATCATGTTGCCTGCGCGAACCAGGCTGCCGATTGACATGCCGAGCATACGGGTGGTCATTAGCATTTCTGCGCCATTTCTGCTGGACATAAGGGACATTTCTGCTTTTTTCTCGCTGAAAGTCCATGTCTCGGAGTTGCCTCTCTGTGTGACAACATAGCATTCGGCGGGGATGAATTCCTTTACCATAGCTTTGGTCATGCCTATCATCAGCTTTTTCTCTGCGATTGCTCTGCCGAACTTTTCGCCATATTTTTGTCGGTATTTCTCAGTGCTTTGTTGCTTGGCTTGCTGTTGTTGTTGTTTTGCTTCAGTTTCTTTGCGCTGTTTTTCTTCAGCTTTGTGCTGTTCTGCTATATTGTGTTCGTTGATATATTCGTTCAATTGTGCTATGGCATCACTGGGAGATTTCGCCTCCGTGAGTATCTTGTACCAGCGTGAACGGTCAGCCCATTGAGGTATCTCAAGCCATTTGTCATAATCACGCTGTTCGCCAGCAGGGTCGGTCCAGCAGAGAGCATGATTTTGGGAATTATTTATGAGATAGATAATATTCGGTGCAGAGAAGAAAGAATCGCTGTAGGTAAAGACACCAGAGACGATGGTTGAGTCAGACATTGTATATGTATAACTACCTTTGGGTCGGATTGTCATGTCGGACAAAAGTGTCAGATTGTCAACTTGCAGCAATGATGATGGAGTGTCTATGTCCCCGAAGAGCACTTCGGCATTGTCAAGATCCTTCGGTTTGGAGAGGTGCATCATTTGTCCGTTATATGATAGGAAAACATCATTCCCCTGTATGAGGAACTTTCTCGCGAGTTGATGAGAAGTCCTGAGCATGGAACTCTTTTCATCATAAAGTTGCTCAAAGCTGAAAATACCTCGTGGCATGTCAGATTTGATGGCGGCAAGTTGATTGCCGGTCTTAATCCTATTAAAGACGGTATATAGTTTTCCATCGTCCTTGGTCATTAGACGATAGTCCCCCATATCCACTGACATGTTTATAGGATTGATGCGACCGGCTTCTAAACGGAGCTCGAATTTGTCCCATTTGCGTTTCTTTTTTGATATGAACGATCTATGTTTGGCGTCATCTGTAATGAGTGTGAAGCTGCCAGAAAGTCTGCACTTAGATTTATCATTGCGAACATATGTCATAATACCATCAATGTAACTGTTATGTGGCGTGTTGTCGTGGTATATGCCAGAGATGACGGTGTCGCCTCGCTGGGTGGTGATTATGACCTCAGACCCGTCTGCCATCTCTTTGCCGTCAAACAAACCTTCGATATAGTACTCAGATGTTGCACCGTCAAAATCCTTGAACTTGACTGATATTTTATCTCGCTGTTGTGTTGAGGTCTCTGACGCAAGAGCTGAAATAGCATGTGAAAGCACAAGCATGACAAAGATTGTAAAGATGCAGAATTGTTTCAAGTTTTTCATGACTCATAATATGCCACAGACTCCCCAAATGGCATGGATTGGTTTAAAATAAAGAAAAGCGTGAGAGCCTGTACTTTGCTCGTCCCACTTTCCGAGGCTCTGGTATTGCCCATCTTCGTTGAACGAGCAAACGCAGAAGCCTCACGCAGAATATGTGTAAATGCACCAACGGCTCGCGCTCTCGCGTTGGCTGTCGATGGGAAATTATACATATCCACATAGGCATCTACCGATTGCTGCATTCCTGACGAAGATTGAAATTTACCAGATTTCGGAAAGTCAAGAAAGAGCGTCGAGTAAACGCTTTCCGTATGTCGTGTCACGTCACGTCGCGGTGCCGTGATGGTGCCGACCCACCCGCATTGCCCAGAGCCGGGCTTCTGCGATGCGGCCTGCATTCGCAAAGTAAACAAATTTTGATGAAAACAGCAATAGCGGAACGAGGATAAATATGGAAAGTTGAGGGATGTGTGGGGCTCTCTCCGAGGAAGCATGCTGCGGTGATGGGAAAATTCATGCGTGGGGCGGACATGCCACGGCATGTCCCTACAACCCAGTCCCACAGCATGGTCGCTATATGTAGCGACCCTACAATTTCTGCGCATCCCATCCCGTGTAGGGACATGCGGTGGCATGTCCGCATGTGCCCGATGGTTGGGTCTTGTGCGGACGGGATGTCCCTACGGGCGGGGGTCAGGCGGGGGTGAGGGTGAGGATGGTGTCGAGGAGGTGGGTGGCGGTTTCGGTGTTGGGGACGTCGGAGATGGCGAAGCTACGGCGGCCGTTGATCTCGCGGATGCGCACGCGGCGGGGGTTCTGCTGGAGGAACTGGATGAGGCGGCCGAACATGGGCGATTCGTAGTAGGCGCGGTTGTCATCGCCGACGAAGTAGATGTACATGGTGCCCTGCTTGAGCACGACTTTCTCTATGCCGAGGCGGCGTGCCATGCGGCGCAGGCGGGGGATGCGCAGGAGTTCTTCAGTTTCGTAGGGGATTTTGCCGAAGCGGTCTATCAGGCGCATGCGGTATGCCTGTAGGTCGGTCTCGCGCTCTATGCTATCGAGCTCCTGATAGAGGCTGATGCGTTCGCTTTCCTGAGGGACGTAGGAGGCAGGGAGAAGCAGCTCCATGTCGCTTTCGATCACGCAGTCAGCCACATAGTCCACCTCTTTGCCCTCGGAGGCATCCTCTTGCTCAAGGTCGCTGAATTCCTCGTTGCGAAGCTCTGTCACAGCCTCTTTGAGTATCTTCTGGTAGGTCTCGTAGCCAAGGTCAGCTATGAAACCGCTCTGCTCCGCGCCGAGGAGATTGCCCGCTCCGCGTATGTCGAGGTCCTGCATGGCTATGTGTATGCCTGCGCCGAGGTCGCTGAAGCTCTCGATGGCTTGCAGACGGCGACGGGCATCGGGGGTGAGGGGATTCCCGGGTGGTACCATCAGATAGCAGAACGCCTTGCGTGACGAGCGACCCACGCGGCCACGGAGTTGGTGGAGCTCGCTCAGCCCGAAATTCTGGGCGTTGTTGATCATGATAGTGTTGACGTTGGGCATATCTATGCCGCTCTCGATGATGGTGGTAGCTATGAGCACGTCATAGTCGTGGTTGGCGAAGTCGATGATGGCTTTCTCCAATTTCTCAGGGGGCATCTGTCCGTGCGCCACGAGGGTACGCGCATCGGGTACGAGACGCTTTATCATCTCCTCAAGCTGATAGAGCCCCTCGATGCGGTTGTTGATGAGAAACACCTGGCCGTTGCGGGCAAGCTCGAAGTTGATAGCTTCTGACACGATGTCGTCGCTGAGCGAATTGACCGATGTCAGGATAGGGTAGCGGTTGGCTGGAGGTGTGGTGATGGCGGAGAGGTCACGCGCCCCCATCAGAGAGAACTGGAGAGTGCGCGGAATGGGGGTCGCGCTCATGGTAAGCGTGTCAACGTTGACCTTCATCTGCTTGAGTTTCTCCTTGACTGCCACGCCGAATTTCTGCTCCTCGTCGATCACGAGGAGACCGAGGTCTTTGAACTTGACCGACTTGCCTATGAGCTTGTGTGTGCCGATGAGGATGTCGATTTTGCCAGCCTCGAGGTCGGCAAGTATCTCCTTGACCTGCTTGGGCGTGCGGGCGCGTGAGAGATAGTCAACCCGCACTGGAAACTCTTTCAGTCGCTCCTTGAATGTGTTGTAGTGCTGATATGCCAAGACGGTCGTGGGGACGAGCACAGCTGTCTGCTTGCCGTCCGTGGCAGCCTTGAATGCCGCGCGGATAGCCACCTCCGTTTTGCCGAAGCCTACATCGCCGCAGATGAGGCGGTCCATGGGGCGCGGACGCTCCATGTCGGCTTTGACCGACTGGGTGGCGGTCAGCTGGTCGGGGGTATCTTCGTAGATAAACGATGCCTCCAGCTCCTGTTGCAGGTAGCTGTCGGGCGAGAACGCGTATCCAGCCTCGTCGCGCCGCGCCGCATAGAGCTTGATGAGGTCGCGGGCTATGTCCTTGAGGCGCGATTTGGTGCGCTCCTTCATCTTGTTCCATGCGCCAGAGCCGAGTTTGTTGACCTTGGGGGGCACACCCTCCTTGCCACGGTATTTGGCGAGTTTGTGGAGGGCATGGATGCTTACGAAGATGATGTCATCGTTGGCATAGACCAGTTTTATCATCTCCTGGGTCCTGCCGTTGACATTGGTGCGTAGCAGCCCCGCGAACTTGCCCACGCCGTGGTCCACGTGCACTATGAAGTCGCCCACCTCTATCTGCCCCAGCTCTTTGAGCGACAGAGCGAGTTTGCCCGAGCGGGCGCGGTCGCTTTTGAGATTATATTTATGGAAGCGGTCAAAAATCTGGTGGTCGGTAAAGACGCACTTGTGCGTGGCGGCATCGCTGAATCCCTGATGGAGAGTGGGGATGACGGGGACGAATGTTATGCCGCTGTCGCCACGGTCGGCGAAGATGGCGCGGAGGCGTTCGATCTGCTTCTCGCTGTCAGATAATATATATAAGGTGTAACCATCGGCGAGCAGACGCGAAAACGAGTCGCTGATGAGGTCGAAATTCTTGTGATAGAGGGCTTGCGGCGAACACTGGAAGTCTATCGTGGCTGTGCACTCCTTGTCGGCGACATCTCCGGCTGTGAAGCGGATCTGCCGCATGGCATCGAGGGCTGCGGCGGCGCGGTCGGCATCGACCACCTGACTCATAGCCGACGAGTCGCCCTCCTCGGCTATCATGGCACTCGTGCTGAATTGCTCTTCGGCGATGGCACGGATGCGGCTCACGGTATAATCGGCATCGCGCAGGGCTATGAGCGTCTTGTCGCCGACAAATTCCATCAGCGACATGCCGCCCTCGCTCTCGGCATCGAGAGCCGAAGTGATGGATACCTCGGTGAGCTTCTGCTCGGAGAGCTGCGTCTCCACGTTGAATGTGCGTATCGAGTCGATGTCGTCGCCGAAGAAGTCCAGACGGTAGGGGAGCTCGTTGCTGTAGCCGAATATGTCGAGGATAGAACCACGGACAGCCCATTGTCCCGGCTCATAAACATAGTCCACCTCCTTGAAGCCGTTGTCACGCAGCCATCGCTGAGTCTCGGTCAGGTCAGCCGGGGTGCGTGTCGACAGTACGATAGTGTGACCGCTGACATCCTTGGCTGACGCTACTTTCTCGGCAAGAGCTTCGGGGTAGGTGACCACATAGCGCAGCCTTTCGGCTGCCATCCAGCGGCTCAATGTCTCTGTGCGCAGTATGCGGGAGGGGCCGTCGAGCTGGCCGTATTTGATGTCGCGTTTGTAGGACGAGGGGAAATACATCACCGCCTCCTCGCCCATCAGGCGCGTGAGGTCGTGGTAGATGTAACCGGCATCGTCGGGCGAGTCGCCCACTATGATCATCGCGCCATATGACGCGTCCATAGATGCGAAAAGCATGGCAGGTGAAGAACCTGCCATGTTATAGAATCCTATTCGGCGGCATTTGCTGTCAGACAGCGCGCGTGTGATGGCTTTGCGCCTTGCCGGGGTGAGAAAAGCTGCGGATAAATCAGTGAGAGTCAAAGTATGGTACTTTTGATGACGCGGCACGCCGCGTCCCTACTGTCTGGTGTGGGTTATTTCTTTTTGGCGGGGCGGAGGATTTCGGCGTATCTGCCGGGGGTGTTGAGGACGGTGGCTGCGCTGTCAAGTCCCTCGTCAAAGCGGAGCGCGTTTTCGATCTGACCGGGGCGCAGGTAGTAGCGCGACACGATTTCATTGCTCAGCAGGCGTTCGATGTCAGGGCGCGCCTTGTTGAAGTCGTGGTCAGGGTCGTGCTTCAGCATCGTGGCGAGCACATCGATCTGTGCGCTGACCGAATCGGTCAGATAGCCCTCGTGTTTCGCCCCCTCGCGAAGATTGTCGATCATCTTGTCAAGCACACGGTCATAGTTGATGGTGGCAGGGTTGACAAACGTGCGGAAATCCTCAAACATCTCATCCGTGATCACGAATTTTGATGGAGAGGCTATGGTGTCGTGCGAGGCAGCATACTTGGTAGCGTAGTCCATGACCTTGAAGTTTTCCACGACATTGTAGGTCATGCGGTTGGGAGTGCCGTAGGTGACCTTGATGTCGGGGGTGATGCCTCCGCCGTCACGCACTTCTCTGCCGTTGGCTGTAGTGAACACGTTGGTCAGGCTGTCAGGGATGCGTGACACGGAGCCGTCGGGGTTGCGGCGGCTGTAGTCGATGGCTTGTACCAGACGTCCGCTGGGAAGGAAATATTTGGCGATGGTCACTTTGAGCAAGCCCTCGTAGGGGAGGGGACGGGAAGTCTGCACAAGACCCTTGCCATATGATCGCTGACCTATTACCACGGCGCGGTCAAGGTCCTGGAGGGCACCGCTGACAATCTCGCTTGACGATGCTGTGCCTCCGTCGACCAGTATAGCCAGGGGGATTTTCGTGTCGATGGGTGCGGATGTGGTCTTGTAGACTTTCTCATTGGTCAGTTCTCTGCCTCGCTGACGCAGCACCTCGGTGCCTTTGGGCACGAAGTAGCTGACAATCTTCACGGCAGCCTCAAGCAATCCTCCACCGTTGCCACGGAGATCCAGCACTATGGATTTGACCTTGGGGTCAGCCTTGAGTTTCAGCAACGCCTCCTTTACCTCGTCAGCCGATTTGTCAGTGAAAGAGGTCAGTACGATATAGCCGATGTCATCGCGGACCACGCCGTAGAAAGGTACCGAAGGTTCCTGGATCTTGCGGCGCGTGATGTCGACCGATATGATGGAGTCATTCACGTAGGGGCGGCATACGGAGACCTTGACAACCGTGCCCGCGCTGCCTTTGAGCCGTGTTGACGCTTTTTCGGTGGTCCAGCCCTTCACGCTGTCGCCGTCGATGGTCAATATGCGGTCGCCCGAACGCAAGCCAGCCTGGAAAGCCGGGCTGCCGACGAGCGGTTCGGATATGTAGACATTGCCGTCACGCTGCATGATCATCGAGCCGATGCCGGCATACTCTCCTGTTGTCATGCGCTTGAACGCGTCCTGCTTGTCCTGGGGGATATATTCGGTGTAGGGGTCGATGTCCTCGAGCATCGCGTCTATCGCCGTGGTGATGGACTTTGAGGCATCTATGGTGTCGACATAGAATGTCTGCAGTTCCTTGTAGAGCGAGTTGAAGATGTCGAGATTGCGTGAGATTTCAGCCTTGTTGTTGCGCGTGGCAGCCCCGGCTATCAGCGAGAGGACTACGATGGCGGCGGCAAATGTGAGAATTTTCTTCATCAGTATCTTGTCGTGTTCTTATTTGCTTATATAATAATGTGTGCAAAGGTAATTATTTTCAGCCTACATATATTCTGATTTAAGCATATTTCAGTTATATGATTATATGTTAAACGATTGAAGATGCCATATGTATCACTGCAGGGGTGTGATTTTTTTGCTAACTTTGCATGCATGAGTTCCATACACCATAAGACTGACGGCGTGAAGCCGCCCAGAGCGCAGTTTAATACCCGCATCGGAGTGATTGCCACGACGGTGGGGTCGGCTGTAGGTCTCGGCAATATATGGAGGTTCCCATATGAGGCTGGAGTGCATGGCGGGGGAGCGTTCATGCTTGTCTATGGAGCTTTTATCCTTGTCATAGGCATTCCGGTGGTTACTGCCGAGTTCATCATAGGGCGCAATTCCGGCACCAATGTCTACGGAGCGTTCAAGCGTCTGCACGGGTCGCCTTACTGGAGGATTGTAGGGGCTATCGGCATCCTTGCCTCGCTGATGATATTGAGTTTCTACAGTGTCGTGGCTGGATGGACGGCAGACTATATAGTGCGGTCGGTGCAGAATTTCTCGGGCGCGCACACGCAGGAGGCTCTCCATCAGCAGTTTGGAGAGTTTACGTCATCATGGAGCGCGGTAGGCTGGACGGTGATGTTTTTGCTTGCCAACTTCTGGATACTCAGACGCGGAGTGCAGAAGGGCATCGAAAAGATGTCAAACATCATGATGCCGGCTCTTTTCGTGCTTCTGCTTATATTTTGTGTCAACTCCCTATTTCTCCCCGGGGCTTCCGAGGGCTTGACATTCTTGTTCAAGCCGGATTTCACCAAGATAGACTCCTCGGTGATGTTGGGCGCGATGGGGCAGGCGTTCTTTACGCTGAGTCTGGGGCTGGGATGCCTGATTACGTATTCGAGCTACTTCAACCGGCGCACCGACTTGGTGCGCACCGCCTCTACATCAGCCGCGCTTGACACATTGGTGGCAGTGCTGGCTGGCATTATCATCTTCCCTGCCGTATTTACTTTCGGGCAGTCTCCAGCCGAGGGCCCTAAGCTTGTGTTTGAGGTGCTTCCTGCCATATTTTACAACATGCAGTGGGGCATGGTGTGGTCAACCCTGTTTTTCGTACTGCTTTTTCTTGCCTCACTGACCTCTACGATATCCATGAGCGAAATATCCATAGCCTATTTCTGCGAGGAGCGCAAGATGGGGCGCACTCAGGCTACGGTACTCAACACTGTCATCGCCATAGTGTTCGGGTCGTTGTGCTCCCTGTCGTTCGGGCCCTTGGCGGGCATGAAGATATTCGGGATGACGCTGTTTGACCTCTTTGATTTCGTGTCGTCCAATGTGCTTCTGCCCATAGGCGGCATGCTTATCTCCATCTTCGTCGGGTGGGTGCTTAAGCGGTCGGTTATCGATGCCGAGATAGGCGGCAGTGGCGCGGGGCGGCGTTTTCTCGTAGGGCTTATAGTGGCGTGTCTGCGCTACGTCGCCCCTGTGTGCATCCTGATAGTGTTTCTCGGAGGCCTCGGGCTGTTTGATTGACAAAAATAATGGAAAGAAAAGATTTTGAGATAATGGCTCCGGTAGGGAGCTACGAGTCGCTTCACGCCGCCATCAATGCCGGCGCGGACGCAGTGTATTTCGGCGTCGAGGGGCTTAACATGCGTGCCCGCTCAAGTGTGAACTTCACCCTTCCCGACCTGCACAATATCGCTGACATATGTCGTCAGGCTGGTGTCAAGACATATCTGACCGTCAACACCGTGATATATGATGCAGAGATAGAACTGTGCCACAAGGTCATAGACGCAGCCAAGGAGGCTGGCATCTCAGCCATCATAGCCACCGACATCGCAGCCATAAGCTATGCGCGGAGTATAGGAGTAGAGGTGCATATATCCACGCAGTCGAATGTCACCAACATAGAGGCTGTCAGGTTCTACAGCGCGATGGCTGACGTCATGGTGCTTGCCCGTGAGCTGAATCTCGATCAGGTGCGCGCCATCCACGATGCCATAGTGCGCGAGAATATCTGCGGACCTTCGGGTCGCAGGGTCGGCATAGAGATGTTTTGTCATGGTGCACTGTGCATGGCAGTGAGCGGAAAGTGCTATTTGAGCCTCCATGAGATGAACTCAAGCGCCAACCGCGGAGCCTGCACCCAGATATGCCGTCGCGGTTACACTGTGACCGACCGCGAGACCGGCGAGCAACTTGCCATAGAAAACAAGTACATAATGTCGCCCAAGGACCTCAAGACCATCCACTTCCTCAACAAGATGGTGGATGCAGGCGTGACGGTGTTCAAAATCGAAGGCAGAGCGCGTGGTCCCGAGTATGTCAGCATAGCCGTTGAGGCTTATGACCGGGCACTGAGAGCCATCTGTGACGGCACGTATGACGAGGCTCTGATAGCAGAGCTTGACAAGCGTCTGGAGATGATATTCAACCGCGGCTTCTGGGACGGCTATTATCTCGGACAGCGGCTGGGCGAATGGTCAGCGAAATACGGTTCGTCGGCAACGCGCACCAAGCAATACATCGCCAAGGGGGTGCGTTATTTCTCCAAGCTCGGCGTTGCAGAGTTTCTGATGGAGGCTGGCGAGCTTAAGGTGGGCGATGAGGTCGTAATAACGGGTCCCACTACCGGGGCGGTAATTGTCACTGTAAATGAAATCCGAGTGGATCTCAAACCGGTGGAAAAGGCGGTCAAGGGCGAGAGCATTTCGATTCCCGTGCCGTGTAAGGTGCGCCCGAGCGACCGCCTCTATCTGTGGGTTAAAACAGCCTCAAAATAGGCAAAAGCCGCTTTCTGTGCGATAAAATGCACTGTTTTCGCAAATATTTGTTAAAACATTTGCATAATTCGGACGCGCTCTGTACCTTTGCACCGCTTTCCCACTCAAACGGCACTCCTGGTGAGACGAAAGGGAAAGCGGAGAACATTGAATGATGCCTCTTTAGCTCAGTTGGCCAGAGCACGTGATTTGTAATCTCGGGGTCGTTGGTTCGAATCCGACAAGAGGCTCTAAATTTGACAAAAGTGTCCGGGAACGGTCGTAATGACTCTCGCGGTACTGATGATAAAATTTTCCTCCCGTCCTCCACGATGAGGAGCGGGGCAAAGGAAAAGACGGGCGAATACCAGAGTGGCCAAATGGGGCAGACTGTAAATCTGCTGGTTTATACCTTCGGTGGTTCGAATCCATCTTCGCCCACTTCTTTAATCCTATGTTACAAGCATAGAGAGATTCTTGCGATAGGGTCTCAGGCTTTAACATCTGACGTTTGCGGAAGTAGCTCAGTTGATAGAGCATCAGCCTTCCAAGCTGAGGGTCGCGAGTTTGAGCCTCGTCTTCCGCTCTAATTTTATTGAAACATACGCCGGAGATTCGGCTATGTAGTGAACCTTTCTAACGACATTGAAACATCTGCCAATGTAGCTCAGGGGTAGAGCACTTCCTTGGTAAGGAAGAGGTCGCGGGTTCAAATCCCGCCATCGGCTCCAAGTTTATTCAGCAAAACTCTCCTAATTCATTGCCCCGATAGTGTCTTTTTGTGCTGTCGCGGCATCTTGTTGAAACGTAAAACTTAATATTTTTAAGCAACATAAAATCAGCTAAAAGTTATGGCTAAAGAGAAATTCGAAAGAACCAAACCGCATGTTAACATCGGTACCATCGGTCACGTCGACCACGGTAAAACCACTCTGACCGCTGCCATCACCACCGTACTGGCAAAGAAGGGTCTCTCTGAGGTTAAGTCATTCGACCAGATTGACAACGCTCCCGAGGAAAAGGAACGTGGTATCACCATCAACACCGCCCACGTTGAATACGAGACAGCTAACCGTCACTACGCTCACGTAGACTGCCCGGGACACGCTGACTACGTAAAGAACATGGTAACTGGTGCTGCTCAGATGGACGGTGCTATCATCGTGGTAGCTGCAACTGACGGTCCCATGCCCCAGACTCGTGAGCACATCCTTCTCGCTCGTCAGGTAAACGTACCCCGTATCGTAGTGTTCCTCAACAAGTGCGACATGGTTGACGACGAAGAGATGTTCGAACTCGTCGAGATGGAAATGCGTGACCTTCTTTCTTCTTATGACTACGATGGTGACAACACACCTATCATCCGTGGTTCTGCACTCGGCGCACTCAACGGTGAGCCCCAGTGGGAAGACAAGGTTATGGAGCTCATGGAAGCAGTTGACACATGGATTCCCCTGCCTCCCCGTGACGTTGACAAGCCCTTCCTTATGCCTGTTGAGGACGTGTTCTCAATCACAGGTCGTGGTACAGTTGCTACCGGCCGTATCGAGACAGGTATCGTGAAGGTGGGTGACGAAGTCCAGATCATGGGTCTTGGTGCTGACATGAAGTCAGTCGTTACTGGTGTCGAGATGTTCCGCAAGCTCCTCGATCAGGGCGAAGCTGGTGACAACGTAGGTCTCCTCCTCCGTGGTATCGACAAGAAGGACATCAAGCGTGGTATGGTAATCTGCCATCCTGGAGTCGTTAAGCCCCACAGCAAGTTCAAAGCTTCTGTATATATCCTCAAGAAGGAAGAAGGTGGCCGTCACACTCCGTTCCACAACCACTACCGTCCCCAGTTCTACATCCGTACACTTGACGTTACCGGCGAGATCACTCTCCCCGAAGGTGTAGAAATGGTAATGCCTGGTGACAACGTTGAGATCAACGTTGAGCTCATCAACCCCGTAGCTTGCGACAAGGGTCTCCGCTTCGCTATCCGCGAAGGTGGCCGCACAGTAGGCTCAGGTCAGATTACCGAAATCTACGAATAATCAGCCACAGCGATTATAAGTAACCATAAAAGAGAGATGGCTTCATGCCATCGGCAATAGGAGACATCTCTCTTTTATCACACACGGGAATAGCTCAGTCGGTAGAGCACTGGTCTCCAAAACCAGGTGTCGGGAGTTCGAGCCTCTCTTCCCGTGCCAAACACAACCACCAATGGCTAAACTTAAACTACTCAACGATATCGAGGAGTCTTATAACGAGCTTCGCTATAAGACTTCTTGGCCAACAAAAGGTCAGCTGATCAAGAGTGCTATTATCGTGTTGATAGCTTCCGTAATCATCGCGCTGATAATATTCTGCATGGATCAGGTGATTGACTATATCATGCACCTTATCTACGGCCTTGCCGAGTAATCAACACCTTTTCAACTTTTAGCGGTCACATCAATGTCTGAAGTAAAGCGTTCTTGGTATGTGCTTCGTGCCATATCCGGTAAGGAAGCCAAGGTCAAGGAGGTGCTGGATGCAGCCATCCGCAACACCGACCTCGGCAAACATGTATTTCAAGTCTTGATACCCACTGAAAAGGTGCTTACCGTGCGTAACGGTAAGAAGACGGTCAAGGAGCGTACCCTCTACAGCGGTTACGTTTTCGTGGAGTGCATGCTGACAGGCGAAGTCCTCGTCACGCTGCGCGATACGACTAACGTGATCGACTTTCTGCGTGGCAAAGGCAAGGACGCAAAGCCCGAGTCGCTGCGCGAGAGCGAGGTGAAGCGCATGCTTGGTATGGCTGACGAGCTCTCTCAGGGCGAAGTTGACGGTACCAATGACTTCATGGTCGGAGAGACTGTCAAGGTCAACTACGGTCCCTTTAACGGATTTACTGGAGTGATCGAGGAGGTCAACCGCGAGAAGCGCAAGCTCAAGGTGATGGTCAAGATTTTTGGCCGCAAGACACCCCTGGAGTTGGATAATTCGCAAGTAGAGCGGGAGTAAAAGCCCCGCGGACACTGACGGGCCATCGTAGCCCCGCCCCCTCTAATTCGTCAGAGCGGCTTCCACTATGTGCTGCTGACATTAGAGATGCCATATTGAAACAATACACGAGTGCCTGGCGTCTGCCGTCAGGGGGAGCTTCCAAAGCCCCGAGTCCTTGCTCTTACACAGGACCGCTTGCAGGTTACGCTGCGGGTCTGGCATCCAAGAGGCTTCGGACACTCGCAGAAGCAGCGAAAGCTGCTCGGTATGGTATCCCGACATGTGTTTCCGGACATCACGCTCCGGGAGATGATGAGAAGATGGAGCGAGGTGATTAGTGTGTCAAGAAGTGGACGCGTAAACGTTTGAACCGCAACCTCTAAACAACAACATTTAAAGAGTTAAACAAAAATGGCTAAAGAAATTGCTGGACAGATCAAATTACAGATCAAAGGCGGTGCTGCAAACCCCTCGCCCCCAGTAGGACCGGCTCTCGGTTCGAAGGGCATCAACATCATGGAGTTCTGCAAGCAGTTCAATGCCCGCACCCAGGACAAAGCCGGCAAGGTGCTCCCGGTAGTAATCACCTATTACACCGACAAGAGCTTTGACTTCATCGTCAAGACCCCCCCGGTAGCAGTTCAGCTCAAGGAAGTCGCAAAACTCAAGAGCGGCTCTGCTCAGCCTAACCGTAACAAGGTGGCTGAAATCACATGGGACCAGGTAAAGGCAATCGCTGAAGACAAGATGCCCGACTTGAACTGTTTCACAGTCGAATCGGCAATGCGCATGGTTGCCGGCACAGCCAGAAGCATGGGTATCACCGTAAAAGGAGCATTCCCTGAAAATAACTAATTAACTTCAATTGACACATGGGTAAACTGACTAAAAACCAGAAGATTGCTGCAGAGAAAATTGAAGCAGGGAAGGCTTATTCACTCGCCGAGGCATCAGCCAAGGTCAAGGAAGTGAATTACGCCAAGTTTGACGCTTCTGTCGACATCGACGTGCGTCTCGGCGTTGACCCCCGCAAGGCTAACCAGATGGTACGTGGCGTGGTGACCCTGCCCCACGGTACCGGCAAGCAGGTAAGAGTGCTTGTGCTCTGCAATGCAGATGCCGAGGCTGCCGCTAAGGCTGCCGGAGCTGATTATGTAGGCCTCGACGAATACATCGACAAGATCAAGGGCGGATGGACTGACATCGACGTCATCATCACCCAGCCCGCCATCATGGGTAAGATCGGTGCCCTGGGCCGTGTGCTCGGTCCCCGCGGCTTGATGCCTAACCCCAAGAGCGGCACTGTGACTGTCGACGTTGCCAAGGCAGTTGAGGAAGTCAAGAAGGGTAAGATCGACTTCAAGGTCGACAAGAACGGTATCGTGCACACTTCCATCGGCAAGGTGAGCTTCACTCCCGAGCAGATCGGCGACAACGCACGCGAGTTCATCAACACCCTGATCAAACTCAAACCGTCTGCTGCAAAAGGCACCTATATCAAGAGCATTTATCTTTCGAGCACTATGAGCCCGGGCGTCAAGATTGACACTAAGTCAGTCGATGAGTAATCTAACCTCTTAAAAATCCCGCAATCACGATGAAAAAGGAAGATAAAGGCATAATAATCGAGAAAATCACCCAGACCATCAAGGAGTACAGCTGCTTCTACCTCGTGGAGACAGCCGGTCTTGACGCTGAAAAGACCTCAGCTCTGCGTCGTGCCTGTGCCAAGGCTGACATCAAGCTGATGGTGGTCAAGAACACTCTCCTTCACAAGGCACTCGAGAACATGGAGGAAGACTACTCAGAGCTTTATCCCGCTCTCAAGGAGTCAACCTCTCTGATGTGTGCCAATGTAGGCAACGCTCCCGCCAAGCTGCTCAAGGACTTCATCAAGAAGGACGACGTGCTGCCCAAGCTCAAGGCTGCCTACGTAGAGGAAACAGTCTATCTGGGTGCTGACCAGCTTGATGCTCTCGCAGCTATCAAGAGCAAGAACGAGCTTATCGCCGACGTTGTGGCTCTGCTCCAGTCTCCTGCCAAGAATGTCGTTTCGGCACTCACCTCAGGCGGCACCAAGCTCCACGGCATCCTCGAGACCCTCTCGAAGAAGGAAGGCTGATAAACGAAGTTTCCGCGCACGGTCCGCGTGGCTGGCGCGAAGCCCCTTGTACCTCTCTCCGCCTATCTCAATCACTTCAACACAAAAACTTTCAAAAACAATACTAAAATGGCAGATTTAAAAGCTTTTGCAGAACAACTCGTTTCTCTCACAGTGAAGGAAGTAAACGAACTCGCTCAGATCCTCAAGGACGAGTATGGCATCGAACCCGCAGCTGCAGCTGTAGCAGTAGCAGCAGGTCCCGCAGCTGGCGCAGCAGCCGCTGAGGAGAAGACTTCTTTTGACGTTGTCCTCAAGAACGCAGGTGCTGGCAAGCTCGCTGTTGTGAAGCTCGTTAAGGAACTCACAGGTCTCGGCCTCAAGGAGGCTAAGGAGATGGTTGACGGCGCTCCCAGCGTAGTCAAGGAAGGCGTTGCCAAGGCTGATGCAGAAGGCATCAAGAAGCAGCTCGAAGAAGCAGGCGCTGAAGTTGAGCTTAAATAATACGCCTGATATTCAGGACGTTAGGTTAAGAAACCCCTTTATGGGTGTTTCTTAACCTTTCGTGTCATTATTAACGTCGATGACACGTCCCACAGATTAAGCGAGCTCTTCTCTTTCAGTTCTCCAAGTTTTTTCATATCATGCCGCATGGAGCCGGTCCACATGAGTGACGGAGGCTCTGCGGCGATTTAACTCACATAGATGTCAGCACAATTAGACAAACCCCGTGTAAACTTCGCGTCGGTTAAGAATCCTCTCCCTTATCCCGACTTCTTGGAGGTGCAGCTCAAATCCTTCCAGGACTTCCTGCAGCTTGACACTCCTCCCGAAAAACGCAACAACGAGGGGCTTTTCAAAGTATTTGCCGAGAACTTCCCGATTGCCGACACTCGTAACAATTTCGTACTGGAATTTCTCGACTATTACGTCGATCCCCCACGTTACACTATAGCTGAATGCCTTGAGCGCGGCTTGACCTACTCGGTGCCCCTCAAAGCCAAGCTCAAACTGTACTGTACCGACCCTGACCACGAGGACTTCGCCACTGTGATTCAGGATGTCTATCTGGGTCAAATACCTTATATGACCGATAAGGGCACTTTCGTCATCAACGGTGCCGAGCGCGTCGTCGTGTCGCAGCTCCACCGCTCGCCGGGTGTCTTCTTCGGCCAGTCAACCCATGCCAATGGCACCAAGCTCTACTCTGCGCGTATCATCCCGTTCCGCGGCAGCTGGATAGAGTTTGCCACTGACATAAACAATGTCATGTACGCCTACATCGACCGTAAGAAGAAATTGCCCGTGACCACCCTGTTACGTGCCATCGGTCTGGAAAGCGACAAGGACATCATCGAAAAATTCGGTCTCGCCGAGGAGGTCAAGGTCAACAAGACCAACCTCAAGAAGGCTCTCGGACGCAAACTTGCCGCCCGTGTGCTCAAGACCCGCATCGAGGATTTCGCCGACGAGGATACCGGCGAAGTGGTATCGATCGAGCGCAACGAGATGATTCTCGACCGCGAGACTGTGCTCGAAGAGGAGCACATCCAGGAAATACTCGACTCAGGCGTGCAGACCCTCCTGCTCCACAAGGAGGACGCCGGCACTACTGACTACTCTATAATATTCAACACGCTTCAGAAGGATACGACCAACAGCGAGATTGAGGCTATCCAGTACATCTACCGACAGCTCCGCAACGCCGAGCCGCCGGATGATGCCAGCGCGCGCGAAGTCATCACCAACCTCTTCTTCTCGGAGAAGCGTTATGACCTCGGCGAGGTAGGCCGCTACCGTATCAACAAGAAGCTCGGTCTTGACACTCCCATGGATGTCAAGGTCCTCACACGCGAGGACATCGTCTCGATCATCAAGCACCTCATAGAGCTTATCAACTCCAAGGCTGATGTGGACGATATCGACCACCTGAGCAACCGCCGCGTACGCACTGTCGGCGAGCAGCTCTACAACCAGTTTGCCATGGGTCTCGCCCGCATGTCGCGCACCATCCGTGAGCGCATGAACGTGCGTGACAACGAGGTATTCACACCCATCGACCTTATCAACGCCAAGACTATCTCGAGCGTTATCAATACATTCTTCGGCACCAACGCGCTGAGCCAGTTCATGGACCAGACCAACCCGCTTGCCGAAATTACACACAAGCGCCGTATGTCGGCACTCGGTCCTGGCGGTCTGACACGTGAGCGCGCCGGCTTCGAGGTGCGTGACGTGCACTATACCCACTATGGCCGTCTCTGCCCGATCGAGACCCCTGAAGGTCCTAACATCGGTCTGATTTCGTCGCTCTGTGTATATGCCAAGATCAATGATCTCGGCTTCATCGAGACCCCCTACCGCGAGGTCAAGGATGCGAAGGTCAACCTTAAGAACGACAAGGTGGTCTACCTGACCGCCGAGGTAGAGGAGGGCAAGGTCATCGCCCAGGGCAACGCTCCGCTCAACGCTGACGGCTCTTTCGTGCGTGACCGCGTCAAGGCGCGTCTTGATGCCGACTTCCCGGTGGTAGCACCCGAGGAAGTGGAGCTGATGGACGTATCGCCAACACAGATTGCCTCTATCGCCGCTTCGCTCATCCCGTTCCTCGAGCATGACGACGCCAACCGTGCGCTCATGGGATCTAACATGATGCGCCAGGCTGTGCCTCTGATGCGCAGCGAGGCTCCTATCGTGGGTACCGGCATCGAGGGTCAGCTTATCCGCGACTCCCGCACCCAGATCATGGCAGAGGGTGACGGTGTCATCGAGTTTGTCGATGCCAGCGTAATCAAGATCCGCTATGACCGCACTGCCGACGAGGAGTTTGTGGCATTTGAGGACGCTCTCAAGGAGTACCACCTCCCCAAATTCCGCAAGACCAACCAGAGCACCACTATCGACCTGCGTCCCATATGCAGCAAGGGTCAGCGCGTCAAGAAGGGCGACATACTCACCGAGGGTTACTCTACCGAAAACGGCGAGCTCGCTCTCGGCCGCAACCTCAAAGTGGCTTTCATGCCCTGGAAGGGTTACAACTATGAGGACGCCATCGTGCTCAACGAGCGCGTGGTGCGTGAGGACATCCTGACCTCTGTCCATGTCGACGAGTACTCGCTCGAAGTGCGCGAGACCAAGCGAGGCATGGAGGAGCTCACCAGCGATATCCCCAATGTCAGCGAGGACGCCACCAAGGACCTCGACGAGCGCGGTATCATCCGCGTCGGCGCACACGTGGTGCCCGGCGACATCATGATAGGTAAGATCACCCCCAAGGGCGAGAGCGACCCCACTCCCGAGGAGAAGCTGCTCCGCGCCATCTTCGGCGACAAGGCTGGCGATGTCAAGGACGCATCTCTCAAGGCATCTCCCTCACTCAAGGGCGTGGTAATCGGCACGAACCTCTTCAGCCGTGCCACCAAGAAGAAAAAGTCAAAGAGCGCCAACGCTCAGCTGCCCCAGCTCGACGAGGAGTATGAAAAGCGTCTCGACGAGCTCAAGGATGTGCTCGTGAGCAAGCTCACCACCCTGACCAAGGATCTCACCTCGGCAGGCGTGAAGGATTATCTCGGCACCGACATCATACCCCAGGGCTCTAAGTTTGCCGCTTCGACTCTGCGTGACATCGAGTATGACACCGTCAACCTGAGCAATTGGACCGACGACGCCCACAAGAACGACCTTATCCGCGCCACCATAGTCAACTATCTGCGCAAGAGCAAGGAAATCGATGCCGAGCTCCGCCGCAAGAAGTTTGACATCTCCATAGGCGACGAGCTCCCCTCGGGCATCATGCAGATGGCTAAGGTCTACGTAGCCAAGAAGCGTAAGATCAGCGTGGGTGACAAGATGGCAGGCCGTCACGGTAACAAGGGTATCGTGTCGCGCATCGTGCGCCAGGAGGATATGCCGTTCCTGGCTGACGGTACTCCCGTCGACATCGTGCTCAACCCTCTGGGTGTGCCTTCGCGTATGAACCTCGGTCAGATCTTCGAGACCGTGCTCGGATGGGCAGGCCGCGAGCTGGGCGAGAAGTTCGCCACCCCGATTTTCGACGGTGCGTCGCTCGACGACCTCAACGAGTGGACCGACAAGGCAGGACTCCCCCGCTACGGCAAGACCTACCTCTATGACGGAGGCACAGGCGACCGTTTCGACCAGCCCGCCACCGTGGGTGTCATCTACATGCTTAAACTCGGCCACATGGTCGAGGACAAGATGCATGCCCGTTCCATCGGTCCGTACTCTCTGATCACCCAGCAGCCTCTCGGCGGTAAAGCCCAGTTTGGTGGACAGCGCTTCGGTGAGATGGAAGTCTGGGCGCTCGAAGCATTCGGCGCCAGCCACATCCTCCAGGAGATTCTCACCATCAAGTCTGACGATGTCACCGGGCGCAGCAAGGCTTACGAGGCTATCGTCAAGGGTGATCCGATGCCACCGGCAGGCATACCCGAGTCGCTCAACGTGCTTCTGCACGAGCTCCGCGGCTTAGGTCTGAGCATCAACCTCGAGAACTGATCCTTTACTAACCATACCTTTCACATTCTCTCCCACATAATATAAAATGGCTTTTCGTAAAGACAACAAGATAAAAACCGGATTCTCCAAGATTTCCATCGGGCTCGCTTCGCCTGAGGAAATCCTCGAGAAGTCAAGCGGTGAGGTACTCAAACCCGAGACCATCAACTACCGCACATACAAGCCTGAGCGCGACGGCCTCTTCTGCGAGCGCATATTCGGCCCTGTCAAGGACTACGAGTGCCACTGCGGCAAGTACAAGCGCATCCGTTACAAAGGCATCGTCTGCGACCGATGCGGTGTGGAGGTGACCGAGAAGAAGGTGCGCCGCGAACGCATGGGTCACATCAAGCTCGTGGTGCCTGTGGCTCACATCTGGTACTTCCGTTCGCTCCCCAACAAGATCGGCTATCTGCTCGGACTCCCCTCCAAGAAGCTCGATCAGGTCATCTACTACGAGCGTTACATCGTCATCAACCCGGGTCCCTTCGGTCCCGAGGGCACCGGCGAGCTGGAGCGTCTCGACCTGCTGACCGAGGAGGAATACTTCGCGTTTGTCGACAAACTCCCTGCCGGCAACCAGCTCCTCGAGGACACCGACCCCAACAAGTTCATCGCCAAGATGGGTGCCGAGGCTGTCTATGACCTCCTCAAAGGTTTCGACCTCGACTCGCTCAGCTACGCTCTGCGCCATCAGGCTGACAACGACGGTTCGCAGCAGCGTAAGACCGAGGCTCTCAAGCGTCTGCAGGTGGTGGAATCGTTCCGCGCCTCGCGCCACCGCAACAAACCCGAGTGGATGATACTCCAGGCTGTGCCTGTCATCCCGCCGGAGCTGCGTCCCCTCGTGCCTCTCGACGGCGGCCGCTTTGCCACATCCGACCTCAACGATCTCTACCGTCGTGTCATCATACGTAACAACCGTCTCAAGCGACTCATCGAGATCAAGGCTCCCGAGGTCATCCTCCGCAACGAGAAGCGTATGCTTCAGGAGGCTGTCGACTCGCTGCTTGACAACTCGCGCAAGTCGTCGGCTGTCAAGACCGAGGCTAACCGTCCGCTCAAGTCGCTTTCGGACAGCCTCAAGGGCAAGCAGGGACGCTTCCGTCAGAACCTTCTCGGTAAGCGTGTCGACTACTCCGCACGTTCGGTAATCGTCGTAGGTCCCGAGCTTAAGATGCACGAATGCGGCATCCCCAAGAACATGGCTGCCGAGCTCTACAAGCCCTTCATCATCCGCAAGCTCATCGAGCGCGGCATCGTAAAGACTGTCAAGTCAGCCAAGAAGATCGTCGACCGCAAGGAGCCTGTCGTATGGGACATCCTCGAGTATGTCATGAAGGGTCACCCCGTGCTGCTCAACCGTGCCCCGACACTTCACCGTCTCGGCATCCAGGCATTCCAGCCCAAGATGATCGAGGGCAAGGCTATCCAGCTCCACCCGCTCGCATGTACGGCGTTCAACGCCGACTTCGACGGTGACCAGATGGCTGTGCACCTCCCTCTCGGCAACGAGGCTGTCCTCGAAGCCCAGATGCTCATGCTCGGTGCGCATAACATCCTCAACCCCGCCAACGGTGCGCCTATCACCGTGCCCTCGCAGGACATGGTGCTCGGTCTGTACTACATCACCAAGCTCCGCAAGGGCGACAAGGGCGAAGGTCTGAAATTCTACGGTCCCGAAGAGGCTGAAATCGCATATAACGAGGGTCGCGTGACTCTCCACGCTCCCGTGAGCGTGATGGTCGACGACGTTGACGAGAAGGGCAACCCCATCCGTCACCTCGTGGAGAACACCTCCGTAGGCCGTGTCCTCGTCAACCAGTACGTGCCCAAGGAGATCGGCTACGTCAACGAGATTCTCTCCAAGAAGTCGCTGCGTAACATCATCTCGCGCGTAATCAAGAAGTGCGGTATCCCCCGCTCGGCACAGTTCCTTGACGATATCAAGAACCTCGGCTACCGCATGGCGTTCCAGGGCGGTCTGTCGTTCAACCTCGGCGATGTGATTATCCCCAAGGAGAAGGAGCAGTACGTACAGGAAGGCTACGAGCAGGTACAGGAGGTGATGAACAACTACTCCATGGGCTTTATCACCAACAACGAACGCTACAACCAGATCATCGATATCTGGACGCACGTCAACTCGCGTCTTGCCGACACGCTGATGAAGCAGATTTCTGCCGACCAGCAGGGCTTCAACCCTGTCTACATGATGCTTGACTCGGGTGCCCGTGGTTCTAAGGACCAGATCCGTCAGCTCTCAGGCATGCGTGGTCTTATGGCGAAGCCGCAGAAGAGCGGTGCCGAGGGAGGTCAGATCATCGAGAACCCGATTCTTGCCAACTTCAAGGAGGGTCTGTCGGTGCTCGAGTACTTCATCTCTACCCACGGTGCCCGTAAGGGTCTTGCCGATACCGCCTTGAAGACTGCCGACGCAGGTTACCTGACACGCCGTCTGGTCGACGTTGCCCACGATGTGATCATCAACGAGGAAGACTGCGGCACTCTCCGCGGACTCGTATGCACCGAGATCAAGAACAACGACGAGGTGGTAGCTTCGCTCGGCGAACGCATCCTCGGCCGTGTCAGCGTCCACGATATCATCGACCCCACCACAGGCGAGATCATCGTGCATGCCGGCGAGGAAATCAACGACGAGGCTGCCGACCGCATCAACGCTTCGCCCATCGAGTCTGTCGAAATCCGCTCGGTGCTCACCTGCGAGAGCAAGAAGGGTGTCTGCGCCAAGTGCTACGGACGTAACCTTGCCAACAACCGTCTCGTGCAGAAGGGTGAGGCTGTCGGCGTGATTGCAGCGCAGTCAATCGGCGAGCCTGGTACTCAGCTGACTCTGCGTACATTCCACGTCGGTGGTGTCGCCAGCAACATCGCTGCTGTGTCGTCACACACCTCGCGCTATGACGGTACTCTCGAAATCGATGAGCTCCGCACCGTCAAGACCGACGAGAAGGATGCCAACGGACGCAACGTGGAAGTGGTCATCGGCCGTCTCGCCGAGATGCGCATCATGGACCCCAAGACCAAGATGATGCTCACATCTGCCAACATCCCCTACGGTTCGAAGCTCTATTTCGACAACGGTGCTTCCGTCAAGAAGGGCGATGTCATCGTGGAGTGGGACCCCTTCAACGCGGTCATCGTCAGCGAAGCTGGCGGCAAGCTCCAGTACAAGGATCTTATCGAGAATGTAACCTACCGCGTCGATGCCGACGAACAGTCGGGTCTCCGCGAGAAGATCATCATAGAGTCAAAGGACCGTAACCGCGTCCCCGAAGCCAACATCGTGGATGCCAACGGTCAGGTCATCAAGACCTACGCGCTCCCTGTGGGTGCCCACCTGATGAAGGAGGAGGGCGACGAGATCAAGCCCGGCGACATCTTCGTCAAGATACCCCGTGCCTCCGGTTCTGCCGGTGACATCACGGGCGGTCTGCCCCGAGTTACCGAGCTGTTTGAGGCTCGCAACCCGTCAAATCCCGCCATCGTCAGCGAAATCGACGGTGAGGTCACCTTCGGACGTGTCAAGCGCGGTAACCGCGAGATCTCCGTGCGCTCCAAGCTCGGTGAGGTCAAGACTTACCTCGTGCCCCTGTCCAAGCAGATTCTCGTGCAGGAAAACGACTACGTGCGTGCCGGCACACCGCTCTCCGACGGTGCCATCACACCTCAGGACATCCTCAACATCATGGGTCCGACGGCTGTGCAGGAATACATCGTCAACGAGGTGCAGGATGTCTACCGCATGCAGGGCGTGAAGATCAACGACAAGCACTTCGAGGTGATCGTGCGCCAGATGATGCGCAAGGTCAACATCCTCGACCCGGGCGACACCATGTTCCTCGAGCAGCAGATTGTCGACAAGCGAGCCTTCATGGAGGAGAACGACCGCATCTGGGGCAAGAAGGTTGTGACCGATGCCGGCGACAGCGAAAACGTCAAGCCCGGTCAGATCATCACCGCCCGCAAGCTCCGCGACGAGAACTCGGCTCTCAAGCGCCGTGACCTCAAGCTCGTCGAGGTGCGTGACGCACTCCCTGCCACATCGGAGCAGATTCTCCAGGGCATCACCCGTGCCGCCCTCCAGACCACCAGCTTCATGTCGGCTGCATCGTTCCAGGAAACCACCAAGGTGCTCAACGAAGCCGCCATCAACGGCAAGGTCGACAACCTTGAGGGCATGAAGGAAAATGTCATCTGCGGTCACCTTATCCCCGCAGGTACAGGTCTCCGCGAATACGAGCGCATCGTAGTCAGCGGCAAGGACGACATCGACGACTTCTTCGACGCCACCACCCCCGACGTAGTCGACGTGGACCACGAAGTAGTCATGGACTAACCCGCTTTTTAGCTGTAATCCCGCATAGAGGGGGCGCACCATCCACGGTGCGCCCCCTCGTGCGTTGTATCCCCACGTCAATGCGGACGCGGACATGCCACGGCATGTCCCTACATGGGATGGATATATGGATGTTTGTAGGGTCGCGACCTGTCGCGACCGTGTGCGGCGAATGTCGGTATCCGCGTGGTGGCGGTCGCGACAGGTCGCGACCCTACGGTGGAAATGGCTTGTAGGGACATGCCGTGGCATGTCCGCCCCCTCGCGGTAGGTTGCTGCGGTAGGCTGGCGCGCCCCTTGTGGGCGCATCTCTCTGTTAGCCGAGGGGCTTGCCCCTCGGAAAGGGGGGCACCATTAATCGCGCTGCGCTTTGCCGCAGCGCATCAATCGCCATCGCTCCCCTCGATGCCGTGCTCTTTGAGCAGACGGCGGCATTCTTCGGCAAACGATTCCCCGCAATGGTGCTCTAACTGCGAACGGATGTAATTGCTGATATGCTCTACCTCATAATATGACACGGAAAATGACGCATATCCGTTTGCCCATCCTGCAAAATCCGGGAAATGCTTTGACCCCTTGAACGCACGTGTGGTGAGCGATTTGACAATCCGCATGACATCCTCCGGCTCTACGCCTTTAGGCAGTTCGACCAGCATGTGCATGTGGTCGTAACATGTGTTCATCCGATATACTTTCCAACCCCGGGATTTGCATATTTTATAGATGTAGAGCAACATTGCTTTCTTTGTCCGCTCGGGTATGGTGCGCTGGCGGTATTTGGTGCTCGTGACAATGTGGTAGATGTGGCGGATGTAGCTCATGTCGCAAATGTAATCAAAAGTATTGAAAATTAGGGGATTTATGATGGGATTTGTGACGTAGTTTGCGGATGGGATTTGCGGATGCGCTGGCGGATGTGTTTTGCGGATGCGCTGGCACGCCCCTTGTGGGCGCATCTCTCTGTTAGCCGAGGGGCTTGCCCCTCGGAAAGTGGTATGCCATCAGACGCGCTACGCTTTGCCGCAGCGCATCACTCGCCATTAGGTGTGCCTCCAGAATGCGTTATGCGTTAGGTTTTTTGTTGTTTTGATGGTGGCTGATGCGCTGCGGCAAAGCGCAGCGCGTTTTCCGTGGGCGGATGCATTCCGAGGGGCAAGCCCCTCGGCTACGGGAGAGATGCGTCCTTGCGGACGCTGCTTGCATGTGGCGTTTCACGTTAGTTATTGTTGTGGTGGTGCGGTTGGATTAGATAGGGGGGGTGGACGGGAGGGGATTGTGGATGTGGATTGTGGAGGGGAATGTGGATGTGGAGGAGGGATGTGATGTGATGGGATGTGATGTGGTGCGCCCCTTGTGGGCGCATCTCTCTGTTAGCCGGGGGGCTTGCCCCTCGGAAAGGGAGGCACCGTAAAAGCGCGCTGCGCTTTGCCGCAGCGCATCAATCGCCATGTTCGCGGGGGCAAATGAGGGCTTGTGGATGGGGGTTTGCGAAATTATAACTAAAACGGGGTACTGAATTAACATAATTTAGCAAATGGGGGGGGGTAATTTATGAATATTTAGTACATTTGCACACTGCATAAATTGCTGTCTAAAGAAATCTTGTGGGGCGGAAATTCACTTGAACCAAATGATTCTCACACATAGGAGTTAACAAGATTTGAAAGTAAAGACTACTCCCCGGCAGGCATAGCACGGCATTATACAGGATGGCAGGGCATCCCCCATGCCGATAGGACAAACCAATTGTAATCCATCGAAACAACAAACACAAAATTAACCAAATAACTAACACAAAAACCAATTCATTATGAAGAAATTTCTCACGTTCTTCGCTATGCTTTGCGCTCTGCTTGGTTTTTCCCCTCATGCCTCGGCCGACATCCGCCTTATGGGTGGAGGGTCTGGGGACTGGACCACTGGAATCCTGATGAATCAGGTCGGTTCCAGCAACGACTATACCTGTGAGGTGAATATAACAAGCTCCAACAAGACAATCAAGGTAAAAGATAATGGTACGTGGAGGGGTTACAAGAACAACAATAGTACTTGGACTGCTTCCTCTTTCCCTGCATCAAATACCTTAAGCTCAACTGGTGCTACGGGTGATGATATTACCATCGATAAGGCGGGTACGTATGTAGTGACATACAATTCCTCATCTAACAAGTTGACAATCTCTCCCGTACTCTACTTTGTCGGTAATATGACAGGATGGAATCTGGATACGACCAAGAAATTTACCTGCGTGGGCAGTGTCTATACATTGACACTCGCATCAGGCATCAGCAATCCCAATAGTGGAGACACAGGCTGGAAGATATGGAATGGTACCTGGGGCTACAATTTTGGCAGTGGTGGCACTGACCCTACTGTAGGAGGCAATGAAGTGAATGCGTGGTTTAAAGCTGCTGCTAACTATGAAACTACTACCACGTCTGCCGTTCAGATTCAGTTTACCCTTTTGAGTGATAAAGATGGGGATGCAACTGTAGATGGTAAGGTCAAACTTATCAGTGCCGGTCCTACCAAGCCCGCCGCGCCGACCATCTCGGCTTCGGGCAACACTGTGACCATCACCAAGACCGGCAGTGGCGATATCTGGTACACTACCAACGGTGATGATCCGACAAAAGACACCAGCACAAGGACACGCTACACCGCCTCGTTTACTATCGAGAGAGGCAAGACCACTACTGTCAAGGCGGCTGTGGTCAGCGGCGGCGAGTGGTCAGACATTACTTCGAAAAACATATATGTTGGAGCAGCCCCCACTGTCAAGGAGATTACTCTCTATACCCGTGACGATATCAAGAACGGCAATTCCGGACGTGGCACCGCCACTGCTGCCGGTGCCGACGGCATATGGAAAGTCGCATCGGTAAGCATCCCTTCGGATGCCAATTCGGGTTACTGGAACTCTACCCTGTCGGTCAAGGTGACATATTCGGACAACACTTCCGCATGGTACAGCACCACTCAGAACACTGATGTCAACACCATACAGGCAAACGGCTGGAAGAACACATTTGTCCGTTCTACCTGGCCTGTCAGCAGCACTGCCAACTGCGGCTTCTTCGTGGAGAACTCCGGCGGCAAGACTGTCACCGTCTACGCCCGCTTCATCGGCGATGACCTCCAGATCAGCGCAGTGATGCCATATAATGCATTGACTATCGGTTCCTCGACTCCGCAGATTACCGGCTACGGCATCCCGTCGGATAGCTGGAATAACTATAAGGATTTCTCCAAGGTGTCAGATTCACCCAAGAGCTATGAGTATGTATTTACCTGCGGCAATGCCAACGACAATAAGGAATATGTATGGTATGGCTTGAAAATCAACGGTACACAATATCGTCCCGCCAACCTCTCATTGGGAGAATCGACATATACTTTCACTGCCGGAGCTCCTTCAAGCAGCAACCAGGCTACCATCAAGGGGCTTACTACTGGCGTTAATTATGCGCTTGTACTGACCGAGACCGAGATGGGCCTGCGCCTGACGATCACCGAGGCTGGTGTGCCCAAGCCTGTGTTTACGCGCGCTGCTGAGAGCAACGTCGTGACCGTCAATGTGCCCGACGGATGCACGCTCCATTACACCGTCAACGGCGGCGCGGAGCAGACTGCCACTTCTCGAGTGACCCTGACCATCCCCACCGACGGCATGACTGTCAGCGCATATTTCACCAAGGACGGTGAGACTGGCGAGACTGTCAACGGCTCGTTTGACTACTATACCGCACCGCAGCGTTGGGCATCCAAGGAGTGGAGTCTCAGCGATGACGGCATCATGCCCCGCAACTCGGTCAAGTACTTCTATATGTCACGCTACCAGAACGACGACCGCGTGTCGCCCGAATGGGAGCTTGTCAAGAACGGCGACACCTACACACTTGACTACTTCATGTGTATCCCTGCTGCCGAGTTCCGTCTGCGCCGTATCGCCAAGGATAAAAACGGTACCATCACCTACCGTGACTTCGGTCTGGATGCGGTGGAGAAGATTACTCCGGCTTCCATCGGTGCTACCTCCGCCACTGTTGGCACTGCCGAAGCACCCAAGACAGTGAGCAAGAACTACACCGTCTACGGTGGCTCTTACGACAACAAGTCCCGTGGCTATGCCTGGGATCTCGGCTACTCTCTCGTGTCAGTGAAGGTGACCGACGCTACCGACGGCAACAATGCCTATGGTAACAATACTCTCCAGATGACTCTGTCGGTGGACTTCTCACATCCCTCTACAGCCAATGTCGCTCCTATCAAGGGTATGCCTTATGTCGCCCTGACCGGTTCGAAACTTCAGATTCCTACCATTGCAGGTCAGAACATCAAGCATGCCACAGAACTTCCCGACGGATACAGCAATGCGTTTACTAACGCCTGGATCCAGTATGACGAGGATTCCAATATGCTCGTCTACGGTGACAATGTGACCGGTAAGGACTACTATTCCGGCGGCTCTTATCACAAGCCCGAAAACGGCGCTGTGATGAACTCTACCATTCTGCCACCCCGCTACCCGATCTGGTTCAAACTCGTGGACGAGGAGGGTAATGAGACTAATGTGACCTCCAACAAGACCGTCCTCAAGTACAAGGGTCAGGAAACTCGCAAGTTCAAGACTCCTAACGGCACATCTACCAATAGCAATGTGAAGTTTGCGGTCTATGCCCTCAACGACATGGAGATGTCGGGTCTGTTTAAGATCTATTCAGGCTACGGCGGCTTCCGCTACGGCAAGGTAGAGAACGGTCTGTCGCTCCACAGCAACTGGGGTGTAGGACATCAGTCCGAAGACAAGCCTTATGATTACTCCACCATCCCCTCTGGAGTGGCGATGCCTCTCAACGGCGGCGGTCCCAAGACCAAGGCTGACGGCACAGCTGAGCGTGACCCTGCCAACAGCACAAGCGAAGGCTACGGCAACGAGGACAACTATGCCGGCCGTTACTTCGGTTTCGACAAGCGCACATATGTGTCGGAGCTTAATTTCTACTACGCTCTCGAGCCTGATACATGGGTTCCTGCCAATGCAGACGTAATAAACAGCAATCCGCTCGTAGGCGGAGGCGGCGATGATGCAAATTACAACTCTCACCATGCCGATGACGCTACGATGAATATCAACAATCCCACTAACGACGGTCGTAACTTCTCGTGGTTCCGCTTTGTCTACACCGGTCTTTTCGGTAAGATCGACCTTAAGAAGGAAGGATTCAACACCGGACGTGTGACATGGGGTATCAATGACAAGAAGGAGGCTACCAATGATAAGATCCTCAACTATCAGGTGACATTCTATCAAGTCGACACCAACGCGCCCCAGGGTCAGGCAAATCCTGGCACAACAAAGACCGTTGTGGCAATGCAGGCTCCAGCTAATGAGAAGTATGTCGAGACAGCTTTCGAACTTGAACCCGATCTTGAGCCTGGATGGTATGAAGCCAAGCTCGAATATTGGGTGGATACCTTCGACGAGGATGGCAACGCTCTGCCTAATCAGCCTAAAGTAGCATATTCACCCCGTATCCTTATCTTCAAGATGTCGGCTGCCGATATCGTGGCAAAGCAGCGCGTGACCAAAGCTGATGACGGTGTACGTGTCTACCACCCCGTCATCGACGTGACCCCCGATGCTTCATCGTCTATCAAGGCTCTCGATGATGAGACTGATGTCAAGACTGTGTATGCCACCATCACCGTTGACGGTATCAGTGACAATGCTGTCACCCGTATCGTCGACATGGATGGCAACGACTTCCCCAACTACGGCTCTGGTGCCGAAGGCATAACTGTAGAGTACAAGCGTGATGACCGTCAGGCTATCGTGCACTATCCCGAGGGATTCTTCACCTCGCGCACACAGATGCCTGATATGCGTTTCGCAGTGCGTAATGCTGCCATCGATGCGCGTACTGACTTCTCTATGACCATCGCGTCAAGCGAAGGTCTGGGAGCTACATCGACCGACAATGCCACAGTGTATATGCCTGCCGGCGTTCTCTATGGCAAGCTCGTGCCTCAGGCTGTCAGAAGTAAAGTGAACGCAGAGGTAGAGTTTAACGCTCTCGGCGTGACCAACCAGGACGACCTCCCCGAAGGCGAGGCACGTGACGGCTACGCACGTATCCGCTACGTCGACAAGAACAACGGTGACGACCCGTGCTATATCGGCACGATGGGTGGCACATCCGTCATGGCTGAAATCAAGTACATCGGCAATGACGGTACTGAAAAGGTGCTCTTCGGTGGCGAGAAGCTTGACATGCGTCTCAATCCCGATGACAACAATGCTGTCTATACCGCCAAGCGTCTGAAGATAGCCGGTATTCCCTATGAGACAGAGACTGCTATAGATGCTGCCGGCGAGACCATCAATGTCCGCAAGGACCAGTCTGCCAAGTTCAGCGTACAGCTGACCTACACCATCCCAGGTTATGATCCGTTCGTCTCACGTCTGAAGGAGACCACCCTCACTTACAAAGCCGAGGAGCTTACCTCTCCCCGTAAGGGTCTTGCCGACCTCAAAACCAAGGACGATCTGCGCGGAGAAACCTCTGCCGATGGCAAGACTGTCGCAACTGACGTGACTGCTATCAGCGAGTCGTTCGTTGAGAACTACGGCGGTCTGATCACCAATATCGAAGATGCCCATGTGGCTCTCCAGGCTGTGCCCAAGCATGAAAAGCTCATAGGCTATGACAGCTTCGACAAGTGGTATATGGACCACGGCGACAAGTATGACGATGCCGCAGCTACTCCTAATCCCCATAGCCCCGCCAAGCGTCGCGCCATAGGTCATACCGACCTCGCCGGCACTACTACCTTTGCTGCGCCTGCGGAAGTGCATCCGCTGCTGCGTGAAGACGGCGCACCTGTCAAGGTTGCTTCTGACTTCCAGAACACTACCACCGTCAACAATGCCTGGTGGAACAGCGCAGCCTCTGTAGCTCCTGTATTCCATAAGTCTGACCATATCAAGGGCGATTTCGTCCGCGACAGTAAGGGCAACATTACCGCCTGGACATCTGAGAGCAAAATCCAGAAACCCGCACAGCATCGCGAATACTGGGCTGGTGTCATGGCTGGCAATAACAAGGCTTACAAGGAAAATGTATGGAACAACGGTATCATCGAGCGCGAAAACGGTGTCTCGGTGGATATCCGCGATCCCAAGCATGGCTACTACGACATGGCAAGCCACTTCGCTTCGGTTACTGATGAAAGTGGAGCAGAGAAGGAGGTACGCTCAGCATACCACCTCGGCGAGATGCCTCTCAACGCCAACGATGTCATGGCTCTCTATGGCAACAGTGAGGATCCCCACGGTGTAGCTTCGTATCTCGGCGAGTATAGTGCTCTGCGCAGTGTGGTGCTGCCCATCCATGATCAGATGAGCGAGGAGATAGCCAAGGCTAAGTTCACTGACTGCAAGGCTTCAGTGACCATCGACGGAGTTACCTATAAACTCGACTATCCTGAAGATGAGCCGTGGAACTACGGCAATACATGGAAGACCCGCGCGGAGCTTGCGTTCAACTCCTCTAATGCTGCCGGTCTTGCTGGCAAGTCACCTGCCGAGGCTATCTTCGCTAAGGCTAACAACCATATGGTCTTCAAGGTCAACCACGTCAACCACGAGTCATGGTTCGTGCCCAACGGCATACCTCAGGGAACTCCCAAGACCTACTCGCTGTGGGAAGCCTTTAAGGGTACAAGATTTGGTAGCGTCGCGTTTAACGACCTAACTACCGACAAGCAGAAGGATGACTACATCATGAGCGTGATCCGCATGGAGCTTGATGACTACTGCCCGCTGGCTTATGATGTGCGTTACACCTATCCATTCCTGACCACTGAGCATGTTACTGCCGAGAATTATAACAACGCCAAGACACGTGCTGCCGCTACTGAGGACTTCAACCGTATCAACAATATGCTTGCGGCTGTGACACCTGCAGAGGTGACCCCTGTGGCTGCCCGTGATACCGGCCGTGTACCTTTCTTCAGCAACATGACCACAAGTCCCGAAGATGTGGTGCCCACCGCCATCAGCGATGTCAACGATGACATCCGCGGCAACGGGTTCAGCATCGTCTACAACCGTGCTGCCGGCACAGTGACTGTCACTGCCGAAGGTGACCGCCAGCTCAAGGACGCTGCTGTGTATGACGCCACAGGTGCCTCCCTCATTACCGGCACTTCTGCTGACCGCATCAGCGATCAGATCATCGTGCTCGATGTGCGCAACATCGCCCGCGGTGCCTACGTGGTAAGCACCAACCTCGGTGGTGCCAAGTTCATGAAATAATTAACTATGGCAAGTGAATATAATCCCCATATAATAATTATTTAGCACAGGATTGTAATGCCGGCGGGAGAAATCCCCATCCCCGCCGGACATTACTCCCGGCGCGGGGGCTGTCGTGATGACAGCCCCCGCGTTGCGTTTTGTCGGGGGCTAGGGTAAAGAAAAGGTCCTTAAGGTCGTTAGGAACCTTAAGGACCTTAATGGGATGCGGACATGCCACGGCATGTCCCTACGGGGAGAGGAGGATTTCTGTAGAGTTGTAGGGTCGCTACATGTAGCGACCGTGTGGTGTTCGCTTAACGCTCGCGGTGTTAGCCGCGAGGGGTGCAGTAGCCACATGCAAGCAAGCTGTCAGCTTGCGCAGCTTGTGGGAAACGGATGTAATGGGAGTCCGGCGGTGTAACTGCCGGGGCAATCGCATGCATCAGCCCCGGCAGCTAACGCCGCCGGCATAATATGTGGCATTTTAGACCACAAGCTTCACAAGTCTGACGACTTGCTTGCATGTGGCTACTACTCCCGCCGCGGCTATGCCGCGCCTTTACAAGCGAACACCACACGGTCGCGACAGGTCGCGACCCTACGAGGATTGGAGGGACATGCCGTGGCATGTCCGCTGCGATGGGGGAGGGTTGTCAGGAGGGTGTTTGTGTGGGTGGGCGCGCATTGATAAGGTCGCATAATTCTTATAAGATTTATAAGACTTATAAGAGTTATGCGACCGTTTGCTATGGTGCTGCGTGCTGGGAATCAGCGGCGGGTGAGGTGCTTGTGGAGGGTGGCGGTGGGTGGGGCTTCCTCGATGCGGTGGGTGACGTAGATGAGGGAGAAGATGCGGGCGCGGGCGAGGCGGTCGATGGTGGCGCGGATGGCGCGTTTGGCTGCCTGGTCGAGTCCGTGGAGGGGTTCGTCGAGGATGAGCAGGGGAGGGGTCTTGATGAGCGTGCGGGCGAGGAGGAGCAGCCGCTGTTCGCCAGCCGAGAGGGTGCGGAAGGGGCGGTCGGCGAGGTGGGAGATGTGTAGGTAGTCAAGCCAGCGGGCTGCGAGGTCGAGCTGCGGCTGGGTTAGCTTCTTGTACTGCCCTACGGTGTCGTTGAGCCCCTGCGCCACGACATGCAGCCCTAAGGAGTGTCCGCCGTTGAAGTAGAGGTGCATCTCCGGCGACACGTAGCCGATGCGCCGCTTGATGTCCCAGATGCTTTCGCCGCTGCCTCGGCGGCGTCCGAAGAGGCTGAGGTCGTTGGAGTAGCCCTGCGGATTGTCGGCGTGGATGAGTGACAGCAGCGTGGATTTTCCGGCACCGTTGGCACCCGATAGTATCCAGTGCTCGCCCATGCGTATCTCCCACGAGATGTCGGAGATGATGACGGTCTTGCCGTAGCCTATGCGGCAGTGGCGCATCTCCACGATAGGCGTGCCTACAGCCGGCATGTCCGCAGCCTCATCAGCCATCGGGAGCATCTGCTCGTCAGCCACGGTGTAGTCAAAGAGGGAGTCGAGGCTGCCACGGTCGGCATAGGTGACCGAGGGGAGCAGCGAGAGCCCTTTGATGGGGATGATGGAGGTGACGAACGGCGGAATCTCATTGACATTGCAGAGCAGCATCATGATGGAGGTGGCTCCGTCGGCGGTAATTGCCTCCATGGCAACGTCGAGCTCGTGGCGTGCCTCCACATCGAGGCCGATATAAGGGTTGTCGAGAATCAGCAGGTCGGGCGCGTCAAGGAGCTGGTTGATGACGAGCATCTTGCGCAGTTCGCCGCTCGAGAGACCGTTGACAGGCTTGTCCTCATACTTGCGGAGCTGCATGCGCTCTGCAAGCTCGTGCCATGCGGGGCTGTCGAGGCGGTCGCCCATCACCTCGCGGACGGTGGGGACTTCGCCGTTCATGCCCGACTCGTAGCGTTGCTGGTAGTATTCAGCCTTGAAGCCGGCGAGTGAGTGGATGTCGTTGAACTCCACGTAGCGCACCGTCAGGTGTCCGCGCGGCGAGGATATGTCGTTGGTGGCGAAGTTCCAGCCGCGCTCTATGATGCGGGCGAGGGAGGTCTTGCCCGCGCCGTTGGGACCTATCACCACCGTCAGTCCTTCGGGGATGACGGTGGAGTGGGGGTTGGCGATGGTCACGCCTGTATATTTCAGCAAAGGGCTGCGCAGCCCGATGAGCTGCGCAGCCTTGAGAGGGGATGATGATTTCATGTCGTGTACGATTTGATATTCTAATCAGTAGCGAAGTGTGTTTGCGACTGGAATCGCTGTCATGTGATGCGGACATGCCACGGCATGTCCCTACAAGATTGATGCATGTCGGATGTAGGGACATGCCGTGGCATGTCCGCGAGGATGAGAGGTGGTATTATTCAGAATTTGTAGGCGGCGCCTACGAGGCCGTTGAAGCCCTCGTAGGGGATACCGCCTATCATGGTGACTTTGCGGCTGAGGATGTTGTTAAGCTCGGCGAAGAGCGAGAGCTGCTGGTTGAGGCGGTATGTGCCGCCGAGGTTGATGTTGGAGATGTTGCCGAGGTCGCGGCAGGTGTTGGTGGCGCGCGGTTCGGGCAGCAGGGTGAAGTGGGAGTCGATGATGGCGCGGCGCGCGCGAAGCTCCCAGCCCACGGTCACATCGAGCGGCTTGATGGGATGCACTGTCAGATCCACCCCAGCCACATACTTGGCGCGGTCACGCCACAGATACCAGCCCTTTTCGTACTCCGATGGGGCAGCCTCCACGTGGGCTTCAAGCTCCGCCCAGTCCTTGTATGCCGCGCCTACGGTCAGTCCGGCTTTCCAACCCTTGATGTCCTGCGACGCGAAGAGCGAGGTGCTGTGGTGGAGCTGCGGCATCAGCCAGTCGTTGGCTCGTGCGTAGGCAAATGACAGTCTGCCGTAGATAGCCTTGCGCGGACCCACGGTGAGAGCTATCTCGGCATCGTAGGGGACATAGCTCTCGCTGTAGGCTATCATGGGTGAGTTGAGATAGTTGACATTGTAGAGCGAGGCGAGAGTGTTGAGGCGCGCTCCGCCGGTGACCGTACCGGTGACAGTAACGAGTTTGACGGGATGCCAGTCGATGCGCACGTCGGGCGACAGGCGCACCACCGCTCCGCCGTTGATCACGAAGTCCACGTTGAGCCCTGCATCGAGGTTGAACGCCGAGCTGCGGAGCTGATAGCGTGGAGTCAGCGACAGGATGCCGTTGTTATAAGCCTCGCGGCAGTCAGAGAGCATATAGCCCTCGTCGGGGGTCATGGAGTAGTTGGCAACCGAGCTGCGCGGACTGAACGACATGGTGTAGCCGGCATCGAGTCCTATGGACGAGGTCTCGGTGAAGGGCATCAGCGCATCGGCGCGTATATCCATCACGCTCTGACGTATCGGTTCGCGCGAATCGGTGTCAAGAGCTTCGGGCCACGCATACCAGGGGAGACGGTTGCGGTAGCCGAAGTAGCCGTATGAGGCATAGACATTGTATTTGAGGCTCTGCACGCTCGAGTGCCAGGCTGCGGTGACATTGACCGCGTTGACATACTGGTGCCATGTGCCTTGGATCTCATAGAGGTCGCCTGGGATGTCATAGTAGGGGTTGAACGAGGAGAAGCGGTAGTCGATGCCGGCGTCGATAAACGAACGCTTGCCCACCGCCTGATGCAGGTCGACACCGAAGGCAGCCGACGAGTGGCGGTGCTCGATGCCGCTGACCTTGTAGTTGGCACCGTTGAACTGTCCCCAAGCCGACAGGCGCGTGTGGTCAGTGTCGATGAAGCGGTAGCCAGCCGAAGCGTCCACGTGGTAAGCGGGCCAGTATGCCGCCATGGCATATCCGCGGTAGGGCGAAGTGGGGAGAGTGTCGTTCCAAGCCGCAGGCTGGTAGAATGAGGCTGTAGGCACCACCGGCGCGCTGGTCATGCGCTGGCTGTACTCCACAGGTGATGCCGCCACAGGCTTAAGCCCTATCACCGGCACCTGCTGGAGGCGTGAAAACGAGCGGTGGGTGGGCACTATGTCGTGGGTGACATCCACCTCCTGGGCGAGTTGCTGCGCTGAGGCAGCCGAGGCTGATGCTGTGACGAATATGGCGGTGGCTAATATGTTGAGATTCATAAGGGTGTATGTTTCAGAGTGATGCAGATTAGTTTTTGAGTCGCTGGTCAATCATCAGGAAGATGTCGGGCTGCTTGCCGGGATAGTTGGTCTTGAGGGTCTTGAGGTACTGGTCAGCCTCGAAAGTGTTGCCTGAGGCGCGGAGCGCGTCGCTGAGCACGATGAAGCCGCGGGCGAGCCAGTAGGGCTGCGCGGGCGAGGCGTCGATAAATGCGTTGACGGTCTTGATGGCACCCTTGGTGTCACCCCGGTCAAGCATGCTCTGGGCGAGGTAGACCGCGCTCTTGGAGCCGTTGGTATCGCTAACCTGCGAAGCCACCTTAGCCCATTCAGCCTCAGCCTCGTCGATTTTGCCGGTGCGCTTGAGAGCCAGTCCGCGCATGAAGCGGGTCTCGGTCAGCTTGGCTGTGGGCACGTCAGACATGGCGAGCACCTTGTCAGCCTCGGCGATGACCGTGGCATCGTCGCCAGCCTGCAGCGAGTTGGTCATGATGCCCATACGGGCGGCGAGCAGGTTGGAGGGGTTGGAGGCTGACTGTGACAGCTCCTTGTATTCCTCGAGAGCCTGGTCTCCGTTGCCCTGGCTGAGCAGACCGTCGGCGAGGATCACGCGGGCATCCTCAGCCACGGTGGATTTGGGATAGGTGTTGACGAGGCGCGAGCTGAATTCCACAGCCTCCTCGGTGTTGCCCTTGGCGCGGGCATTGTCGGCGAGGTAGTAGAGGGCTTCAGCCTCAAACATGCCGCCGGGGTATCTGCCTATGTAAGCCAAGAGAGGCTTGGTGTTGCCGTCGGCGTTGTAGGCTTTTTCGGCGGCGTAGAATGCCGAGCGGTCGATGTCAGTCTTGTCGACCGACGGTGCGCCGGGAATCGACTCCATGAACTCCACATATTCGTCGAGTCTGCCGGCATCAGCCATGAGCTGCTTGAGGTCGTCGGCAGCCACACGCGCCTCGTCGCTCGAGGGGTATGCCTTGATGACCTCCTTGTAGGCATCGATGGATTTTGACTTGTCCTTGGCGCCGCCGTTCTGGGTGTTGATGGCGAGGATGAGCGCGGCGCGTCGTCCCTGGGCTGTCAGAGGATAGTCTTTGAGCAGACGTGCGTATGTCGCGTTGGCTTGTGAGGTCTGCGCCATGGCGGTCTGTGCCGAAGCCTTTTCAAGTAGAGCCTCAGGCACATAGGGACTTTCGGGGAACGATGACATCATCGCGTCGAGCTGGGTGACCTTGGCACTGTTGTCACCTGTGAGACCCTGCATGACGGCAGCCTGATAGAGGGAATAGTCCGCGGTGGCAGGCGAAGTCTCAGCCGCCGTGCGGTACTGCGCCATCGCCTGTGAGTATTTCTTGTCGTAGTAGAGGCAGTCGGCTATGCGGTTACGGGCATCCGCGCTCAGACGGCTGTCGAGCATGCCTGTATTGAGTGCTTTGGAGAGGTCGGATTGAGCCGCAGCGTAGTCGTGAAGCTCGTAGCGGGCGTATCCGAGGTTGTAGAGGGCCAAGGCGCGGTTAGGGTCGTCGGCTGAGGCTCCTGAGAGATACTTCGAGTAGGCTTCGGCAGCCTCGGCTGGCTGCGACAGGAGAGTGTGGCAGTCGCCTTCCCATACGAGGGCTTCGTGGCTGACTGCACTGCTGCCGCCTCTTACCGCACGGAGTGCTTGCAGGTGGCTGAGAGATGCGGAGGCATCGCCGTCATTGATTTCGGCGATGGCGAGTCCGAGCAGGGCGCGCTGCTTGGCAGTCAGCACCTCGGCAGTCGGGTTCTTGAACTTGTCGGCAGCCTCCAGAGCCTTGGCATAGTTGCCGTCGGCGAGGTAGCCTGACACTATATGGTTCTGCACCGCAGGAGCGTAGCGCGACTCAGGGTATGAGGCGATGAAGTCCTCAAATATCGCCGCGCTGTTTTCAAACGGGGCTTTGCCGCCGTTGCTCTTAGCCACGGCGTAGTTGTAGAAAGCCGTCTCACGAGTGGCAGGGTCATATGTCATCTCGTAGGCTTTCTGGAAAGCCATAAGGGCAGAGTTGGTGTTGCCCTGCTTGAGGTAGGTCTGACCGAGGTAGAGATATGCGCTCTGTCCCATGGCGTTGTCCTCGTTGACAGCCTGCTGGAATAGCTTGCCGGCAGCCGCGTAGTCGCCGCGGTTCCACTCATCGATGCCGAGGATGTAGTAAGCCGACGGGGCGGGGTTCTTGGCTTTGGCGGCGTAGTCCCAGAGATATGGCGCAGCCTCCTCCAGATTGCCCATGGCGTAGAGCGACTCGCCGGCTATGCGTCGGCTCTCGGTGGTGAAGGAGGGGATGATGTTGGCGGCTATAGCCTTGCGTGCCGAAGCGAGGGCTTCGGGGTAGTCGCCCTGCATGAAGTAGATCTGTGCCATGTAGTAGGGAGCGGATGCGCCCGGGGCAGTTGAGGTGTCGACGGTCTTGAACAGCTTCAGAGCCTCGGAGTAGTCCTTGCGCGCATAGGCTATGTAGGCGAGGTAGTAGCGGGCGGCATTGCGGTAGCGGTTGTCAGCCACCAGGGTGTCGAATTTCACCGAAGCCTGCGTGTAGTCACCGAGCATGAGCAGCGAGTAGGCTTCGCGGTAGAGCATGTCGCCAGCCTGTGTCTCAGAGAGGGCATCGGGATCCACTTTGGCATACTGGTCCACTGCTTCGCGGTAGCTGCCGGTGTTGAAGAGCACATCGCCCACAGCCATCATCATCTCCTGACGGTGCACTGACGAGGGGTATTTCCTAAGCCAAGCCTCAAGCATCGGCAGGGCTTCGTCATCGCCGATGCCGAGAGTGGCAAGAGCCATGTAGCGTTCCGCCTCCTCGCGCTGGTCGGGGGTGGGCGTGAGCTGGATTACATTGAGCATCTGGTCGAGGCATCCCTCGTAGTTGCGGTCAGCCCACATCAGGCGTCCGCGGCTCAGGTATCCTTCGGCATCGGCGAGGTTGAGGTCGGCGGTGGTGGCGCCGGCGGCGAGCATCGACGATCCGGCAAGGATTGTCAGCAGTAGTTTACGCATATCTTAAGAGGTAATTAGGCAAAAAAATATTTACAAAAGTAATGAAACTTTTGTAAATAGTCCTTCACTCCGAACGGTTTCGGTAGAAATAATTTGTTATCTGTAAGATATGGCTGCTTCTAAGGCACGACAGGCGTAAACTCTGATTTAGAGAAACCAGGCAAGCACCACGATGGCAATGAACGAGACAACGCACAAGAAACTTTCGCGGTTCTTGTCGCGCTGAACCTGCGCCACCTCTTCCTGCTCGTAACGGTTACGGCGGATATTTCCAGACTGCCACATCAGTTGATTTGTGTAGTCCATGTCTTTTGTGGTCTCCGAACCACTGCGGTTAGTATTCATTGCTACTTATGATAAGTAATTGGTTTTCAGTGATATGATGCGGAGAGACGGTATAGATTATCCCAACGTAGCACTGCGGTGGGGCATCATAAGGTTGTTTTGGTAGTGCAAAGTTAGAAGTTTATTTGAATAAAATTAATCAAAAAAAGGATTTTAATTGTTAAAAAACGGATAAAGGACGGTTTAAAAAGACACCAGATGATGGTTGTGAAGCAGAAAGTCAGTATATTTGCAGTCAGAAACGGTTTCTCGCCGTCAAGGGCGAGAGGCGGCGATGTCACGGTAGCAGAGGCGTCCGTACATCCCCGTCAGGGAACCGGGTGTGAATCCCGGACAGTCCCGCTGCTGTGAGTTCCATCAATCAAAAAGGCATCGTTTCGTTTACCCAAGGTCACTGGTTGCTGTCAAGGCATCCGGGAAGGCCGTAAACGATGTCGGAACGAGTCAGAAGACCTGCCGTGTCTGCTATCATCAGCCATCACACCCCGCGAGGACGGGCCGGCAGATGCGACTCTCTGGCTATTGGAGCATTCCCCCTGCATTTCTGAAGATGCATTGGTGGGGACGCAGTTTAGTAGACAAGATATCATTCTGACGGCGATTTTAAATTTAAGATTTAAAATTCAGTAACTTATAATCGAATGAATTTTCATTATTGGGTGCGATGGCGCGTTGATGCGTCGTCGCACTGTTTTTATATTGTCACCGTTAGAATAATCAGTATTGTTGATTTACAAATCTTTATTTAGTTTTATTGCTTTTCTGCTACTCCTGCAGGTAGCCACGGGCTGTCGTGAAGACGAGCTCGTGGTGCCAACGGAGTATGACATCGTGGGCGATGAGGAAGCATCATCGCTGATACGCGGATTCTACCTCGTCAACGAGGGCAATATGGGGTCAAACAAGTGTACCCTTGACTATTACGACTACACCACAGGGCTCTATGCCCGCAATTTCTACGCCGAGCGTAACCCCAACGTCATCAAAGAGCTTGGCGATGTGGGCAACGACATAGGTATCTACGGCTCCAAGCTTTATGTGGTGGTCAACTGCAGCCACAAGGTGGAGGTGATGGACGCCTACACCGGCATACGTATCGGGCAGGTCGACATCCCCAACTGCCGCTACGTGCGCTTCCATCGCGGACGGGCGTATGTCAGCAGCTATGTAGGTCCCGTGCTCATAGACCCTGAAGCTCCCAAGGGAGCAGTGTTCGAGATTGACACCCTCAGCCTCAAGGTCACGCGCAAGGTCAGTGTGGGCTATCAGCCAGAGGAGATGGAGATTGTTGACGACTACATGTATGTGGCAAACAGCGGCGGCTACCGCGCCCCCGACTATGACCGCACCGTTTCGGTCATCGAGATGATAGACTTCAAGCAGGTGCGCCAGATTCCAGTAGCCATCAACCTCCACCGCCTAAAAAAGGACCGCTACGGCAAACTGTGGGTGACCTCGCGCGGCAATTATAAGGACATCCCCTCCAATCTCTACGTGCTCAACAAGAAGCCCGGTTACAACGAGATGGAAGTTACCGACGAGTTAGGCATATCCTGCTCCAACATGGCTCTGCACGGCGATATGCTCTACTATTACTCTACGCAATGGAGCGACTACAGTCAGTCAAACACCATCTCCTACGGCATCATAGATGTGCGCACCAAGCAGCAGATCAGCACCTCCTTCATAACCGACGGCACCGACCGCGAGATCACCATCCCCTACGGCATAGCCGTGCACCCTGCCACAGGTGACATCTTCGTGACCGATGCCAAAAACTATGTGTCGTCAGGCACGCTCTACTGCTTCAGCCCCGACGGACGGAAGAAGTGGAGCGTGCGCACCGGCGACATACCTGCCCATATAGCTTTCCTGCCAGTCAGATGAAACATCCCTCCATATATCTTGCGATGGCATGCGCGGCACTTACGGCATGCAACAGTGCCGACAATCCGCCCATGGTGAGTCTTGGCATAGATGACACTTACTATATAGCGCGCATGCAGAAGCTGCTGCTGTCACCGGCTCTCACGGGCGACAAATACTCGTGGAAAGTCAATGGCAAGGAGGTCTCTACCGACCGCGATTACATCTTCATGGAGCAGAAAGAAGGTCTCTATGAGGTCAGTTTCGACATCATAGACTCTTCATCTCCTTTCCACCACGATTTCACCGTCACAGTGATGCGCGAGGAGATAGAATATTCGCCCTACATAGCCAAGGTGTTCGAATACTGCCCTGCGCCGGGACAGTTTGTCAACGAGATGCCCCGCTATGAGGAGGGCGATACCTATGCCGATATGCTTAAGAAAGTGGAGGAATCTCTCTCGGGGACAAATGACGTGATGGTGTCGCTCGGCGCTTACGGTGGATATGTGACATTCGCCTTTGACCACACGGTGGTCAATGTGCCAGGCGAGCGCGACCTGCGCATCTGGGGCAACAGTTTCTACGAACTGACCGACCACGACCGCCGTGGAGGTTCTGCCGAGCCGGGCATAGTCATGGTCAGCTACGACCGCAACTGCAACGGTCAGCCCGACGACCCCTGGTATGAGCTTGCCGGGAGCGACTACGCCAATCCGCTGACGCGCCACCGCTACTCCATCACCTACTCGCGCCCCGACGGGTCTAAGCAGCCGGAGCCTGACGGGAGCGGCTATCTTAGCGACACCACCTACATCCCGTGGACCGACAGCGACGGACGCACGGGCTATGTGGCGCGTAACATATTCCACACTCAGGAGTATTGGCCAAGATGGGTCGGCAGTGACCGCCTCCACTTCACAGGCACCTGCCTGCCGCCCAACGGCGTGGACCGCAGCGGCGACGGCAGCTACTTCATACTCTACTGTTTCGACTGGGGATATGCCGACAACCACCCCAATGAGCAGCGCGACCTCAACACCTTCGACATCTCTTGGGCGGTAGACGCTTTCGGCAACCGCGTAGACCTCCCCGGTGCAGACTTCATCCGCGTCTACACTGCCGAAAACCAGTATTGCGGCTGGCTCGGCGAGACATCCACCGAGATCTGCCGCGCCCAGGACCTCCACATCGCCGACGACATACCATCAATCACATTATAATAAGATTATGAAGAAACGATTACTTAAGACACTATTTATCGTCAGCGTGCCGGCGGTGCCGCTTGTGGTCTGTGCCGAGGTGCTTGACTTCTCCAAGATTGTCCACTGGACGGGTGAGGGGGATCAGGAGGCGGCTCTCATCGTGCAGTTTGATGAGCCAGAGGCTACCGACCCTGGAGCCATAGTGTGGGGCTACCGCTGGCATAGCGGCGAGGACCGCACATCCGACGAGATGATGCGTGAGATAGCCTGCGATGCCTCTGATCTGGTCATCTTCGTGCAGTATACCGGCGGCATGGGTTACACTCTCGACGGCATCGGCTATTCGCCCGACATCAATGCCACGCTTGACGGCATATGGTTTGACTACGACTCGGCTGTGGAGGACGGCAACATCTCGTTTGGCTACATATTCCCCAACACAGGCATGGGTCAGACCAGCGCACCCGGCGGCGCGGCGCGTGACCTGTCATATGACGCTATCGCTGAGGCTGCCGATACCCATGTGATCAAGCATCCGCTCAACCAGCGGGAATACGGCTATCCCGCCTATGACTATGACCACTGGAAACTTGACCGCAGCCGCATAGGTGTGCCCTCGGTGGCAGAGCGGTCGTATTGGCGCGCCGGCTGGTACTGGGGCTACTGGAGCTTCTGGATTGGCGACCGCGGCGCGGACATTGACGACCTGAGCTACTCGGGCATGGGCATGTCGAGCGTGAAAATATATGACGGTCAGATCAGCGGATGGAAATACCAGCCCCTTGGCGGTACTCCCATCGTGCCCGGCGAAGAACCTGACGGCACTACCGGAGCATCGACCCGTTGGGGTAAAATCGCCTACAACCACGAGTTCATTGCCTCAGAGGCGCAAGATACCTACAGCGATGCTACTTCAGTCGGCAATGCCGACGTGTACACACTCGGCGGTGTCAAGGTAGGCACCATCGCCGCCGATACTGACCTGCACTCCCTGCGCCTCGCCCCGGGAGTGTATGTCATCCGCCGCGGAAACAAAGCGTCCAAACTGCTGATCCGATAATCTGTAGGGACATGCCGTGGCATGTCCGCATCCCCTGTGGATAACCCTGATAGTGAGCGGACATGCCACGGCATGTCCCTACAACTAAACACCCAATCAAAAATCATGCATATGAAAAAACAGTTACTTACACTTTGCGCGGCTGCCGGGGCTCTGGTGGCGAGCGCGACTGATGCACCTGCCGAGTACAAGAACGTGCTCGGCGAGGGTGCAGACCATGCCACGCTGACTGTGACATGGGGAGATGGTCACAGTATAGACAACTTGGCGAGCGCAGTGCGCTTTGACGGCACAGCCACCGTAGCCACCGTAATCGCAGAGGCTATAAAGGCTGACCCTCGTTTTTATGCCCTTGCGGACACCGATGGCTCTTATGTGGCTTTCGGGTTCGACACCGACGGTGACAACTCAGCCGCGGTAAAGGTCGGTACGGAAACCCTCCCTATGACTGACGGCGTAGCCCAGTCAGATGTCACTACAGGACTTACAGGAATCAAAGGCTCGTCAGACTACGACCACTGGTGTGTCATCAATGGAGACAGCAACTGGGCTGTCTATGTCAACGGTGCGGAAGCTGCCATGACCGATGAGGTCAGCGACGGAGCCGCCATACGCCTGGTCTACGGCAATGCCGAGGAGGGCGAGAAATTCTACCTGCGCCCCGCCACCCAGCGAGGCGCGTGGATGATGCCCTCCATCACATTTGACACCGCCAACGGCAAGCAGCAGTATTTCCCTTTCATCGCCAATGTCATCAATCGTGATGACCTCTACAGCAGTTATATCAACTTCGATGTCACTGACAGGGATGGCAACAAGGTGACTACGATGAGCACTTATGCCAACTACCGCAATGCAAAGGACGGCACTAACATGTCGGTGCGTCTGACCGCCAATGCTCAGGGCGATGTTGTCATCACACCATATGTGCAGACCAGAGCATATAAAAATGAGATACATTATCCCGGCGACATCCCATCGGAGATATCCATGGTAGTAGCCCACCCTGTCACAGGAATCGCTATGAAAGATTGGCCTGCTGCCGAGGGCGAAACTGCCAATATCACTCTCTATGATGTAATCAACTTCCGCGCATCGGCCCTGCCTGAAGATGCTGACTTCGGCACGGTGGTCTATAGCATCGACGACCCTGACGCTGCCGAAATCTATGCCCAGTCACGTTATGACTTTGACATGTTCATCTCCCATAAACAGGGCGATTTTGTCATGACCGCAAGTGTACCTGGTACTGACATCAAGCAGGAATACAGGATACATGTCTCTGACCGCGACCGCACCAAGCCTGACAACTACACCGACGGTACGTTTTGGCTAAGCGAGGAGTGGTTCGGGCACACCAACGGCTCGATCAACTATATCAAGCCTGACTACTCATACATACTCCGCGCCTACGAGCAGGTGAATCCCACCGAAGGATTCGGCGCGACATCGCAGTTCGGCATGATCTATGCCGGCAAGCTGTTTATCACTTCCAAGCAGCAGAAAGACGGCGGCGATCCGCGTCCCGGTGGCGGCAGATTGGTTGTGGCAGACGCCTACACGCTTGAAAAACTCGCTTCGTTTGACTTCCTTGGAGGTACGAAGGACAAGACCACGGCTGATGGGCGAGGCATGGTAGGTGTCAATCCTCACAAGGTCTACGTAGGGTCAAATTCACGTATCGGAGTGCTCAATCTTGACGATTTGAGTTATGACCCCGAAGGCATTAGCGGTATGCCCACTGACGGCTCGACTTACTCCAAGCAGTACGGTGATATGGTATGTGACGGACGGTATGTATATGCTGCCCGCCAGAGTACCGGACTTGTGGTCATCGACACCGAGAAAGACGAGTTTGTCAAGATTATCCCCAACACTACCATTCAGGGCGTGACGCGCACCGCCGACGGGCGCGTATGGATGGTTGACAATTCAAGGAATGTATCTACCATCTACAGCATCGATTCCGAGACACTTGAAGTGGCTGAGCAATACCGGCTGCCGAGCGGGGTGAGCTGCTCGTGGGGCTCGTGGCGGTCTACAAAATTTGTCGCAGCCAAGCGCAGCAACAAACTCATCTGGAGCAACAATTACGTGTGGGACATGGACGCAGATGCCACCCCGGAGAATGTCATCCCGGTGCTGACAAGCAGCGATGATCGCTGGCCCGCGACCCTCAAAGGCACCAAGCAGGGCGTATATGGTTCGGTAGCTTACGATGACCGCAGCGAGCAGATCCTATGGAGCGGCAATCAGGGCTATGGCACAGACGGACGTTTCACCTGGTACAACTTCACCGATGCCCACAACGGCGACACACGCACCGTGCGTCTGCTCCCCGACTACTACTTCTTCCCCGCCATACCCATCGTGCCTGACAAGCACCTGCCCGCCCTGGTCAACCCTGACATGCGCGTGGAGATGACTGTGGATGCCGAGGAGCCTGTGGAGGTGGACCTGCATGAGGCAATTGACGATATGGACGGAGCCAACAAGTTTATCCGTTTCTCCCTCGTCAACGAGGCTCAGGCTGCTGCTGATGAGGATAGCTCCGAGCCAGTCGCTGCCGAGATCAAGGACGGCAAACTGCTGCTGACCCCGCAGAAGATAGGCGACACCACTGTGAAGCTGACTGCCGAGAGCAACGGTCGTGAGGCTCTGATTTCGATACCGGTATATGTGGCTGATAAGGGTTCGTCAATCGGCGACACTGCCATCGACATGGACGGCAAGATGTTTGACCTCCAGGGCAATGTGTTGACCCTCAGCGGCTACGAGGGTGTGACTGTGGGCATCTACGACATCAACGGTCGTCAGATGATCCGCTTCACCCCCGACAGCAGCTACTTCAGCATAGCCCTTGACCTCGCCAAGGGCGTCTACGCCATGGGCGCCGACGGCGGCCACCGCTTCAAGTTCATGGTGAAGTAACAAACCTGTAGGGACATGCCGTGGCATGTCCGCATTCCCACGTGGATGACCCTGAATATGGGCGGACATGCCATGGCATGTCCCTACAAATTAGAATCTCAATGAAAAAAATATTTACAAAACTTACACTTGTAGTCTCCATCACGGCAGCGGCACCTATGGCGGTCGCTGCCGCTGATGTTGATTACTCGAAGGGCGTGTTGATAGTCAACGAGGACTGGTATGGCCACAACAATAGCACCGTCAACCACCTTGACCCCGACAATGCCGACGGCACTTACTGGACCTACCGCGCCATCCAGAAGGAGAATCCCGGCATGCAGCTCGGATGTACCAACCAGTATGGCGCATACTGGCATGACCGCCTGTATCTGATAGCCAAGCAGGACAAGGACCCCGGGGCTTCGGTGCAGGGAGGCCGCATCACCGTTGCCGATGCACGGACGCTCAAAATCATCAAGCAGCTTCCGCAGATTGACCCAAGCGGAGCGCAGTGTGACGGCAGAGGGTTCCTTGGAGTGACCCCCGACAAGGGGTATATCTCCACGAGCAACGGCGTGTGGATATTTGACCTTAACACTCTGACCGTCACCGGGCAGGTCAAGGGTTCGGAGAATCCCGATGGTGCCGGCAGCGGAGGGAATCAGAATGTGGGCGGTTCGCTCTACCACGGCCAGTGCGGCACGATGGTCAGTGCAGCCGGGAAGGTATTCGTGGCGCACCAGTCAGCCGGTCTTCTTGTGGTTGACCCAGCGAAAGATGAGGTCATCGAGACCGTCGGCATGGATATTGTCGCCGAGAAAGCCGGCATAGGGTCGGTGGTCAAGTCAAAGGACGGCATGCTGTGGCTCTCGGTGGCGAAGACCACTGACGGTCGCGGAGCCGCGCTGCCTTATCTTGTGAAAGTGGACCCTGTGACGCTCTCGACTGATGTCATCAGCGTCAGCGACCTCGGTGCGATATACGGACCTGCCAACTCGTGGTATGCGTGGACTCCTGACGGTTTCTTCGCCTCCGCGCAGCACAATGTCATCTACTGGACAGGCGGTCAGAACTCGTGGTTTTCGGGTACTAACCTGTTTCGCTACGACATTGACAGCAACAAGATCACGCATATAATCGACCTGACAGCCGAAGGCCTCAACTGGAAGATATACGGATGCTCCGTGCGCATCCACCCCGTGACCGATGAGATATACCTGTCGGTCTACCACAACTTCAACGACAACACCTATGTGACGCGCCGCTACACCTCCGACGGCAAGTTGCTCCGCGAATATCCCATGATAGCCCGGTACTGGTTTCCCTCGCTGCCCGTCTTCCCCGAGGCTCCCGAGGCGTTGGCTCTGGCAGATGTCAGCTATGACGCACCCTCCGGGACCATCCGCTACGCTGACGGCAACCTCTATCTGACGGGTATCAAAGGCGGCATGGTGCGTGTCTATGACATGGCAGGCAGCCGAGTGGAGGAGATAGCCGTCAACCCTCAGGGCGGCGGCATATATCCCCTCACATTGCCCCAAGGGATGTATGTAGTGACCGACGGCTTCCAATCAGTCAAAATATTCGCTAACTTTGCACACTGATTTCCTATGACGCGGATACACGCCATAATATCATCAATCACGCTTGCCGCAGTGTCGCTGCCCCCGGTTATGAGGGCTGAGACTGTGGAGCAGCCTGACACCCTCAGCCTCGGCGAGGTGGAGGTGACTGCCGCCAGGCGCACCAAGGATGTCATACCTGTGCAGGTGCTGTCGGGCGAAGACCTCGAGAGGCTCAACTCGCAGACCGTAGCTGACGCTCTGCGCTACTTCTCGGGCGTGCAGGTCAAGGACTACGGCGGCGTGGGCGGCATCAAGACCGTCAATGTGCGCTCCATGGGCACCAACCACACCGGCGTGGTGTATGACGGCGTGGAGCTGGGCAACGCCCAGAACGGCCAGATAGACCTCGGGCAGTTTTCACTTGACAACATAGAGGCGATCTCGCTCTACAACGGTCAGAAGAGCGAAATCCTACAGCCGGCGCGCGACTTCGGCACGGCTGCCACGGTGTATATGCGCACCCGCACCCCGCGCTTTGCCGAGGGGGAGACATACCATGCCCGCGTCAACATGCGTTTTGGTTCATTTGACCTCATAAACCCGTCGGCACTGATAGAGCTGCGGCTGGCGCGCACCGTCAACGCTTCGCTCAGCGCGGAGTGGCTCAACTCGAGCGGAAAATACAAGTTCCGCTACAAGCGCGTTACCCCCGCCGGGCAGCTCGCTTACGATACCACCGCCGTGCGTCAGAACGGAGACATCAACGCCACGCGCATAGAGCTGAATCTCAACGGCTATATCAACATGGGCAAGTGGCACTTCAAGGCATACAATTACAACTCCGAGCGCGGCGTGCCCGGGGCTATCGTCAACAATGTGTGGCGGCGCGGCGAGAGGGTGTGGGACACCAACTCGTTTGTGCAGGGCAGTTTCCAGAAGATGATAGGCAACTTCACCACCCTTGCCAATGCCAAATACGCTTTCTACCGCACCCACTATGTCAACAATGACGACAAGCAGGTGAAGGTGGATAATCTCTACCGTCAGAAGGAGGCTTACGCCTCCTCAGCCAACGAGTACCAGATCAAGCCGTGGTGGCGCGTGTCGGCGAGCTACGACTTCCAGTGGAACGGGCTGGATGCCGACATGTATGATTTCGCACGTCCTGACCGTTTCAGCAACTACCTGTCGGCAGCGACTGCCATAGACTACAAGCGTCTGCGCTTTCAGGCTTCGGGCATGTACACGTGGATCCATGACCGCATCGAGGGGAGGGAGAGTCCCAAGGACAAGTCGGTGTTCACCCCGGCTGTCTATGCCTCGTTTAATCCCCTGCGCACACGGGATTTAGCCGTAAGGGCATTTTACAAACGGTCGTTCCGCATGCCCACGTTCAACGACCTTTACTATGCCGACATGGGCAACTCCAAGCTCGACCCCGAGACAGTCACGCAATACAATGCCGGGCTTCTCTATGATGCCAACCGTGGAGAGAAATTTGTCAGCGAGATCCGCGCAAGCGTGGATGTGTATTATAACAAGGTGAAAAACAAGATTGTAGCCTATCCCAAGGGGCAGCAGTTTCGCTGGACTATGCTCAATCTCGGACTGGTGGACATACGCGGCGTGGATGCCAACGCCATGGTGACGCTGATGCCCATGCGTGACCTTGCGCTGACCTTCCGTGCGCAATATACCTTCCAGCGCGCCATCGATATCACTGACCCCGCGGACAACTACTACCGTGACCAGATACCTTACATCCCGCGCCATTCGGGTTCGGCGGTGTTCAACGGACAGTGGCGGCGATTGGGCGTCAATTACAGCTTCATCTACGTGGGCGAGCGTTACAACCAGCAGGAAAACATCCGCTACAACTACACCCAGCCCTGGTACACCAGCGACATCTCCCTCAGTTACGACCTCCCTATCAAGGCGGTCAAGCTGCGCGGACTGCTCGAAATCAACAACCTGCTGAGCCAGGACTACGACGTGATACTCAACTATCCGATGCCCAAACGCAATTTCCGCGTGACTTTAACAGCCGAGATATGAAAATCATACTACGCCTCCTTGCCTCCGTAGTGATGGCGGCAGTCATGTCGCTGACATCATGCCGCACCGATCCTGAGATGGTGCCGTCTTCGTCGGTGGATGTCGGTGACCGCCAGCTCGGCAGCTACCGTGGCTTCTATCTGCTCAATGAGGGCAACATGGGGTCAAACAAGTGTACCCTCGACTACTATGACTATGAGGACGGCATATATTACCGCAACATCTATGCTGAGCGCAATCCCACGGTGGTGATGGAGCTTGGCGATGTGGGCAACGATATCGCCGTCTACCGTGACCGCCTCTATATCGTGGTTAATTGCAGTCACAAAGTGGAGGTGCTTGACGCGCGCACGGCTGTGCGCATCGGGCAGGTGGATATCCCCAACTGCCGCTTCATTAAGTTTGTCGGTGACAAGGCTTATGTGTCGAGTTACGTGGGTCCCGTGGAGATAGGAGCCGGTGCACCTAAGGGTGCGATATACGAGTTTGACCTCGCCACGCTCCGCGTCACGCGCACATGCATCGTCGGCTACCAGCCTGAGCAGATGGAGGTGATTGACGGTCAGATCTATGTGGCAAATTCAGGCGGCTACAATCCTGCCGACTACGACAACACCGTGTCGGTGGTGGATATAGCCACGATGACCCAGCTGACACAGATAGAGGTGGGCATCAACCTCTACGCGATGCGGCGCGATGCGTGGGGGCGGCTGTGGGTGTCGTCGCGCGGCAACTATAAGAATGTCGAGAGCTGCCTCTATCTCCTTGAGAAGCAGCCTGGGGAGGCATATTACAAACCTGTGCGCCGATATGACACACCCATCTCCGCGATGACCATCGACGGCACCGACCTCTATTATCTCGCCGATGCGTGGAGCGAAATCACCATGACATCCTCGCGCAGCTACGGTATACTCGACCTCCGCACTCTGGCGCTGACAGGCGCAAACTTTATCACCGATGGCACAGAGGCGCAGATCAAGCAGCCCTACGGACTCGCCGTCAACCCCGACAACGGCGACATCTTCGTCACCGATGCCAAAAACTACGTCTCCTCTGGCACCCTCTATTGCTTTGACCGCTACGGAGTGCGCAAATGGTCAGTCGCCACCGGCGACATCCCCCGCGCCATCGCCTTCGTGCCCCGCTGAGACGGCTGCAACGCATTCGTTGTAGGGACATGCCGTGGCATGTCCGCTCCATACACGAAATGACATCGCTCGGGATGCGGACATGCCATGGCATGTCCCTACGAATTGGGATTACATGTCGGTTTTGGTGCGCCAGATGGCGGCGATGGAGTCGTGGTGAGTGGCTGTGGCGGCGCGGGCGGCGTTGAGGGCGGTTTCGCCCTCGATCATGTCGGGCTTGTTGGTGTAGATGGCGTTGTAGAGGTGGTAGGCGCGGTCGTAGTCGCGAGCCACGAGGCATGAGTCTGCCTCCTTGCGCATGTCGCGGAAAGCGGCGTTTTTGCCGAGATTATAAGCTACGGAGTGCAGGAGCATGTATGCTGCCGCTATGGAGATTATGACGGTGAGAAAGGTTTTCATGACATGTGGTTATTTAGGATGGACGAATGAGTCTATTTCGCGGATGGCTTTGCGGTCAATGCGCTGGTAGAGGAGGTAGTATATCAGCACTCCGATCATGGCGGATGCGAAAATCACGATATAGACTACCAATGAATCTCGCCATGATGGACCTGCGAATGACCCGGTGGGGCTGCTGAAGAGCTCGTAGAGAAACCATACCGCCCACAGTGCCCATACCGGCAATCCCCAGCATATCTGGATGTTGCGATGGCTGATGCGTGTCAATAGCTTTCTGCGTAGATCCACGAGGGGGAGAGTCGAGTAGTCGTCACGTGACAGTTCCTGGCGGCTCGTCCGTGTCTGGACGATGGCTGAGGCGATGTAGAGCAGGATAGTAGCTGTGATAAAGAGCCAAGAGATGCCGTCAAGGTATCTGAGCGACAGCATCACCGCTGCCATGATGGGGACGAGTGCCCAGTTGAGCCAGAGGATGCCACGGTTTTGTCCGCGTGTCGGTGTCAGCGAGGGAGAGCATATGAGTTGGCGCAAGCGGTTTTCGTCTATCAGTGGCTGCTGTGACAGATGTGATTGCAGAGCCTGCATCTCGCTGCGCATGATGTCAAATTCATCGGTAGTTGCGGCTGGTATGGGGGGAGGTGTGGGTATATTCGGTTTCATGATTCAATCCTTTTGGTTTTTTAGTTTTTCGCGTATTCTCACTAAGCGGACGCTGACTGCCTTGGCGGAAATGCCTACGATGGCTCCGATCTCGTCATAGGGGAGGTTTTCGAGCCATAGGAGCACTATCGCGCGGTCAAACGGTTCGAGACGTTGGATGCGGTCGTGCAGAAGCCGTGTCTGATGGCCTACATCGGTCTGGTCGGTAAGGATGTCGGGGTCGATGTCTATCGGCTGGCATGCAGGTCGGCGGCGCTTCTTGCGGTCGGCAGAGATGCAGGTGTTGAGTGTGACACGGTAAGCCCATGTGCGCGGCGAGCTGTCGCCGCGAAATGAGGCGAAGCCGCTCCACAGGTTGATCAGTGCCTCCTGAAACAGGTCATCTGCTTCCGCTTTGCCGTCGGCAAACATCAGGCACACCGAGTAGACGGTGGCTTTCTGGTCGCGGACAAACTGCACGAAGGCGTTTTCTTGCTTGGTCATTGGGGTTAAGCTGTTACGATGTGGATGCTTTTTTTATGATTGGACGCAACAGCTCGCGAAAAACTACATCGCCAGAGCGAAATTTTTTATAAGACTTATAAGATTTATAAGACTTATAACCCTTTTTTCAGGGAATGTCTTCCCACTCGGCATCCACTATCTGCGACTCGGTGACGGTGGTGCGCTTCTTGGTGGTGCCGTTGTCGGTCTTGACGGTTTCCGTCTCGGCAACTATTATGTCTTCAAATTCTACGTATTCGCCGTCGTCCTTGGTGAAGATCTTGCGCCGGCGGCGTGGCTTGGGCTGCTCTTTGCTGCCCTTGGAGCGCGATTTCTGTCGTGGCGGTTCTTGTCCTGTAGCCTGGCGGTAGAATTGCTCCCACGCCGAGCGTTGCTGCTTATATGCTCCTACGCCGCGCCATATGAAGCGGATGGCTTTGAATATAAACCACAGGAAGAGAGCCCAGAGTATTAAGCTTATGAAACTCATGCTTGAGGAGTGGGGGTTCTACGGGCGGTGCCTATCGAGAGGATGATGTAGACGAGTACCGTCCATGACAGTCCCGGTACACCGCATACGACGAGAAAGACTATGCAGGTGAGTATCAGCAGATAGCGCACGGCATTGTCACGCCAGCTGAAATTGGCGAATTTGAGCGAGAACAGCGGAAGGTTGCTGACCATCAGCAGCGGGAACGCTATCAGCAGTATCGCCATGTATATCTCGCCCGGGAAATCGTGGGTGTCAAGCCAAGCCACAGCTCCGATCCAGAAGAGGGCATTGGCAGGGATGGGAAGTCCGATAAACGATGTGGTCTGGCGGTCGTCACAGTTGAACTTGGCAAGACGCAGCGCGCCCATCACCACTATCCACAGCGACAGGTAGCTCGTCCATGAGCCGGCGGTGTGTGCCATCATGAAGTTGAACATCAGCAGAGCCGGAGCGAGTCCGAAGCTGATGAGGTCGCTCAGCGAGTCAAGTTCCTTGCCGATCTCGCTGTAGGCATGGAGCAGACGCGCCATCGCGCCGTCCATGAAATCGAATATGGCAGCGAGTCCGATGAATATGAAAGCCCACTGGTAGCCTTGAAGTCCGCAGGCGAGCGGCTCGAGCGAGCGGAAAGAGAGGATACATGCCACGGAACCGCAGATAAGGTTGAGGCATGTGATGGTATTAGGAATGAAGCGACGTAAGCTCATTGAGATAAGTGCGGTAGGTGTTATTTGGTCGGGCTTTTGAGGCGCGCCACAGGGGTGACGCCTCCGACGGTTTTGTCTCCGAGGTTGACAAGAATCTCGGTGCCCAGAGGGAGATAAAGGTCTACGCGTGACCCGAATTTGATAAAGCCCATGTGGTCTTCGATGTTTGCCTCCTCGCCTGGCTCGGCGTAGGTGACGATACGCCGTGCCATAGCTCCGGCGATCTGGCGCACGAGCACCGGCTGGCCGTCAAGGGCGCGTAGCAGTACCGTCGACCGCTCGTTTTCGGTGCTTGACTTGGGCAGATATGCAGCCATGAAGCGTCCGGCATGGTGGCGCACTAGCTCTACAGTGCCGTCAACCGGAAACCAGTTGGCATGGACGTTGAGCACCGACATGAACACCGACAGCTGGAGGCAGCGGCATTTGAGCACCTCGGGCTCGTAGGTCTCCTCGAGAGCCACGACAGTGCCGTCGGCACTGCTGACCACGACATCCTTGCGGTCGCCTGTGAAATTGCGTCGGGGCGAACGGAAGAAGTTGACGATGAAAAAATACACCACTCCTGCCACCACGGTCAGACTCGCCGATAACCATATCGGAGTCCATATCCAGAGTGGAGCAAGAATTATGATGAATCCTAACAATGTGATTATCAGGATGTTTACGCCTTCATGATGTATTTTGACTTTCATGCGTATATAGCAAGGGCTGTTATTTCAACTCACAAAGTTAACAAAATTATTGCACAAATATCAGCGGAGGCATAAAAACAATAGCTATCTTTGTAAAGAATAACGAATTGAAACAGATAAAAGTAGGGACGCGGCGTGCCGCGTCATCAAATGCGATTCATGTCGCCTGATGCGATGAGGGTGTTGCAGAACTCCGAATCGTACAATGTTGTAGGGACATGCCACGGCATGTCTAATCTGCAAATGCTTGAGTATCAGCTGACATGCCATGGCATGTCCCTACATCATACAGGTAGAATCACCACAATTGACAGGTTCTGCAACACCCTCCCTACATTTATTCACGATACCTTATGGAATATATCTCACGGCTATATGATTTCCTTGACGAGCTGGGGCGGCACAATGACCGCCCGTGGTTTCAGGCTCACAAGGATACCTATGACGAGCTGCGAGCTGCGTGGCTTGCCGACATTGACCGCATGATATCGCTCATGGCGGCATGGGACGCGCGACTCGCCGGATGCGAAGGACGCAAAGCGATGTACCGCATATACCGCGACACCCGCTTTTCGCTCGACAAGACCCCATACAAGACTCATTTTGCGGCAGCGTTGTCGCCGATGGGTCAGCGTGACAAGGGTGCCGGCTATTACATACAGCTCGGGTCGGGCAAGCAGGTCGACTCGGGACTTTATGGAGGCATATGGTGTCCGCCGATGCCCGAATTGACCAAGCTGCGCCATGCGATAGTGGATAATATAGAGGAGTTTGAGGAAATCATATCCGACAAGCGATTGCTCCGCTATTTCCCCGATTGGGTAGGTGAGACGCTCAAGACTGTGCCCAAGGGGTGGGACCGCAACCATCCGCTCGCCGAACTGCTGCGCCGCAAGGACTATGGACGCGAGCATCCCGTGGGGCGCGACTTCTATATGGATCCGTCATGGCCCGAACGAGCCGCCGAGATATTCCACACCATAGCTCCATTAGTGGAGTTTATCAATTACAGCCTTTATGAAGAATAACCGCTTATGAGTCCAGGAGTAGTGATAATGGTGATTGCAGGGTATTTCGCGCTGCTGTTTGGCATGTCGTGGTTCTCGTCACGCGGAGGCACCAATCAGACTTTCTTCACCGGCGGTCGGCGCAATCCTTGGCCGCTGGTAGCCATCGCCATGATAGGGGCGTCGATTTCGGGCGTGACATTCATCTCCGTGCCGGGAATGGTCGTGGGCAAGGGCTACAGCTACTTGCAGATGGTGCTTGGCTTCGTGGTGGGCTACATGCTCATCTCGGTAGTGTTGCTGCCGCTTTTCTATAAGCGCAAGCTGTCATCGATCTACGGCTATCTTGACGAACGCTTCGGGGTGCTGACCCACCGCACCGGGGCATGGTTTTTCTTCATAAGCAAGATGCTCGGGGCTTCGGTGAGGTTTTTCGTGGTGTGCGCGGTGCTTCAGATGCTCGTGTTTGGACCCTTGGGCATACCGTTTTACCTCAATGTCATCGCTTCTGTGGGGCTGATAGGGCTCTACACCATGATGGGCGGCGTGAAGTCGCTGATATTCACCGATCTGCTCAACAGTTTCTGCCTTGTTGGCAGCGTGGTGCTCTGCATTATATATATAGGTGATGCACTCGGACTGGATTTCGCCGGCATGACCCGTGCGGTGGCTGACCATCCGTCATCGCGCATCTTCATGTTCGATGACCCCAAGAGCGGTCTGTATTTCTGGAAGCAGTTCATTGCCGGAGTGTTCCTGTCGATAGCGTTCAACGGTCTTGACCAGGACATGATGCAGCGCAACCTCGGATGCAAAGGCTCTCGGCATGCGCAGAAAAACCTGATGCTGATGGCACTGATGCAAGTCGGTGTCATACTCCTGTTTCTCGCCTTAGGGACTCTGATGGTCATGTATGTGGAGCATCATCCGTCGCTCCGGATTCCAGAGAAGACCGATGACCTCTTCGGCATGGTGGTCACTTCGGAGGGGATGCCGTGGGTCGTGGGGCTGCTCTTTGTCGTGGGGCTGATATCGGCAAGCTACACCAATGCCGGGTCGGCACTGACGGCGATGACCACCTCGTTTACCATCGACATCCTCCAGCGCGAGCATGCCGACGAGCGCACTCTGACGCGCACACGCAAGATGGTGCACTTGGCGATGACGGCGGTCATGGCTGCGGTGATAGTGGCGTTCTACTACATGGCGCACGAAGATGCCATCTCGGCTGTGTACACGCTTGCGTCATATACCTACGGACCGCTCCTGGGGCTGTTTGCCCTCGGGCTGCTGAGCAAGCGTGTCGTGGATGACCGCATGGTACCGGTGGCGTGTGTGAGCGCGCCGGTGCTGTCATGGGTCATGCAGTGGTGGCTCAAGACGCAGTGGGGCTATGAGATAGGATTCGAGCTGCTTTTGGTCAACGCCGCGTTCACGATCGTGCTGTCGCTGATACCGCTGCCAAGGACGCGTCAAGCCGATGTGGCGGAAATTTCGTAACTTTGCAATGCAAAATTTTAAATTATAAATCTGAAATATAATTCAAATAAATCATATGTGCATATTCGCCTTGAGTGTAGGGACATGCCGTGGCATGTCCGCTTCCCAGGTGGCGCATTTCACATTGCAGCAAGCGGACATGCCACGGCATGTCCCTACAAAGTGATGGAAGTCTTACATGCTGATTGCACATAGATTATAAATCATAATTATGGCTGACGACAAGAAAGTTATATTCTCGATGGTCGGAGTGTCGAAGGTGTTCCCTCCGCAGAAGCAGGTGTTGAAAAACATATACCTGTCGTTTTTCTACGGTGCCAAGATAGGCATCATCGGTCTCAACGGTTCGGGTAAGTCGACCCTGCTCAAGATCATAGCCGGGATAGACAAGAGCTACCAGGGCGAAGTGGTGTTTTCCCCTGGATATTCGGTTGGCTATCTGGAGCAAGAGCCGAAACTCGACCCCGACAAGACCGTCATAGAAGTGGTGCGCGAGGGCGTACAGCCCATCATGGACCTGCTTGCCGAGTTTGAAAAGGTCAATGAGGCTTTCGGCGACCCCGATGTGCTTGACGACCCCGACAAGATGGACCAGCTGATAGCCCGCCAGGCAGAGCTGCAGGACAAAATCGATGCTACCGATGCGTGGAACATCGACTCCAAGCTTGAGCGTGCCATGGATGCCCTCCAGTGTCCGCCCGACGACCAAAAGGTGTCGACCCTCTCGGGTGGCGAACGCCGACGCGTGGCTCTCTGCCGTCTGCTCCTCCAGCAGCCCGATGTGCTGCTGCTCGACGAGCCTACCAACCACCTCGATGCCGAGAGCATCGACTGGCTCGAACAGCACCTCCAGCAATATCCCGGCACTGTCATCGCCATCACCCACGACCGCTACTTCCTCGACCATGTGGCTGGCTGGATTCTCGAACTCGACCGCGGCGAGGGCATCCCCTGGAAGGGCAACTACTCATCGTGGCTCGACCAGAAGACCAAGCGCATGGCTCAGGAGGAGAAGCAAGCAAGCAAACGCCGCAAGACCTTAGAGCGAGAGCTTGAATGGGTGCGCATGGCTCCCAAGGCGCGTCAGGCAAAGGGCAAGGCCCGTCTCAACAGCTACGACCGTCTGCTCAACGAAGACCAGAAGGCGCGTGAGGAGAAGTTGGAAATCTTCATCCCCAACGGTCCCCGCCTCGGCAACAAGGTCATCGAGGCTCATGGGCTTGCCAAGTCGTTCGGGACGAAGAAACTGTTTGAAAACCTCGACTTCACCCTGCCGCCCAACGGCATCGTGGGCGTCATAGGTCCCAACGGAGCAGGCAAGACCACGCTCTTCCGTCTGATCATGGGTCAGGAGAAATCCGATGCCGGCAGTTTTGATGTCGGCGAGACAGTCAAGGTGGCATATGTCGACCAGACCCACCACGACCTGCTGCCCGAAAAGAGCGTCTACGAGGTCATCTCGCAGGGTGTGGAATCATTTCGCATGGGGGGCAAGGACATCAATGCCCGTGCCTATCTGTCGCGATTCAATTTCTCCGGAGCCGACCAAGAGAAGAAGATAGGGGTGCTGTCGGGCGGCGAGCGTAACCGTCTGCACCTCGCCATGGCTCTCAAAGAGGAGGGCAACGTGCTGCTGCTTGACGAACCGACCAACGACATAGACGTGAACACCCTCCGCGCCCTCGAGGAAGGTCTTGAGGAATTTGCCGGATGCGCCGTGGTGGTGAGTCACGACCGCTGGTTTCTCGACCGCATCTGCACCCACATCCTCTCGTTTGACGGCGAAGGCAATGTAGAGTTCTATCAGGGTAGCTACAGCGACTACGAGGAGTGGAAGCGCGAACGTAACGGCGGCAAGGAGCTGCCTCGCCGCCGCTACCGCAAGCTGATGGAGTGACCCTCGCAATTTTAACGATATATTTGACCATCAGGTTGTAGGGACATGCCGTGGCATGTCCGTCTGTAGCAATTTGGAATATCATCGCCTGGGAAGCGGACATGCCACGGCATGTCCCTACAGGATAAACTTATAATCCCACATACATATCTGACATGCTCTTTGAAGACCTGGATCTGAGTGATGACGTGCTTGACGCTATTGATGCGATGCACTACAAGGAGTGTACGCCCATACAGGAGCAGACCATACCCATAGCCCTGTCAGGCAGAGACCTGATAGCCATCGGGCAGACCGGCACGGGCAAGACTGCCGCGTACCTGCTGCCCACCATAGATTTGCTCTCCGACCTGCCGTCGCCCGAGGGGTATGTCAACTGCGTAGTCATGGCTCCCACGCGAGAGCTGGCGCAGCAGATAGAGCAGCAGATGGACGCATTCAGCTACTATCTGCCCATATCGTCCATAGCCATCTACGGAGGCACTGACGGCGCGACATTCTCACGTCAGCAGCGTGCCATGCGTGAGGGAGTGGATATGGTCATCGCCACTCCGGGGCGCATGCAGGCTTTGCTCCAGACCGGCGGCATAGACCTCGGTCACGTGCGCCACTTCATACTTGATGAGGCTGACCGCATGCTCGACATGGGCTTCTACGATGACATCATGCGCATCGCCAAGCTGCTGCCTGACGACCGCCAGACGCTGCTCTTCTCCGCCACGATGCCGCAGAAGATACGCCGTCTGGCATCCAGCATACTCCATGACCCCCAGGAGGTGAAGATAGCCCCCTCGCGTCCGGTGGAGAAAATTGACCAGAAGGCGGTGATGTGCGCTTCGGATTTCGAGAAGGAGTCGCGCCTCGTCGATATCCTCAAAGATATGCGCCGCCAGCGCAGCATAGTGTTTGCGTCATCGAAGCTGCGTGTGCGCGACCTCACCCGGGCACTCCGCCGCAAGGGCATCAAGGCTGCCGAAATCCACAGCGACCTCGACCAGCAGCAGCGCGATGTGACGGTGCACGAGTTCCGCAACCTTGAGACGGAGGTTTTGGTGGCGACCGACCTGCTGGCGCGAGGCATCGACATAGACGATGTGGCTCTCGTGGTCAATTTCGATCTGCCGCGTGAACCTGAGGACTATGTGCACCGCATAGGCCGCACAGGCCGCGCCAATGCCGAGGGCATCGCCATATCGCTCGTGGGTCCCAAAGACCGCCGCGCCTACTCCAATATCCTCTCCACCCTCAAAATCAAAATCCCCACCGAAGGTGTCGGCAGCGACACGGGCAGACAGGACCGCCGTCCGCGACGCGACGAGAAGCCAAAAAACCGTCCCAAGGAGCAACCCGCAGCTCCCGCCGCCGAAGCCCCCAAGGATGCCAAACCCCACCGTCCCAAAAAGCGCAACTGGCACCGCCGCCCCAAGACGACGTAGGGACATGCCGTGGCATGTCCGCATATCAGGCGGTGCATTTATGGATGTCGCGTGATGTGCGCCTCCGACAGAGGCGATATTAAAGGGGCGCATATATAATACAGTGGTCATACAAGCATATGAACTTTTATGACCCCTGCCTAATATGTTTGTCTCCTACGGAGACGCTTTGCGTAGGTTGCCCTGGGGAGTGGACATGCCACGGCATGTCCCTACAATTTTGCGTACGCAGATTATACAGGGTGTGTCACTCGTCGAGGAGGTTGGGGCGGAGGAGGCGGGTGCGTTCGACTGCCTGGTCGTAGCGCCATTGGTCTATGCGCGCCTGGTGGCCTGAGAGGAGGATGTCGGGGACACGCCAGCCGTTGTAGTCAGCCGGGCGCGTGTAGATGGGGGGGGCGAGCAGATTGTCCTGGAAGGAGTCGCTCAGCGCGCTCTGCTCGTCGCCTATCACCCCGGGGATGAGGCGCACCACCGCGTCGGTGATGACCACCGCCGGGATTTCGCCCCCGGTCAGCACGTAGTCGCCTATGGAGATTTCACGGGTTATGAGGTGTTCGCGTATGCGGTAGTCGATGCCCTTGTAGTGGCCGCAGAGGATTACAATATTATTGAGGAGGCTCAGGCTGTTAGCCATCGGCTGTGACAGCACCTCTCCGTCGGGCGATGTGAATATCACCTCGTCATAGTCGCGCTGCGATTTCAGGTATGTCAGGGCGCGGTCCACAGGCTCCACCTGCATCACCATGCCAGCCTCGCCGCCAAAGGGGTAGTCGTCGACCTTGCGGTGCTTGTTGGTAGTGTAGTCACGCAGGTTATGCACCACGATTTCAGCCAGCCCCTTGTCCTGGGCGCGCTTGAGTATGGAGCAGTTGAGCGGAGATTCGAGCATCTCGGGGAGTACGGTCAGTATGTCGATGCGCATAATATATAAGGCAAAAGGAGATAAATAAGCGGTGTGCAAAGGTACGTAAAAAACTCTTGGATGTCAATGAGTTATGGCACGGCAATGATAATTTTTGTAAAAATTCCTTGTACAATTGAAAAATTTGGCGTTACTTTGCAGCCGTTTTCGTTGCCACGGCACGAAGCGTAAGACAAACATAAGGTAAGTTTCTCATTTTTTCTTCACTATTTCTTTTTATCACATTTTCTCTTCTCGTTACAAACGGAATTGAAGATCAGAAAACTTCAAGTTTTATTTTCCAATATTAATTTCACATCCATTATGAAAAAAGTATTGTTTGCAGCGATTGCTCTCGTAGCATCTGTTACTCCTGCAATGGCAGAAGAATCATTCGCCCCCGAAGCAGGTGACTTCTCTCTCGAACTCCAGTTCAACCCCTTCAGCAACAACTTCGATACATTCAAGCTCGAGCGTCTCCAGGGCACATACATGCTCTCTGACAAGGACGGTCTCCGCTTCGGTCTCGGTCTGGACGTACACAACAATAAGACAATCAAAAATGAAGATCATGATGGCCATGTTTCTTCAAAGTATGGTGACTTCTCAATCAACCTCGGTTACGAGCGTCACTTCTACAACTACAAGCGTGTAGACCTCTACGCTGGTGCTGAAATCATCTACACTCACCGTTGGGCTGGTGCAAAGGACGAGATCTATGGTGCTGACAACGTTTGGTCTCAGACTGTTGAAAGCATCAACAACGATGGCAACGGCCACCATGCTGGTAACGACTTCGGTTTTAACCTCTTCACTGGCATCAATTTCTCTGTTTACAAGGGTCTCTATGTAGGTGCTGAGCTCGGTCTGGGTCTTGATTTTGAGAATGACTGCTGGAGCAGAACTAAGACCACCACTCTTAACGGCACAGATGAGACCAAGGGAGCAAACAAGAATGAAGGTTTCAACCTCGCATTCAAGGCTAATCCCGCCCTGCGTCTCGGCTGGACATTCTAATCCCGCTTAGAAGCCACTTACCTTATCATAAGCTGACGGCTCCGCGACACCCGCGGGGCCGTCACTGCGTTTTCAGGAGATTATATCAGGCGCAAAGAGGGTGTCGCAGAATCCATAAAACTCACGTCAGAATCTGTAGGGACATGCCACGGCATGTCCGCACATGAGGCATCGCATTTATGACTGTTGTGGGAAGCGGACATGCCGTGGCATGTCCCTACAGATTGATGCATCTGTGAGCGGATGTGTCACAGCAGTGGCATCCTCTGAACTTTGGGGGGCGGGGGCGTGTTGTGAATATGCACACAAGATACTTGAAAGCAGATGCAACAGACAGATACAAACGGCTGCCACATGGCGCAGCGACTGACGGCGATGGGATTGCTGATCACGATGGGCATCGTGTTCGGCGACATCGGCACGTCGCCCCTCTACGTGATGAAAGCCATCATGTGCGTGGACTCCGGCGTGGGCGCCGACTATGTGATAGGGGCGGTCAGCTGTGTCATCTGGACGCTCACGTTGCAGACCACACTCAAGTATGTCATCATAGCCCTGAGGGCTGACAACAAGGGCGAAGGTGGCATCCTCGCTCTGTATTCGCTGCTCAAATCGCTCCCCCACAAGTGGCTCTACGTGGTAGCCGCTGTCGGGGCTGCCGCGCTCGTGGCTGACGGAGTGATAACGCCTGCCATGACGGTGACATCGGCTGTGGAGGGGCTGCGGACATTCAGCCCCGATGTGCCTGTGGTGCCTATAGTGCTGATAATAATAACAGCCATCTTCGTCATGCAACAGGGGGGCACGAGCAAGATCGGGCGTATGTTCGGACCTTTCATGCTCTTGTGGTTTCTGATGCTCGGAGTGCTCGGAGTCGCTAACATCGGGGCGAGCCATGAGATATGGCGCGCTTTCAATCCGTGGTATGCAGTCAGGCTGCTTGTGGACTACCCCGGGTGGTTCGCAATACTCGGCGCGGTGTTTCTCTGCACCACCGGAGCAGAGGCTCTATACAGCGACCTCGGGCACTGCGGACGCATGAACATCTCCGTGGCGTGGATATTTGTCAAGGCGATGCTGATACTCAACTATATGGGGCAGGGTGCATGGATCATCTCGCATCTCGGCACTGGCATCGACTGGCATGCGGTCAATCCGTTCTATGCCGTGATGCCGCAGTGGTTTACGGGCATAGGGGTCGTGGTGTCCACCGGGGCAGCCATCATAGCGAGCCAGGCGTTGCTGAGCGGTTCGTTCACGATATTTTCCGAAGCGATAAGCCTTGACTTCTGGCCAAGACAGAAAATCAAGTATCCATCTACCCTAAAGGGGCAGCTGTATCTGCCGGCGGTCAACTGGGCGTTGCTCTTCGGTTGCCTGTTGACAGTGCTGTTGTTTCGCGACTCCAACCACATGGAGGCGGCTTACGGCTTGGCGATTACGGTTACCATGCTTATGACCACCGTGCTTCTGGCGTTCTATCTGCGCCACAAAGGGGTAAGCCGATGGGCGTGCGGCATATTCGTCGGTTTCTTCGGGCTGCTCGAAGGTGTATTTTTCGTAGCCAACCTGACAAAATTCACCCATGGCGGATGGTTCACGGTGCTGATAGCCGGAGTGGTGGTGGCGATGATGGTGGTGTGGCGCAACTCCACTCGGCTCCGTAGTACCTTCATACAGTACCGCCGTCTCGCCGATTATGCCGGGCTTATCACAGCCGTCAAGCATGACGAGGAGATACCCAAGACAGCATGTAATCTGGTGTATTTCACCCACTCACCCACGGTCGACATGCTCGAGAGCAAGCTCATATATTCCATCATCAACAAGAAGCCCAAGCGAGCCGACCACTACTGGATCATACATATCGACTATGTGGACGAGCCGGACCGTCTGGACTATGACGTGAAAATCGTGGTGCCGCAGACCATCTATTTCATCACCATGAGGATAGGCTTCCGAGTTGCCCCCAAGGTGAGCGTGTATCTGCGTCAGGTGGTGGAAGACCTTGTGGCAGACCGCGATGTCGACCTGACCAGCAGCTATCCGTCGCTTGCCGCCGAGAAGGTGGCGGGTGACTTCAGATTCGTGCTGATACACCGCGTGTTTTCGGCTGCGAGCATCATCAGCCGCGGCAAGGCGCGTCTGCTGCGTATGCACGAGTGGCTGCGCCGCCTCAAGATCTCCGACCAGGACGCCATGGGGCTCGACACCAGCAATGTGACTTTGGAGACAGTGCCTCTGATACTCAACTCCACCCCGACGCGCCGCATCAAGCGCATGGCAGCGAAGTAAAGCGCGGAATTTTCAAATTATTTTCGTAACTTTGCGAAAATTATGCTGTTATGCAGTGTGATTTACTGTCAGAATCATCATTTTTACAGTCTATTCATATCATAATTAACTCATGGACCGCATCTCAAAGAGAATCCAGTCACTGGCAGCATCGGCTACCTTGGCTATGTCACAGAAGAGTAACGAACTCAAGGCTCAGGGCGTTGACGTCATCAACCTGTCGGTTGGTGAACCTGATTTCAACACCCCTGACCATATCAAAGAGGCTGCAAAAAAAGCTATTGACGACAACTTTTCATTCTATACGCCCGTAGCCGGCTACATGTCGCTGCGTAAAGCCATCTCCACCAAACTTAAGGAGGAGAACGGCGTGGACTTCGCCCCGGAGCAGATCGTGGTGTCGAACGGTGCCAAGCAGTCGCTCTGCAACGTCATCCTCGCGCTCATCAATCCCGGCGATGAAGTCATCATACCCACTCCCGCATGGGTCAGCTATGTGGAGATGGTCAAGCTTGCCGAGGGCAAGAACGTGCTTGTGCCCGCATCGATAGAGCAGGATTTCAAGATCACTCCCGAGCAGCTCGAGGCTGCCATCACCGACAAGACCCGCATGGTGCTTCTCTGTTCGCCGAGCAACCCCACCGGCAGCGTCTACACCCGTGAGGAACTGCAAGGACTGGTCAACGTGATAGCAAAATACCCCAACATAACAGTGCTCGCCGACGAAATCTACGAGCATATCAATTTCACCGGCGAGTTCACCTCCATGGCATCGTTCCCTGAGCTGGCTGACCGCGTGGTCATCATCAACGGTGTCTCCAAGGCTTATGCCATGACAGGCTGGCGTATCGGTTTCATGGCTGGTCCGACCGATATCGTCAAGGCTACCACCAAGCTCCAGGGACAGTACACCTCTAATCCCTCGTCTATCGCACAGAAAGCTGCCGAAGCTGCCTATACAGGTTCTCAGGCGTGTGTACGTGAAATGAATGAGGCGTTCCAGCGTCGCCGTGACCTCGTGGTGAAGCTGGCAAGCGAGATTCCCGGTCTGAAAGTCAACGTGCCCCAGGGCGCATTCTACCTCTTCCCCGAGGTGAGCAGTTTCTTCGGCAAGAGCTACGAAGGCACTGTGATCAAGGATGCTGCCGACCTCGCCCTGTTCCTCCTCGACAAGGGTCATGTCGCCACCGTGGACGGAGCTGCATTCTGCGCCCCCGGCTACATCCGTCTGAGCTACGCCACAAGCGACGACAACATCCGCGAAGCCATGCGCCGCATCGCCGACACGCTGGCTCTGCTCAAATAAATAGTAACCGCAGCCTTAGTGTATGTGCATGTTACATAACCCACACGAATCACACCGAAAATTGTAGGGACATGCCATGGCATGTCAGCCTCCAATCTGCGTGCATCAGCCCGCTACGGTAGCTCTTGCTGACATGCCATGGCATGTCCCTACCAGTTAAGGTATGTTATTATGTGATGTGATTTTGTATCATGGAAACAACCATACAGTTAAAACATGACGGCTAACGTCTTGTCACTCAACCTCTAAATGACATCTAAACAAACCAATGATTAAACGCATTCTCTCCTTTACGCTTTCGGGCATCGCAGCCATGTCGCTCACTTATGCGGCTGCTGACACAGTGGAGCTGACCGCCGCAGGCACGCTCAAAGATGCCGTGACAACCCCTGCATCCGTGACATCGCTGACTGTCAGCGGTCCGATGGATGCCGCCGACTTCGATTTCATTAACCGCAACATGCCTGCGCTGACGGCGATAGACCTTGGCGGTGCCAGCATCGTGGCATATGCCGGGACACCTGTGCTGACCGGCTACTCGGCAAGCCCTGCCGATGTGCTCCCTGCTTATGCGCTCCATGGCATGAAGCTGACATCCGTAACACTCCCTGCTTCGGTCACGTCTCTCGGCGAGGGTGCGTTGGCTGGCATTGCGGCTACCACTCTGTCGCTGCCACACGTCACCACGGTAGGTGACGGCGCGTTTGCGGGAGCTACAAAGCTTGCATCTGTCACCCTGTCATCATCAGAGGTCACCCTCGGACGTCTTGCTTTTTCCGGATGCTCGTCATTGACATCGATGACCATTGAGGCAGACCGGGTGTCCGATGGCGCGTTTAAAAACTGTACCTCTCTGTCATCCATAACCCTGCCTGCCGGGCTTGAAAGCATCGGCAAGGATGCCTTTATGGGCTGCAAGTCGCTGAAAGCGTTTGCGTTCGGGGCATCGTTGACCGCCATAGGTGACGGCGCGTTTGAAGCCAGTGGCCTGGAGTCGGCTGACATGTCGGCGAGCACTTCGCTGACATCAGTGGGAGCCTGGGCGTTTGCGAAGTGTGCCGCTCTTGCCTCTGTCGTGCTGCCTGAGAGTGTGCAGACGGTCGGACAGGGCGCATTCTTTGACGATGCAGTCCTTGCATCGGTAGTTCTGCCTTCTGACCTTAAAAATGTCGAGGATTTCGTCATGACCGGCAATGCGGCGCTCACTGACGATGGCATCATACCTGCCAATGCCGAGTCAATCGGCCGCTACACTTACAAGGGCATGAGCGGCATGGAGCGCATCGTCATCCCTGCCGGGGTTACCAGTATCGGCGACAATGCCATGGAGGGTATGACCTCACTGTCTGAAATCGATGCCAAGAGTCTCAAGGCTGTCCCTGAACTCGGACAGGACGTATGGAAAGATGTAAAGCAGCCTGAGGTAGCCCTGCTGGTCGGTGATGCTGAAACTGGAGAACTGTTTAAAGATGCTGACCAGTGGAAGGAATTCAAGATTGATATCCCCTCTCTCAGTCAGGATATAGTGATCAGCGACCGTGACGAGATGGCTGATGTAAAAGTCGGCTTTGAAGGACGTATACTCGTCATCACTGCTGCATCGGGTCTTAAGGATGCCGTGGTGGGAGACATCAACGGCGTGCTCGTCCCGGCATCGTCAGTGGGCGAACAGCGTGCCACCTTCGACACTTCGGGCATGGGCGAGGACTTCTATACAGTCAGCGTCACCACAGCCGACGGCCGTCGCGGCCAGTTCAAGCTCCTCCGCAAGTGACACACGGTCAATGCGGATGGTAGCTCGTAGGGACATGCCGTGGCATGTCCGCTCATGAACAAAATCACATCGCCTGGGATGCGGACATGCCACGGCATGTCCCTACATAGGCAGCAAACCTCCTTGTATGGGTAAAAACAAACTAAAGAAATTCAGCGAGATGGAGACGCTGCCATGCGTGTTCCAGTATCCCTTTGCACGTGTCCGTGAGGAGGGATTTCCGCTTAAGGGGCGTTGGGGAAGTGACTATTTCCACAATGACAACCCTATAGTGCTGGAGCTGGGCTGCGGCAAGGGTGAATATACCGTAGGGCTTGCCAAACGTTATCCTGACCGCAACTATATAGGTCTTGACATCAAAGGGGCGCGCATGTGGCACGGAGCCCGTCAGGCTGATGCCGACAAGATGGGCAATGTGGCTTTTCTGCGCACCAATATAGAGCTGTTGACATATTTCTTCGCTCCTGGCGAAGTCAGTGAGATATGGATCACGTTCCCTGACCCACAGATGAAGAAGGTGCGCAAGCGGTTGACATCCACACGGTTTGTCAACCTCTACCGTCAGGTGTGCAAGCCCGATGCCGTAATCCGCCTCAAGACTGACAGCCCGTTCCTCTACGCCTACACACGTGACATGCTTGCCGTCAACGGCATAATCCCCTTGGGCGACACCTCTGACCTCTATGCGGACACTACCCGCACCGATCTGCCTGACGGACTGAAAGATATACGCACCTACTACGAGCAGCAGTGGCTCTCCCGCGGTCTGACGATAAAATATCTCGGCTTCACAATCCCTGCTGACGACATCACCGCCGAGCCTGAGACCGAGCCAGAGCATGACACCTACCGCTCATTCTCGCGCGGGGTGCTTCAGGGCAACGTCCCGATGCCCGAAAACGGTGCCTGATGTTGTTGCTTAACAAGGAAATCGCATGGGACGTAGGGACGCGGCGTGCCGCGTCATCGTATAAGGCTATGTTTAGTGCGTCTGATGACGCGGCGCGCCGCGTCCCTACAAGATGATAAAGCATTCCCCGGTTAAGCGGGGATGATAACATTTAAATGAAGATAGATATGGAAACCCTTTATCCTAACCTCATACTTGATGCCTTGCGCAATGTCCGCTATCCGGGCAACGGCAAGAACATCGTGGAGCTTGGCATGGTAGCCGACGACATCCGCATCGACGGCAACAAGGTCAGCTTCACCCTTGAATTCGAGCGATCCACCGACCCGTTTATGAAGTCGCTCGTCAAAGCAGCCGAGGCATCGCTCCACACCTATATCTCGCCCGAAATAGAGGCGACAATAACCCCTGCTGCCAAGCACATAGCTCCCCAACCGACAGAAAAACCTCTCGCCGGTGTCAAGAACATCATCGGCATATCTTCGGGCAAGGGCGGAGTCGGCAAGTCCACCGTGGCATGCAACCTCGCAGTGGCCCTCGCACGTGAAGGATATAAGGTAGGTCTGCTCGATGCCGATATCTTCGGACCCTCGATGCCCAAGATGTTCGGCGTGGAGGACGAGAAGCTCTATATGCACCATGTCGACGGCAAGGAAAAGATCATCCCTGCCCACAAATACGGGGTCAAGCTGCTGTCCATCGGCTTCCTCGTCGACAAGGACAGCGCGGTTCTCTGGCGCGGAGGCATGGCTTCCAACGCCCTCAAGCAGCTCATCAGCGACGGCGACTGGGGCGAACTCGACTATTTCCTCATAGACATGCCTCCCGGTACGAGCGACATACACCTCACCCTCGTGCAGACTCTCGACATCACCGGCACCGTCATCGTGACCACTCCGCAGGATGTGGCTCTCGCCGATGCGCGCAAGGGCATATCGATGTTCACCGGCAAGCAGGTCAATGTACCCATACTCGGATTGGTGGAGAACATGGCATGGTTTACCCCCGAGGAGCATCCCGACGAACGCTACTATATATTCGGCAAAGAAGGAGGTGTGCGACTCGCCGAGGAGCTCGGCGTGAAGCTGCTGGCACAGATTCCCTTGGTGGCATCAATACGCGAGGATGCCGATGCCGGCACTCCGATCGCGCTCAAGGACAATGCCGCCTCGCATGCTTTCCTCCACCTCGCCCATGAGGTCATAGATGCCGTCAACGAACGCAATGACACACTCCCTCCCACCCAGCACGTGCGTCTGAGCCACTGAAACCGCAACAACAACAGTAACAACTTAATATAACAACGATGTCACCCGACAGCATAATACGCATATCTACCGCCAAGGCTCTCAAAGACCTCTACGGTCTTGACGTGGAGCCGGAGACCATCATACCCCAGGCTACCAAGAAGGAGTTTGAGGGCGACATGACCCTTGTGGTGTTTCCTTGGGTCAAGGCTGCCCGCAAAGCCCCCGATGCCGTGGCTAAGGAAATCGGCGACTACCTCGTCGACAACGAGCCGGCTGTGAGCCGCTACAATGTCATCAAGGGCTTTCTCAACCTCGTCATCGACCCCCTGTTCTGGAACAGCGTGCTCCGCGGCATAGCCCGTCAGGAGAATTACGGATTCACAGAGGCTACCGAGCAGTCGCCGCTTGTGATGGTGGAATACTCGTCGCCCAACACCAACAAGCCCCTCCACCTCGGACACCTTCGCAACATACTTCTCGGTTACAGCCTTTCGAGCATACTCAAAGCATGCGGAAACCGCGTGGTCAAGACCAATATCGTCAACGACCGCGGCATACACATCTGCAAGTCGATGCTCGCATGGCAGAAGTGGGGCGAAGGCGCGACACCTGAGAGCACCGGCAAGAAAGGTGACCACCTCATAGGCGACTTCTACGTGGCATTTGACAAGCACTATAAGGCTGAGGTCAAGGAGCTGATGGCAAAGGGCATGACCCAGGAGGAAGCCGAGGCGGCATCTCCCCTGATGCTCGAAGCCCGCGAGATGCTCCGCAAGTGGGAGCAGAAAGATCCCGAAGTTCGCGCCCTCTGGGAGATGATGAACCAGTGGGTATATGCCGGCTTCGATGCCACCTATGAGCGCATGGGTGTGGACTTCGACAAGATATACTACGAGAGCAACACCTATCTCGAGGGCAAGGACAAGGTACTTGAAGGACTCGAAAAGGGCATTATGTATAGCAAAGAGGACGGCTCGGTATGGGCTGACCTGACCGCCGACGGTCTCGACCACAAGCTGCTCCTGCGCAAGGACGGCACTTCGGTCTACATGACCCAGGACATCGGCACAGCCAAGCTCCGCTACCAGGACTATCCCATCGATAAGATGATATACGTCGTGGGCAACGAGCAGAACTACCACTTCCAGGTGCTCTCGCTGCTGCTTGACAAACTCGGCTTCAAGTGGGGCAAAGACCTTGTGCACTTCAGTTACGGCATGGTCGAGCTGCCCGAAGGCAAGATGAAGAGCCGCGAGGGCACGGTAGTCGATGCCGACGACCTGATGGACGAAATGGTCCAGACCGCTCGCAGCGTCTCTGCCGAATTGGGCAAACTTGACGGCTGCACTCCCGAGGAGATTGACGAAATCACCGAAACCGTGGGTCTCGGCGCATTGAAATACTTCCTCCTCAAGGTGGATCCGCGCAAGAACATGACCTTCAACCCCAAGGAGTCGATAGACTTCAACGGCAACACGGGTCCCTTCATCCAGTACACCTACGCCCGCATACGCAGCGTGCTCCGCAAGGCTGACGAGGCTGGCATGCGCGGCGTGGACTTCTCGGCTGTCATCCCCGGCGAGAAGGAGGTGACACTGATACGCCGTCTTGCCGACTTCCCCTCGGTGGTCAAGGAGGCAGGTCGCTCGTACTCTCCGGCATTGATCGCCAACTATGTCTATGATCTCGTCAAGGAGTATAACCAGTTCTACCACGACTGCTCGATACTTAAGGAGGAGGATGCGGCTGTGCGCTCGATGCGTCTCGAACTGAGTGCCGTCACTGCCGATGTCATCCGCCGTGGTATGGGGCTTTTGGGCATAAAAGTGCCCGAAAGGATGTAAAGACATCTCGGCAGTGGCGATTTTGCAAAACATTAACATTGATTTTTGCGTTAAAATTCAATGAATGAGCTAACTTGCCAACAGAATCAATCACTAAAACGACAAAATCTACTATGAACCAGTTTCAAAACTATAATGACAACGCCCACAGCGACACACAGTATGTCGTGAGCAATCCTGTGTCACAGGTGATGAAGCGTGTGTACCTGAAGATGTTCCTCGGTATGCTCGTCACAGCCTTCGTGTCGATGTGGGGAGCTTCGTCGGCAGCATATCTCAACTTCATGTTCACCCATTCGTGGGGCATGTGGCTGCTCTTAGGCGTTGAAATCGTGCTTGTGATAGCCATTTCAGGTGCCATCAACAAACTGTCGTCGGCTGCTGCCACGGCGTTGTTCTACCTGTTTGCCGTGGTCAACGGACTGTCGCTCGCGCCTATTTTCCTCATATACACAGGTGCAAGCATCGTCAAGACATTCTTCATTACTGCCGGCACATTCGGCGCTATGAGCATCTACGGCTTCTTTACCACCAAGGACCTGTCAAAGATGGGCTCCATCCTCTTCATGGCTCTCATCGGCTTGATTATCTGCATCGTGGTCAACATGATATGGCCCAGCGACACTTTTGGCTGGATCATCAGCGGTGCAGGTGTGCTGATCTTCGTGGGTCTGACCGCATGGGACACCCAGCAGATCAAGAACATGGCTCTGATGTCGCCATCAGCGAGCGTAGGCAGACTTGCCACGATAGGTGCCCTGACGCTCTATCTCGACTTTATCAACCTCTTCCTCTACCTGTTGAGATTCTTCGGATCGCAGCGTGACTGATGAGGTGAGACTTCTGCGCCGGCGCATCGACAGGCTGCCATCCGTCAGCCGTCGACAGGCTGAGAGGGCAGCCGTCAGCGAGTTGCTCCGAGAGGCGTTTGGCTGCGAAGTCACTCTATTGCATGACCCGTGCGGGAGACCTTTGGTCGAAGGTTTCCCGCACTTCATATCCATAAGCCACAGCCGACATGAGGCTGTGCTGGCAGTCAGCGAGGACGCCCCTGTGGGTGTAGACATCGAGACGTGGCGCGATGCTCTCGTCACCACTGCCCATAAGTGGCTGACACCCTCGCAGCTGGCGCATCTCCACACCCCCCTTGACTACCTCAAGGCATGGACCGCCAAGGAAGCCATTTACAAGCTGATGCCCGTCCAGCCCCCGGGCTTGATAGACATCCCCCTGCCGCACCTCGGAGAGGAAAGCCCCTACGAAGTCAGCTGGGAGGGCGACGAGGAGTGCCTGCTGGCTGTCGCAATCCCCAAACAGTAGGGACGCGGCGTGCCGCGTCACCAAACGCAATATCCCTTGTCTGTAACAATCAGGGTGTTGCGAAACTGGAAATTCCGCAATATGTAGGGACATGGCGTATAAGACTAGCCAATACAATTTGAGTCTATGATGGAAACAAACAATGATAACGACATACAGCCCAAGCGCGTGCTGATTATCGGCGGAGGCGGCTTTATCGGCGGCTTCATCGCTGCCGAGTCACTGCGGCGCGGCTATGAGACATGGGTGGCTGTCAGGGAAACGACCTCGCGCAGGTATCTTCAAGACGCCGCGTTGCGGTTTGTCACCCTCGACTATGACAATCCCGTGCAGATGGCATCGGCATTGACCTCCGCGCTGGCGGCAGGGGAGAAGTGGGACTATATCGTCTACAACCTCGGAGCGACAAAGTGTGCCAACTTTGCCGACTTCAACCGCATCAACTTCGGCTATCTGCGTTCGGTGGTGGATGTCATCCGCGCCAACGGGCTGACACCGGAGGCGTTCCTCTACATGAGCAGTCTCAGCGCGCTCGGTCCTGGTGACGAGAAAGGCTATCAGCCCTATGCAGGGGATGCCATTCCGCAGCCCAACACCAAGTACGGACTGTCGAAAATCAAGGCTGAGACCTACTTGCAGACGCTGCCTGATTTCCCATGGATTATATTCCGCCCGACGGGGGTCTATGGTCCCCATGAACAGGACTATCTGATGATGATTAAGTCAATAGATTCTCATGTGGACTTCGGCGTGGGCTTCCGCAAGCAGCTCCTGACATTTATCTACGTGGAGGACCTTGCCAAAGCCATTTTCGATGCTCTGCCGTCGCCAAAAGCCCTGCACCATGCCTACATCATCTCCGAGCCGAGGGCATACACTCAGCGTGAGTTCCGCAGCCTCGTGGCGCGTCTGCTGGGCGGTCGGTTGGTAATCCCTGTCAAGCTGCCCCTATGGGCGACATACCTTGTCTCCGCCGCAGCCGAGAAGATAGGGGTGATGCGGCTGAAACCGTCCACGCTTAACCGCGACAAGTATATAATAATGCGTCAGCGCAACTGGTCATGTGATGTCAGCGATGCCGAGCGAGACTTCGGTTTCCGCGCACCCACATCTCTTGAAGATGGACTGACAACGACCATCCGCGAGTACCTTGCATCTAAAAAACAAAAGAAATGAGCCTCCCGACACCCAAGATCCGTCTACCATTGTGGGTGGGCATCCTGCTGCTCGTGCTGATATTGCCGGCATTTATGTTTCCGGCTATGTTGCAGTCATCCATGGCATCGGGCGAGGACACCGTCAAGACGCTTGTCATGCTCTACCCTGTAGCAGTCATCCTTTACGGCATAGTGTCGTGGCTCTGTTACGTCAAAGAGCGCATGCTCCTGTTTTGGATACTTGTAGCGATGATGGCTCTGACCGATATTATGATGTTTGTGATATGTCCTATTTACTAAAAATGCAGCAATAAATGTTAAAATTTAAAGTGTAACAACATTGTAACATGATTGTGATAACTGTGCAACAAGAGTTCTATACTTTTGTGATGTGAAAAATGAAGTAACAAGTTTACTTGAAGATAGACGTTATCACAAAGAACCACTTGAAAAAGTAATTATTGATCATCATAGTAATTAAGACTATTACATTAATCTCATTGTAGCGACCCGCTTGTCGAAGAGACACGCGGGTTTCGTGCTTTTTGTAGGGACATGCCGTGGCATGTCCGCCCGCGACGAAATGTCGCCCCCTGGGATGCGGACATGCCACGGCATGTCCCTACAGTGGAAACCGCGTCCTCCAAATAAAAATCGTAGGGTCGCTACATGTAGCAACCCAATCCTATTGACTTAAGCGTTGAATGGATGCTGCGCCCCTTGTGGGCGCATCTCTCTGTTAGCCGAGGGGCTTGCCCCTCGGTCGGAATGCGTGCAGACACGCGCTGCGCTTTGCTGCAGCGCATCAGTCGCTATCATATTGATACTCATGGCGTTTGATGCGCTGCGGCAAAGCGCAGCGCGTCCTTCGGGACGACTTTTCCGAGGGGCAAGCCCCTCGGCTACCAAAAAGATGCGCCCACAAGGGGCGCGTAAAAACATATGATGACTTGCTTAAGTGACACCATCCCCTTACCAAACAATGCCTCCATAGGAGGCACACAATCCCACGCATGAGCTGTGCGCCACCTACAGCGGCGTACATCGGCGGAGTGACAATAACATGGGTCAGCCAAGCCCAAGGCTTGTATGACCCATGCCTAATATATGCGACCCCTCTGGGGGCGACATTGTATCATCTATGCTTAAGTTAATGTCATGTCCCTACGGCGAGGGTACGTCTCCGACGTATCTTTTGGCTTGTTTGATTCTTGCGTCCAACACCATGATGTCGCATATCTCTACAATAAAGCGAGGCATCCAGCCTGGCTGTGGGGGTGGATGCCTCGCTGTTTTAAGTATTCGGGATGCTATGCCTGTGCCACTACTGCGGAGGAGGAGGGGGGAGGCACGATGGATACGAGGGGCTTGGCTTCCCAGCCGAGGGCGCTGGCACCGAGCACTGCGGCATCGGCTTCCTTGAGCTCGCTGAGCAGGATCTTCACTTTGCCCTTGAAGATGGGCATCATGTTCTTCTCCATAGAGGTGCGCAGGGGGCGCAGAAGCAGTTCGCCGCTCTTGGCGAGACCGCCGAAGAGAATGATTGCCTGGGGAGATGAGAACACGGTGAAGTCAGCAAATGCCTGACCGAGGAGGTCGCCTGTGAACTCGAACACGTCCTTGGCGAGCTTGTCACCAGCCATGGCTGCGTCATATACATCCTTTGATGTGATGTCTTCGGCAGGTATCTCGCGGAGCACCGAAGGCATGTCCTTGCGGCTGTCGAGGAACTCGCGGGCTGTGCGAGCCACGCCTGTGGCTGAGCAGTAAGCCTCGAGGCAACCCGTGCGTCCGCATCCGCAGAGGCGACCGTTGTTGCGCTTCATGATGGTGTGGCCGAGCTCGCCGGCGAAACCGTCATGACCGTAGACAAGCTGACCGTTGATGACGATGCCGCTGCCTACGCCTGTGCCTAGGGTGATCATGATGAAGTCCTTGAGTCCGCGTGCCGCGCCGTAGGTCATCTCGCCGATGGCAGCCGCGTTGGCGTCATTGGTGATGGCGACAGGTACGCCGAACTTCGCGCTGACGAGCTGTGCCAGAGGTATGGGAGTAGGCCAGGGGAGATTTACGCCGTCCTCTATCACGCCGGTGAAATAGTTGGCGTTGGGGGCTCCGATGCCTATGCCGTGTATTTTCCCCACTGCATCGTTGGCTTCGAGGAGGCGCAGTGTCTCCTGGTAAAGCTCGTCGATATAGTTGTGGATGTCATTGTGCTTGCGGGTTTTGATGCTTGCGCTGGCAATAACCACGCCACGTGCGTCTACTATTCCAAACACTGTGTTGGTACCGCCTATGTCGATACCAATTACATATGGTTTGCTCATGTGTCTAATTATTTAGGTTTAAGTTAAGAAGTTTTCGCTTAGGTCAGATGTTTCGCCGAAATATACAGGATTTAAGGCATATATCGTTGTCACCTACAAAGTTAATCAAAATCTGATACAATAGCGGCAATATTGGATTTTTTTTGGCTGCGAGCACGCAGGGAGATGCCGCAGTGTAGTTGAAACGAACGATAATTTTGGATAAAGGCACGTCGGAGACGTGGCAGCTGTGATTAGCCCCATGCACGGAGCGTCAGCGAACGTTCATGGGGTATCAGCCAGCATATGATGACAACCTCGGAGAGGTTGGGACACGCTATCAGATATTTTGCTAACTTTGTCGATATGAGTAAAGTTAACAATCATATCCATGCGGTCATCAATACATACTGTCGGCACATGACTATCGATTCTGACCATGCCGAATCGTTGTACCGATTCATTTGGGCTTTGTTGCGTGACAGAAGTTGCCATCTGTACCGAATCGGAGGTATAGAAAACCATATTCACATCCTTTTTGACCTTGATCCACGTCATGCTTTAATGGATGTCATGCGTGACATAAAACGAGAAAGCAGTAAGTGGATGAAATCTTCGGGGCTTTTCTCGTCATTTGAAGGCTGGGGCAAAGAATACTTTGCATGCGGTTGCAGTCATGAGGGTCTGAATGCCGTGATTGAGTATGTCAAAAGACAACGTGAGCATCATTATGGCATGGGAATCACTTTTGAGGAGAATTTCGTACCATGGTTGTGAAGGAATCTATGATATGGAATGACCGGATGCTGACATGATCATGTGGGTCACAACCTCTCCGAGGTTGTCATCAGATGGTGGATGATACCCCATGAACGTTCGCTTACGCTCCGTGCATGGGGTTAATCACGGCTGCCACGTCTCCGACGTGCCTATGTATGACAGCTCCCGAGGGTGTTGCAGAACTGTATTTAAACATGTTTGAGGGTGTTGCAGAACTGGAAATTCTTCAATCTGTAGGGACATGCCATGGCATGTCAGCCTTTCTATAGCGTGCTTCAAGCCGCCACAGACAGCCCAGTCAGACATGCCATGGCATGTCCCTACAGATTTTAGCGTGATTTTGGCAGTTCTGCAACACCCTCAAATTTGACGGAGTTTGTCGCATGATTCCTGAGTTCTGCAACACCCTCCTTAGGTCGACTCTATAGCTGCCTCTCCCGGCAGCCGCTGTGCGGTCAGAAGATGTGCATGATGTTGCCGTGTTCGTCGGTGAAGGGGGGCTGGTCGATGGAGGTGGTGTAGGGACCGTCGAAGCGGAAGTCCATCGACTTGATCGGGAAGAGGAAGGTGGGGAAATACTGGTCGATGGGGGCGATGAGGATGTAGCGTCGTCCGTCGTCGGCGGTGAAGGGGTAGGTCTGGCACACCTGGTCTTTGACAAACGGACCCAACCGTGTGGTGAAGATGGGCAGATAGGCGTGGTCGGCATCATCAGGCATGTAGAGCCATCCGTCCACCGAGCGTATGCTGGCATTGCCGGGGATGGGGGTGCCGCTCGTAGGGGTGACCGATTTCAGGGCTGCAGGGATGATCCAGCGGTGGGAGCGGTCATCGCTGTTCATGCCGATGTATTCGCTGTAATACCACACGTTCCACACGTCAAAGAGGCATGCGTCAGGTTTGCGCCAGCAGATTAGATTGTTTCTGACCGGCGGGGGTAGTTCGACGAATACCGCACCTGGTGACATCGCTCCGCGGGCTTCCATATCGTGCCACACCTTGCAGTATTGCCAGCTGCGGTGGATGACGGCGGCGTAGTGCCAGCAGAGCAGGGCGGTTATGATGGCGGCGATGGTGAGTGATGGCGCGGTGTCTGTCCTCCACCGCCGTGGCAGAGTCTCCGCCAGGCAGCGCATGATGCCGAGGATGGAGGCGATGTGCGCCACGGTGGATATCCTCTCGCCTCGGGTGATGACGGTGTTTATGCCTATGGATGTCAGCGCGACCATCAGCAGCATGATAATCCACGGCGACAGCAGTGCGCGCCAGTCGCGCAGATGCACCGCACGGCATATCACGCATATTATAAATATGAAAAATGACACCTGCAGCTTGCCCACAGCCACAAGATTGTGTATCGGGTTGTAGTCGCTGATGACGTAGCCGCAGTTGTTGATAGCTGTCAGGACCGCTGTTATGCAGAGGAATATCGTGCCGGGGACAATCCACAGTGCCAGCCTGACGGCATGGCGGCGATGGGGTGTGGCGATTATGTATGCCAGAGACCCCACGACCAGCGATATGCTGAAAGCCTCGTGCCACACTCCGAGCACGAGGGCGTTGACATAAGACCATCGCGATCGCGGACCATCATCGGTGAGCGATATGATGTAGGCGCACATCATCGCTGCAGGGGGCAGATAGTTGAGCGCGAAGCAGAGGGTGAAGAAGTTCTCAAACCAGGGCGGGAATATCGTCACCGCCAGCAGCGCGATGGTCACGAGAAGCAGGTTGCGTCCGTCGATACGCGCAAAGCGGCATATGCCCCAGCTCAGCCACAGCACGCATCCCGCCGGCACTAAGGCAGACACCCATACGGGCAGCAGTTGCAGGAACATGAACACCACGTTGGCAAGACGCGTGTTGTCCGAGGTCAGATGCACACGCATAGTCTCCCAGAATGCGTCCCATGATATGGAGTCAGACACTCCGCGCAGGTAATCTGCCTGCAATATCCCATACCAGTAGTCGTCGCTGATGCGCGGAAAAAGGGTGAATATAGCCCAGTGCGCCAATGCAAAAAGCCCCAGGAGTGACCAGAAGGTCACCGCCGGGGCTTTGATGTCAGTGCTGATTTTCATGTATGGGCAGTTTGCTCGCTCATATGCTTGTAGGGACGCGGCGTGCCGCGTCATCAAACGCCATACACCACGCCTGGTGGCGATGACGCGGCACGCCGCGTCCCTACATTAAAAATGGCTGTTTTTACGGATTTACTTCGCTTCGGGCTTGAGCCAGCGGTCGAGCCAGCGGAAGAATACGCGCTGCCACATGACGGCGTTCTGAGGCTTGAGGATCCAGTGGTTCTCATCGGGGAATATGAGCATCTCGGCAGGCACTCCGCGCAGACGTGCGGCGTTGAACGCCATCATGCCCTGCGAGGCGAGGATGCGGAAGTCGTACTCGCCGTGGGTGACGAGGATGGGGGTGTCCCAGCGGTCGACGAAGCGGTGGGGCGAAGCCTTGGCGAAGGTGTTCTGTGCCACGGGATTCGACTTGTCCCAGTATGCGCCGCCCATGTCCCAGTTGGCAAACCACATCTCCTCGGTCTCGAGATACTGGGTCTCCATGTTGAAGATGCCCGCGTGGGCAATGAAGCAGGCGAAACGCTTGTCGTGGTTGCCGGCGAGCCAGTAGACCGAGAAGCCTCCGTAGCTTGCGCCTACTGCGCCGATATGGGCTGCGTCGATGTAGCTCTCGCGCTTGAGGTCATCCACTGCGGCGAGGTAGTCCTGCATGTTCTGCCCGGCATAGTCACCCGAAATCTGCTCGTTCCACTTGGTGCCGAAGCCCGGCAGACCGTGGCGGTTGGGGGCAATGACGATGTAGCCCTGGGCTGCCATGAGGGCGAGGTTCCAGCGTGTGCTCCAGAACTGGCTCACTGCCTGCTGCGGTCCGCCCTGGCAGTAGAGGATGGCGGGATATTTCTTCGTTGCGTCAAATTCGGGGGGATAAACGACCCACACCGTCATGTCCTCGTCGGAGGTGGTGCGGACTATGCGCTTCTCCACCGTGGGCATCTTGAGCTTGGCAAGCAGCTCGGTGTTGACATCGGTGAGCTGGGTGACTGCCTTTGCGGGGTCTTTGGCTTTGAGATTGACGGCGCAGATTTCATTGGGCGCGAGCATGGAGTGGCGCATGGTGATGAGGGTCTTGCCTCCGGCTACGGGTGCGAGCGATGCGAAGTCGCATACACCCTCAGCCACTGTGCGCACCTTGTGGCTCCTGACATCTATGCTGAAGATGGGTGTCACGCCGCCCTTGGGAGCTATGAAATAGATTTCCTTGCCCGAGGGTGCCCAGGCGATATTGTCGGCGGTGTAATCCCACTCGGTGGTGAGGTCGGTGCGCGCGCCTGTAGCCATATCCATGACGAAGATGCGGTTTTTGTCGCTCTCGTAGCCGTCATGCTCCATCGAGAGCCATGCCAGCTGCGAGCCGTCGGGCGAGAACACGGGCATGGTGTCGTAGCCCATCATACCCTCTGTGAGGTTGCGCGTGGTGCCGTCGGCAAGGGTGTAGAGGTAGAGGTCGGAGTTGGTGGAGATGGCGTATTCCATGCCGGTCTTCTTGCGGCTTACGTAGACCACCGCTTTGTCATCGGGAGTCCATGCAAACGATTCGATGCCGCCGAAAGGCTTCATCGGGGCTTCGTACATAGGTTCGTCAGCCATGATGTCCTTGATGTTGACCACCTCGGCGCCGGTGTAGTCGCCTATGAAGGGGTGGGGGATTTCGGTCACCCACTCGTCCCAGTGCTTATACATCAGGTCGTCGATGACACGGCCTGTAGCCTTGGGCAGGTCGGGATAGATGTCTTTGGCGTCACGTGAGTATTTGATGTTGGCGATCAGGAGCACCTTCTTCTCTGCAGGGGAGAAGAGGAAGCCGCCGATGCCCCCCTCGACCTTGGTGATCTGCTGGCGGTCGGTGCCGTCGGCGTTCATGGTCCACAGCTGGGGCTTGCCGTCCTCGCCCTCATAGGTGAAAGCTATCTTGCGTCCGCCGTCGATCCACACAGCCGCGCCCTCGCTCTTGGGGGTGCGGGTGATGCGGCGCACGTTCTTGCCGTCGATGTCAGAGACGTAGAGGTCGACGTTGGAGCGGTTCTGCTCCACGCTCTCGTAGCCGATGCCGTAGAGGAGCGACTTGCCGTCGGGCGACACCGCAGGTGCTTTGACGCTTCCGAGAGCCTCGAGGGCGTCGATGTTGTATTGTCCCGAAGCATCGGGAGTGAAGTCGGGCTTCTCGATAAGCGGAGCTTCCGCCTCGGCTGGGGCAGCTTTGGCTATTTCTGACGATGTAAGCATGAGCATCGTGGCGGTTAATGGTAGTAACAGTTTTCCGTGTATCATGGGTATAATAAATATAATGTGATTTCTGTATCAGGTTATTTGCGGCTCTTGCGCTTGGGATTGGCTGGAAACCATCCTCGCTCCACGCGCTTCCGCTGCTCGAACACTTCCAGTATGGACCAGAACGAGGAGAACGCCGTCACGGCAAGCAGCGATGACCACAGCACATCGTCCACAAGGTATGATGCCACACCTAACACGACTCCGCATATGGCAAACACCCACCAGCATCCGGTGCCGAAATAATATTCCCCCTTGATCACAAGCGGATGAAACAGCCCGATGATAATGAATGTGGCGAGTCCGATGGCTAAGCCGAGCAGGTGGAGGTCGGTAAGTATCTGGGTCATGACATTAAATAACTTCTAAAGGTTTACGTGTTCGGCATCTACGAGGTGGTGCAGAAACAGCGATGCCAGTTCGTTGAACTTCACGGGGTGCTCTGTGGTGAGATAGCGGCAGTCGGCGTTGCGCTTGATGAGGCGGTCTATTTCAGGATGTCGGTTGAGATATGCGTCGAGGCTGTCCGCTACCAGTTCGCCCTGGGTGATGATGCGGGCGCGGTCACCCACAGCCTCGGTGATTTTGTCAAGCAGCAGAGGGTAGTGGGTGCATCCGAGCACAAGGGTGTCGATGGCTGGATCCATCTCAAAGAGGTTGTTGATGTACTTGTGCACGAAATAGTCGGCTCCAGGACCGTCAGCCTCGCGGTTTTCCACCAGCGGCACCCACATCGGGCATGCCATGGATGTGACCACCAATGCCGGGTCTAATTTCGACAGCTCCATGTCGTAGCTGCGTGACTGCACAGTGCCGGGGGTGCCGAGCAGCCCTATATGCCCTGTGGAGGTGACGTTGACGATGTCCTCTACCGTGGGCAGTATGACTCCGAGCACCTTGCGCTTGCCGGGGATGCCGGGCAGGTCGCGCTGCTGTATGGAGCGGAGGGCTTTGGCTGAGGCGGTGTTGCATGCCAGGATGACCAGATGGCATCCCTGCGCAAAGAGGTATTTGACCGCCTCGAGGGTGAATTTGTACACTACGTCAAACGAGCGCGTCCCATAGGGGGCACGTGCATTGTCGCCGAGATATATGTAGCTCATCATCGGGAGCTTGTGGCGTATCTCCTTGAGGATGGTCAGTCCGCCGTATCCGCTGTCGAATACTCCGATGGGTCCCGGTGTCTTGTCATTGGTTATGTGAGTCATTGCAATGCAAATTTACAAGTAAATTTTGACCTATTAGTTGGATTCGTTGAAATTTTGTCAGTAAATTTGTACAATATCCCCTGATAACTTATGCAACCATTCATACATCTCCACGTCCACTCCCAGTACTCCCTCCTTGACGGCCAGGCTGACATCAAGAAGCTCGTCGACAAGGCTGTCAAAGACGGCATGCCCGGCATGGCGCTAACCGACCACGGCAACATGTTCGGCATCAAAGAGCTTGCCAACTATGCCAAGAAGCACAACGGCAAGGTCGACGGCAAGGTCAAGGACCTGCTCCGACAGGCTGACGAGGCTGAGGCTGCCGGCGATGCCGCAGCGGCTGCCGACCTGCGCGCCAAGGCTGAGGAGGAGAAATCGCACCACTTCAAGGCGATTCTCGGCTGCGAGATGTATGTGGCTAACAATTCCCTCCATGACCGCAACGACAAGACCGACCGCGGACGCCACCTGATAGTCCTCGCCAAGAACCAGAAGGGCTATAAGAATCTCATCAAACTCGTGTCGCAGGCGTGGACCGAGGGCTTCTACAGCCATCCGCGCACCGACAAGAAGGCGCTTGCAGCCCACCGCGAGGGGCTCATCATCTGCTCGGCATGTCTCGGCGGCGAGATACCGCGCCTGATACTCTCGGGGCGCATGGAGGAGGCTGATGCGAGTGTCAAGTTGTGGAAGGAGACTTTCGGCGACGACTATTACATAGAACTGCAACGCCACAAGACCGATGTCCCCGGCGGCAACCGCGACACCTACGAGGAGCAGCAGCGCGTCAACCCCGAACTGATACGCCTGGCGCGCAAATATGATATCAAGATCATCGCCACCAACGACTCCCATTTCGTCAACGCCGAGGATGCCGAGGCGCATGACCGCCTCATATGCATCTCCACCAACAACAATCTCAACGACCCTGCCCGCATGCGCTACACCAAGCAGGAGTGGTTCAAGACCTGCCAGGAGATGAACGACGTGTTTGCCGACCTCCCCGAGGCTCTTGCCAACACGATGGAGATTTACGACAAGGTGGAGACCTACTCCATAGACCACGAGCCTATCATGCCCAACTTCGAGATTCCTGCCGACTTCGGCACTGAGGAGGAATACCGCAGCCGCATCACCGAGCAGGAGCTGTTTGACGAGTTCACGCGTGACGAGAAGGGCAATGTGGTGCTCTCGCAGGCTGATGCCGAGAAGAAAATCAAGAAACTCGGAGGCTACGACAAGCTCTACCGCATAAAATTTGAGGCTGACTACCTGCGCAAACTCGCCTACGAGGGTGCGAAGGTGCGCTACGGCGAACTCACCCCGGAGCTCGACGAGCGCATCAACTTTGAGCTTCACATCATGAAGACGATGGGCTTCCCGGGTTACTTCCTCATAGTCCAGGACTTCATCAACGCGGCGCGTAACCAGCTCGGCGTCAGCGTGGGACCCGGGCGTGGCTCGGCTGCGGGGAGCTGTGTGGCATACTGCCTCGGCATCACGCAGATAGACCCCATAAAATATGACCTGCTGTTCGAACGTTTCCTCAACCCTGACCGTATCTCCCTGCCTGATATCGATATCGACTTTGACGATGACGGACGTGCCGACGTGCTCCATTATGTGACCAAGAAATACGGCGAGGAGAAGGTAGCGCACATAGTTACCTACGGCACCATGGCTGCCAAGAGCGCCATCAAGGACGTGGCACGCATAGAGCAGCTCCCGCTCAACGAGGCTAACCGCCTCGCCGGACTCATCCCGCGCCACATGCCCGAGGTCAACGGCAAGGAGCTGTCGCCCACACTGAGCAACTGCCTCGGCTATCTCCCTGAGTTCAAGCAGGAGATGTCGGGACCTAATCCGCTCATCACTGAGACGCTATCCTATGCCCAGCAGCTCGAGGGTACGGTGCGTAACCTCGGCGTGCACGCCTGCGGCGTGATCATCTGCCGCGACGACATCACCGACTGGGTGCCCGTGTCCACAGCGGTGGATAAGGCGAGCGACGACAAGAGCAAGCTGATAGTCACCCAATACGAGGGGCGCGTCATCGAGGAGACCGGTCTGATCAAGATGGACTTCCTCGGGCTGAAAACCCTCAGCATCATCAAGGAAGCGGTCAACAACATCAAGCGCACACGCGGCATCGACATAGACATCGACAATGTGCCCATCGACGACCCCAAGACCTACCAGCTCTATTGCGAGGGACGCACCACAGGCACGTTCCAGTTTGAGTCCGCTGGCATGCAGAAATATCTCCGCGAGCTGAAGCCCTCGACTTTCGAGGACCTCATAGCCATGAACGCCCTCTACCGTCCGGGTCCTATGGACTATATCCCCGACTTCATCGCCCGCAAACACGGACGCTCGCCCATCACCTACGATATCCCTGTCATGGAGCAGTATCTCAAGGACACCTATGGCGTGACGGTCTACCAGGAGCAGGTCATGCTCCTGTCGCGACTGCTTGCCAACTTCACGCGCGGCCAGAGCGACACGCTCCGCAAGGCGATGGGTAAGAAGCTCATCGAGAAGATGAACGAGCTCAAAGGGCTCTTCATCCAGGGGGGCACTGCCAACGGCCATGATGCCAAGGTGCTCGAGAAGATATGGGCTGACTGGGAGAAATTCGCATCCTATGCGTTCAACAAGAGCCACGCCACTTGCTATAGCTGGGTGGCTTTCCAGACGGCATACCTCAAAGCCAACTATCCCGCTGAATACATGGCGGCGGTGCTGACGCGCAACCTCTCCGACCTCACCAAGCTCACCGGCTTCATGGACGAGTGCAAGCGCATGCACATCTCGGTCAAGGGTCCTGATGTCAACGAAAGTTACGCCGGATTCGGTGTCAATTCCCATGGCGACATCCGTTTCGGGCTCGCCGCCGTCAAAGGCATCGGCGGCGGTGTCGTGGCTGACATAATCCGCGAGCGTGATGCCAACGGTCCTTATAAATCCATCTATGATCTGGTCGAGCGTGTCAATCCGTCTACCCTTAACCGTAAAGTTCTTGAAAGCCTTGCTCTCTCCGGTGCGCTTGACTGCTTTGACGCGGATGTGCAGCGCGAGGACTATTATGCCACCAACAGCCGTGGCGAGACCTTCATGGAGCAGCTCCTCCGCTATGGTCAGGCATACCAGCAAGACAAGATTGAGAGTGCCACTTCGCTTTTCGGCGATGATGAGGGCGCATGTTCCACCGCTGGACGTCCCGCGATTACCCACGCCGTCCGCTGGCCCGACACCGTGCGCCTCGACAAGGAGCGTGACCTCGTGGGCATGTACCTCTCAGCGCACCCCCTCGACCCCTACTATCTCGAGCTGCAATATGGCTGCACGTGCGATTTCAAGCATTTTGCCGAACTCGGAGCCAATTTCGAGGGGCAGGAGATAACACTCGGAGGCATGGTGGTCAGTCTGGAATCGCGTCCGTCAAAGTCGGGCAGCATGTTCGGCATCCTCAAAGTCGAGGACTACTCGGGCAGCCACGAATTCATGCTGTTCGGGCAAAGCTACATCGATTTCCATAATTATGGAGTCACAGGCACCCCCATATATATCAAGGGTGCATATGAGCGGCGGTACAAAAATCAGGATCTCCGTTTCAACATCAAGAGCATCCAGCTCCTCGAGGCAGTCAAAGGCTCACTCGTCAGCACCATCCACCTCAAACTGTTCGACAAAGACATCACCCCCCGCATCCGAGGACTCCTTGCCGAACATCTCACCGATAATCCCGACGCCGGCAACCTCGAGATGACCTTCATGGCAACCGACATCCGCCGCCGCGTCCGCCTCGCCGCCTCCCGAAAAGTCAACATCACCCGCGCCTTCCTCGACCTCCTCGTCGAAGAAGGCATCGAGTTCGAAGTCTACTGACCCCCGGCCCCCCCTCTGGAACACCAGCTCAACCCTCCCTCTCTTGTAGGGACATGCCACGGCATGTCCGCCCACGCGTAGCTCATAGGTCTTATAAGATTTATAAGAGTTATAAGACTTATCCGATTCATTCGCGCGCCTTCCTTGCAGGTGCGCCGTCAGGCGGCGGTGCAGCCCCGCGGCGCGTCGCGCCGTTTTCCTACCCGTGCCAGCCGCTTGCGGCTGGGAGGCGTAACCCGCGCAGTTCCAGCGATGTAACATACTTTAACACACCATCCGTGAACATTTCGCCCGGAAAAATTTGGAGGTTACGGATAAAGCGCATAACTTTGCACTCGCTTTTCGGGAACGTCGCTTCCCGGTGCGCGGCGGAGGCCGCCGGCGGTGTTAAAGACGGTTAAAGATTTTGCCGTTCCGCGGATAAGGCGTAACTTCGCAGGGCTGTCCGGAAACGGACGGCGCGCAAGAGCGAGAGAACATTGAAACGTTTGCAATAGACGAGACAGTACAAGAGAAGCTCGGACACCCCTTTTGAGGGGTGTCCATAACATGAGCCTCCTGTCAATTTCCGACAATCCATCAAACAGTAAAGACGAGACAGGCAGTCCGGGCACAGGCATCGCTTTCCGTCCGGTCCCGCCGGGCGCGCAGACACCCCTCCGGCAAAACGGAGGCCATGCGCGGCGCGGCGGACAGGGACAAAAGACAACAACAAACTTAAGGGAATCTTTTTATCAAAAGATATACCAACGGCGGAGAGTTTGATCCTGGCTCAGGATGAACGCTAGCGACAGGCTTAACACATGCAAGTCGAGGGGC
>LUJR01000048.1 GCA_001689515.1 Bacteroidales bacterium M7
CACTTTTCAGTGACCCTTTAGTGATCCGGCCGCGACTCGAACGCGGGACCGTCTGCTTAGAAGGCAGATGCTCTATCCAGCTGAGCTACCGGACCGACCTTTGTGACACGGTCATGCTCCAGACATTCCTGGATATGACAGTGTTATTACGGGTGCAAATGTACGGTTTTAAAATGTCATCTGCAACTTTGGGGGCGATTCTGTTAGTCGATGAGGCTCTTGCCTGTCATCTCGGCGGGCTGTTTTTCACCGAGAATGCTGAGCATGGTGGGAGCTACGTCTGCCAGTCTGCCATCTGCTACGTGTGCATCCTTGTTGTCGGTTACGTAGATGCAGGGTACGGGGTTGAGCGAGTGGGCAGTGTTGGGAGTGCCGTCAGCGTTGATGGCGTTGTCGGCGTTGCCATGGTCAGCGATGATGATAGCTTCGTAGCCTGACTCTTTGGCTGCTTCTACAGTGTCCTTGAGGCAAGCGTCCACAGCCTTGACAGCCTTCTCGATAGCCTCATAAACGCCGGTATGGCCTACCATGTCACCGTTGGCGTAGTTGACCACGATGAAGTCGTATTCCTGTGACTTGATGGCATCCACGAGTTTGTCTTTGACTTCGTATGCGCTCATCTCGGGCTTGAGGTCGTAGGTGGCTACCTTGGGTGATGCAACGAGAATGCGCTCTTCGCCCTCGAAAGGCTGCTCACGGCCGCCGTTGAAGAAGAATGTCACGTGGGCATATTTCTCGGTTTCGGCGATGTGGAGCTGAGTCTTGTCAAGCTTCGAGAGGTATTCGGCGAGGGTGTTGCTGACGTTTTCCTTGTCGAAGATGATGTGTACGCCAGTGAATGATGCATCGTAGGGGGTCATGCAGTAGTATTGCAGACCGGGGATGGTGGTCATGCCGGCTTCAGGCATGTCATGCTGGGTAAGCACAACTGTGAGTTCCTTGGCGCGGTCGTTGCGGTAGTTGAAGAAGATGACCACATCGCCCTCCTTGATTGTGCCGTCAACGGCTGAGTTGCTGATAGGCTTGATAAATTCGTCGGTCACGTCGGCATCATAGCTTGCCTGTACGGCTGCTGCCATGTCGGTAGCCTTGGTGCCTTCGCCCTTGACGAGGAGGTCATATGCCACCTTGACGCGCTCCCAGCGCTTGTCACGGTCCATGGCGTAGTAGCGGCCGATGATTGATGCGATGGCTGCGGGAGTGCCTTCGCATTTATTTGTCAGCTCCTCGATGAAGCCTTTGCCGCTGCGGGGATCGGTGTCGCGGCCGTCCATGAAGCAGTGGATGTAAGCCTTGTCAACGCCTTTCTGCTTGGCTATGTCGATGAGTGCGTAGAGATGGTCGAGCGATGAGTGCACGCCGCCGTTGCTGGTCAGACCCATGAAGTGCATGGCTTTGCCGGTGCGCTTGGCATAGTCAAATGCCTCTACTATCTGAGGATTGTTGAGTATCGAGCCGTCTTCGATAGCTTTGTTGATTTTCACGAGATCCTGATAGACCACGCGGCCTGCGCCGATGTTGAGGTGGCCGACCTCGGAGTTGCCCATCTGTCCGTCAGGCAGACCGACGTTTTCGCCGCTTGCCTGGAGCTGTGAGTGGGGATATGTGTTGAGGAGATAGTCCCAGTAGGGGGTAGGAGTGTTGAAGATCACGTCACCTTTCGAATGGTTGCCGATGCCCCATCCGTCAAGGATGATAAGTAGAGCCTTGTGTGCCATAATGTCTGATTATGAATATATAGCTGTTATGATTTGAATTTTGTACCTTATTCTGTGGATTCGGATGCAAAATTACGCATAATTATTTACAAGCGTCTTATATTTAGCTATAAAATTGTATCTTTGTAGGCATGAAGGGTAAGCTTGACAGCCTGACAGCCGCCGCCATGCTGCGTGATTACATGACCAGCCGGGGCATGCGTTGCACCGGGGAGCGTCTGCGCATTCTTGAAGCGGCCTTTGTGCCTCGCAGACGGTTTTCAGCTCCTGAGCTTGCAGAACTTCTGGAATCAGACGGCTTCCATGTGAGCCGTACTACTGTTTATGGCACTCTTAAGCTGCTGGTTGACTCCGGCATCGTGCGCAAGACCCTGAGCACCGACGGAACTTCGTTCTATGCTGTCAGGCAGCCAAACGACCACAAGGTACAGCTCCACTGTCATTGCTGCGGCAAGACCAAGGAGGTGTCGCTGCCTGAAATAGGCAGGGAAATCATGAAGCGGCGTTACTGGGGCTTTGCTGCCGAGAGCTACCAGTTGCGTATCGACGGCATCTGTTCGCGCTGCAAGAGAGCTGCCAAGGACAAGACTGCCGACCGGAATAGTAATCCAATATCACAATCTCATAAATGACCCTGTCACCCATATCATATGGCGCACAGGATAAAAAACAACCCAAACAATCATTGCATAAAATGAAAGTTGACGTTTTGTTAGGGCTCCAGTGGGGCGACGAAGGCAAAGGAAAAGTAGTGGACGTGCTCACACCGCGTTATGACGCTGTGGCTCGTTTCCAGGGCGGTCCCAATGCCGGCCACACCCTTGAATTCGAGGGTAAGAAGTATGTGTTGCGCTCGATTCCTTCGGGTATCTTCCAGAATGGCCAGACCAATATCATAGGCAACGGCGTGGTGCTTGACCCCGTGCTCTTCCGTGAGGAGGCTGAGGCTCTTGAGGCAAGCGGTGTAGATCTGCGCAAGGTGCTGAAGATTTCCAAGAAAGCCCATCTTATCATGCCCACCCACCGTCTGCTTGACGCTGCCAACGAGAAAGCCAAGGGCGCAGGCAAGATAGGAACCACAGGCAAAGGCATCGGTCCGACTTATACCGACAAGATATCGCGCAACGGTCTGCGACTCGGTGACACACTCCATGACTTCGACCGCAAGTATGCCGCCGCCAAGGAGCGTCATCTGTCACGTCTGGCGATGCTTGACGCTGCTCCCGATGCTGACCAACTGGCAGCTCTGGAGCAGAAGTGGATGGATGCCATCGATTATATCAAGACATATGAGCTGATAGACAGCGAACACGTCATCAACGGCATGCTCCGAGACGGCAAAAGCATCCTCTGCGAGGGAGCACAGGGCACTCTGCTTGACGTGGACTTCGGCAGCTATCCGTTTGTGACATCTTCTAACACCGTGTGTGCTGGAGCATGCACCGGTCTCGGCATCGCCCCCAATAAGATAGGCGAAGTGTTCGGTATATTCAAGGCATATTGCACCCGTGTAGGCAGCGGTCCTTTCCCGACTGAGCTGCATGACGAGACAGGTGCCCGCATCCGCGATCTCGGCCACGAATACGGCGCAGTCACAGGACGTGAACGCCGTTGCGGCTGGATAGACCTCGTGGCTCTCAAATACGCTATCATGATCAACGGTGTCACACAGCTCATCATGATGAAGAGCGATGTGCTTGACGACTTTGACGAAATCAAGGCTTGCGTGGCATATGAAATCAATGGCGAGAGGGTAGAGCAGTTCCCATTCTCGGTGGAAGAGGATGAAATTAAGCCGATCTACGTAACTCTCCCAGGCTGGAAGACCGACATGACCAAGATGCAGAGCGAAGCGGAGTTCCCCAAGAATTTCAAGGACTACATCGACTTCCTCGAAAAAGAACTCGAAACGCCCATCACCATCGTGTCAATCGGTCCCGACCGCAGCCAGACCATCGAGCGCAAGAAATAACGTAACAGAATCAAAAACATAGATGCCGCTAACCTGTAGGGACATGCCATGGCATGTCCGCCTGCATTAACGTATGGAAGCGGCATCAAGATAAACCATACATATACCTACTATGGCAAAAGTAAAACCTTTCAAAGGCGTACGTCCGCCCCGCGAACTCGTCGAGGAAGTGGCTTCGCGCCCCTATGATGTGCTCAACAGCGAAGAAGCACGTGCCGAGGCTGAGGGCAATCCCCGTTCGCTCTACCATATCATCAAGCCCGAGATAGATTTTGCCCCGGGCACTGACGAACATGATCCTTGTGTCTATGACAAGGCAGTCGAGAACTTCAATGCTTTCCAGACCAACGGCTGGCTCGTGGCTGACGACAAGGAGCACTACTATATATATGCTCAGACCATGGACGGCCGCACACAATATGGCATCGTCATCGCTGCAAATGTGGATGACTACATGGAGGGACGCATCAAGAAGCATGAGCTGACACGCCGCGACAAGGAGGAGGACCGCATGAAGCATGTGCGCGTCAACAATGCCAACATCGAGCCGGTGTTCTTCGCATTTCCCGACAACGAGGCTCTGCAAGCTGTGATTGACAAGGTGACAGCCGGAGAGCCCGAATACGATTTCACTGCTCCCGACGGCTTCGGTCATCATTTCTGGGTGATAGACGACCCCGACATGATAGCTACAGTGACCGAGGAATTTGACAAGATACCTTATTTATATATAGCCGACGGTCATCACCGCACGGCTGCCGCAGCTCTCGTAGGCAACGAGAAGGCAAAGGCTAATCCTGCCCACAAAGGTGACGAAGAATACAACTACTTCCTCGCCGTGGCTTTCCCCGCCTCCCATCTCAAGATCATTGACTACAACCGTGTGGTCAAAGACCTCAACGGCATGTCGGCAGCCGATTTCCTCAAGGCTCTTGACAAGGACTTCATCGTAGAAGACAAGGGCACGGAGGAATACCGTCCGGCAGCTCTCCACAATTTCTCACTCTATCTTGACGGACGCTGGTACTCGCTGACCGCACGCGAGGGACGTTATAATGATGCCGATCCTATCGGTGTGCTTGATGTGACCATATCAAGCGATCTGATACTCCGCGACCTGCTTGGTATCACCGATCTTCGCAGTGACAAGCGCATCGACTTCGTAGGCGGCATCCGCGGTCTCGGCGAACTCAAGCGCCGTGTCGACAGCGGCGAGATGGCAGTGGCTCTGGCTCTATATCCTGTATCCATGGATCAGCTTATGGCTATAGCCGACAGCGGCAACATCATGCCTCCAAAAACCACCTGGTTTGAACCTAAGCTCCGCTCAGGTCTCGTCATTCACAAACTTGACGATTGATTTAACCCTATATCAGTAGAAACAATGAGGTCAATGCCTGGGCATTGACCTCATTGTTTTATGCTGGCTTAATGTGTTTAAGCTCCATGATTTTAAGCGGACAGCCTGTGACACACTTTCCGCATTTGGTGCAGTCAGCGTGCAGATAACCGGTCTCGTCACCTCGGCAATCATAAGGAGTCAATTGCATAGGGCATACCCTTGCGCAACTTTTGCATTTCATCTGACACGTATCCGCCACGCGGATGTTTATAAATCCGTCAGGCAATGGTGCCTTTTTCGGGGATGCCCAAGATGAAAGCGTGCCCATCGGACAAAACGAGCACCATGTGCGTGGAGCATATATGAATGAAAGTATGACACCTACTATCGTTGTCACAAGTATTATCGTCCAGAACACACGGCCTACGGCATTCCAGTCGCCCCATGCGAAATACATCTGTATACCAAACATCGTGAAGATGAACAGTACCATGAACAGGCGAAACCCCTGCGATCTTACTATCCGAGGAATCGGACGGTGAGGTGAATATTTAGCCAGCAGACGGTCATATAGACTGCCTCGAGGGCAGGCGTTGCCACACCACCAGCGTCCCCGCTTCACGGCAAATGCCACTGGCGCAATCATACATATAAGAGCCAGGATGCCGATTACAGGGTAGAAGTACCCGACAGCAAGATACGCTATCAGTATCCAATATAAATCATAGCCTTTGGTAGGCAGATACCTGTGAAATCTTTTTGTTGCCATAGAGATAGATGTGATGTATGGTTTGTATTGCTGTGTAAAATTACGTCAATGTTGATTGATGTGCAACAGATTTTAACTATCTTTGCATAGATGAAATCTATCGTAATATGACTTTGCAACAACTCCGCTATATCATAGCAGTGGATCAGCATCGCAGTTTTGCACGGGCTGCCGATGAACTTGAGATAACTCAGCCTACACTCAGTGCATTGGTGCAAAAACTTGAAAACGAGCTTGGTGTGCGTATATTTGACCGCACCAACAGGCATGTCGTTCCCACACCCATCGGTGAAAAGATTATCCGACAAGCCCGCATTGCGATGAATCAATCAGACCGTGTCATCGAACTCGTCATGGAGGAGATGGGAGCGGTATCCGGCAGGCTGGATTTGGCTGTTGCCCCTACCATAGCTCCGTATATTCTTCCAGAGTTCATCAGAGTCTACACGGACACACATCCGGATGTCGAGTTGAGCATATCGGAGATGAAATATGATGCCATGTTGAGCGGTCTGCTCATGGGACAGATTGATGCTGGCATATCGTTGAGCGGTTTTGCCCGTGACGGTATTGTTGAGATGCCATTGTACACCGAGCCTTTTTGGGTGTATATTGCCGAGAGCTGCTGGCGCAAACTGCCCGTGTTCAAGCCCGAAAATCTTGAGCATGAGCAGATGTGGATAATGAAGGAGTCGCAGTGTCTGCGCGAGAGCGCGTTCAGTTTCTGCAAGACGCGCCGTCTGGGCAAGCGGATATATGAGGCTGGCAGCATAGACACATTGGTGAGGATTGTTGATGCCAACGGAGGATTTACGATTATCCCTCAGATGCATATACCGATGCTCAGCGAGAAGCAGCGAGCCAACGTGCGGCGTATTGACGGCGACTATCTGTCACAGCGCAGAGTTTCTGTCTACGTCCGTCAAGACTATGTGCGGAAGCGGCTGCTTTACAGCATAATACAGGTATTACGGTCGTTTATACCTGCATCAATGCTTGACCCGGGCGTGGGTACAAATGTAGGCAAGTCGTAATGCGTTTTATCCAAGCATCTACTTTCGCGTAGACTCGTAATATTTATGGTGCTTGAAGAAGTGGAGAAGGCAGATGACGAGAAAGATGCCTCCGATCCAGCCGTGGATAATCTGTAGACGCGGATTGAATGGAGGTATGAAGCCGCGGATAAATGCGGCAATGGCACTGAGAGCCGTAAACAGCAGAAGTATAAAAGCGATTTTGACCGCAGGGGATTTCTTGGGATAAGCTTTCCACTGCTTCGGACCGAGGTTGAGCATAAAATGCCAGTATGCCATGCCTATAAACACAGCACCCACACCTACATGTGTCCACATCAGCCATGGAGTGTAGCCATGTACCATGAGCAGTGCCGCCGATGTGATCAGAGTCAGTAAGAACCCTGCGAGAAGCAGCGCATTGCAGAGCGCAAGCTGTGATTTCTTTGTCATGTCACTTGTTTTATTGAAAAGAATAATGTTGAAAAATGCTGTTAATGCCTTGTCGTGGGTGGTGTTGCAGGACTGGATATTCTCCAAGCTATGGGGCATGCCATGACCTGATGTCATTAACTTAAGTAACATATGCCACAAAGACCCAGTATGGGTCTCAGATATTAGGCATGGGTCATACAAGCTGTCTAAGCTTGGCTGACCCATGTGAATGATCAACCAACAATTTCCGCCTCTGTCGGAGGCGTACACCTCATGCAGCGAATGTGTGCCTCCGACAGAGGCATTAATCAGGAGGGATGGTGTCACCATGGTCAGCCAAGCCTAATGGCTTGTGTGACCATGGCCTAATATATTGACCTCCGCTGGAGGTTTGTTCTTGAGGGTAAAGATAGCGAAATTTTTGACGGAGGCAATGAATATTGCGAAATAAACGCTATATTTGCCATCGAGAGCCCCGCACTTACATATGGCTCGCGTGACTTCGGGCGCAGAGGCGCCCCTGTGGTGTCCCCTCGGGGATGCCGCACTGCACTTGCTATGTGCAGAAGCCGACGCGGGACCGAGGGCGGGGCTCGTAACAGTTTTTTCTACGAGAAAGCGTTTACTCGACGCTCTTTCTTGACATCTTGAAATCTGGAAAATTTCTTTGGTATGGTCAGGAGAGCAGCAAACGGTAGATGTCTGGTGGATATGTCATATTCTGCCGGCAGCCGGTGCGACCTAAAAGCACGGACTGCGTGGGCGTATAGTCATATTCTGCGTGAGGCTTCTGCAAGTTTGCTCGTTCCACCATACCGGGCATTCCAGAGCCTCAAGATGTGGGACGGGCAGGCAAGTACAGCTCTCACGCTTTTTCTTTTACCCGACCAGTCACACCCTTTCTTCCAATGGCAGGGTCTGTAGGGGAGCGCAACCCCGCCGCATGTTATCCCTATGCGACACACTTACCTGCACCGGCGAATACTTCTCGCCCTCATCATGACATTCTTGCTCAGTTTTATCACAGCTTTGGCAGCGGTGAATGATAAGATTGACAAGAAGCTATCATATGATTATGACGGTGATGGACAGATTGAGTCTTTACAGCTTCGCAATTATCAAACTTATTGGGTTAAGGGTGGAGCTTATCCCATAAAGAACATAGCCGACCAATTATTTAAAAGTGGATATATTACCCAGCTTGCTGATATTGATGGCGATGGATGTATTGATGCGATTGACTCTTATGGCAACTTCTTTTTTGGCGATAAAGACGGCAATTTCAGCCATGTAAGTGAAATTGAGAAGACGGCTTTGTCGGCGGTGGATGTATCTAATGACGGACGGCTTCAGTTGCTTGACATATCGGGCAAGGATGTGCCCACGCGAGCTATATCGTTTGCCGAGGGTCGTAATCCGGTGTATCATCATGTGGATATCATGTCAGCCAATCAGTATCGTGCTACTGGGCGTCCGATGGTGGGAGGTCTGCCTTCGCTTGCCGATGGTATGTTTGTGGGCGGCGGCTCGTCAAAGGTAAAGTTTTCAGAGTTTGTCAATGCCGACCTGACAGGTGATGGCATCCCCGACATCTATTCTCCTGAAAGCGGCAAGGTGTATGCCGGTACCGGTGATGGCAAGTTTATAGAACTGACCATGCCGGGCAATATGAAGCTCCGTGACCTTGACGGTGATGGCGTGACCGATATTGTGACCTTTGACGAATCGACCAAGACGCTGTCGGTGCATTTTGTCGGTGCAGACGGCACTGTGACATCCAAACAACTCCTCAAAGGTTTGAATTGCAGCACCAATATATGGCTTTATGATTTTGACAAAGACGGAGACGTGGATATTCTCGTGCCATTTGACATCGCTGGCAACAATTATAATAATGGTGGAGCATATTTGGTCATGTTTGAAAACCGAGGCAAGCAAACCTTCAAGAAGCATGAGAATTATATTGAGGGAGACCTCTATTTCATTGACTGCGTAGACATAGATGCCGACGGCAACTATGAGGTGCTCGGCTATGTAAAGAGGACAGGCACATATGCCTACAAGGTGAATGGCATGAAAATCACAACAACGCCTGTGACGATAAATGCTGATAAGGACATCACTGTATTTGCCGATTTGACCAACTCCGGCATTATACATGCGCTTGACGGTAGCAGTTACACTCCGCTGTCCGATAAAGCAAACCAGCGGCCTACGATGCCAGCCAAGGCTCCTACGGTCAGCTACGATCCATCGTTGCAACTGCTGCAGGTAAGCTGGGAGCGAGGCTATGATGCAGAGTCCGCAACACTTGACCTGACATACGAAGTGCGCGTATCATCGGCTCCTGGTAAAAATGACATCGTGGTAGCCGATGCACTTGCTGACGGTACACGTCGCAATCTCCTTGAAGGTCGTGAGGGCTACGGCACTTCCCGTACATTCAACGTTGCTTCATGGCAACCAGGCACATATTATATAGATGTACAAGCCATAGACCCCAACCGCCGTGGCTCTGCATTCAGTCAGGCAGCCGTGTGGAAAAAGACTGCAACTCCAGCGGACTTTAATATCGAATATGTCAGACCGTTTGCAGTCGGTGACACATGCCGCGTCGTAGCAACGGCATCTCCCGCCAACGGCAACAGCTACCAGTGGGAGATAGACGGAGCAACCATCATCTCCGACAACGCCGACCACTCCGAGATGCAGCTGAAGTTCACCACCTCAGGAGAAAAGACCCTTAGGCTTAATGTTGTGGATGCATCAGGTAAAGTTCTAAGCAGTAAGGAGAAATTTATCCTCGCCAAAAGAGCCAATCTTAAACCCTATGATATATTTATTCCCGAACAAACATATGGCGTAAGACAAGTGAAGTTTGTCGCTGATTTCAACGCGGATGGGATAAGCGAGATGTTTCACGAAAAATTCCGACAGGAAAATCCCGACGGTGTATGGGAAGGAGTCAAGAAGATTTATAACACTAATCTTCCAACCGCCGATGACTGGACTTTCATGGCTGATGTTAACCGCGACGGATTACCTGATTTGATCTCAAACACTGATGATAGCAGGCATAAATTCTTGATTACCAATCTTGGTGATATGGATATGGATGTTGACACTGACCGTCCAGATGTTGACGATTATTATTGGCAATGTGTATCTGATATAGATAATGATGGTCTGCCTGAAGTTATAACTGGTTATAATTCAAGGCCTTCATGCACGATACTGAAACATGATTCAGAATTTATCCCAAATATCAATGCAGCTAAACACATTTTTAATGGCAATATAGTCTATGTGGGCGATATTGATGGTGACGGTCTCCGTGATGTCATTACCGAAATAAGCGATTGGACAAGCAATGGCTGGGAATATAGTTATCAACTCTACATCAATCAAGGAGATAATACATTTAAAGAAGATAATGAGCTATTACCGAAATTTCCTAAAGAACATAGAATTGGACGCTCTGGTTTTTCTTTAGAAATAAAGCCTCAAATTGCTATCTGTGATTTTGACAATGACGGAAAACTTGATGCTGCCGTATATAAGTACGATGATTTAAACAGATTGGAGTATCATTCAATCCTATGGAATGATGGGTCTTTAACACCGACTGTCTGTGTGACTCATGAAAGTAATTATGAAGGAAAGGCAGCGATAATGGATTTTGATAATAATGGACTTGATGATCTCGTTATCGGTGGCACCGGCGAGTATTATATTGTACATATGTTGCCTAATCGTAAATTTGAAATTGAGAGTCGTAATGTGCCCGATATTGAGAGTCAGGTAGCAAGATTATTTGTGAGTCCTAAATTCTATAACTCTAAAGGTGAATTTGTCGGTAAAGGATACTGTGATAACGGTGCTGACACTCCTTGTAAACATTATTTTAGCAAGATTGAAGCTGCTAATACTCGCCCAGAGGCTCCCACATGCGTTGTGGTAAATGAGACCGAGCACGGTTTGGTTATTGACTGGAATCATGCTGTGGATAAGGAGACTCCGGGCATCAAGATGCACTATAATATCAGTGTGCGGCACAAGGGTGCCGAGGGCGAGGGTGCCTACCTGATTTCTCCGATGAATGGTGAGGTGGACTACGCACCTGTGCCTCAGGCTTCCGACTGGCGGTGCAATGACATCCTTTGGAGCGGTAACCGCTTCCTGATTCCGCGCAATGCCATAGCAAATGGCGAATACGTAGTGCGCATACAGGCTATCGATGCGATGATGGCTACGTCGGCGTTCTCCGCTCCTGTGGAGTTCACAGTCAAAGGAGGCGGATTCGGCACAGTGCCGTCAGTAGTCAAGGTCGGTGCAGAAGCCAAGATTGTCACCGCTGGCCATGTAGGCAGCAACATCGACTGGGACGGCGGCAAGGTCATCGCCCACGACGGTCACAACTACACCGTCACATGGAGCAAAGATGGTATCAAGACCATCTCCGACGGTACTTATACAGCCAAGATCAATGTGATGCAGCCTGTCAGGGCTGACTTTGGCATGATTCCTGACGAAGTGAAGCTTGGAGATGTTGACAAAGCTATGTGTCATAACGCCTATGAAGGAGACTGGGAGGTAAGTTTTGACGGCAAGACTTTCCAGAGTGTCGCATCTGCCCGAGGTTTCTTTGACATTGATTTCGCTGACCCCGAGCCGCACAACTACGAATACAATGAGTTCCTGATGTATTTCCATTTCAACAGACTCGGCGATGTTCACGTGCGTCACACCGTCCATGCCCCCTACGGCGATGAAACGTTTACATGTAAATATACAGTGCTTCCCGCTGAGGAGGAGACAATAGACATGGTAGACATCGACCCCACTACAGGTCGTCTGCGCCTGACGCTCAAGCCGTCGGAGCAAAGCAATATGGTGGGCTGGTATATCTATCGCGAGACCTCGGAGGCTGACCGCTATGAACTTGTCGGCAAAGTACATAGGAGCCGTGATGGAAATGTATTCATAGACCCGGTATCTGAACCTAATGCACGCTCTTCACGTTATCGTGTGTCGTATGAATGGCCCTATGGTGAGTCGGTTATGGGCAACTCCCACCAGTCGCTCCACGTGATGATCAACCGCGCCGCCAGCAATGCCATCAACCTTATGTGGACTCCCTACGAGGGTCGCGAGGTGGCTTCGTATCGCATACTCCGCGGTGCCACTGTCGCTTCAATGACTCCGATAGCCACAGTGTCAGGCAATGCACGCTCTTTCACAGACCTTAAACCTGATGTGGCGCAGCCACTCTACTCCGTAGAGATGGTATGTGCGTCAGCTACGAGGGCTGAGGGCGGCTCTGTGCGTTCAAACGTGGTTTCCACGGCAGATGCCTATTATACCACAATGGTCAACACGGTTGAAATAGTTTCTGCTGACAACCGCACCGACATCGGTGGCGATAACAGCAGCACATTGCAGCTCAACGCTGTCGTTACGCCTATCACAGCCAACTACCGCACGGTCAACTGGACTGTCGAAGCTGGTAGCGACATAGCTACAGTATCGCCATCAGGTGTAGTGGAGATGAAATCGGGAGCATCGTCAGGTCAGGTGGTAGTGAGAGCCACGGCTGTCGACGGATCGGGAGCATATGGTGAAATCACCCTCAATGCCATGTCGGCTATCGGTGACACCAAGGCTGACGTGAAAGCTGACGGCGTGTTGACATGCTCGCCTTGGGCAGCCGATACAGATGTGACCATCGAGGGCATGGCTGACGGCGAAACCATCCGCCTCGTCATCTTCGACCTCTCGGGCGTAGTATGCAAAAGCCTTGAAGTCAACAGCTCGTCAGTGACCGTATCTGTAGACAACCTTGTGCCGGGACACTACTTCGTGCGCTCCGAGGGCAGCAGCGGCGTAGCCACCTGCCGCTTCGTCAAGAAGTAACCCCCTACGATTCAAGCCAAGTAGTCATCGTTTAGGTAGCGATAATCATGACACTAAGATCACTTGGTTTGAGTCCCTTGTAAACCTCAAACTTGACCTCTAAATGAGGGCGGTGCCATCAGGCATCGCCCTCATTGTATATTAGGATGATGAGAAATTCAACTTCCTGGCTATGGGATGAGGATTTTTGCAGAAATATCGTTATTTTTGCACATATCAGTCTAACATGTAAATATGGGACAGTTAAATGGTTCTCTAATATGGATGACAAAACACTTGAATTTGTGACCTATTGTATCAGCAAATTATCGCAGGTGCTTAAGATGAGCCAACGAGAGATTTATCGTAGGTTAAAACAGTCTGGCATATTATATGATTATATTGTGCCGTCGTATGATGTGTTACATACATTTGGCTCCCGCTATCTTGTAGAAGACCTCACTGAATATATGAGGGAGAAAGGAGTATTATCGCAATGAAACTGTATCGGATTCCGATGTGAGGACGGAGAGATTGACAAGAATTCAGTTGTTCGGAATTTCCGAACAACTGCTGACGGTAAATCATAGCTCTTAGTTTAAGGGCTAAGAGCGGCCGTATAAGCAGGATGGTAATTCTAAGAAATGATGGATTTAGCGTTGATGAGGAAGTATGAGGTCAGGGATGGGTGGCTTTGAGGTCGCGGCGGGTTTTGAAGAAGATTTGTCCGGAGTTGATGGTGTTTTGCCAGACGATGTAGGCGGCGGGGGCTACGGAGGTGATGGGATTGAAAAAGGTCATTGCCATCCACACGGCGAGGACGGTGTTTTTCTGTCCGAGGCTTTGTGCTCCGGCTATGCGGTCGCCGCAGTGCGCTCCGATGCGTCGTCCGATCATGAATTGGGCTATGCAGGTGACACCTGCTACCAAGGCAAGCGCGACCATTTCGCCGATTTTAGAGGCAGGTGCCGTCACTACGTATGACACGGCGCGGCCTACGACTATGAAGAGAGCAACCGCCCATATGTAGAACGACAGCGACTGGTGGGTGGCGATGGTCCGATGCACCCGCGGAGCTTTCCACATCAGCAGAAACGCGCAGGGGAGGGGCAGGATGATAAGGGGCACTACCTTGTAGGCTATCTTGAGCATCGCGTCAAGCATGTCTATGTGCTGACCTCCGGCAATATCCATCCGGGCAAACAGCACCGGAGCAAGCAATGCCACGCTGATATTGCTGATGATGGAGTATGTCGCCACTTTGGATATGCTGCCTCCGAGCATGTTTGTGACCACCGGCGCAGAGGTAGCTGTGGGGCAGAATACGCATATGAAAGCTCCTAACGCAAAGTCGCTGCTGATGGGTAGCAGAGCGAAATACAGAGCAAGTGAACCTGCCAATTGCACAGCAAGCAGAAGCCAAGAGAAACGGGTCACGCGAAATTCCCTCGGCTTGACCTTGCAAAATGTGATAAGCAGCATGATGAAGATGAGATAGGGGGCGAGAAAGGTGATGTATCCTATCTGTGCGTGCAGAAGCCATCCAGCCAGCATAGCCATGGGCATGATCCACGGCTTGATGCGTTGGAGCGTAGTATGTGCTGTCATTTGTAAAACCTATTAAGAAACCTTGGAAATTCCGTATGGCAAAATTACTGTAAAATAATGCACGCTCAAAGCAGAATAACAAAATAATTGTCTATATTTGTGTATATCAAACCATTTAATTTTACACCATGAACAAAAGACAACTCAAGAAACAGATCCACGGTCTCTGCGGCGGACTCGCCTGTGACTGTGTGATAGCTACTATGGATATGCCGTGTGACGTCAAGGACAAGACTGCTGATCTGGTGGTGCGTGTCGCTCATGCCCAGACAGCCGCTCTAAGCAAAGTATCCGTTTCGTTTGACAAGACTCCGCGTGACTTCGCCAACCGCCACGAATACAATGTGGAACGTCGCAAATACTTCAAAAAAGCTCTCGGAGCTCTTTCAAGCGAGCTAAACAACGAGGTCATCTCTATCGTCAACGAAATCAACGAGATGCTCACTCCGGAACAGAAGGAAGCCAACAAGGCAAAAGCCGCCGCGAAATAACCCGCAATGTGTAAGGACACGCCACAATGCTGTTTATTTAAGTGTTTAATGGATACTGCGCCCCTTGTGGGCGCATCTCTCTGTTAGCCGAGGAGGCTTGCCCCTCGGTCAGAATGCAGGCAGATACGCGCTGCGCTTTGCCGCAGCGCATCAGTCGCTATCATGTTGGTACTCATTGTGTTCGACGCGCTGCAGCAAAGCGCAGCGCGTCCTTCGGAATGACATTTCCGAGGGGCAAGCCCCTCGGCTACCAAAAAGATGCGCCCACAAGGGGCGCGTCAAAGAATATGATGACTTGCTTAAGTAAGCAACATTGGTACTTGCCGTGATATGCCGTTGAAACTGGAATATGAGTACAGAGGTGCCAATCGCATAGGCACGTCGGAGACGTGGCAGTCGTGCGTAACCCCATGCACGGAGCGTCAGCGAACGTTCATGGGGTACAAAAGGCACTCGGCAGCTCAACCTCGGAGAGGTTGAGACCCATCAGCCCATGTCAACCATGGCATAGGATATGAGGACATTGACGCAGGTACGACTAAATGCCGCAACCTCTACGAGGTTGATTATAGGAGTGTATCGGGATACCCCATGAACGTTCGCTGACGCTCCGTGCATGGGGTTACGCACAGCGGATAAGTCTCCGACGTATCTCTCTTCCTGTTTGAGTGTAGGTATTACTCATTTGCTCATGAGCGGACATGCCACGGCATGTCCCTACAATGAATATATTTTTTATTAGCATCTTAACTTGAATCTCAGCGGACTGATATTGAAAGCATTGGGATGGAAAGTCAGCGTCACTGTGCCTGACTTTCCACGATGCATCATATGCGTAGCTCCGCATACGAGCAACTGGGATTTCATCCTCGGAAAACTGGCGTATGCTTCCGTGCATCGCAAGGCTGGTTTCCTGATGAAATCGTCATGGTTTTTCTTCCCTCTGGGCTGTCTGTTCAGGGCTATAGGAGGAGTCCCGGTGGAGCGGAAAAACAAGTCGGTGTCGCTTGTGGAAGTGTTGACTGAGAGGTTCCGTTCGTCGGAGCGTCTGGTACTTGCCATAACCCCTGAGGGTACACGCAGCCGCACTGACCGCTGGCACACCGGTTTTCTTGCCATAGCCCGCAATGCCGATGTACCCATAGTGCTCGGGGTGCTTGACTATGGCAGCAAACGCATACTTATAGAGAGCGTATTCGAGCCAACAGGCGACACCGAGGCTGACATTCGAGCCATCAAGGCATACTACAAGCCGTTTAAAGCCCGCTATCCTGACAAATTTTCTACCGACGACCCTCCGAAACTATGAAAATTGCCATACTGCCCATGGATATCACATGGGGAAAAAAAGAGGAAAATCTTATTTCTACAGCCGAACGTTTGCGCTATGTGCACCCTGACACCGACATAGTGGTGCTCCCGGAGACATTTACCACTGGTTTCGTGCGCAAGAAGGAGCAGCTTCGTGAACTGGCGGAGACCAATGACGGGCATACCATAGACGATGTGCACCGCTGGGCAAAATTCTTCAAATTTGCCATCGTCGGATCATTCGTGGCATGTGACGCAGCTCGTACACAGTTTTATAACCGCGCTTTCTTCATAGAGCCGTCGGGCGACGAGACTTTCTACGACAAGCACCACCTGTTTATCCCCAGCGGTGAAGGCGAGGCATATACTGCTGGTGACAAACTGCCGCCCATAATAAGATATATGGGATGGGATTTCGCCCTTGCCATCTGCTATGACATGCGTTTTCCCGAATGGCTGCGTAACCGTGACGGCAGATATGAAGTGTTGCTGCTGCCGGCTTCATGGCCGGAGGCGCGTCGTCTCGCGTGGGACATATTGCTGAGAGCCAGAGCTGTGGAAAACCAGGCTTATGCCGTAGGTGCTAACCGCAGCGGCGCTGACCCGGGAGGCGAGTATCTGGTTGACAGTTCGATGGTGATAGACTATATGGGTCGTTGTGTATCCACTATTGATCGTGACCACGGCATAGTATATGCCACGCTTGACCACGATGCCCTACGCGAAGCCCGGCACAAACTCCCTGTCCTCCAGCATCAGGATTCATTCACTCTCGACTGCCTGTCGCAATAATACTCACAAGTGAGTATTGCCAACCATAGATATAGGTGGTAAATTTGTAGTGTAATTACAGATATACCACATGATATTAACAGACCTGCCAACCGGCGATAGTGCCGTAATCCTCAAAATCAAAGGTCACGGAGCGTTTCGCAAACGCATGATGGAGATGGGCTTCATCAAAGGACGTGTAATCACTCCTGTGCTTCAGGCACCCATGCGTGACCCCATCAAGTATAAAATCATGAACTATGAGGTGTCGTTGCGCCGAAACGAAGCCTCTATGGTAGAAGTGGAGCCTCTTGAGGACTCCAATCCGTCACATAATGTAGAGAAAGACGTTTTTGCCCATAGCGGAACTCACATAGCCAGTCCCCATCCCGGACAAAACGTTATCAATGTAGCCCTTGTGGGTAATCCTAACTGTGGCAAGACGTCGCTGTTCAATGTCGCTTCCGGTGCTCACGAACATGTCGGCAACTATAGCGGGGTTACGGTAGACCTTAAACGGGGACACTTTGATTACAACGGTTACAAGATAAATATTGTCGATCTCCCCGGTACATATTCTCTGGCATCGTATTCTCCCGAAGAGCTCTACGTCCGTAATTATCTGCGTGACCAGACCCCTGATGTCATCATCAACGTGGTTGTGGCGAGCAATCTTGAGCGCAACCTCTACCTGACCACTGAACTGATAGATATGGATCGCTCTATGGTCATAGCTCTCAATATGTACGACGAGCTTGAGCGCAGCGGTGACAAGCTCAACTACAAGATGCTCGGAGAGATGATAGGCGTGCCCATCGTGCCCACGGTGTCCCGCACTGGTGAAGGGCTTGATAATCTCTTTGATACCGTGATTTCGGTATTTGAGGGATATAACAAGGATGTGCGTCATGTGCATGTAACCCTTAACAAGAATCTTGAGGCTGCAATAAAGACTCTGTCAACCGCCATAAAGCAAGACGGAGAGCTTCCACGCAGTATCTCTCCGCGTTATATCGCCATCAAGTTGCTTGAAGGAGATGCCAGTGCCAATGAGACTATGAAATCGCTTTCCAACGGCGAGAAAATACTCATGCTGCGCGATGAGGAAGTGGCTAAAATAGAGAAATATTCCGATGAGGATATAGCCACCATGATAGCCGATGAAAAATACGGATTTATCGAGGGCGCATTGGCTGAGACCCTTGTCAAAGGAGAACGTGAGACTGCGCGGTCTACGGAGCTTATTGATGCGTTTGTGACCAACAAACTTTTCGGATTCCCTCTGTTCCTATTGCTGATGTTCGTGATGTTCTGGCTGACATTTACCATCGGCCAGTATCCAATGGACTGGCTCGAAGGTGGCGTAGGATGGCTCGGTGAGCTTCTGAAGACGTATATGCCTGACGGAGCGTTGAAGGATCTCCTTGCCGACGGCATTATTGGAGGCGTGGGCAGCGTCATAGTGTTTCTGCCGCAGATATTGATACTCTATATGTGCATATCGTTTATGGAGGACAGCGGCTACATGGCACGTGCGGCTTTCATCATGGATCATCTGATGCACAAGATAGGGCTGCATGGCAAGTCGTTCATTCCTATGATCATGGGCTTCGGCTGCAACGTGCCTGCCATCATGGCAACGCGCTCCATCGAGAGCCGGTCGAGCCGCTTGATCACCATATTAATCAATCCATTTATGTCATGCTCGGCGCGAGTACCTATTTATGTGCTTCTTATAGGTGCGTTCTTCAGCGCACATGCCGCCTGGATATTCCTGCTGGTCTACTGTATAGGAGTTGCTGTGGCAATGTTTACCGCTAAAATCCTCCGCAAATTCTATTTCAAGGAAGATGAGACTCCCTTCGTCATGGAACTTCCCCCTTACCGCATGCCCACAGGCAAAGCCATCTGGCGCCATACATGGGCAAAGGGACAGCAATACCTCCGCAAGATGGGCGGTATAATCCTGTTGGCAAGCATCGTGGTGTGGGCTCTCAATTACTTCCCGCTTAAGTCCCAGGACGCATCTGCTGACAATCAGGACAGCTATCTGGAGATGATAGGCAAAGCTGTAAACCCCGTATTTGAGCCCCTCGGTTGGCCGTGGCGCGCCACAGTGGCTGTCGTGGCGGGTATCCCAGCCAAGGAGGTCGTAGTGTCAACACTCGGTGTGCTCTATACTGGTGATGAAGAAGCTGATGATATCTCACTTTCTCAAAAACTGACCACTCCTGAAGCCGATGGTTCTGTGCCGTTTACACCTGCCATAGCATTGGGCTTCATGGTGTTCGTGCTGCTCTATTGCCCATGTCTTGCCACGATAGTCGCTGTGGTCAAAGAGTCTGGCAGCTGGAAATACGGAGCTTTCTCCATAGTATATAATACGGTAGTGGCTTGGATTGTGTCATTCATAGTCTATCGGGCAGCCCTGTTATTTTACTGATCACTAACGACATAACTGTAAGATAAGCGTCCGCACAGATTGTTGACTGTGCGGACGCTTTGCATAGGCAGCATGCTAATCTCACTCTATGCTGCTTTTTGACTGTGCAAATATACCTACTGTCATCTTGAAGGAGAAATATATGAGGTCTACAATAGGTATATTGCAAACAAGAGCAGCCATGGAAGTCTCCATGGCTGCTCTGTAGTGTTATATGTGTTGATGGGCTCGTGATCAGAGATTTAATTTAAAGCCTACCTGTACGAGACCCTGGCATCCGAAGCCTACTTCGCCGAAAAGTCCGAAGGTGTCATTGAGGTCAACGGTTGCGCCGATAGGTGAAACCTGCCATCCGAAGTAGGCTTTGTTGTAGCTGTCGGCAAATTTGGGTGAAAAGTGTGTAATCTCGACACCGAGACCTACATGGGCATACAGCTTCACTGTAGAGTTGCTGAAATACTGATACTTGCCGTTGAGGAGGACGGTGTTGTAGAGGAGGTGGCTTGCATTAGAGCCTCCTTTTGTGCTTGCTGATGAGATGGTGTATGACGGACCTATCATCATGTTCTTTGCAACAGGGACATATACGGTGGCACTGACGGCACCCCAGGCAGTGTTGACGCTGTGCCAGTTGTCTTTATAGTATCCGCATGCATCCATGGCAGTATAGCCACCATAGCTGAATGTCAGCTCGACGGCTTCAGACTTCTGTGTGCCGGCTATGGCTGCGATGGCAAGGAGGAGTGAGACTACAATCTTTTTCATAATGTGTAACTTGAATAATAATGATGAGAAAATAAGTAATTATTGGAAAGTTAAAAACTATATCTATTAACAATGATTATTACTGTTTTGTTGTTGTAGACATCGGCTTTGGTTAAATATAGTTGAAACTTGGGGTTTGAATGTGACACAAAATTAACTGTTTTTTGAAAATGAAAGCATAATAAGATTTGATTTTGTGGCACATTGGGTAAAATTGGAGATAAATGGCTAACTTTGGACTACTCAACTGTCATAACTGCCCCCGCCTATGCGCATAATTATAAGACTGTTTGTCACATGGCTTGTATATGTGTCGATATTCGCACTCGCCAAGCCTATGTTCATGCTTATCAATGCCCCTGTCTATGGATGGGCTTCATGGCGTGATTACATGGATGTAATGTGGCACGGACTGGGATTGGACATGGGTGTCGCTGGATATCTGACAGCATTGCCCGCATTGATTTCACTGGTGGGAGTGTGGTTGAGACCTGGAAACCGTATCGCTTCCTGGTCATATCGGATCTATTTCCTCATTACATCTGTGATTGTAGCTGCTGTGCTGACTCTCAACACGGCTCTCTACGGATTCTGGAAGTTCCCGCTTGACATGACACCGCTGTTCTATTTCTCCACATCGCCATCGGCGGCTGTCGCTTCGGTGTCATGGCTGTTTATATCAGTAGGCATTGTTGTAATGCTCTCTCTTTCCTTGATTATATACTTGGTATTCAGGGAAATCTATAATGTTCCTGTCGCTGCGCCTGTGTCTCGCCAGAGTCGTCTGCGTCAATCAGGCGGTGTGTTGCTGTTCATGGGACTGCTTGTAATACCAATCCGTGGAGGCTTCACGGTCTCCACGCTCAACCCGAGTGTCGCCTATTTCAGTTCACATCAGTCGCTTAATCATGCCGCTATCAATCCGGCTTTCAGCCTGCTTTACTCAGCCACCCATCAGGTAGACTTTGACAAGATGGGACGATATTACGAGGGGAAGGAGGCTGCATCGTTGTTTGACGAACTGCACACTCGGTCATCTGTCGACTCTGTATCGGGGCTGCTGTCTTCGCATCATCCAGACATATACGTGATAATAATGGAGAGTTTCTCGGCGCAGCTGATGCCGTCGCTTGGAGGTGATTCCATAGCCATGGGTGTGGACTCCATAGCCCGTAGCGGTGTGTCGTTTACTAACTTCTTTGCCAACGGTTTCCGTACGGACCGCGGGTTGCCTGCTATACTTAACGGTCTGCCTTCGCCGCCTAATACCGGTGTTATGAAGCATCCAGACTTCATAGAGCGCATGCCCTCTATAGCTCACGAACTTTGCCATGTGGGCTATCGCACATCATATTATTATGGTGGGGACATCAATTTTGCCAACATGAATGCTTTTGTTGTCGGGTCAGGATTCCAGAATGTCGTCAGTGACAGGGACTTTCCGCTGTCACAGCGCATGAGCAAATGGGGTGTGCATGACGGTCCGCTTTTTGATCGTGTGGCTGATGATATCAAATCTTTCCCTGACACTTTGAGGCATTTCACGGTCATACAGACATCAAGCAGCCATGAGCCGTTTGAAGTTCCGGCTACTTTCTCTCGTTATGCTGGACAGCCTCCCGCTGTCAATGCCTTCGCCTATGCCGATAGCGTCATCACGTCTTTTGTCAACAAGCTCAGGCATTCCGCCGACTGGGATAATACGCTCGTAATTCTTGTCGCCGACCACTGGGGTGCATATCCGGTAGATCTGGAAGATTTGCGTGCACGTCATCATATACCGCTTGTCATGACCGGAGGTGCTCTCAAAGATATTCCTCGTGTTATGGATGTTTATGGCTCCCAAGTGGATATCTCTCCTACGCTTATGGCTATGATGGGTCTGAAGCACAGTAATTTCGCATTTGGCAACAATCTGTTTGATGCAGCAGCCCCCCACTATGGTATATACTTTGACAGTGATAATGTGGGCATGTATGAAACATCTGCGTCAGGTGCGGGAGAGACATATGCGGTTTTCAATACCGATACCCATCAGACCGTGGCATCATATGGTGCACGGGATCTGAGTCCTTATATCAAGGCTTACATACAGACTCTTTATGACCATATGGCAGCCAGGAAGGGACAATGACTCATTCAAGAAAGTATGAAAACATATATTGATACATATATCAGATGCTTAACTGTTATATAGATTTCCTGCAGCAGTTGCTTGTGTTGGACGATAAGGTCTTTCTGCTGTTCAATGGAATCAATTCGTCATATTTTGATGCCTTGATGATGATGCTTACAGGCAAATTCATATGGGTGCCACTTTATGCGGCTATGGCTGCGGCATTGTTTATGTCGCGTCGTCCGGCTGTGGCATTGCTTCTGCTTGTGGGTGTCGGAGTGGTCATAGCTCTCACCGATTATTCCATATCGTCGTGTATCCGTCCGTATTTCAGCCGTCTGCGACCGAGCAATCTCGACAATCCTGTGTCGGTGATGGGGCATGTCGTGGATGGTTATCGTGGGGGTGATTATGGATTTCCGTCATGCCATGCTGCCAACTCATTTGCTCTTGCTGTGTTCATGTCGCTTGTGGCACGTCGACGACTGTTTACGTGGTTCATATTCATCTGGGCGGTTATTCACAGCTACACACGCTTATATCTCGGTGTACATTATCCTGGCGATCTCATAGTGGGTACTATCTACGGCTCATTGATTGCCTGGATTATCTATATGTTGGTCAGATTGTTGATGGCAAGAGTCAGATGGTCGGCACAAGGGGAGATGCAGGAGACGGTATGGATCGTAAGACCATGGGCATGGCCTGTCCTGACCGGCATAGCTACGGTGGCTGTGGCAGCCATTGTCGCCGTTTTCATCATGTAGCAATTGGATTATTCAGAGATGATTATTAAATTTGTCTTTGTACAATTATAAATCCGATATTCCATGAAACATATATCCCTCGTCATACCAGCCTGTGTCGCAGCGATGCTGATGCTGAACGTGCCTAACGGGAGAGCCGAGAAGCTTGTGCTTCTGCATACCAATGACACTCACTCTCAGATTGACCCTACCTCAAAGAATCTTGGCGGCGTGGAGCGTCGCAAGGTTTTGATTGACAGTGTTCGCGCTGCTGAGCCTAACGTGCTGCTGATTGATGCCGGCGACATGGTGCAGGGCACTCTCTTTTTCTCTCTGTATGGGGGTGAAGTGGAGCAGAATGTGATGAACCATCTCGGTTATGACATCCAGATTATGGGTAACCATGAGTTTGACAACGGGATAGACTCGTTGGCGCATATGTATCGTGGTCTCAATGCCGACAAAATCTCGACCAACTACGATGTCCGTAACACTCCACTTGACGGTCTTGTAAAGCCATATGTCATAAAGCAGGTAGGAGACAAGCGGGTCGGCTTCATAGCCATCAATCTCGACCCCAAAGGCATGATTGCTGACCATAATTATACTGGTCTTAAATATCTTGATGCCGTGAAAGCTGCGAACTCTACAGCATGGCATCTCAAGCATAACGAGCGTGTATACAAGGTTGTCGCAATCACACATATAGGGTACACGGCTGACAAAGGTGTCACTGACCCTGAGCTGGTGGCTTCATCGGAGGACATTGATTTGATAATAGGAGGCCACAGCCATACTGTCATTGATGAGAATAATCCTAAATCGGTGCCTGCACGTCTTGTAAATGCTAAAGGGGATACCGTACTTGTCACTCAGACAGGCAAGTCAGGCATAAATCTCGGTCAGATAGATTTTGATCTTGACACAGGTCGTGCTGTGGAGAAGCTCTATCCTGTCACTGACCGTCTTGATGCGAAGATTGATGGCACGATGACCGACCTGCTCCGACCGTATCGTCAAGGCGTGGATTCACTGATGAATGTGCGCATCGGCACTGTGGCATCGGCTTTTGATGTAAACCGTAACGGATTGCGGAATCTTTCGGCAGATATGGTCAAGGCAATCGGCGGGAAGTTCAGTCCGAATCCTGTGGACTTATCAGTGATCAATGTCGGAGGCATCCGCTCTGGTTGGGATAAAGGACCGTTGACCAAGGGCGAAGTGATGAATTCGTTCCCGTTTGACAATCGTGTGAGCATCCTCGAAATCACTGGCAAAGACCTCCGTGAGGCTTTTGACATCATAGCTCCGCGCGGTGACGGTATCAGTGCCAATGTCAAGGTATTGTATGACCCTCAATCTGGTAAATGCACGTCCATTACCATTGACGGACGTCCGCTTGAAGATGGCAACGTGTATGTTCTGGCTACCATTGACTATCTGGCACAGGGTGGTGACTACCTCAAATCGTTCACCAGAGCTAAGCATATCGGAGAGAGCGAAAAGGTGCTCTATGATGACTTCATTGGATATATCTCCCAAGGACCTCTGAAAGGGAAAAAACTGCGTCCTGACGATTCTCCGCGTATCGTTGCCGCACAATAATAATGGATTATTTGTTTAATTCTGCATCTATGAAACATATTGCATATCTCATATCATTGCTTGTAACGGCAATGTTTACATCCCATGCCAGTGCGGCTGGAACCGGGTACGGACATTTTACATCTTCACAGACTTCGGCTGCCACGGCGTGGGCTGATTCAGTTATCGGCACCCTTGACCTGCGGCAACAGGTGGCGCAGCTGGTGTTTCCCCGTCTTGACATCAAGAACGATGAGAGTGGCAGACGTCAACTCGCATCTCTTGTGAAAAATCAGGGTATCGGAGGCTTTTTGCTTGGCAAGGGCACGCTCGCTGATTACAAGGGGCTTATAGATTATGCACAGTCTCTGAGCCGTGTGCCGCTGATGGTGACTCTTGATGGGGAGTGGGGCTTGGCGATGCGTGTGACGGATGCGCCACGTTTTCCTCACAATATGGCTCTCGGTGCGGTAGCGGATACCAAGCTGATAGAGGAGTATGGACGAGAAGTGGCTCGGGAATGTCGTGCCATGGGCATCCATGTCAACTTTGCCCCTGTGCTTGATGTCAATTCCAATCCGTCTAACCCGGTTATAGGCTACCGTTCGTTTGGTGATGATCCGCATCGTGTGGCTGGGCTTGGAGTGGCTTATGCACGAGGTCTTGAATCAGGAGGTGTGATGTCTGTGGCAAAGCATTTCCCCGGGCATGGTGATACATCGGTTGACTCTCATAAGGCACTTCCGGTGCTTGACCGTTCACGGCAGCAGCTTGACCAGACCGAACTTGTGCCGTTTCGTGAATACATCAAGGCAGGCATGAGCGGTGTGATGGTCGGGCATCTTGATGTGCCTGTACTTGACAAGTCGGGGATGCCGGCTTCGTTGTCGCATCTGATTACATCAGACTTGCTTAAAGGCCAGCTTAAATTCGGCGGTTTGGTCTGGACCGACGCACTTGCCATGAAAGGGGCAGGGGGTAAGGAAAATAATTGTGTGGCAGCCTTGAAGGCTGGAGCCGATGTGCTGTTGCAGCCGTTGCATCCGTCACAGGATATTGATGCCGTCATGGCAGCAATCAAGTCAGGCAAACTTGATGCATCGATGATACGTGAGCGGTGTCATAAACTGCTGATGTATAAATATCTGTTTGTCGTGGCGCAGGGCATGCCTCGAAGCGGCACAGCGGGCATATCCAAGATTGTCAACTCTCCGGAGGCTCAGGCTGTCAATATGCGGTTGTCATCGTCAGTCATAACAGTACTCAAAGACGATGACGGCGTGATACCATGGGGACAACTTAGTGGGTCTGACATTGCTGTGGTCTCGTTAGGGGCTAAGGCTGACAATTCATTTTCACGCATGTGCAAAAAATATGCTCCATGTGTGCTTTATGGCTCCACTGACGGTCATCTGAGCGTGGCTGAAATGGCAAAGATACGCCAGCACAAGAAGGTCATAGTGGCAGTGTTCAAGCAGACGGAAGCTGTAGCCTCGTCGTTGCATAAATTAGGCGAACTTCCACATGCTATGGCAGTCTGCTTTATCAATCCCTACAAGATGGCTAAGATGCAACGTCAGCTGTCTTCGTTTGGGGTCATCATTAGCGGTTTTGATGATACAAAGCTTATCAATGAGGCTGCTGCGCAGGTAATCTTCGGCGGCTTGGCTGCATCTGGCAAACTGCCTGTCGCTCTTAAGGGCTGGATGCCTCAAGGGACAGGCATTGCTACGGAGAAGACACGTCTGGGCTTTTCCACTCCGATAGCCGAAGGTTTTCCGCCGGATTTGTCGGCGAGAATAGATTCGGTGACTATGGCAGCACTTGGCAATGGGGCTTTCCCCGGCTGCCAGGTGCTTGTTGCTAAGAATGGCAATGTGGTGATTGACCGCAGTTATGGCACTCTTTCCAAGGGGAGCACTGCCCCGGTCACATCTGAAACCATATATGACGTGGCGTCGGTCTCCAAAGCTGCGGGAGTAGTCAGTGCATTGATGAAGGCTTACGACGAGGGTCTGTTCAAGTTGACTGACACCATAGGTGCATATATCCCGGCACTGAAGGGAACACCAAAGGGCAAGCTTACTTTCCGACAGCTCTTACTGCATCAGAGCGGGATGCCTTCGATGCTCAGCATGTACACGACATTGATCGACACCGCATCGTATAAAGGACCTTTGTTTCGTGCCAGACGTGACGATGTATATAAGGTGAAAGTAGACAAAAACACCTACATCAATGGAAATGCCCGTCTGCGCAGCGACCTCGTGTCCGACCGTCCATCCCATAAGTTTCCTATCAGGGTTGCCGAAAACGTGTATGTCGGGGAGGCTACGGTGGATACCATCATGCGACGCATATATGATGTGGAGCTTAAATCACCTGCCTACCGTTATAGCGATCTTAACTTCGCGCTGCTGATGGATGCTCTTGAGGGGATGACTGGCAGGCATCTTGACGAATATGTAGAGACTGACATTTTCGCTCCTATAGGCGCGTACAGCACCATGTACACCCCCTTGGATAAAGGGATTGACGCATCACGGATTGCTCCTACAGAGCGAGATCCGATGCTTCGCCATCAGTTGCTCCGTGGATTCGTGCATGACGAACTTGCAGCATTCTCTGGCGGAGTACAAGGCAATGCGGGTCTGTTTTCCACGGCAGAAGACCTTGCGAAGATTGCCCAGACATGGCTTCAGGGAGGCACGTATGGAAGTATAGAGATATTCAAGGCTCCTACTATAGCATTGTTTACCGAGCCATGCAGCAAGGATGGCAAACGCTCGCTCGGCTTTGACACTGCTCCGGCGAAATGCGGTCTCGGCTCAGAGCGGACCTACGGTCACACCGGCTTCACCGGCACTCAGATGAAAATCGATCCTGACAATAATCTGATTTTCATCTTCCTGAGCAACCGTGTCAGTCCCACCCGCGACAATCCTGCCTTCACCCGCTCCGACATCCGCAACAAACTCTGGGCAGAGCTCTACAAATAACTCGCGCCCACGATTGATATTAATCGTCAACCCTGTAAGGACATGCCGTGGCATGTCCGCTGCAATCAAATGCAATTGAATACACTGAATGATAGGCAGACATGCCACGGCATGTCCCTACAATTATTTTGTTAACCCACGCCAGCACAAATTAAGCGGGGACCGCTGACGATGATGGTCAGCGGTCCCCGTTGTCGTGGTATCTTTGCTGCTGGTTACTTGATGAGATACTGGCTTGAGATGGACTGGCAGTCGTGTACTCGGCGGATTGTGTCGGCGAAGAGGTGTGCCACACTGATGATGGTGCACTTTGAGCAATCCTTGGTGTAGGGAATGCTATTGGTGAAGATCATCTCTGTCAGACCTGAGTCATTGACACGCTGGGTAGCGGGATCGCTCATGATGGCGTGGCTTGCGAGTGCGCGTACTGATTTAGCGCCAGCCTTGAGCATGATGTCAGCTGCCTTGGTTATGGTGCCGGCTGTGTCTACCATATCGTCGATGAGCACTACGTTCTTGTCCTTTACATCGCCTATTACTGTCATTGATTCTACAACATTGGCTTTGGCGCGCTGCTTGTGACAGAGTACGAGAGGCACGTTGAGATACTTGGCGTAGTTATTGGCGCGTTTTGCACCGCCCACGTCAGGAGTCGCCATCACGAGGTCGGGGAGATTGAGGCTCTGGATGTAGGGGATGAACACTGATGATGCGTAGAGATGGTCTACGGGTACATCAAAGAATCCCTGAATCTGGTCGGCATGGAGGTCCATGGTGATGACGCGGTCCACTCCGGCTGCCATGAGCAGGTCGGCAACGAGTTTGGCTGCGATGCTCACGCGGGGTTTGTCCTTGCGGTCCTGACGCGCCCAGCCGAAATAGGGCATTACGGCAGCGATGCTCTTGGCAGATGCGCGTTTGGCTGCATCAATCATGAGCAGAAGCTCCATCAGGTTGTCGCTGTTGGGGAAAGTGGACTGCACGAGATACACTTCGCATCCGCGGATGGATTCCTCGAAAGAAACTTCAAACTCGCCGTCGGCAAAACGCTGGATGTTCATTTCTCCAAGCTTCACGCCGAGATCCTTGCAGATTTCCTCCGCCATGTAGCGCGAGTTGGTGCCCGAAAAGATTTTGTAGGGTGTCATTTTGTTGATAACTGTTACGGGAAGTTGTATAGTGTTGTACGTAATAATCTGTGTGATGAATTATTTGGATGACTTCTTTGGACGCATCGCTCTTGACGGAGCTGCTTTCTGGTCATTGCCGATGATATTGCGATGCTTGATTTTCCACACCACGGCATCATAGGGGGGGATGAATGTCTCAAACTGACGGTGGGGGCTGAATACCTTGCGCATGGTGTCGCCGGTCAGCAGGTCGGTGGCGACACACTCGCCCTGTGGCAGATTGAGCATGTCAAATGCGTGGTCGGGGATGTTGATGAACAGGTCGCATGATTCGCTGCCGAAGTTGGCTGCGATAACCAGTGTCTCTCCCTCGCATGCTCTCAGGAACACGTATTGGCGATGGGGATTGAGCGACGGGTTGTCATAGTTGACATACATCAGGTCGAAGAAACGTCCTTCGCGTATAGCCTTCTCCTGGTTGCAGGCTGTCAGCACTGTCTTGTACTTGCTGCGGAGCCATTTTTCGCGTCCTGTAAGGGTAGCATCACCTGTCTCTACCTCAGTGAGCCAGCGGCGTAGGGTCTGTAAGCTCCAATAGTCAAATATGGTGGTGCGTCCGTCATATCCGCTGAATCCCTCTGCGTCACGCGCCTGTTCGCCGAGTTCCTGACCCATGTAGATCATCATCGGACCTGTGGAAATCATCGAGCTGACTACGAGCGAGGGAATGACCTTGGCAGGGTCTCCGGCGTACTGTTCCGAGCCGAATCGTTGTTCGTCATGATTTTCAAGGAAATTGAGCATGCGCGGAGCGATGCCTTCCACTGTCTGCCAGCAGTTGGTGATGGTGGCAGCACTGTGGCTATGGCACTGCACGTCGCGCAGGGTATCGTAGAGATTGACTTTGTCATAGAGGTAGTCAAAGCCTCCGTAGTCGATAAACGGACGATATAGACCGACATCGTATATCTCGGCTATGAATTTGATGTTGGGGAAGCTTTCCTTGACATTGGCTATAGCCCAGTGCCAGAATTCCAGCGGTACCATATGCACCATGTCGCATCGGAAACCGTCTATCCCCTTGGCTGCCCAGTAGCGCAATATGTGGAGCATTTTGAACCAGGTATCAGGTATCGGATCGAAATGCCGTGTATGGTCGCCATAGTCAACGCCATAGTTGAGCTTTATGGTTTCATACCAGTCATAGGGGCTTGGGAATGCCGAGAAGCAGTCGTTGCCTGTGGCTTTGGCTGGAAATTCCACATATGCGTCGTTGCCTGACCCCATGTCGATGCTTGGGGCGAAAAGCTGGCGCGGTATATAGTAGAAGTTGTTATCGCGGTCGAAAAATTTTGTGGTATCGTCTCCCGAACCGAGGTCTTCTATGCCGCGGGGAGCTTTGTCGCTGTGGTACTGACGACCTACGTGATTAGGCACGAAGTCCATGATCACATCCATGCCGCACTTATGTGTACGCTCTACCAGTGCCTCGAATTCCTCGATGCGCTTGTCGACATCCTCGGCTATATCGGGATCTACGTCATAGTAGTCAGTGATGGCGTATGGCGACCCTGCCTTGCCCTTGATGATGTGGGGATTGTGGCGCGGTATGCCGTAGCGTGTGTAGTCGGCAGTATGGGCATGCTCTATGATGCCTGTGTACCATACTGCGGTCACTCCCAGCTCCTTGATGGCGCGGAGCACGGTGGGAGTTATGTCGTTCATCTTGCCCGATCCGTTCTGTGATATCGTCCCGTTGGGGATGCAGTGGCTGTTCATGTTTGTGAACAGACGGGGTAGAAGTTGATAGATGATTGGTTTGGTTTTCATGATTTGTTGATGGCGCGCTTGGTTGTTTCGTAGCCGGCTTTGTAGATGGATTTAATCTCGTTAAGGTTGAAAATATTGTAGTGTGCTATGTCAGACAATTCTATGACGTGGTCACAAATCTGCATGTCGTGTATGGCATTGTTTTTCGCCATCAGCTTGAACGATTTGGTGGCTATGTCGATAAGAGTCCCCTTGCTCTTCTGCCTGACCATAGGGCTGACATTGATGCCGTAGAGTGTGCGGCAGCGTGACCGTATCGCCCACGCAGGGAGATTGTGGGTCAGACCGCCGTCGACATATTTGACCCCGTTGATTACTGCCGGCTTGAATACGATAGGGATGCTGCAAGAGGCGGCTACACACTCTGGCAGAGGTCCCTCTTCAAATGCTACTGACTCGCCGCTGTCTATGTCAGTGGCGCAGATGACAGTCTTGACGGGGAGGTCTTCGATGCGTTTGTAGGGTATGGTGTCACGGAGGAATTTACGGAAGCGGTCAAGTTTGAAAAATCCGTCTTTGGGGACGCTCAGCTCAGCAAAATCGTTGAATTTCAACGAGTCGAAGGCTTTGAGCATCTTGTCAAACGGTATGCCGGATGCGTAGAACACGGCAGCGACAGCTCCTGCACTGACACCTGCCACGATATCAGGATGTATGCGGGCTTCGTGTAGTGCCTGCAATACTCCTACATGGGCAAAGCCACGGGCACCTCCTCCGCTTAGAGCCACTCCTGTAGCATATGGCGGACGAGAGAAAAGTTCAGCCAATCGGGCTTTGGTGTAGGATACGAGCGGGGATTTCATCCGTTATTTCTTCTTTTGGCTGTCGTCGGACGGTTCGTCGGCAAAACGGTTGGGAAACGTCAGGTGTTGCCGTGGATGTTTGAGTGCATATATCACGAGACATATGCCGGCGACTATGAACGGCAGGCTGAGCCACTGTCCCATATTGAGTGTCATGTCCGCCTCAAATGCCACCTGGTCGTTTTTGATAAATTCGATTAAGAAGCGTGACAGGAATATGCCTATGAAAAACACTCCGAATATAAGCCCAGGACGTTCTTCGGCGTTTTTCTTCCAGTACATCCACATAAGCAAGGCAAACAGGGCGAAATAGACCAGAGCCTCATAGATCTGAGTCGGATGGCATGCCAGACCCTCATAAAGCTGGTGCCATTCGGCACTCTTGACGAATTTGAAACCCCAGGGCAGGGTAGTGGGTCCTCCATAGATTTCGGAGTTCATCAGATTACCGAGACGTATCAGACCGCCTGTCAGGGCTATCGGTATGACCAAGCGGTCAAACGTCCACAGCGGACTGCGCTTGGTGGTTATCATGGAGAATGCTATGACTGCGAGGATGATGCCTATGGTGCCCCCGTGGCTTGCGAGACCGCCCTCCCAGATATACAATATCTTGAGCGGATGCTGGCTGTAGTAGCTCCATTCATAGAAAAACACGTGGCCGAGACGCGCACCTATGACGGTGCCGGCAACTGTCCAGAGCAGCAGATAACCGAGCCAGCTCTCTGGTGCACCTTCGTGTTTGAACATACGCGCTACAATCTCATATCCAACTGCAAACCCTATGGCAAACATCAGGGAGTACCAACGGACTGAAACCGGGCCTATCTGGAATAATATCGGGCTCGCTGCCCATGTGATGTAATCGAGCATTATTTGCGTTGACTTTTCAGGTCAGAAGTTGATGTATCAGTCGGCTGCAAAATTACGAAAAAAAATCCGTTCAGAGGCATCTTGGCGCAAAAACCTTCTGACGGATTTATTCAATTATGGTATGCCGTGGATATTGTCACGAGTGACGTGGCTGCTGTCGGTGATTGTCATGACGGACAGATTGCCTTATGGGGCGTAGTCTGTCGATAGCTGTGCCTGCGAGAGCGAAGAGTCCTACTGAAGCTCCGACAATCAGCCAGGCGAGCAGATGTAAGTGGATTAATGATAGTTCAAGCATAGTCTGAAGTCGGATATTACAGTTTGATAGTAAAATGGATCATATTTCAGTATTAAAACGCCCATTAGTGGCGTTTGGTTTGTTTGATACTTCATTGCATTATAATATGAGTTGAGAAATCCTGACAGTAACAGATTGTGAGAGCTGGGTGCAACTTTTGATTTGCTGGTTGCGTCTAACGGATGTATATAACTTTTACTTATCAAAATTTATCGATATGAATAATAAAATCGTCACATTATGCGCCATAGTGATATGCTTTTTAGCTGTCACCAGTTCGTGCGTGTTAGGAGTGGAAGGTAAAAAGCATGCCCCGCTTTCGAGAAACGACAAATTCAGTGGTATAGAGGTGTTTAATAGCATAACTCTGTATTATACACCAGGGGATTCGTTGCAATGGTCGGTAAAGGCATCCCCAAGGCTTAAATCAAAGTTGCAGATGTATGTAGAGGATGACCGCTTGAAGATTGGAGCTGACGGTATGAGAGGTGATGACGAAATAGAAATCTGGCTTATGGCACCTGCTGTCAGTACATTTACGGCATGGGTTAATGGTACGATTGTAGTTGCTGACAGTTTGGAGGTCAACACGTTGTCGGTTACTACTTATAATTTGTCAGAAATACGTTTTGATGGAGAAGTCAGAGCTGCCTATGCCGATTTGTCGGCATACAATAACTCGCTTATCTATATGGAGTCGGGATATTTCAGCGAAAATCATATCCTTACCAGCGGAGATGGAGAAGTCAGAGGTAATATAGATTGCGCCAGGGAGTAATATAATATGTTATAGTCATGGGTGATTGATTGATGCGGCACGTGTGGAATATTTCGTAAATTTGCCACTATAAATCCGTTAATCCAGCATAGGGCAAAATCAGATGCCGTCTGTGCATATCCTCTTTTCGATCGTTATCCCATGACTTTTGATTATTCTTATATGCGAGGCGTTGGACGCCGAGTATTTGCAGCCTTGGCTATTTTGTGCATAGCAGTCGCTGTGTCGTCATGTTCGTCCGATGAATCCGTCGATGAGCCAGAGATTGTCATTACTGGACCTGTGGAGCATACCCTGTTCATGTATCTCCCGTGGTCGACAGATCTGACGAGCTGTTTCTATCAGAATATATCTGACCTTGAGCGTAGTATAGTAGCTCAAGGCGGTCTTGATGGCCAGCGTGTCATCGTATTTATCTCCACAAGTCCCACCGAGGCTAAAATGTTTGAGATAAGATATGCCAATGGACAATGCCGTCGGCATGATATCAAAACTTACCAATCCCCATCGCTGACTACGGCATCAGGAATCGCATCCATATTATCGGATATGACCGTCGCCGCTCCAGCGCGCCGCTACGCCATGACCATCGGATGTCACGGCATGGGATGGCTGCCTGTCAATCCCTCTACGCGTATGTCTGACGCAGCCGATATGTCAATGTCGGAAGCTATGCACTGGAGCCATGAGGCATCGTTGCTCACGCGCTATTTCGGCGCTAAAGACAAAGCCTATCAGACGGATATATCCGCTTTGGCAGATGCTATCGGCGATGCAGGGCTGAAGATGGATTTCATCCTTTTTGATGACTGCTACATGGCATCGGTGGAGGTGGCATACGAACTTAAGGATGTGGCAGACTATCTTATCGCGTCGACTTGTGAGGTGATGGCATATGGTATGCCATACGCCACTATGGGGCGACATCTGATGGGTGAGCCTGATTATGGGGCTGCTTGTGATGAATTCTACGCGTTCTATTCCAATTATACTGTCATGCCGTGTGGTACTCTGTCTGTGACAGACTGCTCTCAACTGGAAGAACTCGCATCCATCATGAAGCGTATCAACGCAGCCTATGGGTTCATACCGTCGGCATTGTCTTCATTGCAGTCTCTTGACGGATATTCTCCCTCCATATTCTATGACTATGGCGACTACGTGACCCATCTGGTAGGGTCATCCAATCAGCAATTGCTTGATGAATTCCGTGCACAGTTGGAGTCGGCAGTGCCGTATAAAGTAAATACTTCGACATATTATACTGCCAGCCTCAACCGTCCTGTAACTATACGGAAGTATTCAGGTCTGACCACTTCAGATCCGAGCCGTCATCATCTGGCTGCTGACCGGGAGGGTACCGCATGGTGGAAAGCGACACACTGATGGTTGGATAGCTACTTTCACGGCATTAAGGAGGTGTGGAGTCACGGAAAATGCGTAACTTCGCGCAAAGTTTCATCATATACTTGACGTGAATTTCCGCAGCCCCATCAAATGGACTTATAAAGCCGTCCGTACTGTCGCCGTGAGCATCATTGCTCTCGTGCTGGGAGTGCCTGCCTTGCTTTATATCGGATTGTCGCTGCCTTTTGTCGAACGAGCCATTGCCGATACGGCTGAAAAACAACTTAGCAATCTGCTTCATGTCAATGTGACCATCGGACGGCTGGAGATAAGCCCGTTTAACCGCATCACTCTGTCGAGGGTGGTCATTGCAGATACTGCAGCCATGGAACACGGTCCGATAGCCATGATTGACCGTCTTGGAGGCTCGGTTAATATCAATGCCTCGTTAATAGAGCAGTCACTCATCATCAACTATGTGGAACTTATCGGACTTAACGGCTCACTGTGGCAGCGTGACGCATCGTCACCTCTGAATATCCAACCTATAATAGATGCCCTCAAGCCCAAGAATGACAAGGAAAAGAAGCAGATAGAGCTGCGCATCAATTCGGTACTTATACGCAAGTCTGCCATCACGTATGACCGATGGGATGCCCCGGTAAGACCCTCTGATGTCATGGACTTCAGACACCTTGCAGTCAGAGATCTTCGTGCTGACATCAGCATACCCCTGATTGGTAAAGATGCTTACAAAGTCAGCCTGAGCCGTCTGGCTTTCAGGGAGAGGTGCGGTGCTGAGGTGTCGCTTTCTACTGATTTTTCGCTTGACAATGAGGCATTGTCGGTAGCGGGCTTGGACGTGCGGTTGGATAATTCAAATATCCGATTCGCAGATATCAAGATTCCGATTAAATCAGTCAAGACTCTCGCCAATGACCTGAAGACAGCCGCAATGAAGATAGAGGTGATGAAAGGATCATTGGTCCAAGTCGCGGACATGCGTTATTTCGTCCCGGCATTGGGCAAAAGCAGTCTGCGTATAGGGATTGAGGCAGCCATGTCAGGTCGTGCCGATATGTTCAGTGTCGACAGGATGCGTCTTGATCTCGGTCAGAGAGGAGAATATGCCACCCTGCTTGCCGAGGTTGCCATGCCTGACCTTAAAACGAGTGAAATTGCAGTGAATCTGTCTGATTTCAAGTGCTATGTTACCTCTCCGACGGTAATTGAGACTATGGCACTGTTTAAGGATCCGTCTCCCCAGATACGTAATATCCTCGGTAATACAGAGCATCTTGACCTACATATGCAGGGCAGATATACCCCTGCTGATGCCGAACTGCACGGCAATCTAAAGACTGCGCTCGGCAGTCTGCTTGTCGACGGCACCGCCCGTGGACGGTTGACCTCGGGAACGGCAGAGATCGGACTTACAGCGCAGACACCGGATCTTGCTATAGGAGCGGTCGCTCCGGCAAAAGCCACTGTGGGCAGCGGTGCATTCATTATTGATTGCTCTGCATCACTCCATGATGGCAGGTTGGCGAAAGCATCTGTGCATGCAGATATTGACCGCATTGAGTGGCGTAACCATCTATGGCAATCGGTGGACATTACAGGGTCGTATGACGGACATTCGTTGGTGGCTGATGTAGTTAGCGATGACCCGCATGCCAGATTTGATGCTAATGCATCGGCTGCGGTGACTCGTGATTTCAAACGTTTCTCTGACCTCTCGGCGACATTTGTTGTCGATAATATCGATCTCGGGCTGCTGACCACAAAAAATCCTTGGAATGGCTATGCCGCATCTTTCAAGCTTACAGCCTCAGCGGACAAAGTGGATGTCACAGCGATGGATGCACGTGCAGATATCGATGGACTGCTTTTGAAATCCATCAGTGGTGAAGACGGCACGGTCAATATCGGCAACATTGAGGTGGAGATGCGTAACAGTGCCACTCCGATGTGGGCATCCCTGACGAGTGATGTGGCGGATGCCAGCGTGAGGGGAGTATATGACCTCTCGACCATAGGGGGCGATATACGGCATTGCCTACATAGATTGTGGCCCTCCTTGGTGTCATGTCGTGAAGATGCTGATAACAAGTACCGGCATAAGCTTGATAATGAGTTTGCGTTTGACATGACGCTCAAAGACACCCGAAGTATCGAAAGATTTGTCAAGCTGCCTGTCAGTGTCATCCATCCGGTCGATATCTCTGGTTTTGTCAAATCATCGGCTGGCATAGTAGTGCTGGATGTCGATGCCCCTTATCTCCTGCAAGGTAAGAAACTCGTGGAGAATACGGTGGTAAATGCTGCTGTCAACGGAGATGCGGGCAAGTCCTATCTCTATGCCACCACTTCCATGCCTACAAAAAACGGACAGCTTTCCCTCACTCTCAATGGCGAGGGGATGACCGATATGATTGACACCTCTATGTCATGGGCTGTAGACTCAAAGAAGGCTCTTAACGGCAGTCTGGATCTCACGGCGAGGGCTTCGCGTGATGATGACAGCAATCTCGTAGGGTCGGTTGACATCCACAAGTCTTCAATGACGCTTAACGATACGGTATGGACCATACATCCAGCCACTTTTAATATCTCTAAAGACCGTTACGCTATCAATGACTGGCGTATAGGCAATGACCTCCAATATGTCAACATTGACGGTGTCGTGAGCCGAGAGCCTGACGATGAAATTAATGTGGAGCTTTCAAGCATCAACCTTGATTACGTGTTTGATATCCTCAATATCAATAATGTGGATTTCGGCGGCATTGCTACCGGTGATGTCAAGGCTAAGGACTTGTTGTCAGGAGTTCCACAGGCTTTCACTGACAACCTTGATGTCAGAAACCTGTCGTATAACAACTGCGTATTTGGTGATGCTGTCATCAAGAGTACATGGGATCATAACCGCCAGTGCATCACCTTAGACGCTGACATCACCCGCTCAAACGGCGGTGGAAGTACTGTTGACGGTGTGATATGGCCCGTCAAAGACGGTGGTGGGCTTGACCTTGCTTTCACTGCCGACCGCACCGGTATCAGTTTCCTGCAACCGTTCATGTCGGCATTCTGTTCGGAGGTTGACGGTTTGGTGAGTGGGCGCGCCCGTCTCTTCGGTTCATTCAGCGACCTTGATCTCGAAGGAGATGCGTATGTGGAGGATATGAAGTTGACCATACCCTTTACCAATACTACATACACAGCCAGCGACAGTCTGCATTTCCGCCCTGGATCGATAGATATAAATGATCTGACTTTGCATGATGCTTATGGAAACACAGCCAAATTCCGAGGGCATCTAAGCCACAGGTATTTCCATGACCCTGTATTCGCGTTTTATCTCTATGATGCACATGATTTTCTTGGCTATGACATACCTGACAATGGCGAACAGCCATGGTATGGCAAAGTGTTTGTCAATGGCGGAGCTTCGGTTATCGGCAAGCCGGGACGTGTTGACATAAGTGTGGTGGCATCCACCGCTCCTAAGAGCACATTCGGGTTTGTGCTTAGCGACAATCTGCAGGCTGGTGAATATACATTTGTCAAGTTCAGAGACCGGGATATGCTTCAGGAGACAGACTCGCTTGAACTCACCCCTGTCGAACGCATCAAGAAGCTCCTTAAGTCAAAGATTCCGGGCGATGATAATCCTACCGACTTCAATATCGATATATCCGTGGATGCCAATCCCAATGTTGAAGTGACTCTTGTCATGGATCCGATAGCTGGCGACCGCATAAGGGCGTGGGGCAGTGGCAATATGCGCATGACCTACGCGAGCCGTAATGACGATATGCAGCTATTCGGCACCTACACTCTCGACAGAGGTACCTATAACTTTACTTTGCAGGAAATTATCGTCAAGGATTTCACTATTGATACTGGAAGCTCCATATCGTTTCATGGCAACCCTTATGCCGCCCAGCTCAATATTACAGCAGCTTACCAGACTACTGCCAATCTCAGTGATCTTGACGTTTCATTTAATACAGATAAGGATTTGGCACGTACGAGTGTACCTGTAAGGGCGTTGCTTAAGATTACGGGAGATATGCGTCAGCCTGAGCTTACTTTTGATCTCGAGTTTCCTACGCTGTCAAGTGACATAGACCGCAAAGTACGTTCGATAGTCAACACTAACGATATGCTGAGCCGTCAGGTGATATACCTGCTTGCGCTTAATCGCTTCTATACCCCTGAGTATGCCAACTCAGGCACTAATCACGGAAGCAACGAGTTCGCGTCATTGGCATCAACCACACTGTCAAGTCGTCTGTCAAGTCTTCTCGGCACTATCAGCGACAAGTGGACCATAGCCCCTTCGGTACGCAGTGACAATGGCGATTTCAGTGACATGGAGGTTGACCTGGCGCTCTCAAGTCATCTGCTCAACAACCGTCTGCTTATCAATGGCAATCTCGGTTATCGTGATAAGACTCTCAATCCCACCAGCTTCGTGGGAGACTTTGATGTCGAGTATCTTTTGAATAAATCCGGCACAATACGCCTCAAAGCCTATAACCGCTTCAATGACCAGATATTCTCAGCTCGCAGTGCCTTGACCACTCAGGGTGTCGGCGTGGTATGGAAACTTGAATTTGACAATCTTGACAGCTGGATCAAACGTCTAAGACGCAAGCTTATCAAGACAAAGCCTGCCGTCAGTGACACTACCTCTGTATCGGTTGATAGCATCAAGTCTGACCAACATTGATATCCCTGCCGAGAGGAGTAAATATTGAGATGGGTTAAATTAATTTAACTAAAAAATCGCAAAATACACATTTAATATATGCTAATAAGTGTATTTATTCGGTGCTTTATTTAACATTGTGAGGATGATTTACTATTGGGAACTTATGAGATAATGGCATGTTGCACAGATTGTGGAATATAGTGCAATAATGGCGTGGCTTCTATAACTTGGTGTATATGTGGGTTATTAGCATCTTGTGAAAACGTTAATGCACAAAGATTATGACATTGTGCACGTATGATGTTAAAGTATGTAATATTTGGTATAAAAGTGTACTACAACGTAAAACTTTGCTTAAATTAACATTTGTATTTCTGTCGGGTTGTCGGTAGGGAAGTATATGTGTAACTTTGCAGTGCGCTTGGAAATCACAAGTCGCTGTAAAACATCACTCTTATGAAACTCATCCGTCTGATATCCCTCTTCGTAATATGTGCTGCTTTCGGTGCAAACATTGCTGCTGCCAAGAAGCCCCACCTTCCTGTGAAGCATCAGGTGACCGCCGTGACCAATCAGCAGGTTGATGAAGAGGAGCAGATGACCTTCTTGGAGAAAGCGATGGACTCAGCTCGTGATTTTTCTCCGTTCACGCTCAAGCCGCTCATAGATCCGTCACAGTTTGTAGGTAATGTCCTTGCAGGCAAGATGGTTGATTATGCATCTAAATTCCTCGGCACCCGTTATCGCCTTGGCGCCACTGGTCCCCATGCTTTTGACTGCTCTGGATTTACCGGCTGGATATACCGTAAGTTTGGCATGAATCTTGAGCGCACCTCTCGCAGCCAGTACACACAGGGCAAGCGCGTAGATGTAGACGAACTTCAGCCTGGCGACCTTCTGTTCTTCAGTTCGCGAAGCAGCGGCAGACGCAATGTCGGACATGTGGCGATGGTGGTCTCTGTTGACAAAGCCAACGGCACATGCGAGTTCATCCACGCATCTACCCGTAAGGGAGTGACCTATCAGTCTTTTCCTGACAATGCCTATTACAGCCGTCATTTCCTCGGTGCGCGCCGCATGCTCGGCACATCCGTATCGGCTGGTATCGCTCCCGAAGATATGGGTATCTGATATCGGGTAGCTTATAAAGTAAAAATCATTTCCATCAATACCTAACATACGGTGTCATCGGTCCAAGACCATGACACCGTTTTTTATATTTGAGGCATTCTGGTTTTTGGTCGTAAACTTGTAGGATTACTGTTACTCTGATACCTCATATGACTTGAGTAGGGTAGGGACATGCCATGGCATGTCAGCGTTCCGTAGCATTTGCGATTATCATGCCTGTTGGGCTGACATGCCATGGCATGTCCCTACAACGGGCGGTAGGTTGGGTCTCGCCAGTGTGGGCGTGTGGTGTTTATATTTCGGTGAGTTGCCGCTTTGGTTGCTCAATATGAAAAGCGATGGGCTTCCGAGTGTTCGGAAGCCCATCGCATGTTAGGCATTTTATATGTATTTAGTTGAAGTGTTGCAGCTGCTACTTTTGGTCGCCTTATGAAGCTATTGAATATTGGTTATGAAGGAGGGACGCAGTTAAATGCCTTGTTAGCGGTCTTTGTAGTCTTTAAGCTGCGTCTGAAGTCGCTGGCGGGCGAAGTAGATGCGGCTTTTGACTGTACCGAGAGGAAGGTTCATCTTCTCGGCTATTTCGCTGTATTTGTATCCTGCCACATGCATCGAAAACGGTACACGATATTCATCGCTGAATGAATTGATGGCTGCGTTTATCTCGCCTACTGCATATGATCCGTCAGGCGATGCGATGCCTGAGTCCTGAGCCATGTCGAGATGGTAGAGGTCTTCGGTCTTGTCGATGATTGTCTCCGAACGGACCATGCGACGGTATTTGTTGATGAAAATATTGCGCATTATAGTGAAAACCCAGCCCTTGAAATTGGTGTTGTCTACATACTTGCTCTCGTTGTCGAGGGCTTTCAGGGTGGTGTCCTGAAGCAGGTCGTAGGCATCATCGCGGTTTGAGGTGAGGATGTAAGCGAAGTTGAGCAGATTGCCTTGCAGCTCAACAAGCTGACGTTCGAATTTAGGTGTACTCATAGTGTCGCTGAATTGAAGTAATTAGTAATTAAGAATTAATCTCAATAAGAATAGCCTTGATGTTGAGGAATTTTTTAGAGACTATTACATTTCAGGCAGTGTTCAAAGTTGAATATACACAAATGTAACACTAAGTATTGAGATGAAAAAATAGAATATGAAATATTAATCTAAAGTTTTCTAATTTAACGAAAAATATACTTAATTACTGAATAATCAGCATTTTAAATAGTAACAAACATGTATCGGCGGTGTTACAAAAATGTTACAATATGAACATTTGTGATTGAATTGCTATTGTAGTAATCAAATAAACATGAAAAAGTGTAAATTTGCACAACTCTAAGGAAGAATACGATTACGTATATAGCGTAAATATAGCACTGATGGAAACCTCAAAGCAAGAATTGCTGGACCGACGGTATCTGCGCATGGCGACGATATGGGCGGAGAACTCTTATTGTGTGCGTCGGCAGGTTGGCGCGCTTCTGGTCAAGGATGACATGATTATATCTGACGGATACAACGGTACTCCTTCGGGATTTGAGAATGTCTGTGAGGACGAAAACGGATTGACGAAGCCTTATGTGCTCCATGCTGAGGCTAATGCCATAACAAAAGTGGCACGGAGCAATAACTCGTCACAAGATTCTACTCTCTATGTCACAGCCTCTCCGTGCATGGAATGCAGCAAGTTGATCATCCAGTCAGGCATCAAGAGGGTAGTGTTCCATGACCTTTATCGTATCACTGACGGTCTTGAACTGATGCGTCAGGTAGGGATAGAGATAGTGCATATCCAGGATTTGTAGATAACATATCGGTTACAATGAATAATAGGTTGAAGAATCCGGCGGTATGGATTCCGTTGACAGTTGCATTGGCATTTGTGGGCGGCATGTTGGCATCGCGTGGATTGCTTATCCAGGACAGATCAGGTGCTGGTAACAATAAATTAAATACGTTGCTCAACATCATAGGGCATGAGTATGTGGATGCTGTCGACACTGATTCGCTCATGGAGACGATGTATCCCCAGCTGCTGTCGGGACTTGATCCGCACTCGGTATATATCAAGGCTGAGGATCTGGAGGCTGTCAACAGCGAGCTGGAGGGATCGTTCAGCGGAATTGGCATCACTTTCAATATGCTCAATGATTCCATCAATGTGCTCGAAGTATTGTCTGGCGGTCCTTCTGAAAAGGTCGGTCTGCTGGCAGGAGACCGTATAGTCACCATTAATGATTCGGTAGTGGCTGGCAAGCACTGGTCCAATGAGAAAGTCATGTCATGGCTGCGCGGCGAAGCCGGCACGAAGGTTAAGCTTGGCATCCGTCGCTCTACGTCGGCAGATATTCTGCCGTTTGAAGTGACACGTGGACCTATACCGGTGACCTCTATAGATGCGTCATACCTGATTGATGATGCTACCGGTTACATACGTGTCAACAAGTTTGGCCGCACTACTTATGACGAATTTTACACCGAAATGGTGAAGCTGCGACAGTATGGTGCCAAGAAGTTTGTGGTGGACCTGCGTGGCAACGGAGGCGGATTCATGGAGATGGCAGTGCTGATGGCTAATGAGTTCCTGCCTGCTGGGCAGCTTATAGTCGCTACCCACGGTCGTGATGAGTCGGCTGAATCCACCGCTGTCAGCGATGGAGGGGGCACCTTCCAGGATGCGGAGTTGACGGTGCTGCTTGATGAATTTTCGGCGAGTGCGAGCGAGATTTTTGCCGGTGCTATCCAGGATCATGACCGCGGACTCGTGGTGGGGCGCCGTTCGTTTGGCAAAGGACTTGTACAGCGACAGATGGAGCTGCCTGACGGTAGCGCGGTGCGACTCACTATAGCGCGTTATTATACGCCGTCGGGAAGGTGTATACAGAAGACATATGCCCATGGCGATAATGATGACTATGCGCGTGAAATACTTGATCGTTACAACTCTGGCGAGATATTTAATGGTGACAGCATCAAGCATGATGAGCACCTGATATTCAAGACTGATGCCGGACGTGTAGTCTATGGCGGTGGCGGCATCATGCCTGACATATTCGTGCCCAATGACACGGCTGAGATAACATCCTATTATCTCAATGTGCTCAACAAGGGGCTGTTGCAGAAGTTCTCCTTTGATTTTACTGACCGTCATCGTGCCGAGCTTAAGAATGCAGGTTCGGTAGATGCGATGCTTAAGGTGTTGCCGTCAGATGATGACCTGCTTGTGGAGTTTGCCGATTATGCGAAGGCTAATGGTGTAGCCCCCCGGTGGTATTACATAAACATTTCGCGCAAACTGATTGTTAGAGACTTGAAAGCCCTAATAGCTCGAGATGTATTCGGCACATCGGCTTTCTATAAAGTCAATAACCTTACAGACCCTACAGTAATCAGGGCGGTGCAGGAGATGCGACGGGGTGCCACTCGGTTTCCGGTCGGTGTTTCGACTGACAAACCTACCGCTCAATTCCTGTGGCGTAACGCTAATTATAGGATGATCCCATGGACAAACAATCTGTACGCAGTAAGATAAGGGCTACCAAGGCTCTTCTTACAGCTCGTGAAAAGAAAGAAGCGGCTGAAAGTGTCTGGTCAATGCTGGAGCAGACGGCAGCCTTCATGATGTCCGACCATATATTGATGTATCATTCACTGGCAGATGAACTTGACACGCATTGCCTGCTGGAGAAATGGTGCCGCTCCAAGAAATTTTATCTGCCTCGAGTCAACGGGGTCAACCTTGACATACTTCCGTTTGAGCCTGAATCGCTTGCAGAGGGGGCTTATCATATCATGGAGCCGTCAGGTCAGGATACCGTTCCGCTTTCTGCCATAGAGATGGTAATCGTTCCGGCGGTGGCTTATGATGTCAAGGGTAATCGTGTGGGCAGAGGCAAGGGCTTCTACGACAGACTGCTCGCTGACACCAAGGCTATGAAAATAGGTGTCGGCTATGACTTTCAGGTAGTCGATGAAATCGATTCCGAACCTCATGACGTGGGTGTAGATGTTGTCATCACGGAATCCCGATGCTTAAGGATTACCCCCAAGAGCCGCCGCCTCTGATTGCACCACATAAAATTATAAGACTTATCCGACTTATAAGATTTATAAGCTTTCCTCATCAAAAAAACACTGGAAATATTTGGCGGCAATTGCATAAAATCACTATATTTGCAGTGTCCAAAGCGAAACGCTTATAATTATAGCAGTTTTCGGCTATTTAAGGGGTATTAGCTCATCTGGCTAGAGCGCGACACTGGCAGTGTCGAGGTGAGCGGTTCGAGTCCGCTATACTCCACATCTCCCCAAATCATCCCCCCCTAATTTATGGCATAAAAATCGCATCTCTCTCTGCTGAGAGGATGGCGGCTGTAATTGTATGATTGTGGACAGGATTTTCTGGAGATGGCTGTTGCGTAAATTCCGACAGCGTCAATTTCCCCCCCCCCTCTCTATTTCAATTTCGTTTGACGTGTTTATGCCAGGACTTGTTCCTGTCGCAATGCTCTTATTTGAGGGAGATTTATATTCTCTGAACACACCTCCTTTATTTTATATGTATAATATTGCTGATCTTAATGCGATGTCTGATGATGAACTCATCAAGATCGCTGAAACCATGGGAATGAAAAAAGTTGACCTCACCGACAAGGATGAAGTCATCTATGGAATTCTTGACCAACAAGCCATTAATCATGCTACCTCTGCCACTGAGCGCCAGCGGCAGCCCAAGCAAAACAATAATAATGCCGACCAAGCGTCTGCCCAGGATGCGCCACGCAAGCGCGGACGCAAACCCAAGTCTGTCACCATGCAGCCTGAAGCAGCAGATGCAGCTGCGGTAGATGCTCCTGTAGAGTTGTCTGACGCAGATACTTCTGCCGCCCCCGCAGCTCCAACTCCTAAGAAACGTGGTCGTAAATCCAATGCTCAGAAAGCAGCTGAAGCGGCTGAAGCTGCGCGTTTGGCAGCTGAGCAGCAAAGTCAAGCTCCTGAGGTTCAGCCGTTGGACGATCCGGCAGAAGCTGTCGTCTTGCCTGCCGTAGTTTCTCAGGCTCTCCCGGACGCAACTTTAACTAACCATCCGGCAGAGCAACCGAAGATGGTGTTTACTCCCCGTCGCAACGCAGCTCCTCAGCCTGCGCCTGCCGACAATGAAGCGCAGTCACAAGCGCCCACTCCTAAAGTATTTACGCCGCGTCAGAATAATAATGGCGGCGAACAGTCTAATGACGCAGCCAATTCGCTTGTGAGCTTTTTCCCTGCCGTCTCCGGTCGCAGTTTCATGCCTCGCCAGCAGCGCGAGCGCAATAATAATCAGAATCCCGACAACAACAAGCCCCAGGCTCAGCCGCAAAATGTCAAGATGGCACCTGTGGTTATAGCGGAGCCTGGACAGAAGATACCCAATCAGCCTAACCAGCCCCAGGGCAAAGGCAAGAAAAACAAAAACAACCGCTTGCAGCAGGTCAAGGATACTCCATATGACTTCGCTGATCTGATAGAAGCGACAGGTGTGCTTGAAATCGTCCCCGAAGGTCACGGTTTCCTTCGCTCAAGCGATTATAACTATATGCCGTCACCCGATGATATCCTTGTCAGCCAGCAGCAACTCAAGCAATACGCACTGAAAAACGGTGATGTCGTGGAGGCTACTATACGGCCGCCCAAGGAGGGTGAGAAATATTTCCCCCTGACAGGTGTGAAGCGAATCAATGGCCGCACTCCCGAATTTATACGTGATAGGGTCAACTTCGAACACTTGACACCTCTTTTCCCCAATGAGAAATTTGACCTCACCTCCGGCAGGTCTAGCAACATATCCACCCGAGTCGTCGATATGTTCTCGCCGATAGGCAAGGGTCAGAGAGGTCTGATAGTCGCACCGCCCAAGACAGGTAAGACCATACTGCTTAAGGATATAGCGAATGCTATTGCCGAAAACCACCCCGAGACATACATCATGATTCTCCTCATTGACGAACGTCCGGAGGAAGTCACCGATATGCGTCGCAGTGTCAATGCCGAGGTTATCGCCTCTACATTTGACGAGCCTGCTGATCACCATGTCCGCATCGCCGGCATAGTGCTTGACAAGGCAAAACGCATGGTAGAGTGTGGTCACGATGTGGTCATACTTCTTGACTCCATCACTCGACTGGCACGCGCATACAATACATGTGCCCCCGCTTCTGGAAAGATTCTTTCAGGTGGCGTGGATGCCAATGCGCTCCAGAAACCAAAACGCTTCTTCGGAGCTGCCCGCAACATAGAAAACGGAGGCTCGCTGACTATCATCGCCACCGCTCTTACCGAGACCAGTTCAAAGATGGACGAAGTCATATTCGAGGAGTTCAAGGGCACTGGCAACATGGAGCTCCAGCTTGACCGCAAGCTCAGCAACAAGCGTATTTTCCCTGCTGTCGATATCATGGCTTCAAGCACTCGTCGTGATGACCTGTTGCTGCGTACCGAAACGCTCAACCGCATGTGGATTCTGCGCCGCTTCCTCAGTGACCGCAACAGCATCGAGTCGATGGAATTCATCAGAGACCGCATGGAACGCACTTCTGACAACGACGAACTGTTGCGCACCATGGGTGACTGATGTGCGCCTTCCCTTGTCGGTCAATCATTTCTTTAATCTTGCCATGCGAAACGGAAAACTTTATTTTAAATACGGCACCATGGGGTCTGCAAAGACCGCCATGCTGCTGACCACAGCTTATAATTTTGAGGAGCGAGGCATGGATTATCTGTGCCTCAAACCTGTTATTGACACACGTGATGAGCGTAATGTGATCCGTTCGCGGATAGGCATAGAGCGTGAGTGCATGTGGATCTATCCTGAGACGAATCTCTACGATCTGCTCCGGGAGGTTTTCCGTGAGCGTGGACGTATTATTGAATGGATATTGATTGACGAGGCGCAGTTTCTTGTCGCATATCAGATTGACCAGCTCGCCCGCATTGTAGATGACTATGGGGTGAATGTCATGTGCTATGGTCTGCGCACCGATTTCCAGAGCCATCTGTTTGAGGGTTCGCGGAGGCTGTTTGAGATAGCCGACTCCATAGAGGAGATCAAAAGCACCTGCAATTGCGGACGCAAAACCATCATCAATGCTCGCTTTGATGCCAATGGCGATTTTGTGGAGGAGGGTCCCAAAGTGGAAATAGGTGGTGATGAACGTTATATGGCGGTGTGCCGCAAATGTTGGCGCAACAAGCGCATCGAGCAGGCGGAGCGCGCCATGCTCCCTCTTGATAATCTTGACGGTGACCCGTCATCTGACCATGATGCCGCTCTTGATGCCGCTCTCAGCCATCAGGATTACTGATGAAGGGGGGTGTTGCAGAACTGGAAATTCCTCAACCAGTAGGGACATGCCATGGCATGTCAGCCCGATTTGGAGGGTTCAAAACGCCATGTTTTACATGATCAGACATGCCATGGCATGTCCCTACAAGTTTTAGCGTGATTTTGGGAGTGCTGCAACAAACACTAAATTTTTAGCTCCGTAGTTAAACCATCGTATGCTTTGGTTTGTCTATTATTAAACATCCGACTAAAATTCATCACGATGAGAAAGATAACTACTCTGGTCATTGCGCTGGTTATGGCGATGACATCGATGGCTGGATTGGCAGCCACCAATTTCCAGGACGAAGTGCTCAACTATAAAGTCATGTACAAATGGGGATTCATCTCCAAGGTCGCTGGATATGCCACTCTGCATCTTAAGACTTCTCCTACGGTATATGAGGCTGAACTGACAGCCCGCTCTGCCAAATGGGCTGACAAGCTGTATGCCCTACGTGACACTTTGTACACTACCATGTCACCCGCGACATTGCTGCCCGATAAATATGTCTACATAGCTCATGAAAACGGCACCTATAAGTATGATGTCGTCAAGTTCAGTCATGTTGGCAATCAGTTTACAGGACTTGCCACCCGTAAATACCGCAACAAGAAAGGTGAATGGAGCGAAGATTCTAAGACTCTTACCGCTACTGGTCCGTCTGTTGACCTTCTGAGCATGTTCTTCTATGTCAGAGGCATTGATTTTCCGCGCATGAGGATAGGATCATCGGTCAAACTCAACTGTTTTTCGGGCAAGAAAACCGAAGTGCTCACTGTCACATACAACGGTACTCAGAAAATCACCGTCAACGACAAGGAATATCTCGCCTATTGCGTAGGCTTCACATTCACGCGTGACGGCAAGACCTCTTCTGCACCCATCAATGCCTGGATCACTGCCAACAGCCAGCGCCTCCCTCTCCAGGTTGAAGGCCAGCTCCCCGTAGGCAAAATCCGGTGCGTCCTCGCCGACTGACCTCAGCTAAGGACCTTAAAGACCTTAAAGTCTTTAAGGTCCTTAAGGTTCTCCAAACTAAAATTTTTCGCCTCTTGGATAAAAAATCCCCCAAAGATTTTGGATTTGTTAAAAATAGTCGTACCTTTGCATCGCTTTACCAAAGAAACGGGCGCTTAGCTCAGCTGGTTCAGAGCGTCTGCCTTACAAGCAGAGGGTCGGGGGTTCGAATCCCTCAGCGCCCACCAACCGTTTCTCATACTCCTCATATCTTGAATGAGGGCGCTTAGCTCAGCTGGTTCAGAGCGTCTGCCTTACAAGCAGAGGGTCGGGGGTTCGAATCCCTCAGCGCCCACCAAACTAATGAGAGACTTCATCTGAAGAGTCAGATGACACAGCCGAAATATCAGGCTGGAAGTCATGACATACTCCTCATGCCTTGAATGAGGGCGCTTAGCTCAGCTGGTTCAGAGCGTCTGCCTTACAAGCAGAGGGTCGGGGGTTCGAATCCCTCAGCGCCCACACATCCCAAACAACGAGAGTCGCAGTTTCCTGAATTGCCAGGAGGCTGCGATTTGCTTTATAATTATCTATTATGAATCCCTGGATAACGGTACTTCTTCTTGTCATATCCAACACATTCATGACCATAGCCTGGTATGGGCAGCTGAAACTTGAAGAGATGAAGGTCATAGGCAGCAACACGCCTATGATGTGGATCATACTTGGATCGTGGGGAATTGCCCTGCTTGAATACACATTTATGGTTCCAGCCAACCGCTATGGTTTTCTTGCTAATGGCGGTTCTTTCAATCTGCTTCAGCTTAAGGTCATACAGGAAGTGATATCGCTTTCGGTATTCACGGTGTTTGTGATGTTGCTGTTTAAGGGGCAGCAGCTTCACTGGAATCATTTTGTAGCCTTCTTTTTGCTGATTCTCGCGGTATATTTTATCTTCCTTGACAATTAATCTGCCCTCCGATGCAACAGGAAATCAATTCCATACTGCTTGACAATGCCGTCAATGCTCTCGCACAGTTGCCTGGCATAGGCAAGAAGACTGCTTTGCGTCTGGCTCTGCATATTCTCCGGCGTGATGAGGCGGAAGGGGTGGCTATCGGACAGGCGTTGATAAATCTGCGCCGCGGCATCAGATATTGCAGGGTATGCCATAATATCTCTGACGAGGAGGTGTGTGGCATATGTTCCGATGATACCCGCGACCGCTCCAAGGTATGTGTGGTCGAGTCGATAAAGGATGTGATAAATATAGAGGCTACCCGTCAGTTCTCGGGGCTTTATCACGTGCTTGGAGGTGTCATATCACCAATGGACGGCATAGGTCCTGATGCTCTTGAGATAAGTTCGCTGATCGAGCGTGTAGGCAAGGGAGATATCAGCGAAGTCATACTTGCTTTGGGAGCCACGATGGAGGGCGAGACCACCAGTTTCTATCTGTATCGCAAATTACGTCCGAGCGGCGTGGAGATAACCCAGCTTGCACGCGGAGTGGCGATAGGCAATGACCTCGAATATACCGATGAGGTGACTTTGGGGCGTTCGATTCTCAATCGCATGCCATTTAAAGGTTAGACGTTGCCATAGACGAACAAATAGGCGTGACCGTGCGTTGTTAGTATTGTAAGTATTAAAAGAATTACAATTCTAACTGTTATAACTATGGCTACTAAAAGTATTAAAGGCACTAAGACCGAGCAATACATCGTCAATTCCTATATGGCAGAGACGCAGGCTTATGCCCGCTACACATTTTATGCTCAGAAGGCTGACAAGGAACAGTATTTCCCTGTAGGAGTGGTATTCCGTGAGACTGCTGACAACGAACTGCACCATGCCAAGGTATTTCTTAAGATGCTTGAAGGTGACGAGGTGCAGTGTACAGGCAATGTGGATGCCGGTTATCTCGGAGCGACTGCCGAAAATCTTGCTGTCGCCATCAAAGAGGAGATGGTCGATGGCTATGAATTCTATCGCGAGGCTGCCAAGGTGGCAAAGGAGGAGGGGTTTGATGAAATAGCTACTCATTTCGCTGCCATAGCCAAGGTCGAGAAGTCACATCATGACCGTTTCCAGTACTGTCTGGAACTCATCAATGCTGGCACCATGTGGAAGCGTGAGGAGCCTATCGAATGGCTTTGCCTCGTTTGCGGATATATCCACAAAGGCAAGACTCCTCCCGAGAAGTGCCCGGGCTGTGATCATCCCTACCAGCACTATATGCCTAAGGATTTGATTGACATGCTCTGATTCTTGACCACTAAAGTATCAGATGTAGGAATCCCGTATTCCTGACATTTGTCTATGACCATTGATGCCATCCTCGGTCTTAACGCCGGGGATGGTATCACTTTTATATGAAGTCCTGACAGCATGTGCCATGGAGCTGTGCGTATGTCGCGGGTTGTTGCCCGTCCTGAAATTATCAGATATGGATCAGATTGGGATATGGCATGTGAAAATGCTGTTGAATCAAGAGCCTCTAATATGTGTATGCGGTGGTCAGTCATATTGTAAAGTGAGCTGACAGTAATATTATCCACGCCCGTAAGACGTAAGAAGGTGTCAAAATCCCGCTGTGCCCTTTGTTTGACAAGTATGGTGTCAGCACCTGTGGCATCGGTGTACAAGGTTACGGCATCTCTGTCGCGCACAAGCAGGGTGGTAAACGACCTGTCGGGGATGAGTATCGCTGATATATCCTCGTAGGGATACCTTGGCTGGATGAAGTTGCAGACTATGCCTGTAGCAGCAAGCAGCAGTGAGGCGTATCCATAAGCACGTTTTCTCAGATTAATGTATAGACCCAGAGCAATTACAGCCATTAATAGCAATATGAGGCTCTCTGTTCCCAATTCTATACCGTTCAATAAAGCTCCAGGCAAAGATGAGACGAACTGAGCTGTGCGGTCAAGGATATTGACCGAATGGTCAGTCACGAAGCATGTCGAGCCATATATGATACCTGACAGATGTAGCGTATTTAGGATGGTTGCAATAGCACCTCCGACACAGATGATCGGCAGGAGTATAGAGGCAACAATGGCTGCAGGTACGAAATATATCGGAAATGTATGGAAGTAGTAACATGCAATCAGCCCGGTTCCTGTCATTGCAGCTACAGGTACGGCTATATATGTGTTAAGATGATAGAGAGATCTGCGGCGAGGATTGACCACGACAAAAGCTTTGGCAAATGCTATTATTGAAGCTACTGCGGCAAATGACAACTGGAAACCGTAGCTCATCAGGGAGAACGGGTCGGCAAGCACTATTATCATGGCTGCCAGACATAGAGAGTTATATGGTGACGAGCGTCGTTGCAGCAGACGCGCCCCTGCAAATACCGTAGCCATGATGACGGCGCGTGTGACGGATGGCGAATAACCAGTGATGGCAGCATAGAGCCATAATGATATGACAGTGATTATTATGACAGCTTTGCGCCACCGCATCACCAACAGAGGACACAGGGCTATGGATATAAGCAATCCTATGACAGCCACATGCATGCCGCTGAGAGCCAATATATGTGACAGCCCTGCTGAGGAGTATGCCTCGCGTCTGTAGGCGGTCAGCATCTCGGTGTCACCTAATAGCACCACTGTAAGAAACTCGGTGGTGGAAGGCGACATAGATGTTTCATATATGGCAGCTGCTATGCGTCCTCTGAAACGGTAGAGTGCGTTGAGTATGCCAGGCTCGTCAGTGACTGATACTATGGCGTCAGGACGTATTACCACTGCTCCCGCGATTCCTCTGCGTCGGGCGTGGCGGCTGATGTCATCCATCATAGCCAATCTGCGTAGGGCGTGGCTGTCGGCGAGATTGCCTGACCATCTGATGCGTGACGCTGGGGCTATTCTGTGGTCAAAACCGGCTATGGTCAATTGTATTTTTATGGGTCTGACAGCTTTGATGTTGTCTATGTCACTCCCCATGCTGTCTATTATGACATCTGTTACAGAGGAGGTCTCTGTCTCGTTGATGCGGTCTATATGCCCTGAAAAAGTCCAGGATCCTTTCTGATATTTGGTGGGAATGTTGACTGGCGCATGAAGTTCGGCATTGAACCATCCTACTGCGAAGCATACGGTCAGCGCACATGCCGTGAATCGACGCAATACGAGAAATATCACAGCTGCGAGTAATGCCAGGAATGCGGCTGTCGTATTGAATATGCCTGATTCAGGATGGCAGATACCTAAAAAAGTACCCAGCAGCACGGTGGCTGCCGGGTACAGTAATGGTGTGGATGGATGGCTGAGCCGATGATGGAGAGAGGGAAGCTGCATCGGTCTACAGCAGCACGGGTGCAAGATATTTTGCCATCAGGTATCCTCCGCCGAGAAGCCAGATAAAGAGGATGAAGGCAAGGATGAAAGGTTTGGCACCCGCTTTCTTGAATTTGTCTATGCTTGTTTCTGCGCCTAAGGCACACATTGCCATGGTCAGAAGGAAGGTGTCGATGTAGTTGATTGCATCAACCACGGCTACGGGCAGGAGGTTGAGGGAATTGAAACCGATGACAACGAGAAACCAGATGGCAAACCAGGGAACTGCGATTTTGCCCTTGGCGGCTTTTTCTCCGCTGCCTTGGGCGGGCGATTTCACAGCCGAGGCAGCTGCCCACCATCCGAGGATGAGAAGCACAGGGACAAGCATCATCACACGTATCATCTTGACGATGACACTGACATTGGCTATTTCGCCTCCCATGGCATTGCCTGCGCCTACGGCGTGTGCTACCTCATGTAGTGTCGAGCCGGCGAAGATGCCCATTTCCTGTGGTGACAGTCCTAAAGCACCGCTACGGTATGCCACCGGATAGAGGAACATGGCTATCGTACCGAAAATCACCACGGTAGCCACAGCTACGGCTGTCTTGTAAGGCTTTGTCTGGATGGTCGATTCGGCTCCGAGCACGGCGGCAGCTCCGCAGATGCCGCTGCCTATCGAGGTCAGCAACGCTATGTCGCGATCCATCTTCATCAGTTTGCCTATCCAGTAGCCTCCCAATATGGTGACTGTCACTATGATTGCATCAATGACGATGCCGGCGGTGCCTACTGCCATCACATCCTGGAATGTCAGTCGGAATCCGTAGAATATGATGCCTATTCGGAGTATCTTTTTTGAACAGAATATAATACCTGGCACCCATGTTTCGGGAAGATGGTTGCGCAGGGAGTTGGCGTAGAGCATACCCAGGACGATACCGATGATCATAGGGCTGAACGAGAGCTCCTGGAAGAAGCGTGCGCTGCCTATGTAGAATGCGGCGCATGAAAACAACGCTATAAGCAATATGCCGTGAAACATACTGCTACGGTGTGCGGAAAGTTTCATAGATTATGAATTTGTATGGTTATGAATATAAGTGAAATATAAGTGTATATAAAATGTATGTTATTCTTGCCAGATGTTCCATGCTGCAAATGCCTGGAGCAGAAGCATCTCAAGACCGTTTTTGGTTGCCGCGCCATGTTCGGCTGCTTTGCGCATGAACATTGTCACATCCGGGTTATATAGCAGGTCGTAACAAAGGTGTGCAGGGGTGAGCTGGTCATAGGGGATGTCCGGGCATTCGTCCATGTGGGGATACATCCCTAAGGGTGTCGTATTGACGATGAGCAGGTTTTCTGCCATTATTTCTGGCGTCAGGTCGCTGTAGGTGTAGCGTCCTTCGGCTGGAGTGCGTGACACAAGTGTCGCCGATATGCCGAGCTTTTTAAGAGCCTGCATGACCGCCTTTGATGCGCCGCCTGTGCCGAGCACGAGGGCATGTTTCATCTCCGGGGTCAGCAGGGGGCTGAGCGAATCGGTGAATCCGATTACATCCGAGTTGTACCCTTTCAGTCGCAGTTTGCTGCCCTTGCGTATGAACTTTATGACATTGACCGCGCCTATCTCGGCGGTGTCGGGGTCAAGCTCGTCAAGGTAGGGTATGACCTGCTCTTTGTAGGGAATGGTTACATTAAGACCGCGAAGGTTGGGATTATCCTTGATTACATCGGGGAAATCGGCTATCTCGGGAATTTCGAAATTGACGTAACGCGCAGCGATGCTTTCAGCATCAAACTTGCGGTTGAAATACTGCTGGGAGAACGAGTGGGTCAGCGGATACCCTATCAGACCGTAAATACTTTCGTGGAGCATGTAACTATTGGAATATTAATATGCCACAAATGTAGAGAAAAAACATAAAATAACCAACTCTGGCAGTTCGTTAAGTTTTATTTTAAACTGCATTGTTACAGTTACATCCTTTTTAACCTTAGTTTGTTTAATCTGTCGGATTTTGTGCTATCAGTGTTAACGTTTAGGTATCCATATCTTCGTCATCAAGGTCATCCCAGTCGAAGTCCCAACCGCTGCTTTCTTCGGTGAAACGTGCCAGGTCACGGCCTTCGCGTTTTGTCGGGCGTCCAAGCCCTTTGCGGCGGTCTACGAATCCGCTTATCTTGACCACTTCAAGCAGATCAAGCTCGCTGCGAGGAGTGACATTTTCCATGTATTCGGGCACGAGTTTCGCGCCGAGGCGGTTTTCAGTCAGAGCCAGCACCTTGAATGAGTAGGTCACAGGTGGTTTGCGCACCTGTATGATGTCGCCGGTTTTGATGGTGCGTGACGGCTTGGCTATGGCGTTACCCACGCTCACGCGACCCTTTTTGCAAGCCTCGGTGGCTATGGTGCGGGTCTTGAATATGCGCATCGCCCACAGCCATTTGTCTATGCGTACTTCCGATTTAGCCATACGGTAGGGGTCATTTGTTGTTGAAATTGCACATCGCGAAGTCGAGTCCGCTAAGGCAGAATGCTTTCACGGCATCGACAGCTACATCCACGCGGGTGGGGAGCATCTGCCGTTCGTTGAGTTTGAAGTGTCCGAGCACATAGTCTATCTGACCGCCACGCGGATAGTCGTTGCCTATGCCGAAGCGCAGACGCGGATACTCCTGTGTGCCGAGCATCTGGGCTATGTTTTTCAGCCCGTTGTGTCCTGCATCGCTGCCGTTGCCTTTGAGGCGTATCGCACCGAAGGGGAGTGCCACGTCATCCACGAGCACAAGGATGTTTTTCAGATCTACGTTCTCCTTATCTATCCAGTAGCGCACAGCTTGGCCGCTCAGATTCATATAGGTAGACGGTTTCAGCACCACGAGCTGTGCGTTTTTGACCCTTATGCGGGCGATGTCACCGTAGCGTTCGGTCGTGAAAACGCCGCCTACGCTGTATACGAGAGCATCAGCTATGCGGAATCCGATATTATGTCGGGTCCCGACATATTCAGCCCCGATATTTCCGAGACCTACTATCAGGTATTTCATATTTATGTTTTTGTGTTAAACAAATATGACGGCACAAATGATTTGTACCGTCATATTTATGAGATATGTGTGCTCGGAGCTTACTTGCCGGCAGCAGCGGCAGCCTGGGCACCGCGGGCAGCACGTGTGAGCTGAACGGCACAAACCACAGCGTTCTTGGCGTTGACCAGTTCGAGACCCTCGAAGTGGAGGTCGCCGATCTGGAGAGTCTTGCCGAGACCGAGGTTGTCGACGTTGATGATGACGCGCTCGGGAATCTGTGTGTAGATAGCCTTGACCTTGATCTTCTTCATAGAGAGGGTCAGCTTACCACCGGCTTTCACACCCTCGGCGTGGCCTTCGAGCTTCACGGGAACCTCGATGGTGACAGGCTTCTTGTCGTTGACCTCGAGCAGGTCGATGTGGAGGATGGTATCCTTCACGGGGTGGAACTGGATGTCCTTGAGCACGGCATTGCGCTTCTCGCCGTTGATGTCAAGCTCGATAGCGAAGATGTCGGGCGTATAGATGAGTTTGCGGACAGCCTCGTTGGTCACAGTCAGGTCGGTAGTGATGAGACCTTTGCCACGGCCGATTTCGATGATCTTTTCGCCGGGTTTGAGAGTGCCCTTGAAGGGGAGGTCGATGTGTTCGCCGCCGTTAAGCACTACGGGGATTTTGTTCTCTTTGCGGAGCTGCTTGGCAGCCTTCTTGCCGAGGTCAGTACGGGGCTCGGCAGACAGTTGAAATGAGTTCATTTCGCGGTAAATTGATTGTGTTACTCAAAATTAAGTTTATTATCTCTAATTCGCTTAATTTCCCATCACACGGATATAAAGGAAATAGTAGCGTTTAAGCGACCACAAAGTTAATCATTTTCCCCCACACCACCAAACCTTCCCAAAATATCGCTATCTCTTTGCTATCATTTGTTTACCTTGCTATCTATCCACCCAAATAGTGCGTAGATGCCTATGGCTATGGGTAGAGCCACGCAAAAGAGGAAGGTGAGGAAGCCGGGGCACGCGCATATGACGATGAATATTATCAGTATCGCCCAAAGGATTATGCCGATCATAGCTTTATGAGGTGTGAAGGGGTTGTTACTTAATGTTGGAGCCGTCTTTGAGTGCGGGGACTATCCATGCGAAGAAGCAGATGATGGCGATGAGGATTGACATGATGGAAAGATTAGTGCGATGACAAGGAAAGCCACTATGACCTTCATTTGCGAAATTAGCAATCCGCATGTGCGATATTGCTGCGTATGTAGGTTAAATAATGTCAAACAAAGTGCATTTCTGCTATCGCACTACTGACTCAAGCGGGATGGTTATGGCTGATTCAGGGGGCATCATGGCGTTGATCATCATCAGGTGCGTAAATCCCCATTTGTTGTCTGGGAGAATATCTGATATGCCGAAATCGCCTATTTGTACCGTTCCTGTGGCGATGAGCCACGAGCGCATAACTCCAGGCAAAAGGAACGATGATGGGACATACATGCGATATCCATCGGTCAGGATGATGTTGGTATAGGATGTGTCGCAGATTTTGCCGTCCTTGACCACTATGATGTCATCGCAGTCACCGCGCATATTATAAAGGCGGTCTATGCATGTCCTGTCGGCATATTTGAGATGATAGTCTATGTCTCTCCCTGCTTCAACTATCTTAAGCTTCTTTATGTCACGGCGATTATATTTCGTAAAAGATACCTCCTCTAATTCCTCTCCGTAGAGGATGCGCATTTTTATCTCCCCCGTCTGGCACCAGTCAGGGATTTCTATGGATGACAGCGGAGGCAGATGAAATCGCCCGAATGCCTCCATGGATGTGTCATGCATCCTGCGCTCATGCAGCGGTGCGAGCATCATGCGTCCTTCACTTATTCTTACCGATTCAATAAACATATTTCAGACCGTTAGATATACTTTGTCAAGCAGTTCGGCGTATTCCGTGGAAACATCACTGTTAGCTGTGATGCCGCCTCCGCTGTGGAAATAGAAGCATCTGTCGGAGTGGCGTTGCACACAACGTATCATCACCGCACTGTCGAGACTTTTGCCGTCAAAGAAGCCGAATACACCCGTGTACCATCCTCTTTCAGACTGTTCCGCGCTACGTATCAGTCTGAGTGTGGAGTCTTTGGGTGCACCGCATATCGATCCTGCCGGAAGCAGCTGGAGCATGATGTCGCCAAGTCTTGACTGCCATCCATGGGGCAGCAATCCGCTTATATGCGAACTCGTCTGATATATGGGACCTTTCGCGGTCTCTATCTTCTCAAAATAGCGGAAACGATTGACACGGACATCAGTGGCAACCATGCTGAGATCATTTCTAAGAAGGTCTACGATGGTGTAGTGTTCTGACACTTCCTTTTCGTTATCCCTGAGTCTCTCATAAGCATCTGGACGGTCAGCTTTTATAGTCCCTTTCATGGGATATGTAGAGATGGTGCCTTTCTCAGAGACCTTGACAAATGATTCCGGTGAAAAACATACAAATTCGTCAGGGATAAGCAGTCTGTAAGGAGCTTTCGCCGCCATCAACAGATCTTTCAGGTCAGAACATTCCACTTGGGTTGCCCACGTCAGATTGGCAAGGAAGCTGTTGCCGCTGAGCAGCCCTTTGCGTACAGTTGCAAAAGCCTCGGCATATTCTTTCTCTGATGGAGCGGAGACTGGTTTTAGCGACACAGACGGACGCTGCGCCGAAGGTTCAATGTTCCCATGACCGCCCATATTCCACAGCACTCCGCAGTCATCAAATGGCGAAGATGTGAAAAACGCCCTCTCCATCGCATAATCCACAATGAATAGAAACGGTATGCCCGCACAACCAGCCTCATTCATCTGCCGTCTCAAAGACACTATACCACAAAACATACCGTTTGTCACGTATATGATTATATCATTTAAGATGACTTAAATGTTGTTATGCGATGATTTCAAGCTAATCTATGGCTGATTGAGCGGTCATTTGCTGCGCACTATCAAGGTCTCAACCCAACGTCGGAAACGTGGACATGTGGCAAGGATGGCTTCTATACCGTTTTGGAGTATAATCAGATTGCCGTCTATTACTTTATCGTATTCGGGGATGATGGCAAGGATGCGTTTGGATGGAGCCCCAGCTGGTGAACTGTTGATATCCTCAGGGTTGCCATATTGGTTTATTATATCATATAGTGGTGCGCATCTTTTGTCATTGCAGTAACAGTAGTCAAATCCAGTAGGCGCAGCAAACAGAAACGCCTCAAATTCATGCACCTGGATGTAGGGTATGAAACGGGCATCATTGATGTCTCTGGCGATGCAAGCCTCGATAGCATCAGCTTTTGCGTAATCGGTCGGCAGTTCGTTGAGGTTGTCAGGAGATGGTACATTGGAAGGCATACGGAAAAAATCAATCATCATTGACACCACCAATTCCTGACTGGTTGATGACAACGAACGGAGTACATCACCCTTAAGGTGGCTGTATTTTGTCATGCCGCCACGATGGTCGCTATTAGTGCGGATAACTATGGGAGAAACATTATATGCTTTTATAACACCGCGCCGTTCGAGGTATGGAGCAAGAACCTGAGACACAAATTCACGCTCAGTGGGACCCTCCACTATTATATCCAGTCTTTTCATGGCTGACCTCCTATGATGCTTTTTTCCCATACCTCGCCAAGACTGTACTCGGACAGCCAACCTGCGTACATTGAGGAGTCAAGCCTGTCAAATGATGAATGACCGTCCCGACGGTTGACGACTATTATGTCATCTGGAGTAAAGCAGTCGACCACACTGACCGATTGGGTGGCTATGATAAGCTGTGCTTTATGGGATGCACGTTTGACGAGAGAGCCTAATTTATTTATGGCAGCCGGATGCAGACCTAATTCCGGTTCGTCTATGATGATGGTCTGGGGAGGATTGGGTTGCAACAGAAGTGTGGCAAGGGCGATGAAACGCAAAGTGCCGTCTGAGAAATTAGTGGAATCAAGATACATGTCTGACTCATATTCTTCCCATTGCAGTGTGATGTAGCCATCCATATTCTTGTCAGGACTTAGTTTGAACCCCTTGAAATATGGTGCTATGGAGCGGATAGTACCTTCAATAAGGTTATAAGCCTTCTCGTCGGTATTTTTCAGCATGTAAATATAAGCGGCAAGATTAGAACCGTCATGGCGTAAGAATTCGTTGTCGCCGACACGTGACGGGCGGCGCATCGGCGACGAAAGACTTGTGTCGTGGAAGTGATACACAGTGAAGCTACGCAGGAAGTCTCGTATGTATCCGGCTCTCCATTCCGGGCGTGTAAGTATGCTTGATTCCTCGACATTGGTATCCCATATTTGCAGATGCCACTCATCATCGTAGGATTTGCCGCTCATGCGCCGGTTATTGAAGTAATCACGGGTGTATTCGATATAGGCTCTTGAGCCTGCTGTCGGTTTCAGCTTAAATGCAAAAGCGTTTGTGTTTGCAAAATCAATCAATGCCGATATGCTGTCGGATTCTTTGCGTCCATGATATAGCATAGAGTCGATGCCGCCATGTTCGAGCATATATGACCCCAAACGTTGTTCGAGCATATTGCGCGTCATCTCAAAGAATGAGATAAAGTTGCTTTTGCCAGCTCCGTTTGACCCTATGAGGATATTGATCCGTTTCAGGTCGATAGTGGCATCCTTGATGGATTTATAGTTGTGTATCTCTATCCTTTCTATCATAATCGCAAAAATACGAAGTAAATCTTGAGAATGCAAGAGGGGGTGGAGGATGTCTCAGCTCAGGTTGCGGAAGAGGGTGTGGATGGACTGGCGGGTGCCGTAGCATACTATCTGGTCGCCGTGCTCAAACTGGTTCTGGTCATCTGCCTGTAGGGGCTTCAGCTCGGTATGGGCTATGCCGAGGAGGTTTTTGGAGGTGACGGGGCGCGAGATGGCAATGAGGCGTAGCGAATAGTTCTTGCGGAAGTCTACTTCATTGATTTTCATGCCTACAAATTGCTCAGGCACGGTAAATTTTAATATATAGGCGTCCTCGTTGACCTGCATAGATTCTGTGCGAGAGCCGAGGGCGAGTTCGTTGACCAGGTCGTTGGCGGCGCGCTGCTCCGGAGTCAGTATGCGGTCAATCTGGAATCCCTCAAGAATGGAGTAGTGGAGGTCATCCATGGCGCGGGCATATATGTGCGGCACTTGCAACTTCTTTAGCAGGGCTACGGTCTTGATGCTTGCACCGAAATTTTCGCCGATGGCAACGATGACTATGTCGACATTTTTGAGAGGCAGCACAGACAGGGCAACTTCGTCGGTCGAGTCGATGATATAGGCAGTGGATATGTTGTCCTTGATGCTCTCAACGAGCGAGGGCTTGATGTCGGCACCTATGACTTCGTGACCGATGGCGGTCAGGTCGGTGGCGAGATTGTAGCCGTATATTCCGAGTCCGATGATAAGAAAGGTCATGGCAGTAGTAATAACAGGTTGTATGTCAGTTTATGATTATGTTGTCTGATGGATAGCGGAACGAATTTGAGCGGTGGCTGTTGGCAAAACCCATCAGGATGGAAAGCATGCCTATGCGTCCGAAAAACATCGCGGTGCAGAGTATGATTTTTGACGCGCCTGACAGTTCGGAGGTGCATCCGAGCGACGAACCTACGGTGAAGACGGCTGACACAACCTCAAATATGCAGTCACGTGTGCTCAGCTGAGGCTCAAGCATCAGAATAGCGACTGAGTAGACTATGACTGATATGACCGATACAGCTATCACGGTATGTACCCTCTGCATAGACTGCACCGATATGGTGCGGTGAAATGCTGTCACTCGATGCTTTCCGGTCATGACAGTGCGGATGTTGAGGAGCATAGCCCCGAAGGTGTTGACCTTGATGCCTCCGGCTGTCGACTGCGACGCACCGCCTATCCACATCAGAAACATCACGAACATCAGCGTATAGGGCATGAATGCCGCCGGACTGACCGACGAGAATCCGGCACTGCGGGGCACAGTGGCGTTGAACACGCTTTGCACTGCCTGCATCCATGGCGACATGCCAGCCAGTGTGTTGTCACGCTCCCATAGATAGAACAAGACTATTCCTGACACCAACAGTGATACCGATGTGATAAGGACTATCTTGGAGTTCATGCTCCAGATATGCACCACTTTGTCGTCATCGCGTCTGAGCATCCGGCGCATTTTGTGGACTATGAAGTCTCTGCAATTGACCAATATGGGAAATCCGATGCTGCCGGCTGTGATTATGAGACTCATTGCCAGATATATCCATTGGTTGCCATAGAGCAGCATCGGATTTGACATGCCTCCATGGATGGTCGAGAATCCGGCATTGCAAAATGCTGAGATGGAGTGGAATATGGCAAATCCTATTTCGTCTTGCGTGCTCATGGGGAAAATCCCCTGAATGGAGAAGTATATCAGCACAGCCCCAAGCCCCTCTATAAGCAGTGTTATGCCGAGTATATAGAGCATTGTAGGTAGCAGCTCGTTGAACGACCGCGTATATATCAGGTCCTTGACCATCAGCTGGCTGTAGATAGAAGTGCCTCCGGTATAGAAGAGGGCAAAGAAACTCGTGAAGGTCAGCACTCCCAATCCGCCTATCTGTATGAGAAGGCATAGTATCAGTTCGCCAAGAGGTGTGAATGTCACTGATACGTCAACAGGCGTAAGCCCGGTGATGCAGACCGCGCTCGTGGAGACAAACAGCGAATCTACAAACGATATGGGTGTATACGTGCATTTGGGCAGCATCAGCAGTCCTGTGCCTATGATGATGAATACGAGGAAGCTACCCGACAGCAGTAGAGCCGGGTTGGTGCGCCTGTTCATGCACTTCATGATCCACAGGCTGATTTCAAAGGCTGCATATACGCCTAATACCGAGTATAAGTAGACGGTGCTGTATAGTACCCGTTCAAGCCATGGCAACCACGGATGCACGGGATGGGGATAGAGCCATGGCAGCAGCGAGCTGAGCACGGCGATGTCTATGACCCACTTTAGAGCGCGGGTCTCGCGTCGCACCCGTCGGAAGTCGAATATTATGTTGAAGAGTATGTTGGCTATGAAAATTCCCTGCACATACCGCATGATGTGGAAGATGGCGCGGTATTCTTCAGCTGTATGATTGAATCCGAGATGCGTAGCGAAGCACCCGAAGCACACAAATGCGGCTATCAGTGCCAGCACATCCAATATGTCTGATGCGAGCCTTATCCTCCCGGCAAATCTCAGAGTCGCTTTTGAAAACGAAGCTGACCATCTCGACAATCGTTGCCGAGGATTGATGCTGGGATGTGGATGGCGTGGTTTCATGATTCTATCTCTGACAGCTCAAGCCAACGCATCTCCTTCTCGTCAAGCAGGGCGTTGACTTCGGCATACCGAGCTGCCTTGGCTGCGATGTCGTCAGAGGAGCTGCCGCTGTTAAACAGGGCTGTCAGCTCGTCCTTTTCAGCTGTCAGTTGCTCTATCTCGCTTTCGAGTGCCTCCATCTCCCGCTTTTCCTTGAATGTGAGCTTGCGCTTACGTTCGCTCTGCCGGCGAGGCTGCTTTTCTGCGGAGTCTGATGCCGTTTCAGCCTGACGGGCGAGACGTTGCTGCTCGTCGCTCCACTGGCGGTATTCGGTGTATGTGCCGGGGAAGTCCTTGATTTTGCCGTCACCTGTAAAAACAAACAGATGGTCGGCAATGTTGTCAAGGAAGAATCGGTCATGACTGATGACGATGACGCATCCTTTAAACTCGCTCAGGTAATTTTCAAGTATCCCGAGAGTTATTATGTCGAGGTCATTGGTCGGCTCGTCAAGTATGAGGAAGTTGGGCGAGCGCATCAGCACCGATGCCAGATGCAGACGGCACCGTTCGCCTCCGCTCAGCGTGTGGATATACTTCTGCTGGTCGGCAGGCGAAAACAGGAAGCGTTGCAGAAACTGCATGGGGGAGTAGTGTACGCTGTCGTTGACCACTACGTCTTCGGCTATCTCGGTGATGGCATCAATCACTTTCTTGTTTTCGTCGAAGCTTATGCCAGCCTGCGAATAGTAGCCGAAACGGACAGTTTCGCCTACTTCGATAGTGCCGCTGTCGGGCTGTTCCAGCCCTTGCAACAACTTGATGAATGTGGATTTGCCTACACCGTTGGCTCCGATGATGCCTACCTTCTCGTAGCGGGCGAAATTGTAGGTGAAATCGTCAAGAACTACCTTGTCGCCGTAGCGTTTTGACAGATGCCGGGCATCAAAGATTTTTGATCCGATGTAGCTTGACTTTACGTCAAGGTTGACATCGCGTTGGGTCAGGTTGACGTTGGCGCGGTCTTTGAGGTCATAGAAGGCGTCGATGCGGTATTTGGCTTTTCCTGCACGTGCCTGAGGCTGCCGCCGCATCCACTCCTGTTCACGCCGCAGAGTGTTCTTGAGTTTGGCTTGCTCGGCGGTCATGGCTTCTATGCGTTCCTGTCGGCGGCGCAGATAATACTCATAGTTGCCCTGGTAGGTATAGGCGGTGCAGTTGTCTATCTCGATGATTTTATTGCATACCCGATCCAAGAAATAGCGGTCGTGCGTGACCATCAGCAGGGCGATGCGTGAGCGTCGCAGATACCCTTCAAGCCATTCTATTGCGTCGATGTCAAGGTGGTTGGTAGGCTCGTCGAGTATGAGCAGTTCGGGATTGTCAACCACAGCTTGCGCTATGGCTATGCGCTTCTTTTCGCCGCCCGAGAGCTTATCGATAGGGGCTTCAAGATTGCTGATGCCGAGCTGCTGGAGGGTGCGCTCAAGCCGCGCGGCATATTCGTCACGCTCCGAGGCATCTTTGGGTGCGTGTTGGGTCAGCACGTCGCGTATGGCGACCGATGCGCCGAAGTCGGGTATCTGGTCAAGATATGCGACCCGCAGATCGTTGCGGAATGTAATCTTGCCGCTGTCGGCATCTTCTTTTGAGGCTATGATTTTGAGCAGGGTGCTTTTGCCTGTGCCGTTTTTGGCTATGAGACCTATCTTGTCGCCCTCGTCTATGCCGAAAGTTATGTCCGCAAACAGCATGCGGTCGCCGTAGCTCTTGGTCAGAGCTTCTATCTGTAGATATGATGCCATGTGTGTTTAGTCTTCTGAATAGTGGCGGAGTACACGCCTGTAGGAGTTGAAAATCTTTGATTTGCTGACAAAACCGACATACTTGCCGTTTTCGACCACGGGAAGGTTCCAAGCCCCGGTCACGTCAAATTTCTTCATCACCGACTCCATGCTCTCGCCGATTTCTATCTTGGCTGGGGGGGTGCTCATGAATTTGCTGACAAACATGCGGCGGTAGAGGTCGGGACGGAACATGATATTGCGTATTTCGTCCAGCAGCACCACTCCGATGAGGTCTCCCTCGGCGTTGATGACAGGGTAGAGGTTACGGTTGCTCTGTGATATGACATCCACCATCTGCTTGAGGCTCATGTCGGGTGTGACGGTTTTGAAATCTGTCTCAATCACGTTGTCCACTTTAAGCAGTGTCAACACCGCCTTGTCTTTGTGATGTGTCAGCAGTTCGCCGCGCTGTGCCAGTCGCATGGTGTAGATGCTGTATGGCTCAAAGAATTTGATGGTGAAATATGACAGTGCTGACACTATCAGCAACGGCAGGAACAGGTCGTATCCGCCGGTCAGCTCTGCCGTGAGGAAGATGCCCATCAGAGGGGCATGCATGACCCCCGACATGACCCCAGCCATACCCATCAGGGCGAAATTTTTCAGCGACAGATCCATGCCGAATGCCGTATTGGTGACGTAGGCAAACAGGAATCCTGTCAGACATCCTACAAACAGCGACGGGGCAAATGTGCCGCCCACGCCTCCGCCGCCCGTGGTGGCAGAGGTTGCAAACGCCTTGGTCAGGATAACTAAGGCGATGAATATTATCACATACCATACTTCGCCTCGGTCAGGATAGAATATCGAGCCGTTGACTATCGATGACGGGTCTCCTCCGAGCAGACTGATGATGGCGCCGTAGCCTTCGCCGTAGAGAGGCGGGAAAAGGAAGATCAGCAATGCCACCGACAGGCTGCCTATGATGGCTTTGTACCATACGTTCTTGAGCTTGCTGAAAAAATTCTCCATCATGTTGACCACACGCGTGAAGTAGAGCGACATCAAGCCGCACACTACGCCGAGCAGACACGCATAGGGGATTCGTGGCATCATGAACGGCTCGCTCTGCATGAAGAAGAATTCAAAGTCGTAGCCGGTGAAGATGTATGCCATCGTAGCGGCTGTGATTGAGGCAATCAGCAGCGGCATCACTGACACTGTGGTCAGATCGATCATCAGCACCTCAAGGGTGAAAAGCATCCCGGCGATGGGGGCTTTGAAGATGCCGGCGATGCCTGCGGCAGCTCCGCAACCTACCAATATCATCAGGATGCGTGGCGAGAGGCGGAACATTTGCCCTATGTTGGAGCCTATGGCAGCCCCGGTGTACACTATCGGTCCCTCGGCTCCTACCGACCCTCCGCTTCCGATGGTCAGCGATGATGCGATGAGCGATGAGTACATGTTGTGTTTCTTCAGTCGGCTCTTGTTTTGGGATATCGCGTAGAGTACGCGCGTCACACCGTGGCCTATATTGTCCTTGACGATATATCTCACAAACAGCATCGTCAGGAAGATGCCTATGACAGGATATATCAGATATGTGTAGTTGGCACCGGCGATGTTGAGGTGGGAGTTGAGAAATGACGAGATAAAGTGGATAAGGGCTTTGAGCAGTAAGGCTGCCAGACCTGACAGCACTCCTACCACCAGAGCCACTATGACCACAAACGTCTTTTCCTTGATATGGCGTTGGCGCCACATCAGGAATGCGTTGAGGGATATTTGCAAGGGTCTGCTGCCCTTGTAGAGTATGTTTGCGAATCGTTTCATCGTTCTACTGTGATAAGTGGCACGTCGCCTATCCGCGATGCCATGACATTGTAGGTGCTGGCTGCCGAGCCGATGATGACATGGCAGCGCGATAGCATCCACATCTCGGCTGCGCCTTCAAGCATGCCGCTGACCGTGGCGCGCGATGCTGGTTGCGCCGATGTGATGACGTTGGGAAATTCACGGCTGAATTTCTTCTTCACTTTCTCGTCATCAGTGGCGAGATATATTATGCTGGGCTTGTCGATGCGCTTGATCTCAGCTTTCACCACCGCTATGATGTCCTTAAGAGGTGAGCGGCGTATCGCCTCCTTATTGTCAGTGCGTCTGACGTGTACGCCTATACGGTAGCATGCCGGTCCCATCAGCCCCTCCTTGCCTTCGACTATCTCTCTGACCAGAGCCGAGGGGCGGAATATCAGCCTGATAATTTCAGGTGCCACATATCCTATTTCCTGCGCCGATGTTATGACGAGGTTACGTATGTCGGTAGACATGGTCTGATTGTATATGTCAAGCTCCACCTTCTCAAACGACTCGTAGCTGTCCTGTGCCCCGGGCATCTTCTCGGGGTTGACATACATTCGTCCCTGGAATTTCTCGCCCCATCTGCGCGCGATGCCCGACAGGTAGCCGTTGCGCAGCCCTGGTTCACGGTATTGCAGCGAATATTGCCGGGGCGTGATGTTGCGCCACTCGGCATGGAAAGGCTTCATGTCAAAGAGCACCTCTATCGGAGCCGCCAGCTCACGCGTGACAGGCCAGAGGATTTCAAGCTTGCGGCGCGACTGCATAGCCAGCACATACGCCCCCGCTATGGCGCGCATCCTGTTAGCCAGCCCGCTGTGTGGCACGATAGTAAGTTTCCGTGACATGCTGATTAGTACATTTACCCCACAAAATTAATGATTTCACAGTGAATTACCGAAATCCCCACCGATTTTCCGCCATAATGGAGCAAAGTGATTTGGCGGATGGCGTTCTTTGGGGTATATTTGTAGAAGTGGAAACTTAAATAAATGATTGTAGTATGATGATAGATAGAAATTCTTTTTATATGATAAATGGGGTGGAGGCTTGCCTGGATGCGGTGGTGTCTGTGCGCGGGATGAAGTCGGCTCGGTGTGAAGGGGTGGAATTTATGGCGGAGTCGGAGCTTCCTTTGTCGCTGGAGGGGCGGATGTTCAGGGGGAAATATGAGATGAGCTGGGAGGAGTACCGTTGTTTTGATGCCAATAATCTTAATGGAGAGGAAAATATTCGGGCTTTTGATCTGATGGCGGAGGATATGAGGTATCGGATACCTGCCGAGGGATGGTTTATAAATCGGCAGGGATTCAGTGCTGACAGCCGTCGGGTGGCTCTTACTATCGGGCTTGTGATTGACCGCTTTACTCGCGGTGATTTCCCGACAGATGTATGCGATGACAGGATGTATTTCCGTTATATGACTCCGATGGCTGGTGGCAAACTGAATTTTCGCGATTTTGCATTCCGATGCTTTGGATATACCGTTGGAAACAGTCGGAATTGGTCTACCGAGCGGCTGAGATTGAGGATTTCTGATGTGGATTATGACATGTATGTAGTGTCAAAGGACGATGCCTCTTATTTGTGCATAGACAATGTGGAAGCATTGACGCTTAGGCAGTTTAGCAAGGCGGTTACTGCTGTGTTATTCGGGTTCGGTTTCGTGATTCAGCGGATTGTGCTCGATGAGGAATATCTATTTGTGTTGGATAGCAGGGAGCACGGGATGCCGACGGCTATGCGCTATATGGCTCTGCGTGAAAGCATCAGCGGGCAATACTTCATTTTTACCACCAATGCTTACTCGGTGCTGAAACCTATGGGTGAGTTATTGGCAACGGATGTATCGGCTATGGCTGAGGAATGGTCGGCGCGATTGACGCCGATGAGTGAAGATGTGTTATCGAAACTCTGCCAGATGCTCTATGACCACGATGGACTCATCAATGCGGTGACGATGATAGTTGAGAGTTCACGAGCCGGATTAGAAGTGCAAGGAGCTGTATTGTCCGTGGCGTTGGAGGCAATCAACCAAATCATACCTGTCATAATGGAGGAGCGAGGCAGCGTGACATCCGAGTGCCAGCACCCTATGGATCCGGCGAGATGGAAGCGTCTGCGGCGACAGATAGAGAAGGTGGTTAAAGGGTCAGATCTTTCGGAGGCAGAGCAGAAGTTTTTCATTAACAAGAAGCTCAATAGTGCCAACCAACCGACCAATACCGACACTCTGACAGCACCCTTCAGCCAGCTGGACATTTCCCTTGCACATGACGAAGAGAAGGTGGCAGAATACCGCAACACCTTTCTCCATGGCAGGCTGCCAGTCAGCAACGTCATCGGGGAGGCGGATGCGCTCTATCAAATATGCCTGAAGATGCACCATCTATGTTCGCTTCTGCTGCTGAAATTAGCCGGTTTTGATGGCTACATCGTAGATATGTCACAATTCAGCAGCTCTGCACCCGACCCTCAACGCCTCTCCTCCGTCTTCCGCCACACCTGATTCCCCAGCTACCAAAGGATTGTAATAGCTATGCTATGACGCATTGTCATTGGTGCTTTTGGTTCAAAAGCAACCCAATAAAATTCTTTTCCTGACGGTTAGCGTATTTGCGCAAATAAGGGAAAATCGCTAAATTTGCATGGATTATTATATATGTAATAATTTGTCATATCAATCTGAGTATAATCATCTAATCAACAATATCATTTCAAAAGATGGCACAGCAAGACGAAGTGTTCAAGAAGATAGTGTCCCATGCCAAGGAATACGGCTTTGTGTTCCAGTCAAGTGAGATATATGACGGCCTGTCGGCTGTATATGACTACGGTCAGAACGGCGTGGAGCTTAAGAACAATATCAAGCGTTACTGGTGGGACGCGATGACCCTCCTCCACGAAAACATCGTGGGCATCGACTCTGCCATCTTCATGCACCCGACCATCTGGAAGGCATCGGGTCACGTGGATGCCTTTAATGACCCTCTGATTGACAACCGCGACTCCAAGAAGCGTTACCGCGCCGATGTGCTCATCGAGGACGAACTCGCCAAGATGGACGAGAAGGTGGAGAAGGAGGTTGCCAAAGCCCGCAAGCGTTTCGGTGATTCGTTTGACGAGGCTCTTTTCCGCGAAACCAATCCCCGTGTGGCTGAAATCAAGGCTAAGCGTGACGCACTGCATGACCGCTTCAGCAAGGCTCTCAACGACAACAATCTTGAGGAGCTCCGCCAGATAATCATCGACCAGGAAATCGTCGATCCCATTTCAGGCACAAAGAACTGGACAGAAGTGCGCCAGTTCAACCTTATGTTCAAGACCGAGATGGGCAGCACCGCCGACGGTGCCATGACCGTATATCTCCGCCCGGAGACAGCCCAGGGCATCTTTGTCAACTATCTCAACGTGCAGAAGACGGGACGCATGCGTATCCCCTTCGGCATCGCCCAGATAGGCAAGGCTTTCCGTAACGAGATCGTAGCCCGTCAGTTCATATTCCGCATGCGTGAATTCGAGCAGATGGAGATGCAGTTCTTCGTGCGTCCCGGTCAGGAGCTCGAATGGTTCAAGCAGTGGAAGGAGACCCGCCTCAAGTGGCACAAGGCTCTCGGTCTCGGCGATGACAAGTACCGCTACCACGACCACGACAAGCTCGCCCACTACGCCAACGCTGCCACCGACATCGAGTTTGAGATGCCTTTCGGCTTCAAGGAGGTCGAGGGTATCCACTCCCGTACCAACTTTGACCTCTCGCAGCATGAGAAGTTCTCAGGCAAGAAGATACAGTATTTCGACCCCGAACTCAACGAGAGCTACACACCCTATGTAATCGAGACATCCATAGGCGTTGACCGCATGTTCCTCTCTGTGCTCTGCTCAAGCTATGAGGAGCAGCCTCTCGAGGGCGGTGACAGCCGCGTGGTGCTTCATCTGCCTGCCCCTCTGGCACCTGTAAAGTGCGCAGTGATGCCTCTCGTGCGCAAGGACGGTCTGCCTGACAAGGCACGTGAGATAGTCAACGACCTCAAGTTTGACTTCGCTACCCACTACGAGGAGAAGGACTCTATCGGCAAGCGCTATCGCCGTCAGGATGCCATCGGCACCCCCTTCTGCATCACCGTTGACCATCAGACTCTCGAGGACAACACCGTCACCCTGCGCGAACGCGACTCTATGGAGCAGACCCGCGTAAAGGTCGAAGACCTCCACAAGCTCATCCACGACCGCGTGAGCATCACCTCTCTTCTCCGCAAACTCGCTTAATCTAAAATATGCAAATTATGAAAATCCGTAACATACTCTCACTCTGCGCCGCTGTGGTGATGATGTGCTCGTTGCAGTCATGTAACTACAACAGCATCGTCGAGCAGCAAAACGGCGTGGACCAGTCATGGGCTGAGGTTGAGAACCAGTACCAGCGTCGCCTTGACCTGATTCCTAACCTTGTCAACACTGTCAAGGGCTATGCGTCACACGAGAGCCAGACGCTTGAAAACGTCACCAAGGCTCGTGCGGCAGCTACTTCTATCACCATCGACCCAACAAACCTCAATGAGGAGACCCTCGCCAAGTATCAGCAGGTGCAGGGAGAACTGTCAAGTGCGCTCAAGAGCCTGCTTGCTGTGACTGAGGCTTATCCTGACCTTAAGGCTAACGAGAATTTCCGCGACCTCCAGGCTCAGCTTGAGGGCACTGAAAACCGCATCGCCACTGCCCGTAGCCGTTACACTGAGGCGGTCAATACGTATAATGTGACCATTAAGAAGTTCCCCACCAACATCTATGCTTCATGGTTTGGCTTCTCTCCTAAACCGCAGTTCAAGGCTGAAACAGGAGCCGAACGTGCTCCGGAGGTTAAATTCTGATGAAACATAGCACTATAATCAAATCATTGGCTTCGGTCGCTGTCGTTGTGGGTCTCTGTAGTTGCAGTCCCGAAAATTACAGCGACAAGAATGACAATGTGGACTGGGACTGGGTGGCTCTCAACGAGGACTACTACGCGAATGCCGCCTTGGAGACCGACAAGGACGGTTCTCCGTTCTATGAGAAGATTGTCCCCGTGTGGAACGAAGGTGCCAGCATCCTCATGCACTTCTACAATGACCGCGCTCTGACGGCTGGCAATCTCCAGCCCTATCTGACTAGTACGGTCAGTGCCAAGTATGAGCTTGGGCTTGCTAATGGCACAGCATTGGAAAACTCATATAGCAACACTGACAGCGTGTTGACCACTAAGGTATCGGCACTCGTGGAAGGTTGGGCGATAGCTCTGACCAATATGCACGTAGGTGACAGCGTAAAGGTCGTTATTCCTGCGGCTCAGGGTTACGGTGCATATACCCACGGCTCTGTCCCGGCTTATTCAACCCTGATATTCAATATCAAGCTGGTTGATGTCCCGGCTTACGAGGTGCCTTGATATAATCTGATTTACAGATGGACGATAAAGTCAGTCTGTTTTCTGACTTGATAGGTTCGGAGATTATTAAACTGTCTCCCCTTGCCGAGTCAGGAAGCAACCGCAAATACTACAGGCTTAAAGACCTCTCTGACTCTGGCAGAGAGGTCGTTGCCGTATATAACGATGATGTCGCTGAAAATGAGGCTTTCATATCTATTGATAGAGCGTTGGCAGCAAGCGACATCAGAGTGCCCCGTGTGATAGCTGTGTCAGCCGACCGCAAAGCTTATCTGCAAGAAGATCTTGGCGATACGTCTCTTTATGATCTGATAGCAGGGTGTCGTAAAAATCCCGATGATGATGCGGCTCGCCGTCTGTCATCTCTGCTCGATGACTCCATGCGCCAGCTTGCGCGGCTGCATTGGTGTTCATCAGCGCAGATTGATTTCAGCCGTTGTTACCCAGTGGAGAGCATGACGACGCGTGACATCATGTGGGATCTCAATTACTGCAAATACTGTTTTCTTAAGCCGTCATATGTCCAGTTTGACGAAGCACATTTGCAGGATGATTTTGACGCGCTGTGTGATCGCATTCTTGCAGCAGTGGATGCCCAGTCTGAGCGCGTGTTCATGTACCGTGACTTCCAGTCTCGTAACGTCATGGTCAAGGATGATGCAGCGTGGTTCATCGATTTTCAAGGTGGACGTGCCGGGCTGTTTCTCTATGATGTTGTCTCTTTCCTGTGGCAGGGGAGAGCCGGTTTCTCCGCAGGGGAGCGCCAGCGATTGATTGACGTGTATTTCAATGAGGCATTGCAAATCAAGCCATCTCTTGACAAGGACATGTTCTTGTCAATGCTGCCTGATGTGGTGCTCTTTCGCTCGTTGCAAGTATTGGGAGCATACGGCTTCCGTGGCAGCTTTGAGGGGAAAAAGGCTTTTCAAACCAGCATACCTGCTGTTTTGCATAATATTGGCGACATGGCTGACTCTCTGCGTGCCCGTTATCCCGAAATCATTGCCACAATCGAGCGGTTGAAGCATAAATATGATGTGGAGTCCCGCACTGAGACTGATGATTTTGACGGTCTGACGGTGACAGTCAGCAGCTTCTCTTATAAAAAAGGTTATCCGATAGATCCGAGCGGCAACGGTGGAGGCTATGTATTCGACTGCCGTGCCATCCATAATCCAGGACGGTATGACCAATATAAGCAGCTGACAGGCATGGATGAGCCAGTCAAACGGTTCCTTGAAGATGACGGGGAGATACAACCATTCATTGAGCATGTCAAGGGTCTCGTAGGACCTTCGGTAGATAAGTACGTCAAACGCGGCTTCAAGTCCCTGCAAGTCTCATTTGGCTGCACCGGCGGTCAGCACCGCTCGGTCTACTCAGCAGAGGCTATAGCCCATTGGTTGAGCGGACGCGCAGATGTCAGAGTGCGCCTCATCCACCGTGAGCAGGGCATCGACAGATACTTCTAACCCAAATAAAATTGTAGGGACATGCCATGGCATGTCTGGATATGCTGTCAGACAGTGAAATAAGCAAACGAAGTCTCGGCTGACATGCCATGGCATGTCCCTACAAGCGAGGATTCTCGAGGATTCACATTATCCGTATAATAACACATAACGTTTAATTCAACAACATTGCTTCGGCCCCCCTACGATATGAAAGTCAAAGGCATGATATTCGCCGCAGGCGTAGGCTCACGTCTGCGCCCCATAACCGACATTATCCCCAAAGCTCTGGTAGATGTCGGAGGCATCCCCATGCTCCAGCGCACTATCATGAGGATGCGCGAAGCAGGCATCACCGACCTCGTGGTCAATGTTCACCACCATGCCTCCAAAATCATAGATTTCCTTGCCGAAAATGACAACTTCGGCTTGAATATCACCGTGAGCGATGAATCAGACACACTACTTGATACAGGGGGTGGATTGTTGAAAGCTGCCCCATTGTTAGGAGATGCCGATGCCGTCGTGCTCCATAACGCCGACATATTTACAGACATCCCTCTCAGTCTCCTTATTGACAGGCTTGAATCGGATTATACCGATGTGGTTCTTGCTGTCAACCATCGCACTACCTCCCGCTATCTCCTGATTGATGGCTCGCAACGTATGGTAGGATGGACCAACACGGCGACAGGTGAGGTGCGTCCTCGCTCGCTGGACGCAGGGGTTATTTCTTCTCTTAAACGCGTCGGATTCTGTGGAATACATGTTATCCGGCAGTCCTCTGTGATGGAACGGCTAAGAGGTTATGCCGGTCATAACGGGGAAAAATTTTCGTTGACTCCATTTTACATCGACAATACTGGCAGCCTCGACATACATTGTGAGATTATGCCGGAGGGCGTGCATTGGGTTGACATAGGTCGCCACGAGTCGTTAGCATTGGCATGCAGTCTGGCTTCCGAACATCCATAACCGTGTAGGCGTTGTGGTTATATATGTTTTTAACCACAACACTTCCAATATGATGGATAGATTATGTACCATTTTTGACCTCTCGGGCAAAGTGGCTGTAGTCACCGGAGGCGGTGACGGGATAGGCAGAGGATGCTGTGAGATTCTTGCCATAGCCGGTGCATCAGTTGTTGTCAGCGATATTGACCTCGGCAAGGCTGAGGCGGTCGTTGACAGAATCAATGCCAAAGGAGGCAATGCTATTGCGGTCAGATGCAATGTGCTTGAAGAGAATGACTTGGTCAATCTGATAGAAACGGCTGTAAAGACCTACGGCACTGTCAACATACTCGTTAACAATGCCGGTCTCGGTGGTGGCGGACGTGAAAATCCGTTTAAGATTACGATGGACTATGTCGAGCGCATCTATCGCATCAATGTGTTCGCTCCATGGAGGCTTTGTCAGCTTGCTGTGCCTGAGATGGGAAAATCAGGCTATGGAAGCATCATAAATATCACCTCGATGAGTTCAATCGACAAGGAGCGTAATATGGGTATATATTCCTCATCAAAAGCAGCTCTTAATCATCTTGCTGCAAATCTCGCCTATGACTTCGGAACCTTTGGAGTCCGTATCAACAACGTGGGACCTGGCGCCACAAGAACATCAGCTCTCGAATCAATACTGACTCCAGAACTTCAGGAGAAGATGCTAAGGAAAACTCCTATCAACCGTCTCGGTGAGGTTTCTGACATTGCTCAGGCTGTGCTGTTTTTCGCTTCCCCAGCATCGTCATGGATAAGCGGACAGGTTATATTTATCAATGGAGGCGGAGACCAGACGCTTGATTGAAGATACAATCTATAAATACAAATTACTATGAATTTAGCGAATGAATTGTTTGACTTCTCAGGTAAAGTCATCATTATAACCGGCGCAGCCGGAGCCATCGGTAGCGAAGCAGCTCGTCAGTTGGCTATGCTCGGTGCCAATGTCGCATTGACCGACATCAACGAAGAAAAAGTTAAGGCTGTCGCAGCCCGGATCCAACAAGAGACTGGCAGTGAATGCCTCGGTATCAAAGCTGATGCCACTGATGAAGGTGATTTGAAGCATCTCGTGGAAACCGTCGTGGCAAAATTCGGCAAAATATCTGGGCTTATCAATAATGTAGGGTGGGGTAAAGCCACTCCGCTATGGGGTTCTGATACCGCGAAGATGGTGGCATCATATGAGCTTAACACCATAAGTGCATATAATATGACACGTCTCTGCATGCCCTACCTGCGCAAAGAGCCTAACGCATCCGTAGTGTTCTCAGGCTCGATGGTAGGTACTACGCCCTCGCCGGAGTTTATAGAATACAGCACTGCCAAGGCAGGGCTTATAAATATGGCTCACAGTATGGCTGTGGCTTCGGGTCCCGAAGTCAGATTTAATGTGGTGGTAATCGGATCAGTTGACAATGGCGATGCCACCCTTGAGGCTGGCTATGACCCGGCGATGCTCAAACGCATCTCTGACTCGATAGTGATGAAACGCCGCGGCACACCGTCTGACATAGCCCACGCCTTTATCTTCCTCATGAGTGAAGCTGCATCTTGGATTACCGGTATCAACCTTATGGTTGACGGAGGAGGCATCTATAAGAGCAAAATGCCCGAATAACTCCAGTAGTAAGCCTTAGACTTTAATTCTCTTTCAGCCATTGCAATCTGCGCAAATCGGGTAGATGTTTGATAGAGAAATGCTCAAAGTTTGCTTCGAATCCATCCCCGTCCGGACTCGCTCCCATCATCCCTACCATGACTGGGTGATTGTCCTGCAGCCACGCGTTACGCATCATGGTGTATTCCTTATCATCAAAAGAATAGAAGATTTCGACGGCATCCAATCTTCGTACGGCTTTTATCCATACTGATTCCACTGGCTTGTCTAATTGTATGACGCTCCAGTCGCTTGTGTGATGGGTCACTACCACACTGAGTTTATATTTACCGTCAACAAATTCTATACCAGCCTTGATATAATTCTCATGGTCGATGCGTAGCATCAGTCCTGCCTGGTCAAAACGGCTCTTGTAGTCGCCCGATATTTTCACTTTGACTTCAAACTCGCCCCCGCGCAGCGCGTAAAGAAACGGTGCATCATCTACGGTAAATCCGTAATGTGACACTCGCCAGTAGTCAGTCTGTGGGGTGACGACCATATGCAGAGAGGTGCCATCTATATTCCATTGCTCTGGCTCGTTGAACCACAGCATCTTCTCCAATGATTGTGCCATAACTTGCTTGGTGATTCTGATAACTTGCTATTCCATTATCTTGTAGGGACATGCCGTGGCATGTCCGCCCATCAGGCGTTACATACATTCACTTCCTGCCGAGCGATGCGAAGTAGAAGTCGAGGACTTCGCGGGCGGCTGTGAAGGAGCTGCGGCGGTTGTTGAGCACATCACGCTCGCAGCGCACAAGGCGGCTTGCTACTTCGGTGTCGTTGTAGAAGTTGCTGCGTAGCTGCTCGTCGATGGTCTCATACATCCAGTAGCGGGCTTGCTGGTGGCGTTTGCGCTCAAAGTAGCCGTTTTCTTTGACGAAATCGAAGTAGCGGTCTATCATGTCCCACACCTCGGGGATGCCCAACTCAAAGTAACCCGAGTAGGTGAGCACTTCGGGCTTCCATCCGCTCGGAGTGGGAGGGAAGAGTTGCAACGCGCTGCGGAATTGTGCCTGTGCCAACCGTGCGCGGTCTATGTTATCGCCATCAGCCTTGTTGATGACTATGCCGTCAGCCATCTCCATTATACCGCGTTTGATGCCTTGCAATTCATCGCCTGTCCCTGCAAGCTGTATCAGCAGGAAAAAGTCTACCATGGAATGCACGGCTGTCTCGCTCTGACCCACACCTACAGTCTCTACGAAAATGTTGTTATACCCGGCAGCCTCGCATAGCACTATGGTCTCGCGAGTCTTGCGGGCTACGCCTCCGAGGGAGCCTGCTGACGGACTGGGGCGTATGAAGGCATCGGGATGGATTGACAGCTTCTCCATGCGTGTCTTATCTCCGAGTATGCTCCCCTTGGTGCGTTCGCTTGACGGGTCTATGGCAAGCACGGCAAGTTTGCTGCCGGGAGCTTTGAGCACATGCAGACCGAACACGTCTATCGAAGTGGATTTGCCGGCTCCGGGCACACCGGTGATGCCTATGCGGCGAGAGTTGCCTGAGTAGGGCAGACACTTCTCTATCACCTCCTGGGCTACAGCCTGATGGTCAGGCGAAAGGCTCTCGACCATCGTGACAGCGCGGCTCAGCATCGTCACGTCTCCTTTCAGTATGCCTTCTACGAGTTCGGAGGCTGGGATTGTACGCTTCTTGCGCCGTGTCAGGTAGGGATTGACGGACGGAGGCTGTTTCACTCCGCTGTTGACAGTGAGTCCCTGATATTCACAAGAATTCTCGATATGGTCATGATGACCGTCATGGTGATGGTCTGATGATGTATGGCTCATGGTATATGGGATATGCGGTGTTTAGTCAATCATGCCGACAATCCTTACTGTCCTGACAGGATTGGAAGGGTCGTTGGTTATCAGCACGAACGATGTATTTATAATCTCTCTGTTACGTATGTAATTCGGTGAAATGGATATGGTGACAGGAATTGTGTCTCCTTTTTTCACTTTTTCTTTCTTTGCAGTCACTGTCACGTTGGTGTCAGGCGAATATATCCTGCGCACAGCTAATGCGTTTTTGCCGATGTTTGACAGCTCCACTGTATATATGATAGGTTCGGTGATGGAACTGCTGACGTTGCCGAGATCCACCTTGTCTACTGACAGGGATGATACGGGAGCATTGGCAAGCTCTTTCTCTCTGAGTTTGGAGAAGTCCTCGTTGACAAATGCTGTGACCGGTATGGTAAGCACATCGGCTTGGCTCAATTCTACCTGTATGCTGTCGGTCAGCAGTCCATAGAGAGGAGCATTGACGCTATAGATGGTGGCTGACCACACAGCTTGTTCGCCCGGGGCGATTCGCTCAGGGCTGGTGAGCAGATGTATATACTCGGGCGCAGACTTAAGTTTCACCGCTATGGTGTCATTGCTGGCATTGTAGCACTCTATGTATGCCGATTTGATAGCCCCTTTAGTCATCTCGCCAAACATGAGCATATCTTTCTGCAATCTCAGATTGCCTGCCGAGATGTGATATCTGGCGTTGAGGCTTGACTCGTTACCGATGGCAGTACCTTTGATATGGAGCGTGTGGCGCGATGGTTCTGTGTCAAGATCCACGTAGATTTTTTTGTCAAATCTGCCCGGGCGTCCTGTCGGGTCATATGACACCTGCAGCTTTATGGTGTCGCCGGGATTGACAGGATGCCTGTCAAATGTCGGCAGGGTGCATCCGCAGGTAGAGCGTGCCCCTATCACCTGTACAGGTTCATCTCCGATGTTTACCCCTTTGAATACGACTGTAACCTTGCCGTCATCTTCGCGAAATGTGGCAAAGTCATGAGTCTTTTCGACCCATGACACCTCTTTATGGGCATGACTGGCGAGACATGCCATCGTCAGACTGCCGAGAATCCACAATTTTTTACTAACCATCGCTGTCAAGGTACTACAGTGCCTTTAAATGAAAGACCTATACGTTTCTTACCGGCATTTGTCGACACTCTGACCGTACGGTTTACCGAGCCTAATCGCCCGTCAGGATTAAAGGAAACCTTGATCTGAGCCTTTTCTCCTGGTTTGATGGGGTATGTCGGATATTTTGGTGTGGTGCATCCGCATCCGCCGTTGGTTACTGACAGAATTACCAAAGGGGCGTTGCCGGTGTTGGTAAACTCATATACTGCCGTTACCACGCCGCCTTTCTCAGGGATTGCTCCGAAGTTGTGCGAGCGTGAAGCAAATTCTATTTTGGGCTTGTTGGCATTGTCGGCAGCTGCTGTAGGCATGGCTGCCAATAAGCAGCCGATAAAGGCTATGATACCTAACGGTAAAAGTTTAATATGTCGCATTGTCATAGTTATGTGGATGTTGATAGCTGATTATTTAGATACTGTGATAGGCTCTGCGCCAGAGTGGGCAGTCAGCGACGGTGTCATCTGTGACTGTATCGTGGCTATGCCTGAGGTAAATGTGCCCGCATTATTGGCAGATAGGTCATAAGTCAGCACATATGTGCCTTTGGGCAGTCGGGATATGAATATGTCGGTCTGGCTGTCGCGGTTTTCGCGGTAGAATGACAGTCCTTGGCTCGATATGTAGCCTGGCAGCTGGTCGGAAGGCTCGAAGCATGCGGCGCGTTGATCCACGATGGTCACATAATCCATGTCATGCTTTGCCACTATGGTCAGCTGCACCTTGACACTGCTGCCAAGTGACATTGATGTGGCTGAAGTCCATTTCATACCGTCGGCGGTGGATACACCTGTCAGTATCTCCTTTGTGATGCTCAGATCGGAGATTGAGTGAGGTTTCACCGCGGAGGTCTCAGCCACATATTGCGCTATGACCGCACCCCATGAGGGCAGAGTGCTGCTGTTTTGTATATCAAGTGTGCTTCCCGAAGCCTGGGCAGGTGGGAGGGTAGTGGTGAACATCCCCGAAGCATAGTCACCCTTAGGCAGCGTCAAGGGAGAGCCGCCGAGTGTCATGTTGACACCGCTGGCAGGTACTACCCATGAAGGCGATGAGGTGATGAGGTTGGCGATAATCAGGGCTGCCTGTGGATTGTCGTTCCATGTCGTTGCCTCTTTCTGGAATATCAGCCATTGGCGTATCCTGTCTATAGCCTTGCTCTGGGGTTGCAGCTGGCTGTATGTGTCAAGTATGATGCTTTGCCCGGTGATGTCGGTTCCTTCCCACCACATGCCGCGTTCGGGTGATGTGATGGCAAACTGATTAAGTGACTCGATCACTTCAAGGGCTATGTCGCCGTAGCCATGGGTATCCATGAGTATGGCTGCCTTGGCTTTGTCGACAGATGACATCTTCTTCCAGTTGGCACGGGCTTCGCGCAGTGCGGCATTGCTGACTGCGTGGGCGGCGTTGCTTTGGGTGATGTTAAAGAGATTACGCAGCTCGGCATAGTCGATATATGAATCGTGGGGATAACGAGAATACCGCCTAACAGCTTCGTCATCAAGATAAAGCACAGCCTTGCGGAGCATGTCGTCAAAATCCTTGTAGGTTGGCAGCCATCCGAGGCGGTTGATAGCCCCGAGTGTGCGGAGCACATACTCTGTCACCCACAGTGACGGCTCTGAGTCATCAGCCATCCATCTCCATGCACCTGACGATGCCTGGAGCTGATGGAGCTTGGCGGTAGATGCCTTGATGGCTTTATCAGTATAGTCGGAGTCAAGTATCAGAGCCAGACGAGCCATGCGCTCTGAGTCGCTCTTTGCCTCGCGCATCCATGGGGTAGACTGGAGCATCATCTGCTTGAGCTGAGGATTCCGCTCGAGCATTGATTTGAGGCTCTCGTCGCTCTTGTCCCCGGCACTCCATTGCTTTATAGCTTCGCCGATGACAGGGTATTGCTCCACGAGGTTCTTCGCTGCGATGGCTGAGAGGAATGCATCGGCAGCCTTCATGGCTGTGTTAGGAGCTTCGTCAGATATTGACGGCAGAGCGAGAACGGCAAGCCACAATGGATTTTCGCAGTATTGTAGAGTGACAGTAGCGTCATCTTTCATCGTCGGAAGCGTGATGGTGGCATTTTTCGAATCAGGGTCTATGTAGAATGGCTGTGACTCGATTACCGATGACTTTGATGACAATACAGGTATGACAGACATTTCCCCGTCTGAGAAATTCCCGGAGGTTGCAGCCGTGCGTATTGTCATCATATTGCCCTCGGCGACTGTGACATCTATCGGCAGTGACACAATCTGGCTACCATTGGGGGCAATGCTTACAGTGGTCTGTTGTGATGCCTTGAATGCTGGATTCGACGAAGCGGTCGCTTCGGCATATACGGTTGCTTCAATCTGCTGGTCGGTCTTGTTGTAGACGGTGGTGAGCACGTCTATGCGGTCACCGGCACGAACATAGCGGGGCAGATTGGGCTGCACCATCATAGGTTTTGAACTGACGATTGAGGCTGAGTATTTAGCCGTGTCAAGTTTGCGTGTGAATGCTATGAGATCAAACTGCCATGTTGTCACGGCATTTGGCATTGTCAGTTCTATGACCGCGTTGCCGTCCTTGTCGGTGGTGATGGTCGGATTGAAATAGGCAAGAGGTATCTCCGACGGGCGATAGTTGATGTCCTTAGGCATCTCATTACCGGTCTCGCTTTCTCCTGCACCCATATCGGCAGCCGCCTCTTCGGTTACAGCCGCTTCGCTTTCAGCAATAGCGGCGTTTTTGGCTTCCATCTTAGGAGCCGCCATGTCTGCTGTCGCATAGAGCATACGAGAGCCGCGTATGCGCAACCCCGTTGAGAAGTAACGCATGCCTTCAGCCCATGATTGTTCCCATAGCTGCCATTGTGGCATATTTAGACCGATGCAGTCAGCCATCTTATACGGAGACATTGCTCCTACACGGTTTTGCCATTGATAGGGCTGTTGCAGCGAGATATGATATAGTTGTCCGTCTATCGGGCGGAAGTCCTGGTTATGACGCTCGATGCTTTCGAGTGCTTTGCTGTAGATGTCGGCTATGACCGCGCCCTCTACGGGTGTCCCGTCATCGTAGCGGAGTTTGAACGTCCACTTCTCTGCTGCCAGAGGCGATGTCTTGTCGCGGAATGAGGCTGCCTCAATGACAAGTTTCTTCTGTGTATCGGGTCGTGAGATGGTCAGATTGCATTGGTCAGTCTGGAAATTCTTTGTCGCGATAAGTGACATGAACGCTCTCTCACCGCCATTGTCAAGTTTGACAGGAAGTATATTGAACCCTGGTGATACTTTCAGCCATTTGCGCATATATTCATGTCCGGTCTCAGGATTCCACATTATCACCATGACATTGTTGACGTCCTTGCCGGTGGCATAGGTTATATCTATCTTGCCTTCGCTGTCGGTGACAAGTTCGCTTGATGGTGTCCACACGTTTTTATCAGTTGGCGAGGGATTTCCCAGAGCGGGGTTGTATAGGATGACATTGCGTGATACCGAAGGATCAGTCTCTCCATCAAGTCTGAATCTTATATCATATGTGCCGTTAGGGATGCTTTCCAGATTGAGCACAGGATTGTCAAGGTTGATAATCCCTGATTTCACGATGTCTTTATCCGCAAGTATCTCATAGTTTATAGAGGATACTTTCACGGATTCGCCGGCTATGTCGGCAACCTTTATGTCAAGTTTTACAGACTCAGTGGTATTGACCGTGTAGGGCATGTCCACTGTGAGCTGACGCAGAGATGCCGGAGAGAATGAGGTCTGTGCTGACTGCGATTCGCCGGATGTGCTCACTGCCACAATCTGCCCCACGAAGTAGCCGCGTGGGTAGGGGGCATCCTTCATCACATCGGAGGAGATGTTGATGGAGAATTTACCGTCTGCTCCTGATTGAGCCGTGGCGGTGTAAAATGACTGCAGAAGTGACTGTATCCACCAGCGCATCGGGGACAGGGATTTCAGGTCCAGAGTCACCTTGGCATCTGCTACAGGCAGGTCGGTATAGGTGCGCAGGTCGCCGCTGATGACATAGCCGCCATCTGCTGCTCGCTGCGGCGTGGCGAGCGTCACCTGATATGTAGGTAATTTGTAGTCGCTGACTGTGAAGCCGCAGTTGGAGTATACAGAGCGCTTCTTGTCGCTGTCATCGGGCATTTCAAGTGACAGTGTGAAGTTGCCGGTCAATCCGTCTTTCGGGAGGACAACCTGTCCGCTGCACCGTCCCCATTTATCGGTCACTGTGCGTATAGTGTCAAACGGCTGATAGTTTGCATCACGCACTATGGCTGTGATTTTTCGTCCTTCAAGCAGTTCGTGTCCGTAGCCCTTGGATGAGTATGCCACCGCACTCCATTGCAGCGTATCGCCAGGATGGTATAACGGCAGTGAGGTGAAAGCGGATATATAATTGCTGGTGCGGTTGATATTGCTGCGCGAATATTCCCAGATGGAGAATGGTGCGGAGGTGTCATTGCCTTTCGTTGCATACACCAGTCCGCGGCTCATGCTGTTTGCGGTTAGCGCACCCTCTTTGTTGGTCTTGCCTAAAGCGGATGCGGCTTTGTTTCTGCCGTTGGGGAGGATATTGAAGGCTATATCTTTGAGTGGTGTGCCTGATATGCCGTCCACGGCATAGAGCATGCGGTCGTTGACGGTGGCAGAATATACAGCCAGTTTGGTGACGGTCACTATGCGCTGTGAGTTGTCACCAGACGCGTCCTTGCCATTGAAATCGATGTCAAATATATAGCGTCCGACAGCAAGGGCAGGGAAATCGGTGATGTCAAGCGAATATAGGGTAGGGTATTGGGTGTTGTCCCCGTCTGCCAGACGGTAGGTCTGCGAGGCTGCCTTTTTCAGATTGCTGTGACGTTTGAGATTGTAATAATTCTCTCTCAGTGAGTAACTGTTATCCACTTTATATGCAGTGATGGTCACCTCAGTCACGTTTTTGCTCTTGAGATCGATTTTAACAGGTACGCCGGGATAGAGAGTAGCAGCCATGGAGAGGTCGGCACTCTTGCGCTCAAAGTTGCTGACCATATTGCGGATGCAGTTGATGCGGAAATAGTCGGGATAGGTGGCTATGTAGCGTTTAGCCTGGTCGTATATCCAGCGTTCACGGTCTATGTTGTCGGTCGATGGTAGTTCGTCGATTTTAAGTAATACCTCACCAACAGCCGGCGTTGCCGTGAAATTACTGTCATACAATGCTTTGAGTTTATCAAACTCGGCATCTGTATCCATGCGGTCGCCTGACAGTGAGCTGTCGGCATCAAGTTTCTGTAGCTGCCAGTATATACGGCTGGCAGTCGTTGTCCCTGACTGTGACAGCATCATGGATATTATACGCGATATGCCCATGCGCGCCTGGGTGTTGCGGTATGCAAATGTACGCAGTATCTCCACACCCCTCATTGCTTCGAAGTCAAGCAGGGTGGGGGCGTACATCGCTGCTATGTCGCGGTTGTAGTCTATCACTCCGTCATAACGCTCGATTGGTGTCTGAGCCAGCATGGTTGAGGGTGCGAGTGCATCGTTGATGAGAGCCATGATGCGGTCAGCCATCTGCTGTCCGCTCCATGTGGTGAAGTTGCCTTTGGCTGCATCGAGCATCGCCGGACGCTGGTCATATGCCCAGCTGTCAGACTGATATATATCGGCGTAGATGCCTGCTAAAAGCAGACTCAGCAGGCTACGTGTCTCTACATCCTTCTCCTCCTTTATCAGCGAATCGATGCGAGCGGTCACTTTGACCAATTCGTCCTGTGAGATTGACGCTTCGGCTAACGACAGGTTGATGAGGGCGCGGAGCATCGCGCGGCTGTCTGAGGCGTTTTGTGCCGCAGTCATGGCTTTTTCGGCATCGGAGATGACGGTCTTTGGATAGGCAAAGTCGGGTTTCTGATAAGCTGAAGCACTTATGGCTGCGGATGCAGCAACAGGTGCGTTAAATAAACCAAATGCTGCGACAGAGGCGCAGCAGGCTATCAGTGAACGGTTGACAAATGATTTCTTTGGTGATGACATTGTGAAACGCGTTTGTGGGTTGTAGAGGAGGGGAGAGTGTGGATGGGCTATTTGTCTTTACGCAGTTCGCGCGCATGCTTGCGAAACTCTTTGTTGAGTTTCTGCTCGGCAAGACGGAGCTGGTACACCTGTTTAGGGGTGAGAATCTTGCCTATCTCCTGATAATATTTCGTTTCTATGCGGTTGACGTTTGCCCCCACTGAGAGCGACACGTTCGTAGCCTCAGTATATTCTTTGTCGGTAGGGTTAGCCTTTCGCTTCATCTCCTTGCGCATGCGTGTGTCGTTGTAGAACACAGCTCTGCGTTCACGGTCCATCGCGTCATACAGAGCAAAAAAGCGTGTGGCTTGCTCGTCATTGAGTCCCAGTTCTTTGGTCAGCCTGTCATGTTTGTACTGTATCATTTCAGCTTCCCACTTCTGGCGGTCGGCTGGTGAACCGCCGTGACGCTTCTGTGCTGACACGTTTGTGACAGCCGAGGCTAACAGCAGAGTGAGCATGATGGCTAATCTATAAAACTTGTTGCTATGCATATGTCGTTCGTTTAATCGTATCGTTTAGAGGTTGTTTATTGGTTTGGCGCAGAGGTGTCATCCATCGGATCAAAGCCTTCTTGCCAGAGCATGTCCATCAGGTCCTCCTCGTTGGTGGTGTAATAGGTCTCATCGCTGAGCTCTTCGGCTACTGCGGGGTCTGACAGTGCCTGGGCAAGCACTGGATAATTATCGATTGACATTTGCCCCTGAGAGGTAGCTCCGGTCAGCGAAAATATGTGCATCATGCACCATACGCCTGCAAACATGGCTGCAAGATATACGTAGGGTCTGATGCGCTGCCATATGCTGCGTGGTGCTATATTGTCTGCCTGTTCTTTCTCCCAGTCACGTTCGGGCAGAGATGCCTCGATGCGCTGAGTCAGGGTGTCGAAATACCCGTCAGGGACTGTCATGCCGTCATGCCGTCCTATCTTGTCAAGGATTGTATTTGTATCATCGTGTTTCATTGCCAGTTGGAATATGGAGAGTGACTTGATGCTGTTTTTCTGTTTTGACTGCGTTGCCGTGTGAAAGTTTAATCCGATTCCGAAAAATGTTGCTCTATTTTCTTCACAGCAAGATGATACGATGCTTTGAGTGCCCCGACGGATGTGCCGAGTATCTCTGACATCTGCTCGTATTTCATGTCGTCGAAATACTTCATGTTGAATACAAGTCTCTGTTTCTCTGGCAGCGTGGCTATGACTTTGCGCAGTTCAAGTGCCAGCTCGTCACCGTCTACGTATTTGTCGGCAGCGATGAGATTGATTATCATCGACGATTCATCTTCAAGCGATATGTTGCACCGTTTGCGCTCTTTTTCTAAAAATGTGAGACTTTCGTTGATGGCTATCTTGTAGAGCCACGTCTTGAGCTTGGCATCGCCACGGAAATTCTCGATATTCGACCATGCTTTCAGGAACGTATTCTGGAGGATGTCGTCGGCATCCTCGTGGGTCTGCACCATCCGTCGTATCTGCCAGTAGAGGCGTGTGCCGTAGAGCTTGATTACCTCCCCGAATGCTTGCCGGCATGTAGCAGGGTCGCGCAGGCGTGCGATAAGCTGCGGAGTGGCTTCGTCCGTCGCCCCGCTGTCAGTGCGCTGCTTCTTGTCGGCAGCTGCATCTGTATCGCCGCATAGTGATGAGTATGTATCTGCCATATTCTGGAGGTAAAATTACTAAATTTTTTCAGAGCTGCTTCCCATGCCTCTGTTTTTTAAGTAAAAGTAACACCGCCGCCTGACACATTCACGTGGCAGACGGCGGCGAGCATTGGTAGAAAGATATCGATGCGTCTCGTTTCAGTCGCGCAGTTTGTCAGCAAGCCCTGCTGCCTTGTCGGCTGCCGAGTCGATGAAATCTGCGAGCTTGCCTTTAAGTCCTGACGCGGCATCGCTGATTTTCTCTTTGGCGTTGTCAGCCTGATCGCTCAGGGTCTCCTTGGCATCTGACAGCTTGTCGGCTATTGCATCCTTGGCATCGCCTACTTTGTCGGCTATCTTGTCTTTTGCAGCTGAAAGACCTTCTTTGGCTGATAGGATTCCAGACTGTACGCTGAGGTCAGCTGCATCTTTGGAGAGATTGGCTGCATTCTGTGCTATGTTCTCTTTCTGTGCGGTGTTATTAGTGTTATCTGACATAATCAATTAGATTTAGAGTTACGTGATATTAACAACCATTTGGTCGGATATGATTGGTGGATGTGGGTGATTTTATGCTTTTATAACAAGTTGCGACATGCCATATGACGCTGTTTTTCCATAAAAACTGTTCGGTATTTCCTTAAAAATACGCCATAGGGGATATGCAGATTAAGAGTTGTCAGAGAGTTTGTAAATTTGGATACATGAAACTTGTAAAACCTATCATCCTGACGGCTCTTGCATCGGCGTTGGTGTCGTGTGACAATTTCGAATATCATCCCTATTCTGTACATATTGATGGTGAGACGGCTGTCAATGTCAAATATACGTCTATACTTGAAAACAGCGGACTGACTCCACCTTTTAAGTTCGCGTTTATCACTGATACGCAGGGTGCCCTCGATGATATGTCCGATGCCCTTGACATAATACGCCAGCGTGGTGACATTGATTTTATCATACATGGCGGTGATCAGACTGATTTCGGTTTGCCCAAAGAATTCATGTGGTGCCGTGACATGCTGGAAGATGCTGGTCTGCCATATGTGGCGGTAATCGGCAACCACGATTGCCTCGGCAACGGCAACGATACATTTGACTATATGTACGGACCCGAAAATTTCTCATTTAATGTCGGTCCGGTACATTTCGTTTGCCTTAATACCGTTGCGCTTGAATACGATTACTCGCATCCTGTGCCTGATTTTGAATTTATACAGGGCGATATAGAGCATATCGCGATGCTCAACCATAATAATCCCGCTACGATAACCCATACCATAGTCGTCATGCATTCCCGTCCATATGACGAACAGTTTAACAACAACGTGGCGCGTCCGTTTAATCACTACATCACTCAGTATCCCGGACTCGGCTCTGATGACGGACGCATAGTGGACGAGTCTGATGGCATATTAAACGGCAGCATGGCACGGGGATTCTGTATCAACGGTCATAATCATGCCGATGACATAGCTGACATCTACGGCAACGGTGTCTTATACTATCAGTGCGCCAATATGGCTAAGAGGACATTTTTTGTTTTTACGGTCACAGATGATGGATATGACTATGAGAAAGTGGTGTATTAAGAGCGTGGCTGTCGCTGTGTTGTCCATTTCGGCATCTTTGTCGGCTGTCGCTGAAAATACGCTTCCCGATTCCGTCTCTACGGCGGTCAGGGATGCCGAGATAGAGAGGTATCAACAGAAAATCCAGAAATATGAGGAGCGGCTTGCAGCGCGTGAGCGGCGATGGAAACGATTGATTCCCAATCTTTTTACGCTCCAGTATGCTGGCGGTATCGGGATGTTTTCCATCGGACCTGGTTGGGACTATGGGAGGTCGCAGCAGTGGGAGACCCATCTGTTGGTGGGCATAGTGCCGCATCGCTACGATTATCCTACCTATTGGACTCTGACACTGAGAGAATCCTACGTGCCTTGGCGTATCAGATGTAATGACCAGTGGAGCATCCGTCCGCTTTCGGTGAGTCTTGCGGTCAATTCGATACTCCATAGTGACTTCTGGACTTCCGAGCCTGAACGCTATCCTGACGGATATTATGGGTTTTCGAGCCGCATAAGGTTTCATCTCGGCTTTGGGCAGCGTGTCACATTCACCATTCCGGAGCATAAGAGGATTCTCGGCAAGGAAATATCCCTATATTATGAGATTTCAACCTGTGACCTCTATGTGCGCCAGAAAATCCTCAGCAGCAAAGTCCCTCTGAAAGATATAATAATCCTTGGAGTAGGCTTGATCTACACTATCTAAACGATATTAGGGTGTTGCAGAACGGGAAATCACATGCATGTAGGGACGCGGCGTGCCGCACAGCTGTC
>LUJR01000049.1 GCA_001689515.1 Bacteroidales bacterium M7
TTAACAACCACTTTTTTACATTGACCCGAATATAGTGGGGATATATTTATCCCTAAAAAAGTGTCATACAATAAGATCACGTATACTGTGACTTCTGTAGGTCAATATGCTTTCTATTACTCGCGCAATATAACATCAGTGAGTTTGCCAGAGTCATTGACTGACATCGGTGGGTATGCATTCTACGAATGTACTGGTCTGACAAGTTTTGATTTTCCCGAGTCATTGACGCATATCGGATTTGCTGCTTTTTCTCATTGTGAAGGATTGATAGACCTACGATTGCCGAACTCATTGTATTCTGTTGGTACTCATGCTTTTGCCTCATGTCAAAAATTAAAAAATGTGGTTTTGCCAAGTTCCTTGACACAGATTCCAAATAGCTTGTTCTCTCAGTGCTCTGACTTGACATATGTGGATTTTCCAGAGTCACTAATCTCAATCGGACAGTCAGCATTCTATGGTTGTGAAAGTTTGACCTCGTTGGTGTTTCCATCTTCGTTAACTTCAATTGAGGACGGGGCTTTCTTTCGTTGCTATGGGTTAAAGTCTTTGGTATTCCCCCAATCGTTGAAGTCAATTTGGGAACAAGCATTTTATGAATGTACAGGGCTGACTTCTGTGTGTTTCTCGGAAGGATTGGAAACACTCGGAGTTTCTACATTTGAAAGATGTGCCAACTTGACTTCTGTTTCTTTCCCAAAATCGTTGACCTCAATTGGGCGATGGTCGTTCAAAGATTGTTCCTCATTGGAGAAAGTTCTTATAACTACAAGTAATATAGATGCTCCCCTTGCTATCAGTCATAACGCTTTTGAAAACTGTATTTCTCTTACTGAGATTACCATTCCTGCAAATGTAGTCTCGATAGGAAGTTATGCTTTCGGCGGATGTAAATCTTTGTCGAAGGTTAATATCGCCGATCGCGATACAGAACTGACACTTGGCAGCAACGGAAACAATCCGTTTTTTTCAGACTGTCCATTGGATGAGGTGTATATAGGGGGAGATCTTGTTTATCCAACTATGAACAATAGCAATACTTGTTATTCACCTTTTTATAATAATAAGAGTTTGCGCTCGGTTGTAATTTCTGATTTGGCAACCAGCATAAATTATGTTGAGTTCTCGCATTGTGCTAATCTACAAGATGTAGTTATAGGGGAGGGGGTGACCACAATAGATAATAACGCTTTTGGGAGTTGTTCGGCTATGAAAACGTTGACGAGTCGCAACCTTATACCACCAGTATGTGGAAATAATGTTTTTGTTGATGTTGATAAACATAAGTGTACTCTTTTTGTGCCAGAAGCAAGTATTGAGGCATACAAGGCTGCTCCACAATGGAAAGAGTTCTTTGTAATCAAAGGTGATACTCCGCTCGCCATCGGAGACATCAAGGGCGAACTGTCGGACAATCCCCTGATAGAGACAATTGGCGGAAATGCCCTGCGCATCGGTGGTGCCGAGGGACGCGGCGTGGAGGTCTACGGCGTGGATGGTCGCTGCGAGTGGCGCACTGCAGCTACGATGGGGCAGCGGTCGAGCTGACTCCGGGCATGCACATCGTGCGTGTCGGCGGTAGCTCGGTTAAGGTGATGCTGTAAACCGTTAGGCAGGAGGTAAATACATCGGGGATGCGCCATAGGGGCGCGTCCCCGATTTTGTTGTGCTATGGGATGTAGATGTATGGGCGATGTCTCCGTAGGAAACATACATATTAGGCAGGGGTCATGCAAGCTGTTTATGCTTGCATGACCCCTGTGGCGCATCCATCCCCCATTATTATCGTCTCCGTCGGAGGCGCACCCTATCAGTCAAAGTTCGCCGCCTACAGCGGCGTGAGGGTTTGTGTCATCGCCTGTACAGTGGTCAGGCAGACCTATAGCCAGCATGACCACTGCCTAATATGTCTGCCTCCCACGGAGGCAAGAGCTGCGATGGAGAAAACAGAGGATCGTCTGTTTCCAGACGCACCAGCAAATGCAACGCCAGATAGGCGGACATGCCACGGCATGTCCCTACACTTTTACAATTCATCATAACCAGCCAAAGATTGACAAGAAGTAGGGACATGCCGTGGCATGTCCGAATCACATAACGGGTATGATAAGCGAATCGGGTGAAGTAAGGTTTACTGGAAGCGGGCGTAGATTTCGGCGGCGAGGAGTTTTGCTTTCTTGATGTCGTCGGGGTTGGAGGGGTTGGCAGGGATGGATGACGGGACGGGGATTTCTACGACTGTGCCGGGGAGTGTGCGCTCGGGATGTCCCAATGCTTCTCGATTGGCTTCGTAGATATATACCCAGAAGTTGCGGTCGCCGTAGTAGTCCTTTGCCATGTGGGTGATATACCGCTTGGCTGTCACGGTGTCGGTGCAAAGTATCGAGGAGGCGGTGGCAGTAGGGTATATGTCTACGTTGGCATCTGCCTCATCGGTTACAGAGGGGATTGTGTCGGTATATTCGATTGCCTCTTGGTACGTCGTGTCGTAGTCGTCGCTGTCAGAGATGTCCTTGGATGTGTATATGAGAGCGGCTACGAGATAGCCTATCACAGCTCCTATGGCTATGCCCATGCTGAGCCATCCGATGCGGTACTGGCGCGTGGGTGAGGGCGCGACCTGAGGAGTGGCAATCGGTGTGATGACAGATTGTATTGGTGGGCTTAGAGTCTGTGCATCAGTATGCTGGGGTGAAACAGGGTCAGTTTCATTATGTCTATTTGTATCCTCATCTTCAACCTCATCTGCGTTATCATCGGCTACGGCTGGATGGGATGGTTCTTGAAGTGCAAATGCAGCATCTTGCGTAGTCTCAGTCTCATCATCGTGTGATGCCTGTGATTTCGTCACTTCCATTTCCGATTGGGCGATATCGATTGCTGCCTCGTCATCAAGTTCCATCGGCTCAAACATGGCAAACGGCTCGTTGACGGCATCGGCAAAACTGTCATCGGGAGCGAACATGACCGATGGTTTGCCGTCGGTTTCTATTACCGCAAAGGTGCCTATGCCTGGCAGATGCGCTTTTTCGCCAGCGGCAAGCAGACTCCTGATATGGTCAGTAAGAGAGGCTATGAACGACTGAGATTCATCCATAGAGATGTCAGCTGAAGTGGCTACCATCTGCGCGAATTGCTGCAATGTCAGTGTGTTGTTCATAGCCTGTCAGTGTGTGGGTTATATGCTTTTGTGAAGGCTTTTGAGCAGGGCGGAGCTGCTTGTGAAGTCCATGGAAAGATGCGGAGGCAGCAGCACCTTGCGACCCGTGGAGAGGTCGCGGTCCACACGCTCGTCATCTTTGACTGTCACGAATGTGCCGAATCCCGGCAGTGCGACAGAGTCACCTTGCAAGGCGCATTTCACGAGGCAGTCGCGGATGGTGTCAAGCATCTTGGATGCCTGCTCACGTGTCATTCCGGTCTTGTCAAGAAACAGCTTGTCCATGTTGTGATAGTCTAATCGATCAGTTTATCGCGTAGGGCATACCGCGGACGTCCTTTGACCTCCGTAAATATCTTGCCTATATACTCCCCGACTATGCCTATGGCTATGAGTATGAGGCTGCCAAGGAACCATACGGACAACATAATGGATGCCCAGCCCGAAATCGTCTCTCGGAAGAAGTGTGAGTAGAGCACGTAAGCACCCACCACAAGGTCAATCGCAAGCAGCAGCAGTCCGACAAAGAATATCCACCGCATCGGACGGGCAGAGAAACTCGTGATGCCGTCGATAGAGAAGCTGAGCATCTTCTTCAGTGGATATTTCGACTCTCCAGCCACACGCGAGGCTCGGCTGTAGGTGACTATGGCAGTGTCAAGCCCTATCTGCGGGATGATGCCGCGCAGAAAAAGGTTACTCTCACCGTAGGAACTGAGCAGATTGAGTGCGCGGTTTGACATCAAGCGGTAGTCGGCATGGTCATAGACTGTCTCCAGCCCCATAGATTTCTGGAAAGAGTAGAAGGCATGGGCTGTATTGCGTTTGAACCAGGTGTCCGTCTGACGGCTGCTGCGTACACCGTAGACTATTTCTTTGCCGTCAAGATATTTCTTGACCATCTCCCTGATGGCTTCAGGGTCATCCTGAAGATCCGCATCAATGGAGACAGCGGCGTCGCAATGATCCTTTACCTCCATCAGCCCCGCCAGCAGGGCATATTGATGTCCACGGTTATGGGCGAGCGATATGCCTTTGATGCGCGTATCGGCAGCATGCAGCTCCGTGATAATGCGCCATGTGTCGTCACGGCTGCCATCGTTACTGCACATGACATAGCTGGCAGGGTCTATCAAACCGTCTGCATGCATGCTGTCAAGCAGAGAGAGCAGCTTGGCGGCGGTGATGGGGAGAGCCTCCTCTTCATTGTAACAGGGGATGACTATAGCGATTACGGGAGCTTTCATTGTGGAAAGAGTGATGGCTGTTAGATTAGTATGCTCTTGCGAAGATTACACGCTGTTTTGACGGCTTTCCTGTGACCATGCACTTGCCGGGAGTAGTGTCGCCATCCAAGGGGATGCAGCGGATAGTGGCTTTGGTCTCCTCCTTGATGAGGTCTTCGGTTTCGGGTGTGCCGTCCCAGTGTGCGAGTATGAAACCGCCCTTTTCGATTTCTTCCTTGAACTCGTCATAGGTTTCCACGGTGCGGGTCTTGGATTCGCGGAGCTTGAGCGCTTTCTGGAATATGTTCTTCTGGATGTCCTCAAGGAGATTCTGCACGTAATCCTCGATGCCGTCAAGGGGCACAACAGTCTTTTCGAGGGTGTCGCGGCGCATGACTTCGATTGTGCCGTTGGCGATGTCGCGGGCACCAAGCACGAGACGCACAGGCACACCCTTAAGCTCGTAGTCGGCAAATTTGAAGCCTGGACGCTTGTTGTCGGCGTTGTCATACTTGACCGAAATCTCGCGTGCACGAAGATTGTTGACGATGGGGTCTACCACCTTGTCGACTTCGGCGAGTTGTTCTGCGTTTTTAGACACAGGGATGATTACCACCTGTATGGGAGCAAGATGCGGAGGGAGCACGAGACCGTTGTCATCGCTGTGGGTCATGATAAGCGCACCCATCAGGCGGGTTGACACTCCCCATGAGCTTGCCCACACATATTCGGGCTTATTGTCTTTGTTGACAAATGTTACATCGAAAGCCTTGGCGAAGTTCTGCCCGAGGAAGTGGCTTGTGCCGCTCTGGAGGGCTTTGCCGTCTTGCATCATAGCTTCGATGGTGTATGTGTTGAGTGCGCCGGCAAAACGTTCGTTAGCGCTCTTGACACCCTTGATCACGGGGACTGCCATGAAGTTTTCGGCGAAATCTGCATAGACATTGAGCATCTGCACTGTGCGGGCTTCCGCCTCTTCGGCTGTAGCGTGGGCGGTATGTCCTTCCTGCCAGAGGAATTCGGCGGTGCGGAGGAACATGCGGGTGCGCATCTCCCAGCGCATCACGTTAGCCCACTGGTTGCACAGGATGGGGAGGTCGCGGTAGCTCTGTATCCAATTCTTATATGTACCCCAGATGATGGTCTCGGAAGTGGGGCGCACTATCAGCTCCTCCTCGAGGCGCGCATCGGGATCGACGATGACACCGTTGCCGTTGGGGTCGTTTTTGAGGCGGTAGTGGGTCACCACGGCGCACTCTTTGGCAAAACCCTCTACGTGCTCGGCTTCGCGGCACAGGAATGATTTTGGGATGAGCAGGGGGAAGTAGGCGTTTTGCACACCTGTAGCCTTGAACATCTTGTCAAGCGTGTGCTGCATCTTCTCCCAGATGGCATAGCCATAGGGCTTTATTACCATACATCCGCGCACAGCCGACTGCTCTGCGAGGTCTGCTTTCACTACGAGTTCGTTGTACCAGCGCGAGTAGTCTTCGCTGCGCTTGGTGAGGTCTTTAAGTTCTGCCATTATATCGTGATGTTTTTGTTGAGCTTGATGATTCCCACAAAGTTAACAAAAAATCCACGTATCCTCCAACATCAAATGTTGAGGCAGAGGCAGAGGCAGAGAAAATACCGGAACGGTCAGACAGCGAGATCGCTTTTCTTGAAAATATGGCTTGCGGCGTTGTTGCGGGCAAGGATTGCGGAGCCGAATGTGATTACTCCTACGCGGCCTATGTACATCAATGCGATGATAGTGGCTTTGCCTGTGGCTGACAGATCGGGTGTTATGCCCGTGCTGAGTCCGACTGTGCCGATGGCTGATGTGGCTTCGAAAAGAATTTGAGATAGAGCAAAGGGTTCGCAGTAAGCCAATATGATGCATCCTATGAATATCATCAGTCCGTAGACTATTATGCTTGACAATGCGGTGTCGATTCTGTATGGCGGTATGGTACGTCGCAGGAATGTCACGTTGTGTCGTAAGCCGAGTTTTGACATGACAAAGCCCCAGACGGCAGATACGGATGTGCATTTCACGCCGCCCCCTGTGCCTGACGGCGATGCACCGATGAACATTATCAGAGAAAATACAAGGATGGGTCCCACGGCAAGCGTTGACAGATCAATAGTGTTGTATCCCACAGTGGTCATGGCTGACATCGTCTGGAAAAACGAAAGTAGCAAGCGGTGTCCCCAGTCCTGAGATGCCGCAGCGGTATGGCTGAAAGCGAGGATGATAGTACCGCCTACGGTCATTATGCAAGTGATAAGCAAGATGACTTTAGTGGTGAATGTCAGGGAGTGATGGCGTTTCCTTATGCGATAAGTGATGTCGGTCATCACTATGAATCCCATGGCTCCGGCATAGCTTAGGACTGCGACGGTGATGTTGACAAGGAGATTGTCGCTGAACTGGCATAGCGAATCGCTGAAAGGGCTGAATCCGGCTGTGCAGAATGATGATATGGACAGGAACAGGGCGTTCCATCCAGCCGATGGCGTGCCTGCGAGGAGAAGAGCCACATAGAATGATATGAAACCGAGTAGTTCAAACAATACAGTGAAATGTATGATGCTGTTGACCAGATCATGGAGCTTCATCCCGTATGGGATTGAGACAGAAGCACTCACGATGTTGCCGGTTGTATTGTTGATATGATGGGTCAGACGATAGATTATGTATGTGCTGAGGGTCATGTAGCCTAAGGCTCCCATCTGTATCAAAGCGAGGATGACGCATTGCCCGAATATGGTATAGACCCCGGGTATGTCTACCGTAGCGAGCCCTGTGGTGGAAAGAGCCGATACGGCAGTGAAAAGATTGTCAATCCAGCTGACATCGGATTTGCATGCCCATGGAAGCATCAGCAACAGGAATCCTACGGTGGAGTAGACGAGGTATCCTATGAGTATATTGCGTTCGGGCACGTCGGAAGTGTAACCGAACATCAAAAGTTTTGTAAGGTTTAACCGTGAAGCTCCGCGTTTCATATGATGTATGATGGATTTCTCAATTAACGCGGTCGCCTTTCGTAATGTTCGCGAAATAAAAGTGGGCATCAGACCATATGATCTGATGCCCACAGGAAAGGTTTGGAGTGACGTGCGGTTAACGGGTCTTTACAGAGCCCCCTGTGCCGGTGCTTTTTGAGGTGAGTTCGCCTATTGTGAGACCTTTGAGGTCTATATCGGCACCTGTGTCAGCTTTTGCTTTCACTTTGTCGGCACGTCCGCTGCCGATCTTGATGTCGGCACCTGTGTCGGCTGATGCGTCAAGTATGCGGGCGGTGAGATTGCCTATCTTGATGTCGGCTGCAGTGTCGGCGCGTGTGCCTATGATGCTTACGGCAGCTGAGCCTATCTTGATGTCAGCCGAAGTGTTTGCTTTTAGATCCATCGTGGTTACATTGACCGTAGACATCTCCACATCTGCCGAGGTGTTGGCATCGACGGTCAGCTGGTCAGCTCGTAGTGTCTTTATCTTGATGTCAGCCGAAGTATCTGCGTTGATGTTTACTGTGCCTGTCGAGGAGACTTCGGGTATCTCGATGTCGGCAGAAGTGTCAGCATGCAATTTAAGCGTCTTATTGCCCACATTGAGCTGATTGGTGAATTCGATGTCGGATGATGTGTATGCTTTGATAGCATAAACCACTGGCCCGTGCACTATGACTTTCAAACCTTTAAGATTTAAGTGTTTGACATCCTTAGGCTTCTGGACACCGATGTTGAGTGTCTGGCCTTTCTTGACTACCTGCACCATAGGCACAAGATTGTCGGGTCCTGTAACGGAGACTTTGACTGCGCCGGGAGCTACTGTGTAGACTACATCGACGCTGGATGATGTCACAAGTGCGTTGATGTCGCTGGTGACGGGCACATCGCGGGTGACGTTTGCTGCATTAAGGCTGGTTGCCGCCATGGTCAGCAGGGCGATTGATAGCAGGGCTTTGATTTTCATAGCAGTGTTGTTTTTAAGTATCTGGTGATGTTTTCAGTGTTTATTATATTGTTTAGACGCTAAAACTGTCGGAAAAGTTTCAGCAATGGCTGAATTTTTTCCTAACTTTGTGGAAACAGGAACTTTTTAACATAAATCCGACTAATTACACTTAATCATAAATCATGAGTACACCACGATATTCCAGAATCTTACTCAAACTCAGCGGCGAAAGCCTCATGGGTGCCCAGGGCTACGGTATAGACACCGAGCGACTTAATTCATATGCCACCCAGATAGCCGAGCTCGTAGGCTCTATGGGTGTTGAAGTGGCAATAGTCATAGGCGGAGGCAATATATTCCGCGGACTTTCGGGGGCTGCCAAAGGTTTTGACCGTGTCACGGGAGACCAGATGGGTATGCTTGCCACAGTGATTAATTCGCTTGCTCTGCGTTCGGCTCTGGAAGCCGTGGGGCAGCGTGCACGCGTGATGACTTCTATAGCCATGCATCCGGTGGGCGAACACTACAGCAGCCGCAAGGCTCTTGAGGCTATGGCTAAGGGCGAAGTCGCCATCATTGCTGGAGGTACTGGTAATCCGTTCTTCACCACTGACACCGCCAGCGCACTTCGTGGTGTGGAGGTCGATGCTGAAATCATGCTCAAAGGCACTCGTGTCGATGGTGTGTACACTGCCGATCCCGAGAAAGATCCTGAGGCGAAGAAATTCAGCACCATCACCTATGACGAAGTGCTGTCACGCGGACTGAAAGTGATGGATCTCACTGCCATCACTATGTGCCGTGAAAACGATCTGCCTATATATGTCTTTGATATGGACACCCCCGGCAATCTTATAAAGGTGCTCAAGGGCGAGAATATCGGTACGCTTGTGACTAACGCAAAATAATCATAATCATTTACTCAATAACTCCCTGTAAACCATGACCGACCCCAAAACTTACCTCGGCCCTGCTGAAGAGAAGATGCAGATGGCTGTAGAATATCTTGACGAATCACTCGCCCACATCCGAGCTGGCAAAGCCAACCCCAAAATCCTTGACGGTATCCGTGTAGACTACTACGGAAGCGCAGCTCCCATCAGCAATGTCGCCAATATCTCCGTGCCTGATGCGCGTACCATCGTAATCACCCCGTGGGAAAAATCGATGTTCCGCGAAATCGAGAAAGCCATCATCAACAGCGAACTCGGCATCACACCTGAAAACAATGGCGAAGTGATACGTATATCCATCCCGCCATTGACCGAGGACCGCCGTAAGCAGCTTGTAAAGCAGTCAAAAGCAGAAGCTGAGCAGGCAAAGGTATCGGTGCGCAATGCTCGCCGTGACGCTATCGAGGGTCTGAAGAAGGCTGTCAAGCAAGGTATGCCTGAGGATGTGGAGAAAGATGCCGAAGGCACAGCCCAGAAGCTTCATGACAAATATCTCAAGCAGATTGACGACCTCTTCGCAGCCAAAGAAAAGGAAATCCTCACAGTATAGAATCCCCCTACGACACTATCACATCAGTCCATGTCTAAAAACACACCGAACTATACAGACGACCCCATTGACCGCATGTCAGACGATGACATAGAACCGGCAGCCGAAGATGTAAGCGAAGTCGAGGCAGAAGAGGCTGTGGACTCACAGCTTCCAGCCCATCATCACTCATTGGCAGAGGATCTGGCGAAGCATCATCTCAGGGGCATGTATCGCAGCTGGTTTTTGGACTATGCCTCATATGTGATTCTTGAGCGTGCCGTCCCGGCGATTGATGATGGTCTGAAGCCGGTGCAGAGGCGCATACTCCACTCCATGCGCACTCTCGATGACGGACGCTTCAACAAGGTGGCAAATATCGTCGGCAACACCATGCAGTATCATCCTCATGGTGATGCCTCGATATATGAAGCCCTCGTGCAACTTGGGCAGAAGGACCTGCTCGTTGAGACCCAGGGTAACTGGGGCAACATACTCACCGGGTCGTCGGCTGCCGCCGGGCGATATATTGAAGCGCGTCTAAGCCAGTTTGCGCTCGACGTGCTTTTTAATCCCAAGGTGACCGACTGGACCCTCAGCTATGACGGACGCAAGAAGGAGCCTGTGACTCTGCCTGCCAAGTTCCCGCTGCTTCTTGCCCAGGGAGTGGAGGGTATCGCGGTTGGTCTCAGCAGCAAAATTCTGCCCCACAATTTTAATGAGATTATTGACGCGGCAGTGTCATATCTCCGAGGGGAGGATTTTGCGCTTTACCCCGACTTCGTTACCGGCGGCATGATAGATATCAGCCGCTATAATGACGGAGAGCGAGGAGGAGCTGTCAAAGTCAGATCCAAGATTGAGAAGATTGACAACAAGACTCTCGCCATTACCGAGATACCTTACGGCAAGACCACAGGTACGGTAATTGATTCGATAATCAAGGCATTCGAGGGTGGAAAAATCAAGATACGCAAGGTCGATGATAATACGGCGGAGACAGCGCGTATCATCGTGCATCTGCTGCCAGGCACTTCAAGCGACAAGACCATCGATGCCCTCTATGCGTTTACCGACTGTGAAGTGTCCATATCGCCCAACTGTTGCATAATCCGTGACAAGAAGCCTCACTTCGTGGGAGTGAGCGATGTTCTCCGTTACAATGTCGACACGACGCGTGACATATTGCGTCGCGAGCTGGAAATACAGCTCGGAGAGGTGCGCGAACTGCTGTTTTTCGCCTCTCTGGAGCGGATATTCATTGAAGAACGTATATATAAAGATAAGGAGTATGAGCAGGCTCCGTCAAAAGAGGCTGCCATCCTGCATATCGACAAGCGTCTTGAGCCGTGGAAGCCTAAGCTGTGGCGCGAGGTCACCACAGAGGATATCGAGCGGCTGTTTGAAATCAAGATGGGGCGCATAATCCGCTTCAACGCCAAGCAGAATGAGGAACTGATGGCGCAGTACGATGCCCGCATAGCCGATCTGTTGGAGAAGCTAAGCGACATGACCTTATACACCATCGGATGGTTCGAGCAACTAAAAGAGAAATACGGCGAGGCGTATCCGCGTCACACTCAGATACGCAGTTTTGACAACATCGAGGCTGCAGTGGTTGCCGAGGCAAATGAGAAGTTGTATATCAACCGAGAGGAGGGTTTCATAGGCACATCATTGAAGAAGGAAGAGTTTGTGTGCAACTGCTCGTCGATTGATGACATAATCGTGTTCTACCGTGACGGTCATTATAAGGTAGTCAAGGTGCAGGACAAACTGTTTATAGGCAAGAATGTGTTGTGGCTTGGCGTGTTCAAGAAAGGTGACGAGCGCACCATATATAATGCCATCTACCAGAACGGCAAAAACGGACCATATTACATGAAACGTTTTGCCGTTACCGGACTGACACGCGACAAGGACTATGACATGACCCCGGGTAAGCCTGGCACACGTGTGCGTTACTTCACTGTCAACCACAACGGAGAGGCAGAGGTGGTCAGCGTCAATCTCAAGGAGAAACCGAGGCTCAAAGCCCTGTCGTTTGATGTCGATTTCAGCAAACTTGCCATCAAGGGCAAGGGTGCGATGGGCAATCTCGTGACCAAAAACGAGGTCAAGAGTTTCACGCTCAAAGACAAGGGTGTGTCGACTCTCGGAGGCAGACAGGTATGGTTTGACCACGATGTGTTGCGTCTCAACTACAATGCACAGGGATGCTACTTGGGCGAGTTCCTCGGAGAGGACCAGATACTTGTGGTGCTCAATACGGGCGAGTATTACATGAGTTCGTTTGAGGCTACCAACCACTACAGCGAGGGAATCCTGCGCATAGAGAAGTATCGCGAGGGCGTTGAGTGGACGGCTGTGTTGTATGATGCCGACCAGAAGTATCCCTATCTCAAGCGATTTACGTTTGAGCCGTCAGCCAAGCGTCAGCGTTTCATTGGTGAAAATGAGAAGTCACGGCTGCTGTTCATCACCGACACGCCTCATGCCCGTCTTGAGGTTACATTCGGAGGAGATGATGCACAGCGAGAGCCAATGATAGTGGATGTTGACGAATTTGTCGGCGTAAAGTCGTTCAGAGCCAAAGGAAAACGACTGACCACATGGCAACTTGACAAGATTACCGAGCTGGAGCCGATTTTCACCGACGAGCCTGATGAAATAGAGGAGGTTGCGGAAACTGAACGTTCAGACTCGGAGACTGCTGAGTCTGATTCCCAGAGCCAGTCTGTAATTGAGTTTGATGACAATGCGTCGGATTAGTCTGCTTGTTGCTCTGATGCTGCTGGCTGTCCTGCTGTCACGCGCAGCCGAGACAGATTCGTCACGGATGGAGGTTATACGTCCGGTCATGTCGGCATACACGTTTGAGGCTGGCAGCTCGCATCTTGCCGACACGTATCTGACACCTCTTATATATGGCGGATATTCTCTTGCCCTCCAGTATGAGCGGTGGCAAGCTATGAAGTTCTCGCCTGAGCGATGGGTGATGAGTCTGGCTGTGAGAGGCACATGGGATTATGCCGACAGCCCGGCACGCAATAATTCGATGTGGTATGCAGGGCTGGATGCCCGTTGGGCTATGATGCATAGATGGAAACTTCCATGGGGCATCACAGTAGGTGCAGGTGGTGCAACCGGTATCATAGCAGGGTGCATGTACAACGGACGCAACAGTAACAATCCTGCATCAGCCAAGGTGTCATGGACTATTGATGCCGCTGCCTATGCTTCGTGGAAGACCCGCATAGGTCGTCTGCCTGTAACGCTGACTTATCGCCCCATAATGCCATTGACCGGAGTGTTCTATGGTGTGGAATACGGGCAGCTATATTATGAATATTGGCTTGGCAACCGTAAAAACACTATCCACTGGGGACACTGGGGCAACTATTTTGCCATGGATAACCAGCTGACCGCTGACCTGCATTTTGGTTCTACATCACTCCGAGTGGGCTACAGAGGCTATGTGTATTCCACGAAGGTCAACGGCATCACCTCGCGCATCACCTCCAACACATTCATCATAGGCATCTCCGGCGAGTGGATGAGCATAAATCCGCGAAAGAAGCTGTCGGTAGATAATGCCCGCATAATCAGTGCTTTGTAATAAATATCCTATGCCAGCTATAGTACGCATAATCATACTGTATATTCTCTCCCTGCTGACTGCTTTCGGATTCTCGTCATGTCACGAGATAGAGCAGTGGGAGGATGATCCCCGTGGCAATTTCGAGGCACTGTGGACGGTGGTTGATGAGCATTACTGTTTCTTTGCCGACAAGGGTGTGGACTGGGACGAGGTGCATGACCGATATGCCGCCAAGATAAGTGATGAGATGACACGGAGCGAGCTGTTTGATGTCTGCGCTGCCATGCTTGCAGAGTTGCGTGACGGTCATACCAACCTGTCGTCGCCGTTTGAGGTGTCATATTACCGCAAGTGGTGGAGCGACTATCCTCAGAACTATGACGCACGGCTCGTTGAACAGTATTATTTCAACTTCAACTATCGTCAGGTCAATGGGATGACCTACGGCATATTGCCCCAGAATGTGGGTTACATATATTACGGTTCATTCGGCGTGACTCTCGGCGAGGGTAACCTTGATTATGTGCTTAACTACCTGGCTTCTACGCAAGGACTTATCATCGATGTGCGCGACAATGGCGGCGGTGACCTGACTAACGTAGAGACCCTCGTCAGCCGCTTCATTACCCAAGAGACCGTTGTCGGTTCCATCCAGCATAAGACAGGACCGGGACATGGTGACTTTTCAGAACCTTATCCGATTCACTACCGACCTGCTGGCGGAAGCCATGTGCTGTGGGGTAAACCAGTGGTAGTGCTCTGTAACCGTTCCACCTTCTCGGCTGCCAATAATTTCGTCTCCGTTATGAAATATCTCCCTGGGGTTACCGTTGTAGGAGCCACCACCGGCGGAGGAAGCGGCATGCCGTTTTCAAGCGAGATACCCAATGGCTGGGGTGTCAGATTCTCCGCCTGCCCCATGTATGATGCCCGCGGAGTATGCACCGAGCAGGGCGTAACTCCCACCGAAGGTTGCGCCATCGACCTCGACCCCATCCAAGCCCTCGCCGGTCACGACACCATGCTCGACTTCGCTGTCGAACGTCTTACAAGTGGTTCTTCATATTGATCGAGTGACCAAATTGGAATAGTTTATTGCGTCTGTAGGGACATGCCACGGCATGTCCGTTTTTGAGTCGATACTTCAATATCATATATGCTTGATGATATTTGCCTGTTAGCGGACATGCCACGGCATGTCCCTACAAATGTATTCTTTCTGTGGTTTTTGTGGCTGAAAATGCGCACTAATGGGGGTGGAATGGGCTGAGATTTGAGAAAAATGCGTAACTTTGCAGACTGAATTTATAATAGGGGACCGGGCGTGGTGTCCGGTTTTCAAGTATACATACAAGTTTCCATTAAGGTATGCAAAACATTCGCAATATTGCCATCATTGCCCACGTGGACCACGGTAAGACCACCCTCGTGGACAAAATGCTCCTTGCCGGGCATCTGTTTCGTGAGAACCAAAATGCCGGTGAACTGATCCTTGACAACAATGACCTCGAACGAGAGCGTGGCATAACCATTCTCTCCAAGAACGTGTCAATCAACTATAAAGATTGCAAGATCAACATCATAGATACTCCGGGACACGCTGATTTCGGCGGCGAAGTGGAACGTGTGCTCAATATGGCTGACGGATGTCTGCTGCTTGTGGATGCGTTCGAAGGTCCGATGCCTCAGACGCGTTTCGTGCTGCAAAAAGCAATCCAGATGGGACTGAAACCTGTGGTCGTCATCAATAAGGTCGACAAACCCAACTGTCGCCCTGATGAGGTGCAGGAAATGGTGTTTGACCTGATGTTTAATCTTGATGCCACCGAGGATCAGCTTGATTTCCCCACCGTATACGGATCTGCTAAGCAGGGCTGGATGAGTGACGACTGGCGTAAGCCTACCGACAATATCTGCGCGGCGCTGGATGCCATCATCAAATACATACCTGCACCCAAGACTATCGAGGGTGCTTCGCAGATGCTTATCACATCGCTTGATTTTTCAAGTTACGTGGGTCGTATTGCCATCGGACGTGTGCACCGTGGCGAGTTCCGTGAGGGTCAGGACATCGTGCTGATGAAGAAGGACGGCTCTACTGTCAAGCAGCGCATTAAAGAGTTGCATGTATTTGAGGGTATGGGTCGCAAGAAAGTGCAGAGTGTGCAGAGTGGTGACATATGCGCTCTCGTGGGCATTGAGGGCTTTGAAATCGGTGACACTGTGGCTGATGCTTCCACACCCGAAGCTCTGCCACGCATAGCCATTGACGAGCCTACCATGTCGATGACATTTACCATCAACGATAGTCCCTTCTTCGGTCGTGACGGCAAATACGTCACATCACGTCATATATCGGACCGACTCACCAAGGAACTTGACCGCAATCTGGCACTCAGGGTACAGAAAGATCCTCATGAGGATGTCTGGACAGTGTTTGGCCGCGGTGTGCTCCATCTCTCGGTACTCATAGAGACCATGCGTCGTGAGGGCTACGAGCTGCAGGTGGGTCAGCCTCAGGTTATCATCAAGGAGATTGACGGACAGAAATGTGAGCCTGTCGAACTGCTGACCATCAACGTCCCCGAAGAATACTCCAGCAAAATCATCGATATGGTAACGCGTCGCAAGGGCGAGATGCTCACGATGAATGCTCAGAACGATCGCATACACATGGAGTTCACCATACCCTCACGCGGCATCATCGGTTTGCGCAACAATGTGCTGACTGCTTCGGCTGGTGAGGCCATTATGGCTCACCGCTTCCACGAATATCAGCCGTGGAAAGGAGATATTGAACGACGCACCAACGGCTCTCTCATAGCCATGGAGGGCGGCACGGCATACGCCTATGCCATCGACAAGCTTCAGGATCGCGGACGTTTCTTCATCTTCCCTCAGGAGGAAGTGTATGCCGGACAGGTAGTGGGTGAGAACGCCAAGGACAATGACATCGTGGTCAATGTCACCAAGAGCAAGAAACTCACCAACATGCGAGCTTCGGGTGCTGACGACAAGGCACGTATCATCCCTCCTGTTGTGTTCAGTCTCGAGGAAGCTCTGGAATACATCAAGGAGGATGAGTATGTGGAGGTGACACCTAACCATCTGCGTATCCGCAAAATCATACTTGACGAGATAGAGCGCAAGCGCGCCAATAAGTGATATGAAGTATGCAATCATAGGCACCGGCGGCATAGGAGGCTATTATGGTGGCAAACTTGCCCATAGCGGACGCGATGTGCATTTTTTGTTGCACAGTGACTATGATTTCGTGAAGTGTAACGGGTTGCAGGTCGACTCGTGTGACGGTTCTTTCCACATAGATAATGTCAATGCTTATACGTCGACTGCGGAGATGCCTGCGGTCGACGTTATCATTGTAGGACTTAAGACCACCAACAATCATCTGTTGCCGTCATTGCTCCGTCCTCTACTTGATAAGTGCGCTGACGGCAAGAAGCCGATAGTGCTGCTGATACAAAATGGACTCGGCGTGGAGGAAGATGTGCAGAAGATGCTTCCTGACGCACGGCTCATGGCAGGGTTGGCATTCATCTGCTCAGCCAAGCGCGGTCCGGGTCATATAGACCATCAATGCTACGGTCACATCAATCTCGGCGACTATTCAGTCAAGTCCGATGTTGATTGTGAAGAGCTGGTAGGAGATTTGCGGGATGCAGGTATAAAGGCGCGCATGGTTGACTATGCCGAGGCGCGTTGGCGCAAGGCTGTGTGGAACATGCCCTTCAACGGCATGACTGTAGCTCTCGGGGCACAGACTGACGAACTGCTGCGTCATCCGTCAACTCGTGCACTCATCCACCGCCAGATGCTCGAGGTCATCCATGCAGCTCACGCATGCGGTGTGACATCTATCCCCGAATCGTTTGCCGACGACATGATACGCAGCACCGACGAGATGACCCCGTATTCGCCATCCATGAAGCTCGACTACGATTTCCACCGTCCCATGGAGATTGACTATCTCTACACACGTCCCCTCGCCATGGCACGTGATGCCCGCAGTCCTATGCTTTCTCTTGAAATGCTTGAGGCTCAGCTGCGATTCCTCCAGAAGTGAATTGTTAAATCATTAGATGTCAGTTGGTTACCCCTCCCCATTTAGTAAATAGCAATGATGGTGATGTTATTGAAGCATCAGCCTCTAAGACCATACGTGACCAGTCCATGGACTGGATTGCTGGTCTGTTGATTCTAGTGATGATTACGGGGCATATTTCACAAGAATCAGGACATAGTCTACGATGGTATGCGTTAGGCGGCTACAGTTGGTTTTATTTTTTCATGCCTTGGTTCTTTTTTAAGAGTGGCATGTTTGAGCGAGGAGGTACAATCCATATGTCTAAGATATTGAAAGGTTTGATTATACCTTTCATATTTTTCACATTGGCAGGCTATTTTATATGGTCATTGTAGTATCTGGCAGAGCACGAATGGTCTTTTAGATGGATAGCAGGAGCAACATTGATGTATCTGTATGCTGCTGGGTCGTTTCCTGGAAATGGACCTTTGTGGTTTTTAGAAGCGCTGATAATCGCACGTATGCTTTTCCCTCTGTTTGTGAGGATGCATTTCAATAATTGGTGGATTATGATGTTTGCATTTGGTATCGCTTTTATATATGTATTCTTGCTAAGAACATATAACGACGGCAACTATCTTATGATGGCTATACCTCAAGGTTTCCTGGCTCTATCGTGCTATGCCGCTGGATATCTGTTCAAGAGACTGCAATACAATATGTGGGTCGCGGGAGCCGGTATTATTATATATCTTGCAATAGTGTTGTTAAAAGTCCCGACCATCCCGTTCGCTCAGGTCGGTATGACGGCACCTATGGAATCTTGGCTTCTTTTTCTGCCATCTTCATTGGCTGGTATAGTGACTTGGAACTATGTGGTTAGATTGATGCCCTCGTGGTTTTTCAGGGTATTTCCTTTAGGATATTTGGGGCGCAACTCTATGACGTACTATTGCGGACACTTTATAATTATAACCACATTGGTGTATTTATATGAGGTCAAGGGAGTTAGTTTATTTGGACTACCTCTGGTATGGGCGATGGTCGTGTCATGTGCGGTGATACTGCCGGTGGCTGATGTATTGCTGCGGCGGTACTTGCCCTGGGCGGTGGGTATAAAGGCAAAAAATCGTAGGGAGAAGGATATTGAAACATCATATGATCCGTTGACATAAGAATATAATGCGCAGATGATAAATTCTAATGGTAATGAAAGAAACTAATTATATTGGCCGTTGTGCCTATCTGGATTGGATTGCAGGATTGCTTATAGTAGTAGTGATTCTGTTGCATATTGAACTTTTTACAGACTATCAGTTGCATTTTTGGCATGTATGGGGTGAACGTGTATTCTATTTCTTTATGTCTTGGTTCTTTTTCAAGTCCGGGATGTTTGACAAAGAACAGGATTATGCCACTGTATGTAAGAAAGTATGGCACACTCTTGTTATCCCATACCTGTTCTTTTCTATTATTTCATGGCTGATATGGCTGCCGCAATTCTTTCATTCTCAAAATTCGATACTATTATTATTTAGGATTACTTTTTCAAGATGGGTAGCTGTGAACCTCATACCAGGAAATAACCCTTTGTGGTTCTTGATAGCTTTAATCGGATGCCGTTTATTATATCCTTGGTTTAGAAAGTTATTGAAGAATAACTATGTAGTAGCCTTCTCGGCATTTTTGGCAGCATATGTGTACCATCTGATATACATGTATGCAACTCATAAGTATCTCATGCTCGGAATTGCTCAGAGCTGTATAGGTATATCATATTATGCGATAGGTGTAGAATTGCGTCATATACAGTATCTTAAAAGTGTGTTTGGCGTTAGTCTTGCCGTATATATTGTAACAGTTGTTTCATTCTGTCCAGTGATTAATTTTGCTTATGCCGGCACTGTTTCTGGGGAATTAAGTTGGGTATGTTCGTTGCCTGTGTGTATCGCTGGAATTATCACTTGGAATAACCTGATACGTTTTATCCCTACACGGTTCTTGAATCTTTCAGGATTGTGTCATATTGGTAATAATTCTATGACTTATTATGGTATCCATTGGAGTATCAATTACAATAGTGTTCATGTATAATGTCCTTGGGTTGCAACTCTTTGGTCTTCCTTCGCAATATGTTATGCTTTTGAGTTGTGCGGTGATACTGCCGGTGGCTGATGTGTTGCTGCGGCGGTACTTGCCTTGGGCGGTGGGAGCCAAGGGGCGTGTGCACAAGGGGCATGAGGTCGGGGCAGCCGCGGATCCGCTGCCTTGAGAAGCTGCCTCTCACGCGCGGGAGCGTGAGAGGGCTATGGTGGTGAAGAAGGTGGCGAGCATGCCGAAGTAGGTCAGCAGCATCATCGGGTCGCGGAGTGTCTCGGCATTGATGCCTTTGGTAATGTGAATGAACAGCGTGGTGGCTATGATGGCTGCGATGATGTAGACCACAGTCATCAGTTTGCGTATCCATCCTATGGGCTTGCGGTCAGGCAGACGGTTCATCACCTTGCGGGTGAAGTCTGGGTCACGGGGACCTGCGGCAAGGTCTGACTTGAAGAGGTCGCGCAGTCTGGCGTCTGTATTATTGATGTGTTTCATAGTGTGTCTATGGGTGTTGGAGGATTTGTTTCAGCACCGTGCGGGCTCGTTGAAGGTGGCTCTTGACGGTGTTTTCGGGCATATTGGTTATTGAGGCTATCTTTTTGATAGGCAGGTCACGATAGTAGAATAACAACACTACCGCCCGCTGTGTTTCGCTGAGATAGCGGAGGGCGGCGTTCAGATCCATCCGCGCATCGATGCTCCGGAGTGGTTCAGCTCCGGCTTCGGGAATCTCGTCAGTGGAGACTTCCGTGTGCGATGAACGGGTGTGGCTGCGAAACTCATTGAGTCCGATGGCAAAGAGCCATGTGGAGAAGCGTCCGCTTCCCATCCATGACTTCAGCCCTCGCCAAGCCTTGATGAAGGTTTCCTGAGCCAGATCGGCGGCAAGAATCTCGTCGCCGCACATGCCTGTCAGAAACCTCAGCAGAGGCTGATGGTATTCGTCAACCAGTCGGGCGAAGGCGCGTCGGTCGTCAAAACCCACGCACCTCGCCACGAGAGATATTTCCTCGAGACGTGTCATCGACGGTCTGCCTTCTCGAGATTATAAGCGGTCATTTTAGCTGCGCCGATTAGTATGGGTACGCATCCGATGCCTAATCCTACTTTCCATGCTCCTACGCATATGAAGAACACTATTACGCCGAGTCCGAGAGCTAGAAGATAGGTAGATGAGCGGAGAGGTGATCTCATATTGCGCTCAAACACTGTTGGAGGCAGAGGATAGTTGCTGTCTATGGCTTTGGAGACAAGCGCATAACGCTGACGGCGTTCGTTGGCGCGGTATGCGCAGATGACCCATACCACTCCTATCAGCGCGATAAATGGCATGAAGAATATGCCTAATAGAAGAAGAACGGCAACTACTTCGGTGCCATCAGTATCAATATCATTGAGATTGTCAAGTATGTCGTTTTTAATATCTTCAGCAGAAACCACACCACCATCATTATTGGAAAATGTAACTTCCTCAACGGTGGTTTCGTCTTGTGCATCGTTTGAGTCGCCGTTGCGGAGATCAGCCAGGGCTTTCTCTAACGCCTGGTCGGTGGAGTCCGTTGGAGCTTTGGCTGCCAATGAATATGAAGGTAAGGCGGTGAAGGCGAGTATCACCAGAATGAAGGAGAATACTGTACGTTTCATATTTTTTGTTGTGTGATGTTTAGGGGTTAAAGTATGTTGTTTTCATACGTTAGACGCACGTATGTCTCCTCAGGTTGCACCCGTATTCAAAAAAATCACTGCCGCTTACGCCGTGGCATCAGTTTTTCCTCAAGCCACTGGAACACTACGAAGAGCACTGGCACGAGAAACAGTAGAGCCAGCACACCTACAGCCATACCACCGCAGGTGCCTATGCCTATCGATTTGTTACCGTTGGCTCCGACACCCGAGGCAAATGCCATCGGGAGCATGCCGAATATGAGCGTCAATGAGGTCATCAGAATAGGACGCAGACGCACTCGGGCGGCTGACAAAGCGGCGGCGACTATGCTCATACCCGCGCGACGACGCTCGGAGGCGTATTCAGTGAGCAGGATTGCGGTCTTGGCAAGCATGCCGATGAGCATGAGAAGTCCCACCTGCAGGTAGATGTTGTTTTCAAGTCCTGACAGATTGGCAAAAAGCAGACTGCCGGCGAGACCGAACGGCACTGATACAATCACTGCTATCGGTATGAAAAGACTTTCATAGAGGGAGCAGAGAATGAGGTATATGAACACCACACAGATGACAAAAATGGTCATGGTATCAGCCCCCGATGAGGCTTCCTCGCGGGCCATGCCGCTGAACTCGAAACCGTAGCCCATGGGCAATGTCTGAGCTGCGACTTCCTTGACCGCCGCGATAGCCTGCCCCGAGCTGTAGCCGCGTGCCGCGTTGCCGTTGACGCGGATGGCAGGGAATAGATTGAATCGCGAAAGCGACTCGGTGCCGAACACACGTTCTACAGTGATATATTGGCTTATAGGAGACATCTCGCCGTCAGCATTGCGGACAAACATGCTTGCCAGTGCGTGGGTGTCGAGGCGGAACTCAGGCGAAGCCTGCACCATGACACGGTAGAGTTTGGAAAATTTGTTGAGGTTGGAGGCATAGCTGCCGCCGATGTAGCCCGACAGGGCATCAAGCACGTCGGAGGGAGACACGCCGTTACGTTTACAAGCCGCTGCATCCACCTCTACCAAGTATTGCGGATACTTGGTGTCAAATGATGTGGTGGCTCGGGAGATTTCAGGACGCTTGTTGAGCTGCTCGAGGAAATTGAATGTGATGTTTTTCAGATCTTCCGTCGCGCCGCCGTTATGATCCTGCACATATAGCTCGAAGCCGTTAGTGGCTCCATAGCCCGGTATCATTCCGCGTGTGAACACCTGTATTTTGGCGGAAGTTATGTCAGCTGTGCGACGGTAAATCTCCGCTATGACTGCCTGTACGTCATCGTCCTTGCCAGTGCGGTACTTCCAGTTTTTCAGTCGGATGTCAAATGTTCCGGCAGTGACGCTCTGCCCGGTGATGGATCCGAATCCGGCTGTGCGTGAGTAGATCTCAATCTGCGGTATATCACGCACGCGCCGGTCTATCTCCTCCATCATCTTCATGGTGGTGGAGAGGTTGGTGCCCGGAGGCATTTGCACATCGATGTTGACCGAACTCATATCCTCACCGGGGACAAGCCCGGTCTTGGTATTGGTAAGCAGCCAAGCGAGTCCGCATGATGCTATGATGACAAGTACGCCTGTCAGCCATCGGTGGCGCAGCATCCATGCCACTCCGCGGACGTAGCGGGTGCTCAGGCGCGCGAATATGCGGTCAAATCCGTCATGGAAGCGCGTGGAGAAGCTGCGCTTGCCGCTGTCTGACTTTTTGCCGTGTGGAGTCAGTATAAGTGCGCATAGTGTAGGTGAAAGGGTCATGGCATTGATTAGCGATATGCCGACGGCTACTGCCATCGTCAGTCCGAACTGGCGATAGAACACACCGGTAGTGCCGCCCATAAAACTTACCGGGATGAACACCGCCATGAACACAAATGTCGTGGTCACAAGAGCAGTGGCAATATCTTTCATCGCCCCGATGGTGGCACGGTAGGGTGAACGTTCGCCTGCGTCAAACCTTGCTTGCACCGCCTCCACCACCACTATAGCATCGTCAACCACCGTACCGATGACCAATACGAGGGCAAAGAGGGTGATCATGTTGATGGAGAATCCAGCGATGTGCAGAAATGCAAACGTGCCTATCAGTGACACAATTATTCCTATCAGAGGAATAAATGTGGAGCGGAAACTCTGCAAGAATATATACACTACCAAGATTACCAGTATTATTGCCTCAATCAGAGTCTGTACGACCTTGCTGATAGAGGCATCCAGGAAATCCTTGGTACTCATGAGGCTTACCAGTTCTAGTCCGGAGGAGAGGGTGGTGGAAATCTCCTCCATTACTTTGTCGACTTCGGTGATGATTTCGTTGGCGTTGGATCCGGCTGTCTGTGATATGGATGCGGTGGTGCCGGGATGTCCGTTGACACGCCCGGCGAAGTCATAGCCGCGCTGTCCCAATTCGATTCTCGCTACATCCTTGAGGCGAAGCACCGTGCCGTCCTTACCTGCGCGTATCACCAAGTTCTCAAACTCATTGACTTCCTCGTAACGTCCGCGGTATTTGAGCACGTAGCGGAAGGTGTTGTCAGAGTCCGCTCCGAGCGTGCCGGTGGCTTTTTCGAGATTCTGCTCGTCAAGAACCTGGCGTATGTCTGCCGGAACGAGTCCGTAAGATGCCATCTTTGCAGGGTCAAGCCATATGCGCATCGAGTAGTCGGCTCCGCGAACATCTACTTCCCCCACGCCCGACACGCGTGACAGGCGTGGCTCGATGTTTATCTTCATGTAGTTGTTGATAAACTTCTCGTCGTAGCTGTCGTCTGGACTGTATAGAGCGATTGTCTTGATGCGGCTTGTCTGTCGTTTGCCCACGTTGACTCCGCTGCGTGTCACCTCGGCGGGGAGGAGTCCCTGGGCTGATGCTATGCGGTTTTGCACATTGACCATGGCGATATCCCCGTCGGTGCCTTGTCGGAAGTAGATCTGTATGTTCGCCATGCCGCTGTTGGTGGCGGTGGATACCATATACATCATGTCCTCCACGCCGTTGATGGCTTCTTCGAGTGGCACTATCACGCTCTTCTGCACCGTCTCAGCGTTGGCTCCGGTGTAGCTTGCCCTGACGCTTATCGTGGGAGGGGCAATCTCTGGAAACTGTTCCATAGGGAGTTGTGACAGCGATATGACTCCGAGGATAACAATCGCCACGGAGATTACGGCTGAGAATATAGGGCGGTCAATGAATACGCGTGAGTTCATGATATGTGATGAATTGAGCTATACAAATTTACTAAAACGAAGTTATTTTCTTAGACTGCTTAAACCAAAAAGGTTTAAATTTGTCCTATAATTAAATAACTGTTAACCATCATAGACAATATGCTTAAAAAGATTCAGACATTGGTGACAAAGCGTGGCATGCGTCTTAAGTTTCTATTTGTAGCTGTCGTTGCTTTCCTTGGCGTGACAATGGTGTCATGCGGCGATGAACCGGACGGACCTCCTATCCCTGGCGGATATTACGACACGTATTATCTTGAAGGCTATTACGAAGGGCAGTATCGTGACGGAGCTGTACTTGCGTGGATGTTCTACTCTGATGGCAGCGGTTACAACCGCTGGGTCAATGTACCTTCAAACCCTTACAGCAATACATTCCGTGATCACTATATACGTGGCGGAAGCCTATACATCTGGTGGGACGGCGACCGTGACTACAGCTATGCCGGACAGATAGAGCTCGGCTACGGCAATTATTTCAATGCCCAGCTCGTCCCTAACTATCCCTGGATCAGTTTCTACCGCCAGTAGTAATCATGTAAGCAACTGCAAGGGTGTATGCGCAATTGCGCATACACCCTTGCAGTTGCTTATGGCTGAATGTAGGGACATGCCACGGCATGTCCGCCTCACGCGCATTGCATTTATCTTTGCTGCACAGCGGACATGCCACGGCATGTCCCTGGCGCATGGTAAAAAGGCTGTGTTAGAG